>NZ_JBNDLA010000017.1:0-141601 GCF_050435825.1 Bradyrhizobium sp. I1.14.4 | reverse complement strand
ATCTCTCTCACGGACGGCTCCCTTGTCTGAGATTTGCAACAACCTCATTCTGGCACAACTGATGCCGTAGGGGGCCGTCCACCCCATCAACCACAGGGTTGGATTATTGAGCGCGCCGTGGCTCCAGCGACGCCTGATGACGGCCATTCGTGGTTATGGATCCCGGCTCGCGCGGAGCCTGTCATCGGGCGGCGCTTCGCGCCGACCGTTGGCTTGGCCGGGACGACAGTGTGCCATCCATCCGCAGTCCGGATTAGTGACCACGCTTCGCCTCACTCGATGATCTCGTTCAGCTCCTTGCCGGAATGCTCCGGCACGAACAGGAAGACGCCGACCGCCATCGCGATCATCAGCACGGGGATGCAGAGGAACGACAGCGCGAACGAGCCGGTGTGCTGCTGGAGTGCGATCGAGACGAAGGGAAACAGCACGAAGCCGACGAAATAGGCGATCGCCCAGACCACGCCGTTGGCGGCGCCGCGGATGCGGGTCGGGAAGATTTCCGCGGTCAGCGTCGTGCTCGGGCCCCAGAAGCCGAGGAAGCCGAGACACCAGAGAAGCCCGAACGCCCACAGCAGCACGCGGTCCTCGGAATAGACCCAGAGCGTCATGAAGATCGCGCCCTCGATCAGGGTGATGATGAAGGTACGGCGGCGACCGATCTTGTCGATCAGCCAGCCGACCATGCACAGTCCGAGGAAGCCGCACAGGCCATAGAACACGTAGAACAGGCTGTATTCGGTCGTCGACCAATGCTTCTCGGTCGACAAATAAAGCGGCATCCAGGCGCCGACGGTGCCGTAGATGCAGGTGCTTGCGCAGGCCACGAACAGCGCGACCAATGTCGAAGGCAGCACGTCGGGCATGAACACCTGGCGGATGCCGACCGACTTGGCCTTGCCGAACCAGGCGCCGTCCTCGTCGCTGACCGTGCCACCGCGGGCCAGCGTGTCCGAGATGCGCCGCTTGCGATCCTGCGCACGCACCCAATAGGGCGATTCCGGGCAGGTGGAGCGGATATAGATCGCGAGCAGCGCGATCACGCCGGGCACCATCACGGCGATACGCCAGCCGAAATCGGCGGCGACCAGCCCGGTGATCGCGCCCGCGAGCGTGGCGCCAAGGCACCACGCCGACCGCGTGATGCTGATCACCCGCCCGCGCAGCCGGGCCGGCCAGGTCTCCGCCACCAGCATCGAGCCGAGCGACCATTCGCCGTTGAGCGCGAAGAACAACAGCGAGCGCGCGATCACGAAGACCGCAAAGGTCGGCGACAGCGCCGCGACCGGCATCAAGAGCGAGAACAGCGCGATGTTGACGGCGAGCAGCGTGCGCCGACCGTAGCGGTCGGCAAGCCACGGCCAGAAATACAGCCCGGCGATGCCGACGAACAGCGCGATCTGCATGCCGGAGCGGTATTCCGGCAGGCTTAGCGCAAACTCCTTGATTACCATCGGCGAGATCAGCGCGAAGATCACGCCGTCCATGCCGTCAAAGCCCCAGCCGAGCGCATTGGCGGTGGCGATGTGCCAATGCGTTTTGGTGAGCTCGATGCTGCCGGCGACGGCGCGGTAGTTGGCGTATTGCAGGTGTTTTTGCTCGAGTGGGCCGACGTCGCTACCTGCTTCGCTCACCGCAGGCGCGGAATGCCCATCCGCCGTGATGCTGCTCATGAGATGATGCCTCCCCGCTGCCGCTTTCTGCGAAGCCGTGCCGCAATCTCAGGCTGAACCAATCAAGGAGTGGCGGCAAGCAAATTACTCGCGGCAGCGCACCCGTCCATTCCGCTGAATGGAATGGTTGGCGGGATGCGCAAATCGCCGCGCATACGAAACGCGCTCCAGACGGTTTCAGGAATCACAAAGAGTTATTTCCGGAAACCAGACCGAAAACCTCCCGTAGCTCAGGCTGACGACGCCGCTCTCATCAATCAACACGCGCCGTTGTTGCCCCTTCATCGCCGGCGAAGCTTCGCCGGCTGCATACCTCATTGGGAGACGAAAACCATGTCGAAGCGTATTGCCTATCTCGCTGCCGCCGCCTTCAGCGCCCTCGCGATCAGTGCCACCGTCGTGGCGCCGGTCCGCGCCGAGGAGAAGACCGTGATGGTCGGCGGCGCCGCGATGTTCCCGTCCAAGAACATCGTCCAGAACGCCGTCAATTCGAAGGATCACACTACCCTCGTCGCGGCGGTGAAGGCCGCAGGCTTGGTCAGCACGCTGGAAGGCAAGGGCCCGTTCACGGTGTTTGCGCCGACCAACGCCGCGTTCGGCAAGCTGCCGGCCGGAACCGTCGACAGCCTCGTGAAACCCGAGAACAAGGCGACGCTGACCAAGATCCTCACCTACCACGTGGTGCCGGGCAAGCTCGAGGCCTCCGACCTCACCGACGGCAAGATGCTGAAGACCGCCGAGGGCGAGGAACTGACCGTCAAGAAGCAGGACGGCAAGGTCTGGATCGTCGATGCCAAGGGCGGCACCTCGATGGTGACGATCTCCAACGTCAACCAGTCCAACGGCGTCATCCATGTGGTTGACACCGTGCTGATGCCGGCGACGTAGCACCCGACGGGCCGATCTGGTCCCTGAGCGCCTTACGAAATAGCGAGCCGGAGCCCCGCCCCGGCTCGCATTTTTGTGACCGCGAAAGGTAGCCTATATCAAACTGATAGCGCGCGACCCCGTAACGAAACGCCGGTTCCGGGCGTATAACCCGGTAACGACCACGAGCAGAGATGTTCCATGACGAGCCTTGCCGTCAGCGACCACCAGGCCGAGACCGCCACGCCGGCGAAGGCGATCCAGCCGGTCTGGGTGCGGATCGTGCACTGGACCAACGCATTCGCGATGATCCTGATGATCATGTCCGGCTGGCAGATCTACAACGCCTCGCCGCTGTTTGGCTTCACGTTCTCGCACAGCATCACGCTTGGCGGCTGGCTCGGCGGTGCGCTGCTCTGGCACTTCGCCGCGATGTGGCTGTTGATGGTCAATGGTCTGCTTTATCTGGCCCTTGGCTTCGCTACCGGCCGCTTCCGCAAGAAGCTGCTGCCAATCACCCCTGGCGGCGTGATTGCCGACACCAAGGCTGCGCTGACCTTCAAGCTGTCGCATGACGATCTCAGCAAGTACAATTCGGTGCAGAGGCTGCTGTATGCCGGCATCATCATCGTCGGCGTCGTCATCGTGCTGTCCGGCCTGTCGATGTGGAAGCCGGTGCAACTGCATTGGCTGGTCTCGTTGTTCGGCGGCTACGACTTCGCCCGCTATGTCCACTTCACCTGCATGGCGCTGATCGTCGCCTTCCTGGTGATCCACGTCGCGCTCGCACTGCTGGTGCCGAAGAGCCTGCGCGCCATGATCATCGGCCGTTAGGGCATGATCCCGAAAAGTGGGAACCGGTTTTCGGAATTGATCATGCCCAAAAATAAGAGTCTTAAGAGGTTGTCATGGGTCGTCTCCGCAAGCTCCTGATCCCCGGTGTCGACAAGAAGCTGCTCGTCCGCGACGCGGTGAAGACGATGCCGGAGCTGACGCGCCGCCGTTTCGTCACGGCGGGCACCGGCCTGGGTGCGCTGACGCTGCTGACCGGCTGCGACGTGGTCGATTCGTCGTCGGCGGAGGAATTGCTGAAGCAGGTCTCGAAGTTCAACGACGCGGTGCAGGCCTGGGTGTTCAATCCGGATGCGCTCGCGCCAACGTTTCCCGAGAGCATGATCACCAAGCCGTTCCCGTTCAATGCCTATTATGATCTCGACGATGCGCCGGAGATCGCAGGCGCGGACTGGAAGCTCGAGGTGCGCGGGCTGGTCGAGAACAAGAGGCCGTGGACGCTGGACGAATTGTACAAGCTTCCGCAGGTCAAGCAGGTGACGCGCCACATCTGCGTCGAGGGCTGGAGTGCGATCGGCAGCTGGACCGGCACGCCCCTGCGCGATTTCCTCAAGATCATTGGCGCCGACATGCGTGCCAACTATGTCTGGTTCCAGTGTGCCGACAAGGACGGCTACAACTCGCCGCTCGACATGCGCACGGCACTGCATCCGCAGACCCAGATGACGTTCAAATTCGCCGACGAGATCCTGCCGCGCGCCTACGGCTTTCCGATGAAGATCCGGGTGCCGACCAAGCTCGGCTTCAAGAACCCGAAATACGTGCTCTCGATGGAAGTCACCAACGACTACAAGGGCGGCTACTGGGAAGACCAGGGCTACAATTCGTTCAGCGGGAGTTAGCCATCGTCCCGGCGAAAGCCGGGAGCCATAACCACAAATCGTTGTGGTTGCGGGAGGCGTCGACCCGTGTGCCACTTCCGCGGGCCGCGGAGTATGGGTCCCCTGCTTTCGCAGGGACGACGGAGGATTAAGGCCCGACCTTCCGCTGAAAAGCCGACAGCAGCGCGCCGAGCGCGAGCAGCGCGGCCGAGACGTTCAGCGCAAATGAGAGATTGCCGGCGGCGTCGGTGATGGCGCCGACCACAATCGGGCCGAGCGTCTGGCCGATACCGAAGGCGATGGTCAACACGGCAATCGCAGTCGGCCAGGTTTGCGGCGGATAGTTCAGGCGCACGAAGGCGGTGGTAGATCCCACCACCGCGAAGAACGCGACGCCGAACACCAGTGCCGAGATCGCGAGCAACAGTGGCGCGTGCCCGAAGATCGGCAGGCTGGCGCCGAGCGCGTTGACGCCGAGGATGATGGTGGTCGCGAGCCCGCCGCGGTCGAGCGCCAGCACCCGCCGCCACACCCATGGCGTGACGAAGGCGCTGAGGCCGATCAGGCTCCAGAACGCGCTCTGTGCCATCGCGCCTCCGCCGCCGTCGCGGATATAAGCGATCATGAAGGTCATGTAGGCGATGTAACCGGCGCCGAACAGGAAATAGGCGGCGAGGTAGATCAGGACCGGCATGACGGCGAATTTGGTCCGCACGATGCCGCCGGCGGCGGCATGGCCATGGAATGGCGCCAGCCACAGCGGCACGGTCATGATCGCGGAAAGCAAGGTCATCGCCCACCACACGATCCACCATGAGCCGGCGCCAAAGCCCTGCAGCACGAAAGGCGCGATCAGGCCGGATGCCAGGATGCCGACACCCGGCCCGGCATAGAACAGGCTGAGCAGGAAGTTCGCGCGTTCCGGTCGCGACTGCGCGATCGTTGCCGCGAGCGCGCCGCCGCCGACAAAGCCGATCGCGGCGGCGAAGCCGACCAGCAGGCGGGCAAAGCTCAGCACCGCGAAATTGCCCGAGATGGCGCAAAGCGCCAGCGACAGCGCGCAGGCCAGCGTCGACCAGCGCACCGATGTGGCTAGCCCGAACCGCTGGATCAGGCGCGAGGCGAACAGCGCCCCGACCAGGTAGCCGGCGGCATTGATCGTGTTCATGAAGCCGGCGGCCGAATACGACCAGGCCAGCGAGTCACGCATGTCGGGCAGCACCAGCGAATAGGCAAAACGGCCGATGCCGAGGCCGACCGTCGGAGCGAGCGATAGAATAAGGATCAGTCGCGCGGGATGCGGGTAGGACGGGGTGGGGGCTCTCACAATTCACTCCGGCAATACAGCCATTGTGGCAGGCCGCGGCGGTCCTGCCCAGCGCCGGAGGCAGCAACACTGTCTTGCGTATCGGGCAATCAGGCGATCAGGACCAGCGCGACGCCGGCGACGGTCAGCAGGGTTCCGGCGACGATCCGCGCGGTGATCTCGACATGCTTGAGCATCATCGCGCTCATCGCCACGGTGACCAGCGGGTAGATCGCGGCGAGCGGCGCCACCAGCGTGATCGGGCCGTTGCGGACCGCGGCGAACAGGCTGAGCGCGCTGAGCCCGTTGCTGAGCCCGGTCAGTGCGAACCAGAAGCGGCCCTCGCGCGGCGCCTGCACCATGAAGCTGCCCTTGCGGATCCGCTGCACGGTCAGCACCACCAGCGAGGACATGACATAGCCGACCAGGCAGGCCCATAGCGGGCTCGGCCAGATCGCCAGCCCGAGCTTGGCGATCGGCGGCACGATGCCGCGCACCAGCGCGCTGGCGAGCGGCAGCAGCAGGGCCCAGCTGCGCCAGTGACCGAGGTCGCGCGGCCGGGTCACGGTGATAACAGCAGCCCCCGCGACCGCGACGACGAGGCCCAAGAGCTGCTGCGGCTGCAGCGGCTCGTGCAGCAGCACCACGGCGGCGGTGACCGCAAACAGCGGCGCAAGATTGCCCAGCGTCGAGGTGATCACCGGCCCGAGCGCCCGGTTCGACGCGAAGGTCAAGAGCGTCAGCGAGGCCGGGAAGAACAGGCCGATCGCCATGAAGATCGGCAGCGCGCGCCAGACCACCGGCTCGCCATGCAGGATCAGCGGCGACAGCAACAGGAACAGCAGCGTGAAGGAGGGCACGCTGATCGCTGCGCCCGACAGCGGCTCGACGGTGCGCAGGCCAAGCTGTGCCAGCACGACCCCGGCGCCGAGGAAAATCGCCGAGGCGAAGGCGTAGACAATGGCTGCAGTCATGAGGTCCGTCTTGTTGGCTTCTTCTTGGTTTCTTGGGGCGCGGGTTGCTCGTTGGGGCCATTCTGGGCCGATCCGGGGTGCCTTGCCAATCCGGCCCGGGCGTTTTAGCACTCCGGCCGGATTTTCTTCGCTCGTCATGCCCGGGCTTGACCCGGGCATCCATCCATCTTCCGAGATTTTTTCGAAGCGGGATGGATTGCCGGGTCAAGCCCGGCAATGACAACAAACAGGTATCTCGAGGTAACACCATGGCGACCCATAAACTGCTGCTTCTCCCCGGCGACGGCATCGGCCCCGAAGTGATGGCCGAGGTGCAGCGCGTGATTGACTGGCTGAATGCGCAGGGCATCGCGAAGTTCGAGACCGAGCAGGGCCTGGTCGGCGGCTCCGCCTATGACGCGCACAAGGTGTCGATCTCCGAGGGCGACATGGCCAAGGCCGTTGCGGCCGATGCCGTGATCTTCGGCGCGGTCGGCGGCCCGAAGTGGGACAGCGTGCCTTACGAGGTCCGCCCCGAGGCCGGCCTGCTGCGGCTGCGCAAGGATCTCGGCCTGTTCGCCAATTTGCGCCCAGCGGTGTGCTACCCGGCGCTGGCGGATGCCTCGAGCCTCAAGCGCGAGGCGGTCGAGGGCCTCGACATCATGATCGTGCGCGAGCTCACCGGCGGGGTCTATTTCGGCGAGCCGAAGACCATCACCGATCTCGGCAACGGCCAGAAGCGCGCGATCGACACCCAGGTCTACGACACCTACGAGATCGAGCGCATCGGCCGCGTCGCCTTCGACCTGGCGCGCAAGCGCCGCAACAAGGTGACGTCGATGGAGAAGCGCAACGTCATGAAGTCGGGCGTGCTCTGGAACGAGGTCATGACGGCGGTGCATGCGCGCGAATACAAGGACGTCACGCTGGAGCATCAGCTCGCCGATTCCGGTGGCATGAACCTGGTGAAGGCGCCGAAGCAGTTCGACGTCATCGTGACAGACAATTTGTTCGGCGACATGCTGTCCGACATCGCGGCGATGCTGACCGGCTCGCTCGGCATGCTACCGTCGGCCTCGCTCGGCGAAGTCGATGCCAAGACCAGGAAGCGGCGCTCGCTGTTCGAACCGGTGCACGGCTCTGCGCCCGATATTGCGGGCAAGGGCCTCGCCAACCCGATCGCGATGATCTCGTCGTTCGGGATGGCGCTGCGCTATTCCTTCGACATGGGCGATCTCGCCGACAAGGTCGATGCCGCGATCGCGGCCGTGCTCGCCAGTGGCTTGCGTACCGCAGACATCAAGTCGGAAGGGACCACGCCAGCCAGCACGACGCAGATGGGCGAGGCGATCCTGAAGGAATTGCAGAAGCTGCACGCATAAGACTGCTTCGTCACGCCTGGGCATGCGCCGCATCGCCTGGAATGGCAGAAGCCAAAATGCAAAATGCCCGGCCGGAGCCGGGCATTTTCGTATCGGCTGTTCGCCGAAATTCTCAGTACAGCGGGAAGGTCCGCGGATAGCCGCCGAGATCGGCCGGCGGGCTGAGCGGCTGGCGATCGATCGGGCGGTTGTTGTTCTCGCGCGCGAACGAGGGATAGCCGACATCCGGCGGATACGCGTAGTCGTTGAACTTGCGGTCGCCCGGCAACACTTCGGTGCCGGCGTCGAGCCACGAGCGCGTGGTGACGTAAACCCGCGTGCGCGGACCCTGCTGATAGACGCGGTTCGGACCCCGCTGGCCGTAATATCGGCGGCCGTCGCGGTCATACTGCTCTTGCTGCTTGCGCTTGCTCGGGCTCTGCTGCGCGCTGGCCGCGGTCATGCCAAACGCGGTTGCGGTGACGGCAGCCACGGCAAGCAACACCACGAGCTTGTTCGCGGCAGGGAATTTCAAGGTCATCGCATCCTCGTCATTACGGCCCCATCGGGGCTGGCGCGTCCGCCAAAATCACTCGGAACACATTGTAGCCATGGTGGCAGGGCCGTCACTAGGTCAATTGCGCCACACCGGCCGACATAATGCGTGTCCAAGCGCAAAAGTTTCATGAAAACCAGTACCTTGCCACGGTCTCGCCATCAAAAGGCACCGCGCAGGAGCGGGTTCTCGCTGCCCATCACCCAGTCGGCCGACAGGGCGGCCGGGCCGGAGGTAACGCAGTCGGCACGCCGCAGCTCGGCATGCGCGAACAGCGCGGCGAGCCTCGGGTCGTTGCCCGCCGCGAGCAGGGTCAGGCGGTTCAGCATGCAAACGAGCGCAGCACGCTGGGCCGGCAGGCTTGTGCCCTGGCAGGTCCAGCCGGAAATCCGCAGATCAGGCGCATCGGCCTGCTTGAGGAAGCCGAGGCAGGCGCGGCTGCCGTCCTGCCGCGCCGCGCGCAGCAGGGTGATGCTGCCGAACTTGCTGTCGACGATGCCGGCGGCCTCGATCTCGCGCACGCCGCCCGGGTCGAACCGCCCGGCAATCTCGGTGGCCGCGGGCCCTATGGTCTCGCCGCCGGGGCGGTAGATTTCCAGCTCGGCCGCCGGTGCGCCACCGGCGTCAGTCCAACGGAAGACGTCCTTGCGGCCGCCCTCGGGGTGCCGGAAGATTTCGTAAGTCTCTGTTTTATCTCGCGGATCGAGCCGGCTGATGGCGAAGGCCGGTGCCTGGCGGCCGGCCAGGCTCCAGCCCGCGGCGGCGGGGGCCGCCATCGCCGTTGCGTCCGGCAGCTGCTTCCATAGATAGTTGCCGAGGACGGCGAACAGCGCGAGCACGGCGGCATAGGCGAACAGCCCGGAGAGCGTGGCGTACACCTCGTCGACGAAGCTCGTCAGCGCTGACGGAATTCTCGTATGATGGGGCGCGGCCGGATCGGCCCGAAACAAACGCATCAAAACGCTCAAATGCTACGCAACGTTGTCTTGACGGGGTTTCTCGCATAGAAGCGCTGCCTCTTCCCTTTCCGCCGTCAGCGTGGGAACGGGCATTTTTCGTCGGAGAGTGAACGATGGGTTACAAAGTCGCGGTGGTCGGAGCGACCGGCAATGTCGGGCGCGAAATGCTCAACATTCTCGACGAGCGCAAATTCCCCGCCGACGAGGTCGTCGTGCTGGCCTCGCGCCGCAGCGTCGGCGTCGAGGTCTCCTATGGGGATCGCACCCTGAAGGTGAAGGCGCTCGAGCATTATGATTTCTCCGATGTCGACATCTGCCTGATGTCGGCCGGCGGCTCGGTCTCCAAGGAATGGTCGCCAAAGATCGGCGCCGCCGGTGCGGTCGTGATCGACAATTCGTCGGCCTGGCGCATGGACCCGGACGTGCCGCTGATCGTGCCGGAGGTGAACGCGGATGCGGCCGCCGGCTTCACCAAGAAGAACATCATCGCCAACCCGAACTGCTCGACCGCGCAGCTCGTGGTGGCGCTGAAGCCGCTGCACGACAAGGCGACGATCACGCGCGTCGTGGTCTCGACCTATCAATCGGTCTCGGGCGCCGGCAAGGACGCGATGGACGAGCTGTTCTCGCAGACCAAGGCCGTCTACACCAATGACGAGCTGGTCAATAAGAAGTTTCCCAAGCGCATCGCCTTCAACGTCATTCCCCAGATCGACGTCTTCATGGAAGACGGCTTCACCAAGGAAGAGTGGAAGATGATGGCGGAGACCAAGAAGATCCTTGATCCCAAGATCAAGCTGACCGCGACCTGCGTGCGCGTGCCGGTGTTCGTCAGCCACTCGGAGGCCGTGAACGTCGAGTTCGCGAACCCGATCACGGCGGACGAGGCGCGCAACATCCTGCGCAATGCGCCCGGCTGCCTCGTGATCGACAAGCACGAGCCGGGCGGCTATGTCACGCCGTATGAGGCTGCCGGCGAGGACGCGACCTATATCAGCCGCATCCGCGAGGATGCGACCGTGGAGAACGGCCTGTCGTTCTGGTGCGTGTCGGACAATCTGCGCAAGGGTGCCGCGCTGAACGCGATCCAGATCGCCGAAGTCCTGATCAACCGCAAGCTGATCACCGCGAAGAAAAAGGCGGCCTAAAGGCGGGGACCAACGGGGGGCGCAACCATGTCGGAACAGCTGGCTCCCACCCCATCGAGCCCTCCGACGCCGCGCATCATGCGCGGCTTCGAATACGTGCTGTTCAACAGCCGCTGGCTGATGGCGCCGTTCTATGTCGGCCTGGTGGTGGCGCTTGCCGTGCTGCTGCTGAAATTCGGGCGCATGCTCTGGGAGTTCGTCCTGCATGCGTCCGGCTACAAATCGTCGGAAGTTATCCTCGATGCGTTGGCGCTGATCGACGTCACGCTGGTCGCCAATCTCATTCTGATCGTGGTCTTTTCGGGCTACGAGAATTTCGTCTCGCGCATCGACACGTCGGGCAATCCGAACTGGCCGATCTGGATTACCAAGATCGATTTTGCCGGGTTGAAGCAGAAGCTGCTGGCGTCGATCGTCGCGATCTCCGCGATCCACGTGCTGGAAGCATTCCTGAACATCGATGCCGCCTTCGACGCGACGCGGATGACCTGGCTCGTCGCCGTGCACCTGGTGTTCGTGATCTCAGCGCTGTTGCTTGCGCTCTCCGATCGCTGGGGCAATGATCACGGCGAGGCGTAGCCGATAGCTACGCACCGGCCTTCACGGCATCGGCGACGCTGATGAATTCCTTCGCGACCCGGTCGAGCACGAACAGCGAGCCCTCCGCGACGCCGAAATAGGCGCCGTGCAGCTGCATCTCGCCGCGCTCCACGCGTTCGTGCACGAACGGGAAGGTCATCAGGTTCTCGAGCGAGCGGAATACCGCGGCCTTCTCGATGCGGACGACGAAGTCCTGCATGCTTTCATGCTCGCGCTGTTCGACGATTTCACCCGGCTTGATGAACATCTGCATCCATTTGCCGATGAAGTCGCCCGGTGTGAGCGGCTTGATCTTATCGACAAAGGCGCGGATGCCGCCGCACTGGGCGTGGCCGAGTACCACGATGTGCTTCACCTTCAGGACGCTCACCGCGTATTCCAGCGCCGCCGAGACGCCATGGGCTCCGCTGTCCGGCTGATAGACGGGAACCAGATTGGCGACGTTGCGGACCACGAACAATTCGCCCGGGCCGGCGTCGAAGATCACTTCCGGCGAGACACGGGAATCGCTGCAGCCGATCAACATGGTCTCAGGGGACTGACCGCGTTCGGACAGTTCCCGGTAACGCGACTGCTCGGTCGGCAGCCGCTGCGTGGCAAAGGCGTGATAACCATCGATCAATTGCTTCGGAAAGGACTGCATGGCCATTGGCTAATCACATGCTCATGTTCGGAACAAGACTTTCGGCGTCGGGGCTGAAATGATAGGGGCAGGGCTTGAAAGCCGCGGCCGATCAGTGCCTAAGCATTGGACTTTCGCAGAACCAAAGGCCTTGAGGAGATAGCCATGACGCGTCCGCGCCGTAGCCTGTTGTTCATGCCGGGATCGAATGCACGGGCGCTGGAAAAGGCCCGCATACTGCCGGCGGACGGCATCATCCTCGACCTGGAGGATTCCGTTGCCCCCGACGCCAAGGCCGTGGCCCGCGAGCAGATCGCCAAGGCGGTCGCCGCCAAGGGCTTTGGCAAGCGCGAGGTCCTGATCCGTATCAACGCGCTCGACACGCCCTGGTGGGTCGACGATATCGGCATGGCCGGCAAGGCGCAGCCGGACGGGATCCTGGTTCCCAAGATTTCCACCGTCGACGATCTCAACGCCGTCGCCGATCGCTTGAGCGACGTCAACGCCCCTGCCTCGATCCGGGTCTGGGCCATGATCGAGACCGCGCGCGCGGTGCTCGATGCCGACAAGCTTGCCGCGGCATCGAAGGATTCCGAGACCCGGCTCGCCGGCTTCGTGTTCGGGCCGAACGACATTGCGCGTGAGACGCGGATCCGGATGAAGCCGGGCCGCGCGGCGATGATCCCGATGATCACGCATTGCATCCTGGCGACCCGCGCGCACGGGCTCGAAATCCTCGACGGCCCCTATGGTGATATCGGCAATGTCGACGGCTTTGCCGAGGAGTGCGCGCAGGGCCGCGATCTCGGCTTCGACGGCAAGACGCTGATCCACCCGAGCCACATCGATGCTTGCAACGCGATCTTCACGCCGCCCGAGGCCGAGGTCGCCGAGGCCCGCAAGATCATCGCCGCATTCGAAAAGCCGGAAAACGCCGCGCGCGGCGCGATCCAGCTCGACGGCCGCATGGTCGAGCGCCTGCACGCCGAAATGGCCAGGCGCACGATCGCGATCGCGGACGCGATCGCCGCGATGGGACATTAGTTCACCCTCCTCCTCTAGGCAGGGGAATCGCATTTGGCATCAACTGGCCTTTCCACACCGTCATGGCCGGGCTTGTCCCGGCCATCCACGTCTTCCTCCGGGAAGCAAAGACGTGGATGCCCGGCACAAGGCCGGGCATGACGAGTTTGTGGAGGGAGCGCATATGCTGATGGCCTTACCCTGCAGGGGAAGGTGATCATCAGCGCCCAAACTTCTCCGCTGCCCAAGCATAGAGGCTGCCCGGGATCGGCGCCTCCTTGCCGCGTCCCTTCGGCGAGATGTGCAGGCCGACAATTTCGGGATCATCAAGGGTGCGCGAAAAATCCGACGGTTCGAAGAACAGTTTTGGCTCGGCATGTACGGCGTAGAATGATCGCTTCGGAAGCGCGTGCTGCAACTCGCCTTCGCGGCGCGCGAGCGCGGTGAGCGCAGCGGGGCCGTAGATCGCGATACGGATGTCGGCAAGGCGATTGGATTTGCCGCGCAGCCGGCGCATCGCAAAGGTCAGGCGGTGACGCAGCGCCAGCCAGTCCGGCGTCAGCTCGTCCTGCTTCATCAGCGCTTCGAATGCGCGCACGATCGGATCATTGTGCGGCAGATACAGCACGGAGTTGCCGAGCTGCCGCGGCCGCTCCCAGGCGAAATACGGTTTTGCCGGATCGATCTCGGCAGGCTTCAGCAACAGTACATCGGCGTCGAGCCAGAGCCCGGCACGCTGCGTCATCAGCCGCATGCGGAAGAAGTCGCTGAACTGCAGGATGGTCCAGTCGCGCCATGAGCCGTCGCGCTCGGCCGGACGCAGCTTCTCCGCGAACGAATGCGGCAGCACCGATTCGGCCTCGGCATTGCCGACGCCATCGGGCAGCCCGGGAATCGGATCGAAGCTGTAGACGGTGACCTTGTGCCCAGCCGCCACCTGCGAGCGCAGGCAGGTCCGGCGCAGCGTGTCCATTGAGCCGTGCCAGAAGGTGACGATGTCAGGCAGCATGCGCGTGAGCCATCACTGGGTTTGCGAAGAGGCAAACTTGAGCCTTTTTCGAGCGAAGTGGATACCGGTTCGCGTGAAGAAAACGCGTCAAAATTAGAATCTAGAGTTTCGTTCCGATCCGATCGGAACGAAACTCTGGCAAAGAAAAGCCCCGGCGCCTGAAGGCACCGGGGCGTGATGATACGCCGGGTCTCAAGCCCAGGCGCGCTCCTTGAGCTTGGTCTCGTAGGTGTCGATTGACGCCTTCTTCTCCATCGTCAGGCCGATGTCGTCGAGGCCGTTGATCAGGCAGTGCTTGCGGAACGGGTCGATCTCGAACTTCACCTTGCCGCCGTCGGGACCGCGGATCTCCTGATTGGGGAGGTCGATGGTCAGCGTCGCATTGGCGCCACGCTCGGCATCGTCGAACAGCTTGTCGAGGTCCTCCTGCGACACGCGGATCGGCAGGATGCCGTTCTTGAAGCAGTTGTTGTAGAAGATGTCGCCGAACGAGGTCGAGATCACGCAGCGGATGCCGAAGTCGAGCAATGCCCACGGCGCATGCTCGCGGCTCGAGCCGCAGCCGAAATTGTCGCCGGCGACCAGCACCTTCGCGTTGCGATAGGCGGACTGGTTGAGGACGAAATCGGGGTTCTCGCTGCCGTCATCCTTGTAGCGCTGCTCGGAGAAAAGCCCCTTGCCGAGGCCGGTGCGCTTGATGGTCTTGAGGTACTGCTTCGGAATGATCATGTCGGTGTCGACATTGATGATCTTCAGCGGCGCCGCGACGCCTTCCAGCGTGGTGAACTTGTCCATCGTTGCACTTCCCGGTCGAAAATGGGGGATAGGGCCGGATGTTTATCGCGAATGTGACAGCGGTAAAAGGGCCATTTCTGCAAAGCTAGCCCGCATCGGCCTCAATCGCCTCCATATCGGCGTCCGAGAGGCCGAAATGGTGCCCAATCTCATGGATCAGCACGTGGCGGACGATGTGGCCGAGGGTCTCGTCGTGCTCGGCCCAGTAGTCCAGGATCGGCCGGCGGTAGAGCCAGACCAGGTTGGGGAGCCGGGCCACGTCGCCATGGCTCTGCTGCGGCAGGCCGATGCCGTGAAACAGGCCGAGCAGGTCGAATTCGCTTGCGGCCTCCATCTCGTCGAGCACCTCGTCGGTCGGGAAGTCGTCGACACGGATGATCAGGCCCTCGCAGAGGGCCCGGAACGTCTTGGGCAGGCGCTCGAAAATCTCGTGCGCCATGGCCTCCATTTCGGCGAGCGAGGGGGCTTTGGCTGTGGTCCACATGACACTCTTTTAGCGCGAGTGCCGTCGGCGGCGCCAGCGCAGTTGACCTTGGCGGCGCAATGGGAGACCGTGCGGCGCAAGGATGGGTCTCGGGTGGGCGTGATGAATCGGATCGTGGCGGCAGCGCTGTTGGCGGCATCAGTCGGGCTCTTGCTTCCGGCGGGAGAGGCGCAGGCACAGAGCGCGGCGGCCGAAGCGCGCATCGGTCAGGCCGCTCCGGTTGTGCGCGAGCGGGTCGTCGAGCGTCGCCACCTGAGGCGCGTGCCGATCTACCGGTCCCGCCCCGATCATTGGGAGCCGGATGTCATCCCGCGCTACAATCCAGGTCCGAACGCCGTGCGCGATTGCACCGCGACCTACGTCCAGGAGCACCGGCCGAGCGGCACCGTGATCACGCCGCGCATGAACTGCTTCTGGCGGCCGGGCTAGTTGCGCATACGCCGGCGCATCGCGCCGATCATTGCGGCGGCCGCGATCAATCCTGTCGTTCCATAGACCACGATCGCCATCAGCATTTGCGTGAGATGGCTTGCCGTTCCCATGCCGCCGCCCGGTCCTTGCGAGGCGAGCGCGACATCAACTGAAATCATGGAACCGCCGAGCGCTCCTGCGCACGCGCCGAGCGCTGGCCATTTACGCCCGCATTGCTGTGTCATGCGATCTCCTGCGAGAGGCTCCTCATCAGGTACGACCATGGTCTATGCCGGTTTTACACAGCGACACGAAAAATCCTGCGGCTGTGCCGGAACTCGAGCGTGCCAGCAGCATTCATGATCGGTGGCGCAGTCATTCACGTCCCATTCACGTCGTCTACACTCTGCTTGCGATCTGCGTCGCGGCAACGGAGGTCGATTCGAGCGCGAATCGTCTTTGCAAGACGTGACATCCAGGGATCAAGGAGAAGAATCAATGAAGGTAATGAAGGTTCTGGGGCTCGCGGCCGTCGGTGCCGTGCTGGTTTTGGCGGCGCCGGCCGAGCGCGCGAACGCGATGTCGCTGGCTACGCCAGGCACCGCCGCAACGGTTCAGGACAATGCGAACCAGACCGCTACGCAGGTACGCTGGGGCCGTGGATATCACCGTGGCTGGCATCGCGGACATCACCGTGGCTGGGGCCATCGCCACTGGCGCCGCTGATCGCGCGGCGTATCAGCGCAGTTGAGACACAGGCCCGTGAGCAGCGGGCCTGTTGTCGTTCTGAGCCATCAAACCGGCAGATTCGCGCGCGCGAGTTGATGTTCATCGAAATCTGCAGGAGTTGATCATGTTGAGATGGATCGGTGTGGCTGCTGTCGCGGGTACGTTCGCATTGACGGCGCCGCCATCGGCGACGGCTGCGGCATCAGTCAGGCCGCAGGCTGCCGCACAGCAGCGGCAAGCCGGCAAGGCGACCGACTTCAGTGCACAGCGTCATCATCACCATGACCATCGCCACCACTATCACCACGGCTACCGGCCCTATTACCGACCGTACTACCGGCCCTATTCCACCTATCGGCCGTACGGCTCCTATTATTACGGGCGGCCCTATTACTATCGGCCGTATCCGTATGCCGCGCCGGCGCCGTTCACCTTTGGCTTCGGGTTCGGCCCGTTCTGGTGATGCGCCTGACCGCGATACGCGCGGCGCAACGGACGCAACACGCGCGAGCAGCTCCGGTCGACCGGAGCTGCTCAGGCGGCGTCACGAAGCAAAGCCCTTCGCCAGCAGCACGATGCCCTGCGCGCCTGCCTTGCGATCCCTGGATATCTCGACGTACTCCGGCGATTCCGACTAGGCGCGAAATGCGGCTTCGTCACGGAACGACATCAGCACCAGCTTGTCGCGATCCCAGCTGCCTTCGAGGACCGCGGGCTGTTCGTCGGCCGACAGCAGCCGTCCGTTGAACGTCCTGAACACATCGAGGAAGCGCGCCTGATACCGATCATAGGCGGCCCGATCGGTCATCTTCAGTTGCACGATCACGTAGACAGTCACTGCCGTTGCTCCGGATCTGCCGGCCGTGGTGGCACCACCGCCACCACTGGCGGCCGTATGGCTATTGGTGAGGGCTGAAATGACAGCGGGCGCCAAGCGGCGCCCGTTTTGTCAGGCCGCCACGCGGCCTAAACCGAAAAGTGCGAAGCGGTTTTCCGAAAAGATCATGCTCAAACAAGGACTAAAGCGCGATGACGATTCAACCAGACCTCATCGCGCTTTAGTCCCAGTTCTTCAGCTTCCAGGATTTGATCTTCCACGGCGTCAGGTTTTCCATCCGCCATTGCGTCCAGCGGTCCGGCGGCCAGTGGCTGAGGCGCGAGGTCTCCTTCACCTCGGGAAGCGGATCGATGATGCGTGGCCCGGCGCGGCGGCGCTTCTGCCGCGTCGCCTCGCTGATCATGTCGACGAATTCGGGTTTATCGGCCACGACACGTGCTCCTTGCGAAGACTTGCCTTCGCTAGAGCATGATCCGGAAAAGTGGATACCGGTTTTCCGAAAAGATCATGCTCAAACAAAGGGATGAGATCATGATGCGATTCCACGTCATCGCATCATGATCGAGGAGCCAGTGTGCGTGCGCCCCGTTAACGAGCCGTTTCCGAAACGGCTCGAGGTTGAGGCGAAAACTTCGCTTACCGCCAGTCGCGGACGTCGACGAAGTGGCCGGCGATCGCGGCGGCCGCGGCCATCGCGGGCGACACCAGATGGGTGCGGCCCTTGAAGCCCTGGCGGCCCTCGAAGTTGCGGTTCGAGGTCGAGGCGCAGCGCTCTTCCGGCTTCAGCTTGTCCGGGTTCATCGCAAGGCACATCGAGCAGCCCGGCTCGCGCCATTCGAAGCCGGCCTTGATGAAGATCTTGTCGAGGCCTTCGGCTTCCGCCTGCTCCTTCACGATGCCCGAGCCCGGCACGATCATCGCATTGACGTTGGCGTTGACCGTCTTGCCCTCGGCGATCTTCGCCACGGCGCGCAGGTCTTCGATGCGGCCGTTGGTGCAGGAGCCGATGAAGACGCGGTCGAGCTTGATGTCGGTGATCTTCGTCCCGGCGCTCAGGCCCATATATTTCAGCGCGCGATGCTTGGAGAGCCGCTTGGCCTCGTCCGCGATCTTGTCGGGATCGGGCACGAAGCCGGTCACCGAGATGACGTCCTCAGGGCTCGTGCCCCAGGTGACGATCGGCGGCAGCTTGGCGGCGTCCAGGCGGAGCTCGTGGTCGAAATGCGCACCCTCATCGGAGCGCAGCGTCTCCCAGTAGCGCATCGCGGCATCCCAGGCGGCGCCCTTCGGGGCCTTCGGGCGGTCGCGCAGGAAGTCGAACGCTTTCTGGTCGGGCGCAACCAGGCCGGCGCGCGCGCCGCCTTCGATCGACATGTTGCAGACCGTCATGCGGCCTTCCATCGAGAGCGCGCGGATCGCCTCGCCGGCATATTCCAGCACATAGCCGGTGCCGCCGGCGGTGCCGATCTCGCCGATGATCGCCAGGATGATGTCCTTGCCGGTCACGCCGTCGGGCAATTTGCCGTCGACGATCGCGCGCATGTTCTTGGCCTTCTTCTGGATCAGGGTCTGCGTCGCCAGCACGTGCTCGACCTCGGAGGTGCCGATGCCATGCGCGAGCGCGCCGAACGCGCCATGCGTCGAGGTGTGGCTGTCACCGCAGACGATGGTGGTACCGGGCAGCGTAAAGCCCTGCTCCGGGCCGATGACGTGGACGATGCCCTGGCGCTTGTCGAACTCGTTGTAATATTCGATGCCGAATTCCTTGGCGTTGTCGGCCATCACCCGCATCTGCTCGATGCTCTCGGGGTCGGGATTGGGCTTCGAGCGATCGGTGGTCGGGATGTTGTGGTCGACGACGGCGAGCGTCTTTTCGGGCGCGTGCACCTTGCGGCCGGCGGCGCGCAGGCCTTCGAAGGCCTGCGGCGAGGTCACCTCGTGCACCAGATGGCGGTCGATATAGAGCAGGCAGGTGCCATCCTCAGCCTCGTGGACCAGATGGTCGTTCCAGATCTTGTCGTACAGCGTGGTCGGTTTGGACATGAGCTTCAGCTCCAGAGAAATTCAGTGGTGGAATGGCGTGAGCGCGAACAGGCGAAAGCGTCCAGGCAGCGTTACGCTGCGCGTGTAAGCTCAGACGTCGCCGACGTCGCAAAGCGCCCGAAGAAGCGGCCGGGCAGCCGCGAGCGATCGTCGATCACGACGCGCTGGCAGGGCTGGCTTGCTTGATCCGGAACCATTCTAAATTTCTAACACAGGGCCAAGCCCTGCGACAATCAATCGATGCGCGGGGCCCTCTGTCGTCATTGCCGGGCATAGCCGTCCGAAGGACGGCATCGCTTCCGCTCGCCTATGACCCGGCAATCCATCCTTCTTGAGCAAGAAGCTCCTCTTCCTGATGGATGCGCGGGCCAAGCCCGCGCATGACGAGATGAGGCTGACGTCAGATATAGGTATGCCGCAACAAAAAAGCGCGGGGCAGGCCCCGCGCTTTGGTCACAACCCTGTCGGGATGAATTACTCGCCGACCGCAGTCGGGCGGTCCTGCTTCTTCTCAACGATGCGGGCGGACTTGCCGCGCAGATTGCGCAGGTAATAGAGCTTGGCGCGACGCACCTTGCCGCGACGCACCACCTTGATCGAGTCGATCATCGGCGACATCACCGGGAAGACGCGCTCGACGCCTTCGCCGTAGGAAATCTTGCGTACGGTGAAGCTCTCGTTGAGCCCCTGGCCGGAGCGGCCGATGCAGACGCCCTCATAGGCCTGCACGCGGGTACGTTCGCCTTCGACCACCTTCACGTTGACGATGACGGTATCGCCGGGTCCGAATTCCGGGATGTCCTTGGTGGCGGCGAGCTTGTCGAACTGCTCTTTTTCGAGCTGCTGAATGAGGTTCATCGAAATCTCCATCGGCGGCGCGCCCAGCCTGTGCGGGCTGCGCAAACGTCCATCTATCCTGCGCGTGTGCGGATTAGGCCGCCCGTATAAGGCAACGCGCAGGGTTTGTCACCCGTCTGTCGTGTTTTTTGTCCCTCGCCGCGAGGCTTTTTGGCCGGCTTTGCGGGCCCAGAGATCGGGCCGCCGCGCCGCCGTCAGGGCCTCGGACTGGGCCAGCCGCCAGGCCGCCACCTTGGCGTGATCGCCGGAAATCAGGATTTCCGGGATTTGCCGGCCTTCGAACTCCTGCGGACGGGTGTATTGGGGGTATTCTAGTAGTCCTTCGGAAAAACTCTCCTCGGTTCCCGAGGCCTGCTTGCCCATCACCCCCGGCAACAGCCGGACGCAGGCGTCGATCAGCGCCATCGCGGCGATTTCGCCACCTGACAGCACATAATCGCCGATCGAGACCTCCTCGAGGCTCCTCGCCTCGATCACCCGCTGGTCGATGCCCTCGAAGCGGCCGCAGACGATCAGGGGGCCGGGCCCGGCCGCAAGCTCTGCGACCCGGGCCTGGGTCAATGGCCGACCCCGCGGGCTCATCAGCAGGCGCGGGCGGCCAGGCGCGATATCAGCGGCGTCGATCGCCGCCGCCAGCACGTCGGCCCGCAGCACCATGCCCGGACCGCCGCCGGCCGGCGTGTCGTCGACGCTGCGGTGCTTGTCGGTCGCCGACGCCCGGATATCGCGCGTCTCCAGCGTCCAGAGGCCGCCGGCCAGCGCCTTGCCGGCGAGACTGACGCCAAGCGGCCCCGGAAACATGTCCGGGAACAGGGTCAGCACGGTCGCGCGCCATGGGATCGCTTGGGATAGGGTCTCTTGCGATGTCATGGCCTCTGGTTACGGCACCACGGCCGTGAGGTCGAGGCTCTGCATTATCGCTGCTGCGTCCACCGCGCGGCGGAAGTCGGCAAGCCCGAAGGTCGCGACGTTGATCTTACGCAGGTCCAGCAGGCCTTCGGCGGCGAGGCCGGCGAGTTGGCCCGGCGCCGTGCGGTCGTACATGAACTGCCCGACCACCTCCCAGTCGTTGGCCAGCATCTCGCGGAAGGAGAGCTCAAGTGGCACCTCGGCGCTGCCCATCAGCACCATTCGGCCGCCGCGCCTGAGCGCGCGCAGAGCGGACAGCGTGGTCGAGGTGCTCTTGGCGGCACCGAGCAGGTCGAGCGCGACATCGGCGGTGCCGCCGGCGGCGCGGCGGATGATCGGAAGGTCGGCGCCGGCATCGCCGGTGACGACGGCGGGAATGACGCGCGGGCCGAACGCATCGCGCAACTGCTCGAGCGCGGCCTGCTTGCGCCCGACGGCGACGATGCGGCCCGCGCCCATCGCGACCGCGAGCATCACGCCGCCCGAGCCGAAATAGCCGGTCGCGCCGTTGACGATGATGGTCTGCCCGCCGCGCAGGCCGGAGCGTTGCAATCCGCCGAACGGCACGATCAGTTTTGCCAGCCCGATCAACTCGGTCGCCGGCTTGTCCTCGAGAGTGGCAAGTGGCGTGACGCAGGCGGCAGGCCAGTGCGCGATCTCGGCGAACACGCCGTCGCGCCAGCGGGCCTGCAGCGCGAGCGCCTCCGGCGTCGTCACCGTGGCGGTGAGGCCGATCAGGATCTGCGGCGGACCGCGATCCGGCACGTCGCCGCGCAGATGCGGACTGAGGAACACGCGGTCACCGCTTTGCACGTGGGTGACGTTCTCGCCGGTGGCGACGACGCGCGCGATCGCGTTGGTGCCCGGCACGAACGGCATCGGCGGCAGGCTGTAGGGCAGCGCGCCGGACAGCAGCCTGTTTGTATAGGACAGCACCATACCGGCCTCGATCCGGACCACGACACCATCGGGCGCGGGTTTCGGCGTCGCGACATCCTCGAAGCGAAGATCATTGTGGGCGTGCAGCCGCCAGGCCTTGTGCGTGCTTGTCATGGTTGTGCTTTCGGTTGGTCGTCCCCATCGACGCAACGGTCTATGTATTGCGCAGCAGGGGCGGCGCCAGACCGGCGATGCAAAGTTGCTCCGCTTGCCGTCAGGCGCCGGCGCGGCGCGCGCCGGCTTCGTCGGCGAGATGCCGCGCGAGGGCGACTGCAAGCGGGCAGATCGCCAGCGCCGTGAGCGCAGTCGCTGCCGTCGCGAGCGTCGGGCCGAGCGCATCACCGAGCAAGCCGTAGAGCACCGGCGCGATCGCGCCCGATCCGATCGTCCCGGTATAGAACTGTGCGAAGGCGCGCTCGGTCTGATGCGGCGGCGTGAGTTCGGGCACCGTGCCGTAAAGCACCGAGGACGTGCCGTTGAGCATGACGCCGAGCAGCGGCAGCAGCACGATAGCCGGTGCCAGCGGCAACATCAGCACCGCAACGATCAGCGCAGCCGTGCCGCCTTCGGTGATCAGCACGGTGCGCAGCGTGCCGACGCGCGCGCCGAGCCAGCCGCAGGTGAATTTCCCCGCCGCGCCGCCGATGAAGACCAGCGCCAGTGCGAGGCCGTTGGTCGGCAGCGAGGCGCCCTTGTCGCGCAACAGGAACGGCAGGAAGGTGAGAAAACCCATCCTGACCGCGGTGTCGAGAATTCCGATCGCGAGCAGCCAGTAGAAGCCGCCGCCAGCGCTGTCACGGTGCGACGCTGGGGTCGCCTTGTGCTCGGCGCCCTTGCCGACCGGGGGCATCCAGAGCGCGATGCAGACTGCGACCAGCAAGCCTGCGACGGCGAGCACGAGCAGCGTGTGCCGCCATGACATGATCACGAGCAGGATCGAGGTCAGCGCCGGGATCGCGGCCTTGCCGAGATCGCCGGTGAAATTGTAGATGCCGAGCGGCCCCCGTGCCGCTGTGCCATAGGCGCGCGACACCGCGCCCGATGCGATCGGATGCTGCGTGCTCGAGCCCGCACCGGAGAGCGCGAGCGCCAGGCCGAGTCCGATGACGCCGCCGGAGAATCCGGCGAACACGTAGCCCAGCGCGGCCAGCGCCGTGCCTGCGATCAGGATGATCTTGCCGTCGATCCGCTCCGCGATGCGTCCGACCGGTATCTGCAGCCCGGCCATGGCGCCGGCATAGAGCCCGCGCAGCAGCGCCAGCAGCCCGTAGCCCAACGCGAATTCGGCCTGCCAGACCGGCAGCAACACGTAGATCAGGTCAGTGTAGCCGTCGTGGAGGGCATGGTTGAGCCCGGTCACCGTCAGTGTGCGCGTTGCCCAAGGGTGGCCGGAACGGGCCGTGCCGGCACCTGCTGACACGCTCATTGCCGCCCTTCACAACAAGAAAATCTAAAGATTGGAGAGCGGTGCATTTTGGTGTGGTCCTTAAAAGGAACGCCATTCGAGTAGCTTGCGTGGTACTATGCGCCGCCAAAGCGCTTGTCACAAATCAGTAATAATCGGATTATGCGTTAGAAAATCTCGTATTGAGGGATCATGTTCGTCCCACGCCGCAGCCTGCCGCCGCTCAATGCGGTCCGTGCCTTCGAGGCCGCCGCACGGCTCGGCAGCTTCAAGGAAGCCGCTGCCGAGCTCAGCGTGACTCATGGCGCCGTCAGCCAGCAGATCCGCCTGCTCGAGGAATGGCTGGGCGCGCCGTCGCTGTTTCGGCGCTCGGTGCGGCGCGTGGTGCTGACGCCGGCGGGCGCGGCGCTATTGGCGGAGTTCGCGCCCGCGCTCGACCGGATTTCCGCCGCCGTGCAGCAGCATCGCGAGCGGCGCGGCGATGCAACCGTGGCTGTGCTGAGCGTCAATGCGCTCGCGACCTTCAGCCTGCGCTGGCTGCTGCCGCGGATGAGCCGGTTTCGCGCCGAGCATCCGGACATCGAGGTGCGCTTGAGCACGTCGAACGATCCCGTGGATGCGCTACCCGAACCATTCGACGTCGTGATCCGCGGCGGCCCGGACACATTTCACGGCTTTTCATCACGCTTCCTGGTGTCGGAGCGGAGATTGCCGGTGTGCAGTCCGTCGCTGCTTGCGCGATTGCCGCTGCATGAGATCGCGGACCTCTCCCGGCATACGCTGCTGCATGTCACGTCGATGCCGCGGCTGTGGCGCGACTGGCTCACCGAGGCGCGGCAATCCGCGCTGGAGCCGGCGGCCTCGCTGACCTTCGATCATTTCTATCTGACGATACAGGCCGCGCTCGATGGCCTCGGCGTCGCGATGGGGCCGACGGCGCTGATCGCAGACGATCTCGCGGCCGGGCGTCTGGTGACGCCGTTTCCCGCCATCAGCCTGCCGGCGCGGAGCTACTTCGCCTATTTTCCGGCGGGCCGCAGCAATGATCCGCACAGCGCGGTGTTCTGCGACTGGCTCGAGCAGCAGGGCCGGAAGACGGCGTGAAAACGCGTCCTGGTCAGGCGGCCGACGGATCGTCGCCGTCGATTTCCTGCGGCAGGTCGATCACCACGCGCCCGCCGGGGAGATCGACTGATGGCACCACGGCATTGGTGAAGGGCAGCAGCATCGTTGCGCCCTGCGGCGGGGCGATCTCGATGATGTCGCCGGCGCCGAAATTATGGATCGCGATCACTCTGCCGAGCGGCTGCTCTGTCGTCGTCACCGCGGCGAGCCCGATCAGGTCGGTGTGGTAGTATTCGCCGTCGTCGGTTTCCGGCAGCCGGTCGCGCGGAACGTAGAGCTCGAGACCGTTGAGCCGTTCGGCATCATCGCGCCTGGCGACGCCCTTCAACGTCACCACCAGATGGTCCTTGGCCTCGCGCGCATGCGTGACCTCGAACTGGCGCGTGCCGTCCTTGGTCATCAGCGGGCCGTAGTCCTTCACCGCCAGCGGATCTTCGGTGAAGGTCCACAGCCGGACGGCGCCGCGCACACCATGCGCAGCGCCGATGCGGGCGACACAGACCGGTGCAGTCACCGTGGTCGCCGTTCAGCTTACGCCTTGGCGGCGGCTTCGGCCTGCGCCTTGCGCTCCTTGCGCGGCACGGCCTTTTCCGGATTGTTGCGCGCGGTGCGCTTGACGACGCCGGCGGCGTCGAGGAAGCGGGTGACGCGATCCGACGGCTGCGCGCCCTTGGCGAGCCAGGCCTTCACCTTGTCCATGTCGAGCTTCAGGCGCGCCTCGTTGTCCTTCGGCAGCAGCGGGTTGAAATGGCCAAGGCGCTCGATGAAGCGGCCATCGCGCGGGAAACGCGAGTCGGCGACGACGACGTGATAGACCGGACGCTTCTTGGTGCCTGCGCGAGCGAGGCGGATAACAACGGACATCTAGTTCTCCTTCAAAGTACGATGTGTTCGATTGATTGGCATTCCGCGTCGCGCAGGCCGCATGCGAACCGTCGCGACGAATTCCTCATTTCTTCTTGCCCGGGAAACCGCCGAGGCCCGGCAGCGTCGGCTTGCCGCTGAGGCCGGTCAGGCCCGGCACATTCGGCAGGCCGCCGCGCAGCCCGGCGGGCAAATCCTTCGGCAAATTGGGCAGACCGCCGCCGGCGCCACCCTGCATCTTTTCGGCGAGCGCCTTCATCTCCTCGGCCGACGGCGGCTTCATGCCGCCGCCAAAGCCCATCGCCTGCGCGATGCCGGCGAGCGGGCCGCGCTTGCCGGAGCCCATGGCCTTCATCATGTCGGCCATGTTCCGGTGCATCTTCAGGAGCTTGTTGATCTGCTCGACATTCTGGCCGGCGCCTGCGGCGATGCGCTTCTTGCGGCTGGCCTTCAGGATGTCCGGATTCTTGCGCTCCTGCCGCGTCATCGAATCGATGATCGCGACCTGGCGCTTGAGGATCTTGTCGTCGATGCCGGCTGCCGAGATCTGGTTCTTCATCTTGGCGATGCCGGGCATCATGCCCATCAGGCCGCCGATGCCGCCCATATTCGCCATCTGTTGCAGCTGTTCGCGCATGTCGTTGAGGTCGAACTGCCCCTTGCGCATGCGCTCGGCGGTGCGCGCGGCCTTCTCGGCGTCGATATTCGCGGCGGCCTTCTCGACCAGCGAGACGACGTCGCCCATGCCGAGGATACGGCCGGCGATGCGGTTCGGATGGAAGTCTTCCAGCGCGTCGGTCTTTTCGCCGGTACCGAGCAGCTTGATCGGCTTGCCGGTCACCGCGCGCATTGACAGCGCGGCGCCGCCGCGGCCGTCGCCGTCCACTCTTGTCAGCACGATGCCGGTGAGGCCAACGCGCTCGTCGAACGCGCGCGCAAGATTGACCGCGTCCTGGCCGGTGAGGGAGTCCGCGACCAGCAGCACCTCATGCGGGTTGGCGGCGGCTTTGATCTCGGCCGCCTCCTTCATCATGTCTTCGTCGAGCGTGGTGCGGCCGGCGGTGTCGAGCAGCACGACGTCGTAGCCGCCGAGCTTGCCGGCTTCCAGCGCGCGCCTTGCGATCTGCGGCGGCATCTGGCCGGCGACGATCGGCAGCGTCGGAATGTCGAGGTCGCGGCCGAGCACCGCGAGCTGCTCCATCGCCGCCGGACGATAGACGTCGAGCGAGGCCATCAGCACCTTGCGCTTGTCGCGCTGGACCATGCGCCGCGCGAGCTTTGCGGTGGTGGTGGTCTTGCCGGAGCCTTGCAGACCGACCATCATGATCGGCACCGGCGGCACGGAATTGATATCGATGGTCTGGCCGTCGGAGCCGAGCGTGGCGACGAGCTCGTCATGGACGATCTTCACCACCATCTGGCCCGGCGTCACCGACTTGACGACAGTGGCGCCGATCGCCTGTTCGCGGACCCGGTCGATGAAACTGCGGACGACCTCGAGCGCGACGTCGGCTTCGAGCAGCGCACGGCGCACCTCGCGCATCGCGGCATCGACGTCCTTTTCGGTCAGCGCACCGCGCCCCGTCAGACGATCGAGAATACCACCAAGCCGTTCCGACAGATTGTCGAACAATGCCGTTGTCCTTCGTTGCGCCAGTGAGCGCGCGCGTCACCCGTTTCTCGTCATACCCCACGAAAGCGGGGTATCCAGTACGCTGCGGCGTCTCGGTTCAATCCGAGCTACCTCTGGGATACTGGATCACCCGCTTTCGCGGGTGATGACCAGATAGTCTGCCTCGGCACCGCGCCAAGACGGCGTACCCAAGACGATGGTCCAAACACTTTCGCGCCCGAGGGCGCATTGCGCTGTCGGGCGTTGGCCTCCGGCCTCCAGGACCGGTCGGCGGGTCGAAAAGACGGATCTTTCCGAGAAAGTGGCCGCGTTAAACGCTGCCGGGGCGGCAAAGTCAAGGAAAGTTTCGCCGCGATCCACTCCCCCTGAGCGATAAGATACTGAAATTACGTCGATTTACCGCGTCGGTTCCGAATTCGCCGTTGCCACCCATATAAACGGAGCCCGCCTCCTGTTTGGGAACCCGCTTGCCCATCACCCGCCGCCGCCTTCTCGCAACCTTGACCGGAGTCGCCGCGGCGATCGGCGTGCCCTCGATCTGGATGTCCTTGATGAAAACCTATGACGGCCCCGCCTCCGATCATTTCGACGGCCTGCACTTTTTCGATCCGGATGGCGCGCCGCCGAAATCGCTCGGCGAGGTGCTGCGCTGGCAGTTCGGCGGGGGCAGGCCGCGCGCGGTCTGGCCGGAATGGGCGCCGAGCCCGTATGCCGATACGCCGCCGCCCCGCGTCGACGGCAACAAGGTGCGGTTCTGCTTTGTCGGTCACGCGAGCTGGCTGATCCAGACCGCCGGCCTCAACATCCTGGTCGATCCGGTCTGGTCGATGCGCGCCTCGCCGTTCAGCTTCGCAGGGCCGAAGCGGCACAATGATCCCGGCGTCGCGTTCGAGAAGCTGCCCGGGATCGACGTCGTGCTGGTGTCGCACGGCCATTACGATCATCTCGACGTCGCGACGCTGTCGAAGCTGACTGCGGCCTTTGCGCCGCGCGTCATCACGCCGCTCGGCAACGACGTCACGATGCGCGCATCCGATGCCGCGATCAAAGCCGAGGCGTTCGACTGGCACCATCGCGTCGAGCTCGGCAATGGTCTCGCCGCGACGCTGGTGCCGACCCGGCACTGGTCGGCGCGCGGCCTGTTCGATCGCAACAAGGCGCTGTGGGCGAGCTTCGTACTGGAGACGCCGGCCGGCAAGCTCTACATCGTCTGCGATTCCGGCTATGGCGACGGGCGGCATTTCCGCAGGGTGGCCGAGGCGCATGGTCCGCTGCGGCTCGCGATCCTGCCGATCGGCGCCTATGAACCGCGCTGGTTCATGCAAGACCAGCACATGAACCCGGAGGATGCGGTGCAGGCGCTGGCCGATTGCGGCGCCGCCCAGGCGCTGGCGCATCACCACGGCACGTTCCGGTTGACCGACGAGGCGATCGACGCGCCCGCGATCGCGCTGGGCGAAGCGCTCGATGCGGCGAGGGTGCCGCGCGAGAGATTCGTGACGCTGAAGCCCGGGCAGGTGTTCGAGATTTAATGGCTGTCGTCCCGGGCAAGCGAAGCGCGACCCGGGACCCATAACCACAAATGCAAAATGTTGCGCGATGCTGCGGCCCCAGCTTGCCTCTACAATTCTCAACGGTGGTTATGGAGCCCTGCTTTCGCAGGGACGACGGCGCGACTTACTGCTTCTCCTTGATCGCCCAGGAGATGCTGACATTGACGGTCAGCGTTTCCTCGCCTTGCGCCACCGGTGTGGGTGCGGCGAATCCTGCGGTGGCCATCTTGGTGCGGAACACCGGTACGGGCGCCGAGCCGACTTCCGCGATGTTCAAGGGCGCTCCGAGCGTGACGCCTGCGGCCTTGGCGTAGATCTCCGCCTTGCGGCGGGCGTCGGCGATCGCCTTTTCGCGGGCGTCATCGAGCAGCTTCGAGGCCTGCGACACCGAGAAATTGAGCCCGCCGATATCATTGGCACCGGCTCCCACCAGCACATCGATGACGCTAGCGACCTTGCTCACGTCGTGCAGCCTGATCGTGACGCGATTGCTCGCGTGGTAGCCGACGATGCTGGGTGAAGCGTTCGTCGACGACGGGGTGCGGTTGGCGAATTGCGGCGATAGCGACAGCCGCGAGGTCTGATAATCCTTCTCCGCGATGCCGGCGCCCTTCAGCGCGGCCAGCACCTTGCCCATCGTCACATTGTTGGCGTCGGCGGCTTCGCGTGCGGTCTTGGCATCGGTGGTGACGCCCGCGTCAAGCTGCGCCTGGTCGGGCGGCGCCGATACGGTCGCCTCGCCGGTGATCGAGATCGCCGGCGGGAAGTCGCTGTCGGCCAGCGCGGGCGCAGCCAGCAGCGTGGTCGCGATCAGGGTGGCAGCGAAGGGGAGGCCGAGGGGGAGGCGATGGGTCATCTGGCTCACTTCAAGGGGACGTAGACGTTGATCACAAGCTTGTCTTCGGCGGTCTTCAGCGGATCGGTGATGTACTCCTCGATAAAGGTGTCCTTGGCTTCGAGCTTCTTGTCGTCGAGGTGATTGGTGATCGCCTCATAGGTGTTGTCCATGTTGTCGTAGGAACCGCGATGGACGAATTTCAGCGCCTTGCCGTCCGGCGAGTTGCCCATGCTCATGTTCTTGCCGAGGTTCTTCGCGTCCTGATCGACCGGGATTTCGGCGATGAAGGTGAACCCGGTATCGTCGGTCGATGTGTAGACGATCATCGGATTGCCCGCTGCCTTGATGCCGTCCTTGTCGAGCAGCGCGGTAAGCTGCTTGAACGCCTCGATCAGCGCATCGAAGGCCGAATCCCAATTGGCATTGCCCTTCAGCATGACGACCTTTTTCGGCTCGAGCGTGAACGGCTCGCCGAAGGGGTCGGCGGTCTGGACCGGGGAGGCCGGCGCCGGTGCCGGGGTCTGCGATGCGGCGGGGCTGTCGGCCGGCGACTTGGTCTCGGCCGGCGGGGGCACGGGTGTTGCCGATGGCGCAGGCGCGGGGGTTGGGCTCGGGCTGGCTGCCGGAGCGGGCGAGGCTGATGGCGACTGGGCGGGCGCCGGGCTTGCCAGTGCGATCGCGGCCAAAGGGAGCAGCGCGACCAGGGCCGCGCGGAGCGTGTTGATACGGTTCATTTTTTCTTCTCCATCCCCTTCCTCAAACGGCCGCTCGATCTGTCCCGGCGCGCGCGGTCCGCGAGGTCCGATATTCCTAACACGCGAGTTCTGCATTCGTCCCATGACAGATGCGTCATGGGGCCCTGCAGACTGGCCAACAGGCCACCACTCGCCATATAACCGGGCAGAATTTGGGAAAGTCGATGAGCGCGCTCGCCAATCACGCATTCGCCAAGATGAACGGCATCGGCAACGAGATCGTCGTCGTCGACCTGCGCGATTCCAAGGCACAAGGTCGGGCGCAGGTTTCGGCGGAAGAGGCGCGCGCGGTGGCCTCGCCGGCCGGTGTCCCCTATGACCAGTTGATGGTGCTGCAGCCGCCACGGCTCGACGGCACCGAAGCGTTCATATCGATCTACAACAATGACGGCTCGGAGGCCGGTGCCTGCGGCAACGGCATGCGCTGCGTGGTGCGGCGGATTTTCGAGAAGACCGGCCAGACCACGGCGACGTTCCAGACCCGCGCCGGCCTGCTCAATTGCTGGCAGGGGCCGGCGCCCGATCTCTACACCGTCGACATGGGCGCGCCGAAGTTTGGCTGGCGGGACATTCCGCTGGCTGAAGAATTTCGCGACACCCGCTACATCGAGCTGCAGGTCGGGCCGATCGACAAGCCGGTGCTGCATTCGCCCTCGGTGGTCTCGATGGGCAATCCGCATGCGATCTTCTGGGTCGATGACGTCAATGCCTACGACCTCGAACGGTTCGGGCCGCTGCTCGAGAACCATCCGATCTTCCCGGAGCGCGCCAATATCACGCTCGCCCATATCGTCGATCGCGACCACATCACGATCCGCACCTGGGAGCGCGGCGCCGGCCTCACCAGGGCCTGCGGCTCGGCGGCCAGCGCGACGGCGGTCGCGGCGGCGCGGCTGAAGCGCGCCAACCGCATCGTCGAGATCACGCTGCCCGGCGGCAAGCTCGGCATCGAGTGGCGCGAGCGCGACGATCACGTGCTGATGACCGGCACCGCCGATTTCGAGTATGAGGGCCGCTTCGATCCGGCGCTGTTCGCAAGCGTCGCCTGATCGGTCATGGAATCCGTCTTGGGATCGGTTATGGGCGTCGACGTTGTCACCTTTGGCTGCCGCCTCAACGCGTTTGAATCCGAGGTGATTCGCCGCGAGGCGGAGCAGGCGGGACTGACCGACACCATCGTCATCAACAGCTGCGCCGTCACCAATGAGGCGGTGGCACAGGCCCGGCAGTCGATCCGCAAATTGAAGCGCGAGCGCCCGGCGGCGCGCATCGTGGTCACCGGCTGCGCGGCACAGACGCAAGGCCAGATGTTTGCTGACATGGCCGAGGTCGATCGCGTCGTCGGCAATGACGATAAGATGCGCGGTGATGCCTGGCAGGCGACGCGCGCCGCGTTAGAGGCGCCGTTCGGCACCGACGCCAGCGAGAAAGTCGCGGTCGCCGACATCATGGCTGTGACCGAGATGGCGCCGCATCTGCTGGATGGATTCGAGCGTGGCCTGCCTCGCGTATTCGTGCAGGTGCAGAACGGCTGCGATCATCGCTGCACCTTCTGCATTATCCCGTATGGCCGCGGCAATTCGCGCTCGGTGCCGATGGGGGCCGTGGTCGATCAGGTCCGCGCGCTGGTCGAGCGGGGCCACGCCGAGATCGTGCTGACCGGCGTCGATCTCACGAGCTACGGCGCCGACCTGCCGGGCACGCCGAAGCTCGGCCAATTGGTCAGGCAGATCCTGCGCCACGTGCCCGAGCTGAAGCGGCTGCGGATCTCGTCGATCGATTCGATCGAGGCCGACCGCGACCTGCTCGATGTCATCGCCGACGATGCGCGGCTGATGCCGCATCTGCATCTGTCGCTGCAGTCTGGCGACGACATGATCCTGAAGCGGATGAAGCGCCGGCATTCGCGCCAGGACGCGATCGATTTCTGCGCGCAGGTACGCCGGCTGCGGCCGGACATCGCGTTCGGCGCCGACATCATCGCCGGCTTCCCGACCGAATCTGAAGAGATGTTTGCGCGCTCGCTCGATCTGGTCGAGCAATGCGATCTCACCTTCCTGCATGTGTTTCCCTATTCGCGGCGTCCGGGCACGCCGGCGGCGCGGATGCCGCAGGTCGCGGGCGGCGCGATCCGGGAGCGCGCGAAACGGCTGCGCGCGGCAGGCGAAGCGGCGCTGCTGCGGCGGCTCGCGGCGGAGGTGGGTGCGACGCGCGAGGTGCTGATCGAAAGCTACAGGCAGGGCCGTACCGAGCATTTCCTGCCGGTGGCGGTCAACGATGATGTGCCGGGCGAGGTGCGGCGGCTCATTGTGACCAGTCATGATGGTGCGCGTCTCGTTGGGGCGTGCGGCGATGCTATCTAGCCATGCAGGATCAAGTAAATGCGACCCCGAAGCCCAGGCGAGTGCCGTCGAACGAGGGAAAGCTGGCCGGGGCAAAGCCACCGTTGCGACCCAAACACGTCTGGTCGATCCGGACAAAGCTCCAGATCGAGGGACGCGCTCGCGACTTCGCCATGTTCAATCTGGCAATCGACAGCAAGCTTCGTGGCTGTGATGTCGTTGCCATCCGGGTAGAGGATGTCGCTGCCGGTGGATACGGCGGATCGCGCAACGGTCCGGCAAAAGGAAAACTGGGCGGCCCGTCAGATTTGAATTGAGCGAGCAGACCCGCCAAGCCGTCTAGACCAAGCCGTCTAGAACCAGAAATTGAACTGCGCGCGCGAGCGATCCGCCCCGCGGTGGTTACGCTGCCCAATCTATAACTGCGTCTATAAAGGTTTGAGCCTGACGGATCGCATCTAGTCTGGTGGCGCAAACGCCGACCGTAACCGTTTTGCCCTTTCCCACGGTCCATTTCCAACTGCGCGGAAAGTTCATTTCAACGACCGAGAAACTGATGCCGCGATGTTCCACGGAGGGCCTCCGTTGACCATTTCGTTGCGCGCCGATGGAAACTACTGCTTTCGCCAGACGAGGTCCAGCTCAGCTTCGAAATGGGCACGGCATGTCGCAAACATGCCATCGATAAGCGACGTCACCCGCAAAGGCGTGCGCTCAGCCGTTTCCGAACAGGTGGCCCGGCCCAGGAACTTGCGGTTCCCCTGTTTCCAGAAACATCGCGACCGAGATCGCAAATTGTGATGCGCGATATGCGGCGCGTACGCGGGCGCAGTGGGCGAAGCCATTGCGCCCGTTGGACCGGCACGAACACGAACTCAACGCGCGTCGGAAAGACCCGCCAGCATCATCGCCTCCTTAAGCTCGCGCACGCTCTCATCTGCGCTGCGCTCAGGCGCCAGCGACCATGGCGTCGGATTCAGCGGCAGTTGCGAAACATTGGCCGGTCCGCGCGGCGGCTCGAACAAATTCGCCTCGCTTGCATTTGAGCGAATCTGGTTCAGCTGCCGGATGGCGCTGCGCATCTCCGCCAATTCGGCATTGAGCGTCGCTCCGATCGGCTTGGCTGCGGAGCGGACGCCAAGTGCGCGCGCCGCATCGGGGAGGCCGGCGCCGGTCAGCCAGGGATGACCGATCGGCTGAGCGGTGCCCTTGAGAATCTGGAACAGTCGCTCGACCCGTTGAAAATCCCGTCTGGCGAAGCCGCCCTTGAAATCGCTGTGGTGGGCGAGGATCAGCGCCGCGAGCGCCGTCACATGCGCCGTAGCGAGCGAGGTGCCGTCGCACACCGCGTAGGTGTCCGGCGACTGGCAGGCAATGACAGCCACTCCGGGTGCGCATACGTCGAGCTCGGGTCCGCGACAGGAGAACGCCGGCACGAACAGTCCGCGCGCGACCGATATGGTCGCTGCCGCTTCGGCCGCCTGCGGGCTATCGTTTGGAGAGCTCCCCAGTTGTCCGATCGCGCCGACCGCCACCACCTGCGGGGAGCTCGCGGGGAACAGCACCGCAGCAGCGGAATTTCCGGCCGCGGCGATGACACCGACGCCCTGCTGCTTCGCCGCGGCGATGCGCTGCCCGACGATCGCCGAGCCCCGTTCGCAGCCGTAGCCGAGGCACGCGACATCGATGCCGTTCTGCAGGCAATAATCGAGTGCGGCGACAAGGTCGCTGCAACGCGCGTCGGCAGGAAGCTTGCACACATGCAGTTCCGCTTCCGGCGCATAGCCGCGGATACCGCGGGCGGTATCCGCAACCGCGCTGATGACGCTCGCGCACGGCGTGCCATGGCCGATATCGTCCTGCGACCAGGATCGTTGTTCGCCGCTGCCTCCGATATCGACGCCGCGATTGATCCCCTTCAATTGCTCGTGGGTGACGGCAACGCCGCTGTCGATCAGGGCGATCTTGATTCCGGCACCGCGACACCCGGTGGGGAGTTGATCGAATCGCATCGCTTGAGCGCCCCAATCCGGCCTCTCGGGCAGCGACAATGCTTGCAGGGTGAAACTGTTCACGGTGTCGGACCGAAGCTCGGGCCGCTGCCGCCACAAGCCCCAATGGCTGGAACGCGGCCTGATCAAGAGCCCGGACATGGTCTCCGGCAATTCACCGTAGAGCGTGAGATCGGCTTTGCCGTTGCCGTCGGTCAGGCCTTGAATCGTCCCGCGTTCCCCGACGAGGAGGATAGCGGCGTGTTCGACCGGCTTGCCATTCTCGCTCAGCGCCTGGATCGTCACCGTAAAGGCCGGGCCGAGTTCCGTCATCGCAGCCATCAGCGGTGTTTGGGGCGAGGCGCCTGTAACCGAGGCCGCTCGCAAGGCACGGTCCGGCTCGATCACGAACGCACCGGCAAGAGACCGGCGCAACGCGACCATGGTTTCGTCTGACGCCCGCACCACAGATATCGGCGGGCAGATATTTTCGCGCTCCGCGTAGGTTCGCCGGATTTCAATATTGCCGAGCTGGTTCAGTCGATCGACCAGGGTTTGTCTAGTGACGTCCAATCCTGCCGGCGCGATCATGTATTGGCTGTTGCGCACACTTGCCGGCCGGCGCGAGGTGGGGCCCTTACCATCCGAATTTTCGCTCATGGCGTTACCTCCAAGAATTCAATGAACGGACGACAAGATCTGATCAGCCGCAGCCGCGCGCAGTGGCGGAACCCGGGGATCGCCGGTTCGGATCATTTCTATCGCACGGTAGGACAGCCAAAGCAGGTTGAAGGCCTGCGCATAGTCGCGGCCTGCGAAGCGGTGCGCGGCCTGCGTGACGATCGGAACGCAATTCTGAAGGCCGGCATATTGTCCGGCATTGGCCTCAAGATAGGCAGAGAGCGCGCGCAACTGCTCTGCGATGATGTCGCCAATGAAGTTTTCCGCCGCCTGACGGTCAAGTGCTGGATTTGCAAGCGCCGGATTCGCAAGCGCGAAATTGCCGAGTCCGCCCTGAAGCCCGCCCTGGAACGGGGGCTCGAAGGTGTGGGACGCAAAACCTCCCTGCGGGAAAGCTTGCGATTGCAAGCGCTGGAGGAGCGGCATCAAATCGCCGAGCAAGCCGACGAGTTGCTGGATTTCGGCCGACGGCGGCTGTGAAGCGGTCGTGTTGGAAGGATTGGAGGCGGACATGGTTGTTCTCCTTGATCGGGCGTGTCGATATTGACGCGTTGAAAGCGATCGACGGCGGCCGCCGCGCCAGGCAGGCGGCGGCCGCAGATTGCCGGTACAGCCGACAGTGTAGTTGCTGTCAGATCATCCGCTGCTGATTGAAAGCCTGAAGGTTGCCGATGACCTGGGGAATCACGCCGATCAGCTGGCGCGTGACGTCAGCGACGTCCTGCTGTGTCAGTTGTCGCGGTTGTTGTCCCCAAGGGGACGGGGCGCCGAACGCGGATTGGAATTGCGGCACACCAAATGGCGTCCCGAATGTCTGGGCCGGATGGCCTTGGGCCAATTGACCCAAGCCATATTGGCCCAAGCCTTGCTGTCCGAAGCCTTGCTGACCCAAACCTTGCCCGCCCTGCATGGCGGCGTATTGCAGCTGCGGTTGGTTCTGCAGCATTCCAACGATCTGCGGCACGATCGGCAGCAGCTGGCGAACCACTTCGTTCACATCCTGCTGACTCAATTGGCGTGTCGGTTGACCGAAGGCCGCGTAGCCGATCGCCCCATACGGCTGTTGCGCCTGCGCCAAGATTTGAGGCAGCGCCGGCACCAATTGCCGAACCACCTCATTGACGTCGTGCTGCGAAAGCTGGCGCTGTTGCTGACCGCCCCACTGAGCCCATGGCGGTTGCTGCTGGCCCCAGCCCTGAGGCTGCGCGCCAAATCCGATATTATATCCGGAGCCGCCGAGCGAAGGCTGGCTGCCATATTGACCGTATTGCTGGCCGTAAGCCGGCTGTCCCATTCCATAACCACCTTGAGGGCCGTGGCCGCCAAATCCATATCCGCCCATCGCCTGCATCAACGGCGCGTTGCTCCAGGCGCCATAGGCCTGGGCGGCTTGGGGCTGGGCGGCTTGAGAGAAGGCCGCCCATGCTTGCGGATTGAATTGCGAATTGTGTTGCTGGGTTTCGAAGTAGGTCATCGCTTGTTCTCCTTGCGATGGTTGGTGCCCTCAGCCCACGACGAACGAAGACGACGTGCTCCCGTCTTCGCACTCGAACTGGTCTTTGCGATCGAACATTTCGCGACGAGCAAGCCGCCATCCCAGCGGCATCACGCACACGCGCGCGATCACTCGATGGGAATCAATCGGAACCGGTTGTATGCAAAAAGATAGTTCAGCCCATACCCGTCAACGTCTCTGCCACTTACCGGGCGAGCGCTGCGTTACGCAGGCCAAGACAGCCATGATGGGACAACGTAGAAAGGAGAATTGCTAATCCAGAACTGTTGCTTTCCGCGCTGATCCCGGTTGCGAGCTAACCTTCGTCTGGGTTGCTCTCGTTCTGGGGTATTTGCTCCTGACTTTTTTCGTTGTGCATTCAATGCTCCACAATGCGCCACACGAGCGATGGTTTCGCGAAGGTCTCGCGTTATTTTTGTGATAACACTGTGCACGGTTCCAGATTGCGACGTGTTTCGCCGCGCATTCGGCAAACGCGTTGACCTAATTGGACCAGCAATTCACTTTGCAGGTCATTTTTTGCAGGTCATTTTCTTCTGTTCGAGCACGATCTTTTCGGAAAACCGGGTCCCACTTTTCCGGGGCATGCCTTAAGCGAGGCAGAGCAGCGCGCCGACCCGTTCCGATGTCGCGGGGTGGCTGCGAAGCAAGCGCATCGTACCGTCGTCTCGCGCGGCCGCGGACGGGACCAGCAAACCGGCGTGGTGGCGTTCCAGCTTGTGGAGCGCTGCGATCAGCGCTTGCCAGTCTCCGGTCAATTCGAGGGCGGTGGCATCCGCGTCCAACTCGCGAGTACGCGACAATGCCAAGCAAAGCAGCTGAGCGATCGAAGGCGCGGCACGCAGCAGTGCGGCAAGCGGTGGGCTGACCGCCATGCAACCATGTTGCGCGCGCAACAAGGCAAGGCCGGCGAGCGACGTCCATTCGATCGAGCGATGCAGCGCTGCCGCCCAACTCATCGTCCAGATATCATTGTTGCGGATATGGGCGACCTCATGGGCGAGGATGCCGGCGATCTCATCGCGCGTCATGCCGCGCAGCAATCCCTCGGTCAGTATGATCGCGGCGCCTTCGGGACCGCCGAGCGCGTAGGCATTCATCTGCGAAGGCGCGGGAAGACAATAGATATCCGGCAAACGAGACAAGCGGGCGCGCTGGCAGACGTCCACCAGGATGCTGAACAATCCCGGCGCTTCGGCTGGGCGGAGCAGGCGGGCGCCGAACCAGCGGAAGATGGTTTCGTGCGCAATTGCCGATCCGTCTTGTCGCGGCGCGCCTCCGGTAAGTGCCCGGTGAATGCCCTCGGTTCCACCGACGATCCAGCCGCAGACCGCCAACAGCAATGTCATCCCGGCGATCGCCAAGGCCGACGACCGGTGATTTGCGGCTTGATGAAAGGAGCGCCGAAGCTGCGACAGATCCGGGGAGCACAGATCGACACGGCAGCTCAAGAATATCCCCGGCTGATCCGTCGGCAAATGCAGGTCCAGGACGATCGACGCGCCGGATCGCACGAGCTGCAGCATTTGCGCGCGAGGTACGGCATGGATCAACGCAAATGAAATGCCGGGAGACGACGCGGCGTCCCTGACGACGCATTGTCCGGTTCGATCCTCACGCCACGCCACAGCGCCGACGTTGAACACCCCAAAATCCCCCCAGCCACCCATGCCAACCACAATAGACTCCACTTCCTGCGCCGTCATGCCAATTTCATGCCATAGCCACAGGATTGTCATTGGGGAGCGCCGGGTTGGTTAGCCAGCGCCCGGGCCCCTTAAAATTTAAGTTAGGTTTCCGCCGGAATCTCCTTTGTCGAGGTCAGCGGCGGCGCCGTCGGGAGCGGAATCTGGCGACCAAGCCTGACTAACTTGTTGCGTAGGTCTCCTTAGGGTCAAAAGCCGTCGATGACGGCCGGGTTCGGCGATTTCTGCTTCGCTTTCAGGAGGCGACGTCAAAGGGTACGCATCCCAAGGCGACGCCTGCGGGAAGCTGTTGAACGTGCGGCGCGAGAGCTGTGCGCGCGCGCGTGCACGATGCGTGGCGGAATGGATGGCTTGACCGGGCGACCCAGTACGCCGTGGCCTCTCGGCTCAAGCATCGGTGTCTCTGGAATACTGGATCACCCGCATGCGCGGGTGATGACACGGAATACGCTGTTTGACAGGTCGAATCGGAATCAGTCGCATCGCGCGCAACGTTGTCAGTGAGCACGTCCGCCGGGCTTTGGAGGTTGCGGCGCGCGAACCTGCCAGAACCGCAGCAGGCGATCGGCGTTCGCGCGGGTCAGTTTCGCAAACTGGCTCTTCGCTTGGGCGAGCTCGACCGGTCCCATCGAGCCGGTCGAATAGCGGCATTCCATCACTGCGGCGGTGGTCTCCCAACTCAGGCCCGCCGCGCGGCACGGCACCAGCAGGCCTTCGCTGCGCAGGCTTTGCATCAGGGGGCGGATCACCTCGATGCGCGACTGCGCAAGATCCGCCAGCGCGGCGATGGTCTCTTCATATTTTCGCTGTCTGGCGAAGCCGAGCAGGGCGGCCTCGTGCAGCTCGCCGGCGTCCTTCAGCTTTGCAATGTGGCGCCTGGCCGCGGTGAAATCACGGACCTGCGACATGTCGCGCTCGACGCCGGCGGCGACCGCGGCGATCGCGTGCCGGATCTCCTCGAACAGATACGGGGGCGCGCGTTCCAGCAACCGGCCGCGAACCTCTTCCGTCGCGTCGTGCAGGAGCTGAAGGCGGAGCTCCGACGGCAGGTCCGCGCGGATGCCGGTCTCGACGGCGAGGACCGGATCGTGCTCGGCTTGCGCGAGGATGACCGCAAATCCGGCGGGCGATACCTTGGCGCCGGGATTGCTGACCAGGCGGTGGCTCACGCTCGCAAAGCGACGGGCCAGAAGTGCATCAGTGACGACTTCCTTCAACCACCAGCGGCCGGCGACAGCGAGCAGATGCTGCTCGCTCTTGGTCTGCGCGATCACGACCAGATCGTCCGCGCTGAGCCGCGACGACTCTTGCAGGATCGGTCGCGCGATCCCGATCTCGTCGTTCCCCGCGAGGCGGCGGACGATCGCGGGAGGTGCCTGGGCCACCGGCGCGAGTTGCTCGCTGATGTCGACGAGCGCCATCCGGGCGCTGATATCGGCCAGCGCCCTCAGCTCGATGGTCTTGACCAGCCGCTCGAGTACATTGTCGAACAGCTCGACCTGCTCGCTGTTGAATTTGCCGGCGGAGGCAAGGAAGAGGCTGGTGACGCGCCTGGCCGTGGCGATGCATCTTTCGGGCGAGCCGGCGCGTATCGCCGCCTCGACTTCGTCGACAATTGCCTGCCCGGCATTCAGCATTGCTCGTCCTGAGCCTGTCGTGGTGCGCTTTTCTAAGCCGCCTGCAGGACTACCGGACGAGGCTGAAGGTTCCGTAAAGGATAATGGTCCGTAAAATCCCGGAGATCACTGCCCGTTCCAGCCGCAGCTTTTCAGCCGCTCCCGCATGTGCTCCGGCGCCGGCGCGACGACATGCACCGGCTCCTTGTTCCTGGAGATCGGGATGCCGATCTCGCGTGAATGCAGATGCAGGGTCGGCTCGCCGAAGCGCGGACCATTGCCATAGATATTGTCGCCGACGATCGGCCAGCCCATAGCCGCCGAATGCACCCGCAGCTGATGGGTGCGGCCGGTGACCGGCTCCATTGCGAGCCAGGCAATGCCTTGACCGCGGCCCAGCACCTTCCAGTTGGTGATCGCCTTCTGCCCATCCGGGTCCGGCTTCTGCCACCAGCCGCGCTCGGCGTTGAGCCGGCCGAGCGGCATGTCGATGGTGCCTTCGTCCGCAGTGGGGCCGCCCTCGACCACGGTCCAGTAGGTCTTCGAGATCTTGCTGTGCTTGAACAACAGCCCGAGCGAGGCGGTCGCCTTGCGGTGGCGTCCCAACACGAGGCAGCCGGAGGTGTCCTTGTCGAGCCGATGCGCCAGCACCGGCGGCCGCGGCAGGCCGAACCGCAGCGCGTCGAACGAGGCCTCCAGATTGGGGCCGCCCTTGGGGCCGCGATGCACCGGCAGGCCGGCCGGCTTGTCGATGACCAGCATCAGCCCGTCGCGGTGGAGCACCCGCGCCAGGATTTCTTCCGCGGTCAATTGGGGAACATCGATCAATTCGTCGAGACTTTCGTTTATGGGCCGAAACGGCTAACACGTCCGCGCCATGAACGATACCACTGCGGGAACTCCCAAACAGAGCTGGTGGCAGCGGCTGAAAGGCGGCCTCAAGCGGACCTCGAGTTCGATCGGGACCGCGGTCGCCGACCTCGTCACTAAGCGTAAGCTCGATTCTGCCATGCTCGATGACATCGAGGATGTGCTGCTGCGCGCCGACCTCGGCACCGATGTCGCGGTCCGTATTGCGGAGGCTGTCGGTAAGGGCCGGTACGACAAGGCGATCTCGGCCGACGAGGTCAGGGAGGTCGTTGCGACCGAGGTCGAGAAGGTGCTGGCGCCGGTGGCCAAGCCGCTCGAGATCGATACGACGCTGAAGCCGTTCGTGATCCTCGTGGTCGGCGTCAACGGCTCCGGCAAGACCACGACGATCGGCAAGCTGGCCGCGAAATTTTCCGCCGAGGGCCGCAAGGTGATGCTGGCCGCCGGCGACACCTTTCGCGCCGCGGCGATCGAGCAGCTCAAGGTCTGGGGCGAGCGCACCAAGTCGCCGGTGATCGCCGGCGCCCAGGGCTCGGATTCGGCGAGCCTCGCCTTCAGCGCGCTGACCGCTGCGAAGGAGCAGCAGCGCGACGTGCTGCTGATCGACACCGCCGGCCGCCTGCAGAACAAGTCCGAGCTGATGAACGAGCTCGAGAAGGTCGTACGCGTCATCAAGAAGGTCGATGCGACGGCGCCGCACGCGGTGCTGCTCGTGCTCGATGCCACGGTGGGACAAAATGCGCTGTCGCAGGTCGAGGCGTTTCATCGTACGGCAGGCGTCACCGGCCTCGTGATGACCAAGCTTGACGGCACGGCACGCGGCGGCATCCTCGTCGCGCTGTCGGAGAAGCACAAGCTGCCGGTGCATTTCATCGGCGTCGGTGAAAGCGTCGAGGACCTGGCGCCGTTCACGGCGAAGGATTTTGCCAACGCGATTGCAGGAATCGAATCTTAGGTTTTCGTCATGCCCCGCGAAGGCGGGGCATCCAGTACGCCGCGCCGCTGACTGGAATCGAGGCCTCTCGGAGTACTGGATCACCCGCCTTCGCGGGTGATGACGGCAACAAAGGTTACATAATGGACAAGACGCAGCCGCACCCGCTGTTCAAGCTCGCGACCGAACTCGGTCCGCTGCTGGTGTTCTTCATCGCGAACGCAAAGTACCATCTGTTCGTCGCAACCGGCGCGTTCATGGTGGCGATCGTGGCGGCGATGATCGCGTCCTATGTGGTGACCAGGCACGTGCCGATCATGGCGCTGGTGACCGGCGCGATCGTGCTGGTGTTCGGCACCCTGACATTGGTGCTGCACGACGAGACTTTCATCAAGGTCAAGCCGACCATCATCTACGGCCTGTTCGCGGCCGTGCTCGGCGGAGGTCTGCTGTTCGGCCGTTCCTTTATCGCCGTGATGTTCGACCAGATGTTCAACCTGACGCCGCAGGGATGGCGCATCCTCACCCTGCGCTGGGCGCTGTTCTTCGCCGGCATGGCTGTTCTCAACGAGATCGTCTGGCGCACGCAGACCACTGATTTCTGGGTGAACTTCAAAGTGTTCGGCGTGACGCCGCTGACCATGATCTTCGCCATCGCGCAGATGCCGCTGACCAAGCGCTATCACCTCGAGCCGGTCTCGCTCGAGACCAGCGAAGCGGACGCCGGCGACCTAAGAAAATAAATCCGGACGCAGCGCGGTGATTGTGCCGCGCTGCGTCCCGAGGCTTTGGCGATCAGCTCTTCTGCTTGGCGACGATCTTGTCCTTGATCTTGTCGTAGGTCGCCTGCGGCAGGATGTTCTTCTGCACCAGTTCATCCTTGCCCTTGTAGGGGCGGCCCTTGATGATCGCGGCCGAATAGGCCTTGCCGACGCCAGGCAGCGCGTCGAGCTGGTCGGCGTTGGCGCTGTTGATGTCGAGCAGGTCGTCCTTCGCCATTCCCGTCGTCTTCAAGTCAGGGGTGGCGGCTTTCGGAGCCGGAGCCATCTTGCTCTCGGACTTCGCGGCCGGCGCGGCCGGCTGCGGAGTTTGGGCCATCGACGGCGTCGCCGTGATCATGCCGAGTGTGAGCGCGGTGGCGAGAAGTGAAGCGAGCGTGGTCTTGCGCATATGTCCCCTCCTGAGGAACGTTGATGTCAACGCTGCTGAGTTGGGGGTGCGTTCATGGCGTTGCCGTGGCCGCGAAATGAACCGCAGATAAACGTGTCGAATTATTTTGTCGCAGGTTTGCGCGCGATCTGTTCGCGCTTCGCGTGGTGGCGACGCGGTTACTTGTCCGCGCGCAGCGCCTTCTCGATCTCGGCCCTGAGTGCGGTGTTGACATTCTCAGGCGTCACGGGGCCGACCAGCTTGTAGACGATCTTGCCCTCGCGCCCGACCAGGAAGGTCTCGGGCACGCCGTAGACGCCCCATTCGATGGAGGCGCGGCCGTCGCCGTCGACGCCGACGATGCCGAACGGGTTGCCGTAGCGGCCGAGGAAGCGCCGGGCATTCTCGGGCGTGTCCTTGTAGTTGATGCCGATGATCTGGAAGCGGTTGTCCTTGCCGAGCTCCGTCAGCAGCGGCGCCTCGTCATGGCAGGGCACGCACCACGACGCCCAGACATTGACGACGCTGACCTTGCCCTTGAAGGCGGCGGGATCGAGACCCGGGACCGGCGCGCCGTCCCGCACCAGGCCGTCGAGCGCGGGCAGCGCGGTTTGCGGCGCCGGCCGCCCGATCAGTGCCGACGGAATTTTGGAGGGATCGCCGCCATAGAGCCGCAGCAGAAACAGTCCTGCGAGCCCAAGGAAAATGACCAGCGGCAGCACCACCAGCAGGCGGCGGCCTTGTGGCGGACTGTTTGTCGCCTGGTCGCTCATCGGATACCCGCCGCGCTGCGGCCGGAGCGGCGCGTGACGCCGCTGGCCTCGATTTCCTTGAGGCGCGCCTGCTGCCGGCGATAGTCGGCGGCGATCCAGACGATCAACAGCAACACAACCGCCGCGACCAGCGCATAGGACGTCACGATGAAGGAGGCGTAGGGACCAAGCGACATCGTGCTACGCCGCCCCAATTTCTTTTGACGCGTGTCCTTCACGCGAACCGGTGCCCACTTCGCTCGTGAACGCGATGCGGCTGGCCTGCATCATCTGCAAGCTGCGCACGCGCCGGCGCAGGATCTCGTTTCGCATCGCCGCCAGATGCAGCGTGATGAAGAGCAGCGAAAACGCGATCGCCATCACCAGCAACGGCCACAGGAACGCCTTGTCGAGCGTCGACCCGCCCATGCGGAGCACGGAGGCCGGCTGGTGCAGCGTGTTCCACCAGTCGACCGAGAATTTGATGATCGGGATGTTGATCGCGCCGACCAGGGTCAGGACCGCGGCTGCCCTTGCCGCGCGCGAAGGGTCCTCCACCGCGCGCCACAGCGCCATCAGGCCGAGATACATCAGGAACAGGATCAAGACCGAGGTCAGCCGCGCATCCCACTCCCAGTAGGTGCCCCACATCGGCCGGCCCCACAGCGAGCCGGTGACGAGCGCAAGGAAGGTGAAGGCGGCACCGATCGGAGCTGCGGCTTTCGCGGCGACGTCGGCAAGCGGATGCCGCCACACCAGCGTGCCCAGCGCCGCCACGCTCATGACGCCCCAGACGAACATCGACAGCCACGCATTCGGCACGTGGATGAACATGATCTTCACCGTGGCGCCCTGCTGGTAGTCGTCGGGCGCCATTGCCGACTGGTAGAGCCCGATCGCGAGCAGGATCGCGGTCACGCCCGCCAGCCATGGCAAGATGCGCGCGGTCAGCACCAGAAACTTGGTCGGGTTGGCGAGGTCGGTCAGCGTCATAGCACCCTGATAGTCGTCCGCTGTGTCGCAGGCAATTGGCCGAATTCCTCTCGGCGAGATTTGATTAGGGCTGGATTGATCTTGCCCATTTCAGTCCAGCCCGTGCCGCAGGCTCGCGGCGGCGGCAAATGGGCCGATCACGAGGCTGGCAAGCGACAGCGCGCAGAGGATCGAGAACGGTGTTCCAAAGGGCAAGGAGCCCGATATCGCCGCCTGTGAGGCCGCGACGCCGAAGATCAGCACCGGGATCGACAGCGGCAGCACCAGCACCGCGAGCAGCAGTCCGCCGCGATGCAGCGTCACCGCCAATGCCGCGCCTATCATGCCGGTGAAGGTCAGCGCCGGTGTTCCCGCCAGCAAAGTCGCCGCGACCGCAAGCGTCGCGGTACCGTCGAGATTGAGCAGCAGGCCCAGCACCGGCGTCGCGACGATCAGCGGCAGTCCGGCGGCGATCCAATGCGCCAGTGCCTTGGCCGCGCAGGCGAGTTCCAACGGCGTCCGGCTCATCACGATGAGGTCGAGCGAGCCGTCCTCATGGTCGGCCGTGAACAGGCGGTCGAGGGTGAGCAGGCTCGCCAGCAGCGCACCGAGCCAGAGGATGGCGGGGCCAAGCCGCGACAGCAGCGCCAGATCCGGCCCGACCGCGAACGGCATCAGCACCGTGACAGTGAGAAAGAACAGCACGCCGATCAGCGCGCCGCCGCCGACGCGCAGCGCGATGCGGATATCGCGGCGGATCAATGCGGCAAGCGCACTCATGAGTTAAATCCGCGGTGAGCGCCGATGACTTGCCGCGTAGCCGCTGCGCACCCTCCCCCTTTGCGGGGGAGGGCGGGGGAGAGGGGTGGCCCCGGGCGAGATGCTTGATGCGGGAGGCGTACTCGCAGTCTCGGCCGTGCATCGTCGACACGCATAATGAGAGAGCACGTCGTGCGGCACCCCTCTCCCTGACCCTCCCCCGCAAGGGGGGAGGGGACGGAAAGACCTCTGCTCAGTGACAAGAGGCGTCGCACGCTCATGCCGCGCCTCCCATCCGCAAATCGCGCGCGGCGATGCCGAGCGGCAGATGGGTTGCCGCGACGATCAGGCCGCCGCCTGCGAGATGGTCGCGCATCAGGTCGACGAACAGCGCCTGTCCGGCCGCATCGAGCGCCGATGTCGGCTCGTCCAGCAGCCAGACCGGCCGCCGCACCGAGATCAGGCGCGCGATCGACAGGCGGCGGCGCTGCCCGGCCGAGAGGTAGGCTGCCGGCAGGTGCGCGGCGTGGTCGAGCGCCACGGCAGTAAGGCATTGGCCGGCGTCCCGGGTCTCGCCACCGAGGAATTCCCGCCAGAAGGAAAGATTTTCCGCGACGCTCAGCGCCGGCTTCAGGGCGTCGCGATGGCCGAGATAGTGGGCCTGTTCGGGCAGGCTGAGCTCGGCGTCGCCGCCTTCGAGCGCGATCGACCCTTCGGCGGGAACCAATAGCCCGGCGAGGACGCGCAGCAGCGAGGTCTTGCCCGCGCCGTTGGGCCCGGTGATGGCAACTGCCTCGCCGGCTGCGGCCGACAGATCGAGGCCGGAGAACACCTCGCGGCCGCCGCGCACGCATTTCAGATTTCGTCCCGAAAGCCGCATGGTTCGTCTTGTCACAGCCCTCTGAAATCTTTCGCTACCGCGTGAGAATTTTTGGGTCGCGCAACGCTGTCGCACGTTTGTCGGTGTGGCGGCGCTTCTGGAAAGGTTCTATAAGCCCGGAACTTGATGCAGCACACACAATCGGCGGCCGCAAGCCATCCAGGCCATCCCTCGGCCAGTGTCGATCGCCGGTGTTTAGTTACCCTTGCCGGGTATAACTGAGAATTGGGATTCCTCGCATGACCTCGCTCGACAGCTTCAAATGCCGCAAGACCATGAAGGTCGGCGGCAAGTCCTACGTCTATTACAGCCTGCCCCAGGCAGAGAAGAACGGACTAAAGGGGATTTCGAAGCTGCCGTATTCGATGAAGGTTCTGCTGGAGAACCTGCTGCGCAACGAGGACGGCCGCACCGTCAAGAAGGAAGACATCGTTGCGGTGTCGAAGTGGCTGAAGAAGCGCCATCTCGAGCACGAGATCGCGTTCCGCCCGGCGCGCGTCCTGATGCAGGACTTCACCGGCGTTCCGGCCGTGGTCGATCTCGCGGCGATGCGCAACGCGATGCAGAGCCTCGGCGGCGATGCCGAGAAGATCAACCCGCTGGTGCCGGTCGATCTCGTCATCGACCACTCGGTGATTGTCAACTTCTTCGGTGACAACAAGGCGTTCGCGAAGAACGTCACCGAGGAATACAAGCAGAACCAGGAGCGCTACGAGTTCCTGAAGTGGGGCCAGAAGGCGTTCTCGAACTTCTCGGTGGTGCCGCCCGGCACCGGCATCTGCCACCAGGTCAATCTCGAATATCTCGCCCAGACCGTGTGGACCAAGAAGGAGAAGATGACGGTCGGCAAGAAGACCGGCACTTTCGAGGTCGCCTATCCCGACTCGCTGGTCGGCACCGACTCGCACACCACGATGGTCAACGGCCTCGCCGTGCTCGGCTGGGGTGTCGGCGGCATCGAGGCGGAAGCCTGCATGCTCGGCCAGCCGCTGTCGATGCTGCTGCCGGAAGTGGTCGGCTTCAAGCTCAAGGGCCAGCTCAAGGAAGGCGTCACCGCAACCGACCTGGTGCTGACCGTCACCCAGATGCTGCGCAAGCTCGGCGTGGTCGGCAAGTTCGTCGAGTTCTTCGGCCCCGGCCTCGATTTCCTTTCGGTGGCGGACAAGGCGACCATCGGCAACATGGCGCCCGAATACGGTGCGACCTGCGGCTTCTTCCCGGTCGATGCCGCCACCATCGATTACCTGAAGACCTCGGGCCGCAAGGCCGATCGCGTCAAGCTGGTTCAGGCCTATGCCAAGGCGCAGGGTCTGTTCCGCACCGCCAAGTCGGCCGATCCGGTGTTCACTACCACGCTGACGCTCGACCTCGCCGACGTGGTGCCGTCGATGGCCGGACCGAAGCGCCCCGAAGGCCGCATCGCGCTGCCGGCGGTCCCGACCGGTTTCGCCACCGCGCTGGTCAGCGAGTACAAGAAGCCTGAGGGTGAAGCGAAGCGCTTTGCGGTCGAGGGCCGCAACTTCGATCTCGGTCATGGCGACGTCGTGATCGCGGCGATCACGTCCTGCACCAACACCTCGAATCCGAGCGTGCTGATCGGCGCCGGCCTGTTGGCGCGCAAGGCGGCCGCCAAGGGCCTCAAGGCCAAGCCGTGGGTGAAGACCTCGCTCGCGCCGGGCAGCCAGGTGGTGGCGGAATATCTCGCCAATTCCGGCCTGCAGGCCGATCTCGACAAGGTTGGCTTCAACCTGGTCGGCTTCGGCTGCACCACCTGCATCGGCAATTCCGGCCCGTTGCCGGAAGACATCTCGAAGTCGATCAACGAAAACGGCATCGTCGCCGCCGCCGTGCTGTCGGGCAACCGCAACTTCGAGGGCCGCGTCTCGCCCGACGTGCAGGCGAACTACCTCGCCTCGCCGCCGCTGGTGGTCGCGCATGCGCTTGCCGGCACCGTGACGAAGGATCTCGCGGTCGAGCCGCTCGGCATCGGCAAGGACGGCAAGCCGGTGTTCCTCAAGGACATCTGGCCGACCGCCAAGGAGATCAACGCCTTCATGAAGAAGTACGTCACCGCGACGATCTTCAAGAAGAAGTACGCCGACGTGTTCAAGGGCGATACCAACTGGCGCAAGATCAAGACCACGGAAAGCGAGACCTATCGCTGGAACATGGGCTCGACCTATGTGCAGAACCCGCCCTACTTCGAAGGCATGAAGAAGCAGCCGGAGCCGATCGTCGATGTGGTCGACGCCCGGATCCTCGCGATGTTTGGCGACAAGATCACCACCGACCACATCTCGCCGGCCGGTTCGATCAAGCTGACCTCGCCCGCCGGCAAGTTCCTCAGCGAGCACCAGGTGCGCCCCGCCGACTTCAACCAGTACGGCACGCGGCGCGGCAACCATGAAGTGATGATGCGCGGCACCTTCGCCAACATCCGCATCAAGAACTTCATGCTGAAGGGCGCCGACGGCAATATTCCGGAAGGCGGTCTGACCAAGCACTGGCCCGACGGCGAGCAGATGTCGATCTACGACGCCGCGATGAAGTACCAGCAGGAGAGCGTCCCGCTGGTGGTGTTCGCCGGCGCCGAATATGGCAACGGCTCGTCGCGCGACTGGGCCGCGAAGGGCACCCGCCTGCTTGGGGTGCGTGCGGTGATCTGCCAGAGCTTCGAGCGCATCCATCGCTCCAACCTGGTCGGCATGGGCGTGCTTCCGCTCACCTTCCAGGACGGCACGTCGTGGTCCTCGCTCGGCCTCAAGGGCGACGAGAAGGTCACGATCCGCGGGCTGCAGGGCGATTTGAAGCCGCGTCAGACGCTGACTGCGGAAATCGTCTCCGCTGAGGGCGGCAAGCGGGAAGTCCCGCTGCTCTGCCGCATCGATACGCTGGACGAGCTCGATTACTATCGCAACGGCGGCATCCTGCACTACGTGCTGCGCAAACTCGCGGCCTAACGCGGATTTGTGATCGGTGCCTCACTGCTTAGTGAGTAGCGGCTAAAAAGAAGGCGGCCTATGACAAGGCCGCCTTCTGGCGTTCTGGGGCACGCAAGTTCAAGGGACAACTTCATGCTCCGTACAAATACGGATGGAAATCATCACGACTGGTTCGCAGTATGACAGCGATGATGGCCTATAACTGTATCTCGCGATGGTCCAGCGCTCTTGGTATCTGCGCGATCGTCGCGATCATCCGCCCTGCTCACGCCGATCCGCGTGCCGTCGTCGAACTCTTCACCTCGCAGGGCTGCTCGTCCTGTCCGCCCGCGGACAAGATCATCGGTGATCTCGCAAAGGATCCCAACGTCATCGCGCTGAGCATGCCGATCGACTATTGGGACTATCTCGGCTGGAAGGACACGCTGGCCGATTCCCGCTTCAGCGCGCGCCAGAAGGCGTACTCGCATATGCGCGGCGATCGCGACGTCTACACGCCGCAGGCCGTGATCAACGGCTCCGCGCATGTGATCGGCAGTGACCGCGCCAGCATCGAGGGTGCCATCAGGGACACCGAGATGAGCGGCAGCGTGATGTCGGTGCCGGTAACGATGACGCTGAGCGGCAAGCAGATCAATGTTTCGGTCGCCGCATCGAAGTCGCCCACGGTGTCGCGCGGCGAAGTTTGGATCTGCTCGATCTCGAAGTCGGTGCCGATCTCGATCGCGCGCGGCGAGAACCGCGGCCGCGAGATCACCTACCACAATGTGGTGCGCAATCTCCTGAAGGTCGGCGACTGGAACGGCTCGTCCGGGAACTGGACCGTGCCGCTCGAGAACATCACGCGCGATGGCGTCGATGCTGCGGCGGTCTACGTCCAGGACGGCAATCGCGATAAGCCGGGCCCGATGCTCGGCGCCGCATTTACCTCGCTTCACTAGAGCATTTTCGGTTCTGATTGATTCAGAACCGAAGCTCTGGATTCTTGTATTGACGCGTTTTCTTCACGCGAACCGGCGTCCACTCCGCTCGAAAACGCTCTAGCGCGTTGCTGCGCAAGCCTGCCGTCAGTCGCGTCGTTGGGCCGCACACAGGTCATTGCGCGGGTAGACCCGGCAGCAAACGCGCATCAGTGATTTGCTGAAGGGAAGGCGCTGAGCTTCGCGCGCGCGTCGCGATCGCGCGTTATTGAGCCGGTCCCAAAAACAAAAAGGACCAACTTTCGTTGGCCCAGTGTTGGGATTTGACTCCCCTGCGAACAGGCCCGATCCCGACGGCCCCGGGGGGCTGGGGGCTGAGGAATCCGGAACCGAAAGGACCGGGCCAACGCAGTGTTTTCTTTTCGCAGGGCAGCGGGGCGGGCGATGGGCGGAAGTGGGGCAGCAATATGATTCCGCTAACGTTCCCGTGACTCTTCGGTTTTCCGGACAATCCGCCGCGCCTGACCGTGGCTAAGGCCCGTTTGCATTGCGAAGGCCCCTTGCAGGCTCCGTCGCTTAGCGCAATCATGTCACTCTCGTGACGATCCCGAAGTGGGGGCACCGGCCTTCGGAACCGACACCGAGATGACAGGAGGCGCTCGATGAGTTTGATCTCGGAGGACACTGATCCGAGCGGGAGCCGCGCCGCGGCGCGCCCCGCCGCCGCGATCCCGCAGCCCAACCGCGTGACCTTCAATCGACTTGAGCTCAACCGCATTCTCAATCTCTACGGCCGTATGGTCGCCGACGGTGAGTGGCGCGACTATGCGATCGACTTCCTGAAGGACCGTGCCGTGTTCTCCGTGTTCCGGCGCGCCTCCGAAATGCCGATCTACCGGATCGAGAAGGATCCCCGGCTTGCGCGCAAGCAGGGCATGTACAGCGTGATCTCCGCGACCGGCCTGATCCTGCGCCGCGGCCATGAACTCGAACGCGTGCTGTTCGTGATCGACCGCAAGCTGTCGCTGGTGTAGGCGCGGCAAACTCAACAGAGCATAGCGGTCATCGTTCTAAAGCATGATCCGGAAAAGTGCGAAGCGGTTTTCCGAAAAGATCATGCTCAAACAAGGAGCTAAAGCGCGATGGCGATTCAACCAGACCTCATCGCGCTTTAGTCCGCCGGCACCGTCGCGCCGCCATCGCCGAGCGCGCGCTGCATCATTACGGTGTCGAGCCAGCGGCCGAATTTCAGGCCGACATTCGGGTGGGTCCCGATCAGCTCGAAACCGCAGCGGCGGTGCAGCCCGATCGAGCCGGTATTGGCCGAGTCCCCGATCACGGCGATCATCTGCCGGAAGCCGCGCGCGTCGCATTCGGCGATCAGGCGGTCCATCAGCTTGAGGCCGATGCCGCGGCGATGCACCGTGGGGTCCAGATAGACCGAGTTCTCGACCGTGAAGCGATAGGCCGGCCGCGGCCGGTAGGGGCCGGCATAGGCATAGCCGGCGACGCGGCTGTCGAGCACCGCGATGAAATAGGGGAAGCCGTCATCCATCAGCGCCCGGTAGCGGCGTGTCATCTCGGCGAGATCGGGCGGGATCAGCTCGAAGGTCGCGGTGCCGAAGCGCACCGCATGCTCATAGATCGCGGTGACGGCAGGCAGGTCCGCCTCGGCCGCAGGCCTGATTTCCGCATCGGACAGAGCAGGATTGGACATCGGGCGACAGTATTTTTGCCTCGCGCAAAAGAAAAGCCCCGGCCGCATGGCCGGGGCTTGGATCAATCGGCTGGCTCGAGGCGCTTAGTCGCGCTGGCCGAGCAGCTGCAGGAGCAGCGTGAACAGGTTGATGAAGTTCAGGTAGAGCGACAGCGCACCAGTGATCGCCGCACGCTCTGCCATCACGCCGCCCTGCGAGGCGTAGCCGTAGATGTAGTCGTTCTTCAGCCGCTGGGTGTCCCAGGCGGTGAGGCCCGCGAATACCAGCACGCCGACCACCGACACGATGAACTGCAGCGCCGAGCTCGCCAGGAACAGGTTGACCAGGCTCGCGATGATGATGCCGATCAGGCCCATGAACAGGAACGAGCCCATGCCGCTCATGTCACGCTTGGTGGTGTAGCCGTAGAGGCTCAGCGCACCGAACGTCGCCGCGGTGATGAAGAACACGCGCACGATCGAGGTGTGCGTGTACACCAGGAAGATCGACGACAGCGACAAGCCCATCAGCGCCGAGAACACCCAGAACAGCAGCTGGGCGGTCGCGGGCTGCAGGCGGTTGATGCCGGCCGAGATGACGAACACCATCGCCAGAGGGGCGAGGATAAACAGCCACTTCAGCGGGCTCACGAACATCGCGTAGCCGAACTGCGTCAGATAGGCGTTGCCAAACTTGGCGACGGCGGCGGACTGGTCGGTGGTCACCGCACCCATGTAGACGCCGAGCGCGGCAAGGCCGGTGATGGCCAGGCCGATGCTCATGTAGTTATAGATGCGCAGCATGTAGGCGCGCAGACCGGCGTCGACGGCCGCAGCGTCAATGCGCCCGGCGGCCCGGCCGAAAGGAGAAGCGTAGTTGCGGTCTAGGTCCGACATGGTCGAATTCCCGTGGTTGGTCCCGGTGGAGCGCAAGGGATTTGCGGCGCCGGTTGTAAATCTATCTCAGATGGCTCGGTTTGCGGAACATTAATTCCGTGTCATTCAAACCGACTATCCGACCCGATTGGTATGTGGGAAATTAACACATCCGACGCAAGCTTCCACGCGCGGCCGAATGTCGCTCTGGTGCGGCATTATAGGCAAAAACGGGGCCGGCGCCGCTACAAATTGTCACAAATTCCGCAACACCGAGGCCGGCTTCTGGTTCAGCGCGAGCAGTGTCCCGGCGAGCCCCAATCCGACCGTGACGACCAGCGCGGCGACCACGACCAGCGCGGCGCTGCCGGCCTGCCAGATGAAACTCAGCGTCATCAGCCGCGTCACGATCAGCCAGGCCGCGATCGAACCGGCGATCACCCCGAAGACGGCGGTTGCAAAGCCGATCATGAGATACTCCAGCGCGTAGGCGCCGAGCAGCCGCACCCGCGTGGCGCCGAGCGTCTTGAGGATCACGGCGTCGTAGACGCGGTGGCGGTGCCCGGCGGCGAGCGCGCCGCCCAGCACCAGGATCGCCGAGATCAGCGTCACGGCGCTGGCGCCACGGATCGCCAGCACCAGATTGCTGACGACGCTGCCGACCGTTTCCAGCGCCTCGCGGACCCGCACGCTGGTCACCATCGGGAACGCGTCGGCGACCTGCTTGATGATGCGGGCGTCGTCGGTAGAGCTCGCATGGGGTTCCGTCAGGGTCGCGACGTGGCTGTGCGGCGCGCCCTTGAAGGCGTTCGGCGAGAACACCAGCACGAAGTTGATGCCGAGCCCCTGCCAGTCGATGTTGCGCAGATTGGCGATCTTCGCCGGCACGTCGCGGCCGAGCACGTTGACCACGATTTCGTCGCCGATCTTCAAGGACAGGCCGTCGGCTATCTTCTTCTCCATCGAGACCAGCGGAGGTCCGCCGTAGTCCGCCCCCCACCATTCGCCCTCGACGATCTTCGAGCCCTTGGGAATTTCGCCGGTATAGGTCAGGCCGCGGTCGCTCTGCAGCACCCATTCAGCATCGACCGAGGGCTTGAGCTGGTCGGCCTTGACGCCGCGCGCGGCAACGATCCGCCCGCGCAGCATGGGCACGTCCTCGACGGTCGAGCCGGTTGCGATCTGCGCCAGGAAGCCGGCAAAGCGATCGGCTTCCGGGGAGGGGATGTCAATGAAGAAGAACGACGGCGCCCGCTCCGGCAGCGCGGCCAAGAATTGCCGGCGCAGATTGCCGTCGATCTGGGTGATGGTGACGAGCACCGCGAGCCCGAGGCCTAGCGACAGCACGACTGATGGTGTCAGCGCGCCCGGCCTGTGGATGTTGGCGATCGCCAGCCGCAGCATGGTCATGCGGCTACGCGGCAGCCGACGCGCCACCGCCATCAGGATTTCAGCAATTCCGCGCAGCAGCAGGAACACCGCGATCGAGGCGGCGACGAACACGGCGGCGACCCGCTTGTCATAGGCAAGCCCGATCGCGACGCCGATCAGGAGTGCGATCACCACGGCCATCAGCGCGAGATAGCTCCAGCGCGGGCGGTGCCACTCGCTGGCGACGGTCTCACGGAACAGCGCCGCGACCGGCACGTCATGGACCCGGCCGAGCGGCCACAGCCCGAACGCCAGCGCGGTGAGCTGGCCGTAGAGGAAGGAGAGCGCGAGTTCGTCGGGATGCAGCGCAGGCACCACGGGCAGCGGCAGCAGCTTGCCGAACAGGCCGACAATGACAAAAGGCAGCGCGGCGCCGAGCACGAGCCCGATCACCGAACCGATCCCGGCCAGCACCACCACTTGCGTGCAGTAGATCGTGAAGACGTCGCGGCCGGTGGCGCCGAGCGCCTTGAACGCGGCGATGACATCGCGCCGCCGGTCGATATGGCTCTTCACCGCGTTGGCGACGCCGACGCCGCCGACCAGCAGCGCGGCGAGGCCGACCAGGGTCAGGAACTGGGTGAAGCGGCTGATGGTGCGCTCAAGCTGCGGCGAGGCATTGCTGCGGCTGCGGACCTCCCAGCCGGCCTCCGGTGCCGCGCTGCGTGCGCCGTCGATCAGCGCCGTGGTGGCGCGATCGTCGTTGGCGCCGTCGGGCAGCTTCACCCGGTAGATCCAGCGCACTAGGCTGCCGGGCTGCAACAGGTCGGTGGCGCGCAGGCTGGCTTCGCTGATCAGGAAGCGCGGACCGAGGCCGACGCCGCCGGCGAGCTTGTCGGGCTCGGCCGCCACCACGCTGCGGATCTGGTAGGTCGCGCTGCCGATGGTGACGCGGTCGCCGAGCTTGAGGTCGAGCCGCGCCAACAGCGTTGAATCGGCAGCCGCGCCAAACGCGCCGTCGCGTTCGGCGAGCAGATCGGCGATCGGCATGTTCGGCTCGAGCGTCAGCTCGCCGAGCATCGGATATTTGCCGTCGACCGCCTTGAGCTCGACCAGCGCCAGCTTGCCGTCATTGCTGCGCGCCATCGCGCGGAGCGTCGCTGCAACCGAAACCTCGCCGCGCGTGTGCAAGTACGCGACCTCGTCGGGCTTGGCTTCGCGCGAGATCAGCGAGAACGCGACGTCACCGCCGAGCAGCGTGCGTCCCTCGCGCGACAGGCCGTCGCCAAGGCTCGCGGCGACCGAGCCGACGCCGGCAATCGCCATCACGCCGAGCGCGATGCAGGCGATGAACACGTAGAATCCGCGCAGGCCGCCGCGCAGTTCGCGCAGCGCGTAACGGAAGGCAAGCGACGACGCGCGGCCCTGCACCGCGACTTCGGACGCGATGCTCATGTCGTGGATTGTCCGTCGATGCGGCCGGAACGCAGCCGCACCACACGATCGCAGCGCTGCGCCAGCGAGAGGTCGTGCGTCACCAGCACCAGCGTCATGCCGCGCTCGGTGTGCTTGGTGAAGAGCAGGTCGATGATCTGCTTTCCCGTCGTCTCGTCGAGATTTCCGGTCGGCTCATCGGCAACCAGGATCGCGGGATCGGGCGCGAGCGCACGCGCGATCGCGACGCGCTGCTGCTCGCCGCCGGAAAGCTGCGTCGGATAGTGATGCAGCCGTTCGCCGAGTCCGACCGATTGCAGTTCCTGCGCCGCGCGCGCGGCGGCATCGGGACTGCCGGCGAGCTCGAGCGGCACGGCGACGTTCTCCAGCGCCGTCATGGTCGGGATCAGATGGAACGACTGGAAGACGATGCCGACCTGTCGGCCGCGGAAGCGCGCCAGCGCATCTTCATCGAGGGCATTGAACGACGTGCCGTTGACGACCACTTCTCCGCTGTCAGGACGTTCAAGCCCCGCCATTACCATCAGCAAGGTCGACTTGCCCGAACCCGACGGGCCGATCAGGCCGATGGCCTCACCCGCTGCCACACGAAGGCTGATATCTTTGAGGATATGGACCCGTGCCGCGCCGGTGCCGAGCGAGAGATTGACGTTCCTGACGGCAATGGTGTCCGGCTCGACGTCGGTCAGTGAAGAGGATTCGATGAGACTGTCCATGGTTCGGTCATATGGCACTTCCGCTGCTGCGGTCGAGAGCCGGTTGAGAATCTTCGTGCACATACTCGTGTTGCTTATGGGCTTGATGACGGCGGCAAGTGCGCAGACGCCAGGGGTGGAGAAAAGCCCGGCGCAAGGTTCGGCGAAACCGATCAAGATGGTGGTTCTCGGCGATTCTCTGAGCGCCGGTTACGGCCTTCCGGCCGCGGCGGCATTTCCGGTCCGGCTACAAAAAGCCTTGGAAACCAAGGGGATAAAGGTCAGTATGACCAATGCCGGGGTATCCGGCGACACCGCCTCAGGCGGCCGCGAGCGGCTCGACTGGTCGGTGGCTGACGGAACTGACGCCGTGATCGTCGAGCTCGGCGCCAACGATGCGCTGCGCGGCATCGATCCCGCGGTCACGCGTGCCGCGCTCTCCGACGTCATCACAAAGTTGCAGGCGCGCAAGATCGCCGTGCTCTTGTGCGGCATGCTCGCGCCACCGAACTATGGCAGTGAGTATGCAGCGAAGTTCAACGCGATCTATCCGGATCTCTCGAAGTCCCTTGGCGTGCCGCTCTATCCGTTCTTCCTCGATGGCGTGGCTGCCGATGCCAAGCTCAATCAGGCCGACGGCATGCATCCGACGGCGGAAGGTGTGGACATCGTCGTCAAGAATATGCTGCCCACGGTGGAGGCATTTCTCGGCGCATTATCAGGGCAACGCAGTTGAAATGCAGGCAGCGCGCCGAATTGTGCCCGTAGGTTTACGAGCTGTTAACGGGTCATGCTTCGCAGAGTCACATATCTCGGGTACAAATAGGCATCGGTGATTCGTCGCCGGGCTTGTTACAGGGGCGGGCTCCCAAAACCCGCGCCAAGCATCGAGGATTAATGCGATGCCGCGTCTCTTCACTGGACTGGAAATTCCGGCCGAGATCGGCCAGACACTTTCCAACTTGCGTGGCGGCCTTCCCGGCGCACGTTGGATCGATCCCGAAAATTATCATGTCACGCTGCGCTTCATCGGCGATATCGATGGCCTCTGGGCCAACGAGATCGCAACGATGCTGTTTCGGGTAAACCGAAAACCGTTCGAGGTCAAACTGCAGGGCCTGTCGAGCTTCGGTGGACGCAAGCCGCGCGCGGTGGTTGCCGCCGTCGAGCCCAGTCGGCCGCTGATCGAACTGCAGGCCGAGCTCGAGCGAATGATGCAGCGGATGGGGCTCGATCCCGAGGGCAGGAAATTCACGCCCCATGTCACGCTCGCGCGTTTGCATGACGCATCGAGCCAGGACGTCGCGGATTATCTGTCGGTGCGCGGCTACTTTCCGAGCCGCAGCTTCATGGCGGACCGCTTCGTGCTGTTCTCGTCGCGTGCGTCGACGGGCGGCGGCCCCTACGTGGTCGAGGATTCCTACGCGCTCTGCGCGTGAGGTTTCGCAGATCGCGTTTGGATCGCGTTTCATCGCGTCTCCCGGCGCCCGGCATGGCTCGTGCGGTCGGCCGTGGTATGCAAGGGCTTGCGCTTGCACACCCACTTGCATACCCCACTGGCACAATTCACGGCTTGCAATTTTCCGCGCACTAGGGCCGTAAGGTGGGCCCATGCTGTCCACCTCGCCGAGTTCCTTTCTCGAACACTACAACGCCCTGGTCGCCTCCGGCGCGATCGAGGCTGATCCTGCGCAGGCCCGCGCTGCCGACGCATTCGGCGCGCTGGAGGAGCGGCTCGCGAGCTACAAGCCGCAGCGCAAGCAGAGCCTGCTTGGACGGCTGTTCGGCGGCGACAAGGACGACAAGCCGCCGCGCGGGCTCTACGTCCATGGTGAGGTCGGTCGCGGCAAGACCATGCTGATGGACCTGTTCTTCCAGCAGAGCCCGGTCGAGCACAAGCGCCGCGCGCACTTCCACGAATTCATGGCCGAGGCGCATGAGCGGATCTATGGCTACCGCCAGCAGATCGCGCGCGGCGAGATCGTGGACGGCGACGTGATCGCGCTCACCGCGCAGGCGATCTTCGACGAGGCCTGGCTGCTCTGCTTCGACGAATTCCACGTCACCGACATCGCGGACGCGATGATCCTCGGGCGGCTGTTCGCAAAGCTGTTCGATCTCGGCACCGTCGTGGTCGCGACCTCGAACGTCGCGCCGGATGATCTCTACAAGGGCGGCCTCAATCGCGCGCTGTTCCTGCCGTTCATCGCACAGATCTCCGACCATATGGACGTGCTGCGGCTCGATGCACGCACCGACTTCCGGCTGGAGAAACTCGTCGGCGTAAAGATGTGGCTGGTGCCCGCGGATGACGCGGCCGATGCCGCGCTCAACGCGGCCTGGCGCAAGATGACCGGCAACGCGCCTTGCAAGGCGCGCCTCATTCCGATCAAGGGACGCATCCTGAACGTGCCGTGCTCGGCGCACGGCGTCGCGCGCTTCAGCTTCATGGACATCTGCGAGAAGCCGCTTGCCGCGTCCGACTACCTCAGGCTCGCGCACGACTACCACACCATCCTGATCGACCACATTCCGGTGATGGATTACGCCGAGCGCAACGCCGCCAAGCGCTTCATCTCGCTGATCGACACGCTCTATGACAATGCCGTGAAGCTGATGGCCTCGGCCGAGGCCGATCCGGTGTCGCTGTACCTTGCGACCGACGGCATCGAGGCGATGGAGTTCAAGCGCACGTCCTCGCGCCTGATCGAGATGAGCTCGGAATCCTACCTGGCGCTGCCGCATGGCCGGAAGGACTCGTCGGCGAGCGGCGCGTCGACCGGCCTGGTCGAGACCTGAAATTCGGCCTCGAAACTCGGTCTTGAAATTCGGTCTTGCGCGCGGTCCGGATCGGAGCAACTTTTCGTGTCTCCGGGGTGGATGTCGCTGGCATGCCTGATCGAATTGGAGGCAGGGCCCGCGATCGGGCAGACCGCGACTTGAATGGATCATTCGAAAGGGATAACCACCCTTGCAATCGACTTCCCTCCCTCCTGCACCAGTTCAAAGGACTGATTTCCCATGGCACGCGACAAGATTGCTCTGATTGGCTCCGGACAGATCGGCGGAACGCTGGCGCACCTCGTTGGCCTCAAGGAACTCGGAGACGTCGTGCTGTTCGATATCGCCGAGGGCGTGCCGCAGGGCAAGGCGCTCGACATCGCGCAGTCGTCGCCGGTCGACGGCTTCGACTCCAATCTGGTCGGCGCCAACTCCTATGAAGCGCTCGACGGCGCCAAGGTCTGCATCGTCACCGCGGGCGTGCCGCGCAAGCCCGGCATGAGCCGCGACGATCTCCTCTCCATCAACCTCAAGGTCATGGAGCAGGTCGGCGCCGGCATCAAGAAGTACGCGCCCGACGCCTTCGTCATCTGCATCACCAACCCGCTGGACGCGATGGTCTGGGCGCTGCAGAAGGCCTCCGGCCTGCCGCACAAGAAGGTGGTCGGCATGGCTGGCGTGCTCGACTCGGCGCGCTTCCGCTATTTCCTGGCCGACGAATTCAACGTTTCGGTCGAAGACGTCACCGCCTTCGTGCTCGGCGGCCACGGCGATACCATGGTGCCGCTGACCCGCTACTCGACCGTTGCCGGCATTCCGCTGCCCGACCTCGTCAAGATGGGGTGGACCTCGCAGGCGCGCATCGATGAGATCGTCGATCGCACCCGCAATGGCGGCGCCGAGATCGTCAATCTCCTCAAGACCGGCTCCGCCTTCTACGCGCCGGCGGCTTCGGCGATCCAGATGGCCGAGAGCTATCTGAAGGACAAGAAGCGCGTGCTGCCCTGCGCCGCCTATCTCAACGGCGAGTACGGCGTGAAGGACATGTATGTCGGCGTGCCCACCGTGATCGGCTCCAAAGGGGTCGAGCGCATCGTCGAGATCGAGCTCGCCGGCAAGGACCGTGAGGCCTTCGACAAGTCGGTTGCCTCAGTGCAGGGCCTGGTCGACGCCTGCAAGAAGATCGCGCCCGATCTGCTCGGCAAGTAATCTCAATCGGCAATGGCCCGATAGGCGATCTCAATCGCCTGTCGGGTGCAAGATGATGAAATTCGAGCGGATTTAGTAGTTGCGCGGACTCTGGTATATGGTATGCCAACGTCAAGGCTGACGTGAAGTTCGCCGCACGAGGGTTTGGGAGCGTCTTTCCATGAATATCCACGAATACCAGGCCAAGGCTCTGCTGCACGAATTCGGCGTGCCGATCTCGCGCGGCGTTCCGATACTGAAATCGGAAGAGGCCGACGCGGCAGCGAAGCAACTGCCCGGCCCGATCTGGGTGGTGAAGAGCCAGATCCATGCCGGCGGCCGCGGCAAGGGCAAGTTCAAGGAGGCATCTGCCGGCGACAAGGGCGGTGTCCGCATCGCCAAGTCGGTCGCCGAGGTCGACGAATTCGCCAAGCAGATGCTCGGCGCGACGCTGGTCACGGTGCAGACCGGCCCGCACGGCAAGCAGGTCAACCGCCTCTACATCGAGGAAGGCTCCGACATCGACAAGGAGTTCTACCTCTCGATCCTGGTCAATCGCGAGACCTCCGAAATTTCCTTCGTGGTATCGACCGAAGGCGGCGTCAACATCGAGGACGTCGCGCATTCGACGCCGGAAAAGATCGTCTCGTTTTCGGTCGATCCCGCCACCGGCATCATGCCTCACCACGGTCGCACCGTCGCCGAGGCGCTGAAGCTAAAGGGCGATCTCGCCAAACAGGCCGAGAAGCTGACCAGTCAGCTCTACGCCGCGTTCGTCGCCAAGGACATGGCGATGCTCGAGATCAATCCGCTGGTCGTCACCAAGCAGGGCCAGCTCCGCGTGCTCGACGCCAAGGTGTCATTCGACAGCAACGCGCTTTATCGCCACCTGGATATCGTGGCGCTGCGCGACGAGACCGAAGAGGATGCCAAGGAGATCGAGGCCTCGAAGTTCGACCTCAACTACGTCGCGCTCGACGGCACGATCGGCTGCATGGTCAATGGTGCCGGCCTGGCCATGGCGACGATGGACATCATCAAGCTCTACGGCATGGAGCCGGCGAACTTCCTCGACGTCGGCGGCGGCGCCAGCAAGGAGAAGGTCGCGGCGGCCTTCAAGATCATCACCGCCGATCCGAACGTGAAGGGCATCCTGGTCAACATCTTCGGCGGCATCATGAAGTGCGACGTGATCGCCGAGGGCGTCGTTGCGGCCGTGAAGGAAGTCGGCCTCAAGGTGCCGCTGGTGGTACGTCTGGAAGGCACCAATGTCGAGCAGGGCAAGAAGATCATCCGCGACAGCGGTCTCAACGTTCTGCCCGCCGACAATCTCGATGACGCCGCACAGAAGATCGTGAAAGCCGTCAAGGAAGGCTGACGATGGCCGATCATCTCGACGCCCCGACACCACTGGAAGAGCACCGCAAGCTCGCGGTCTTCGCCGGCGAGTGGAACGGCGAAGAGATGGTCCATCCCTCGCGCTGGACCGCGGGCGGCCCGGCCTCCTCGCATGTCGTTGCGCGCATCGCGCTCAACGGCTTCTACCTGATCCAGGACAGCGTGCAGACCCGTGACGGCAAGGAGAGCTTTGCCACCCACGGCGTCTTCACCTACGACCGCGACGATCGGGCCTACAAATTATTCTGGCACGATTCGCTCGGCTACTATCCGCCGTCGCCGGCCTCCGGCGGCTGGGCGGCCAAGTCGCTGATCCTGGTGCGCGGCTCGCTGCGCGGCAATGCCCGTCACGTCTACGAGGTCGTCGACGACGACACCTACAACTTGAAGATCCAATTCTCGCCTGACGCGGAAGGATGGGCCGACGTGCTCACCGGCGTCTACCGGCGTGTTCACTGAAACCCTTCACCGCTCGTCTCGCGAAAGCAACCCATGTCAATTTTGATCGACAAGAACACCAAGGTCATCTGCCAGGGCTTCACCGGCAAGAACGGTACATTCCATTCGGAAGCGGCGATCGCTTACGGCACCAAGATGGTCGGCGGCGTGGCGCCGGGCAAAGGCGGCTCGACCCACCTCAGCCTGCCGGTGTTCGATACCGTCGCCGAAGCGCGTGAGAAGACCGGCGCCGACGCCAGCGTGGTCTATGTCCCGCCGCCGGGGGCGGCGGACGCGATCTGCGAGGCGATCGATGCGGAGATCCCGCTGATCGTCTGCATCACCGAGGGCATCCCGGTGCTCGACATGGTGCGCGTGAAGCGCTCGCTGTCCGGCTCGAAGTCGCGGCTGATCGGGCCGAACTGCCCGGGCGTGATGACCGCCGGCGAGTGCAAGATCGGCATCATGCCGGCCAACATCTTCAAGCCCGGCTCGGTCGGCATCGTCTCGCGCTCCGGCACCCTGACCTATGAGGCGGTGTTCCAGACCACCCAGGAGGGCCTGGGCCAAACCACCGCGGTCGGCATCGGCGGCGACCCGGTCAAGGGCACCGAGTTCATCGACGTGCTGGAGATGTTCCTGGCCGACGAGAGGACCAAGTCGATCGTCATGATCGGCGAGATCGGCGGCTCCGCCGAGGAAGACGCCGCCCAGTTCCTCAAGGACGAGGCCAAGCGCGGCCGCAAGAAGCCGATGGTCGGCTTTATTGCCGGTGTCACCGCACCTCCCGGCCGCCGCATGGGCCATGCCGGCGCGATCATCTCCGGCGGCAAGGGCGATGCCGGCTCCAAGACCGCGGCGATGGAGGCGGCCGGTATCAAGGTGTCGCCGTCGCCGGCGCGGCTCGGGCACACCCTCGCCGAGATGCTGAAGTAGCCGCCGCCGGCGAAGTTCCTTCGAGGTTTGGCGTGGTTTGGGGCGGGTTCTCCTTGGGGAACCCGCCTTTTTATTACGTTTTGCCGTCAGAATGCTGATCAATAAAATATGAAAATAGGTTCATTTCTTAGTTCTTTTAGGCAGGAATATCTGTCCTAGATAGGGTAAAGGGTATCAATCCAGCCGGCGCACTTCCAGACCGGCACCAGCGCCGTCTTCTACGCGCGAACCGAAAAAAATCACCAGGACTGCCCCATGTCTCGCCAAGACGCGAACGCCGCTTTTGCACTCTCATCATTCCTGCAGGGCACCAACGCCGCCTACATCGACGACCTCTACGCCCGCTATGAGCAGGACCCGTCCTCCGTCGACGCCGAATGGCAGGATTTCTTCAAGAGCCTGAAGGACGCCCCGGCGGACGTGCAGAAGAACGCCGAGGGCGCCTCGTGGGGCCGGGTCAACTGGCCGGTGACGCCACGTGACGAACTGACCTCGGCGCTCGACGGCAACTGGGCCCAGGTCGAGAAGGCGGTCGGTACCAAGCTTGCGGCCAAGGCGCAGGCCAAGGGCGCCGAGCTTTCCGACGCCGACGTACATCAGGCCACCCGCGATTCGGTTCGCGCGCTGATGCTGATCCGCGCCTATCGCATGCGCGGCCATTTTCACGCCAAGCTCGATCCGCTCGGCATCGAGGCGCCGCGTGATCGCGAGGAACTCGATCCGCGCTCCTACGGCTTCACCGAGGCCGACTTCGACCGCAAGATCTTCCTCGACCATGTGCTCGGCCTCGAATACGGCACGCTGCGCGAGATCGTGCAGATCTGCGAACGCACCTATTGCCAGACGCTCGGCGTCGAATTCATGCACATCTCCAATGCCGCGCAGAAGGCGTGGATCCAGGAGCGCATCGAAGGTCCGGACAAGGAGATCAGCTTCACGCCCGAGGGACGCCGCGCGATCCTCAACAAGCTGATCGAGGCGGACGGATTTGAAAAGTTCTGCGACACCAAGTTCACCGGCACCAAGCGCTTCGGCCTCGACGGTGCTGAATCGCTGATCCCGGCGCTCGAGCAGATCATCAAGCGCGGCGGCAATCTCGGCGTGAAGGAGATCGTGGTCGGCATGCCGCATCGCGGCCGCCTCAATGTGCTGACCCAGGTGATGGGCAAGCCGCACCGCGCGCTGTTCCATGAATTCAAGGGTGGTTCGGCCAACCCGGACTCGGTCGAAGGCTCCGGCGACGTCAAGTATCACCTCGGTGCCTCCTCGGACCGCGAGTTCGACGGCAACAACATCCATCTGTCGCTGACCGCAAATCCGTCGCATCTCGAGATCGTCGATCCGGTCGTGATGGGCAAGGTGCGCGCCAAGCAGGATCAGCACGGCGATCCGCCGGACATGCGCATCTCGGTGCTGCCGCTCCTGATGCACGGCGACGCGGCGTTCGCGGGCCAGGGCGTGGTGGCGGAATGCTTCAGCCTGTCCGACCTGAAGGGCTACCGCACCGGCGGCTCGCTGCACTTCATCGTCAACAACCAGATCGGCTTCACCACCTATCCGCGCTATTCGCGCTCGTCGCCCTATCCGTCTGACGTGGCGAAGATGATCGATGCGCCGATCTTCCATGTGAATGGCGACGATCCGGAGGCCGTGGTGTTCGCGGCCAAGGTCGCGATCGAGTTCCGGCAGAAATTCCACAAGCCGGTCGTCATCGACATGTTCTGCTACCGGCGCCACGGCCACAACGAGGGCGACGAGCCGGCGTTCACCCAGCCGGTGATGTACAAGAAGATCGCCTCTCACCCGTCGACGCTGGAGATCTACGCCAAGCGGCTGGTTGCCGACGGCGTGTTGACCGAGGGCGAGGTCGAGAAGGCCAAGGCCGATTGGCGCGCGCGGCTCGATGCCGAGCTCGAAGCCGGCTCGGGCTACAAGCCGAACAAGGCCGACTGGCTCGACGGCAAATGGGCCGGGTTCAAGTCGGCCGATCAGGAAGAAGATGCGCGCCGTGGCATCACCGGTGTCGATGTCGCAGTGCTCAAGGACATCGGCCGCAAGATCACCAAGGTGCCCGATGGCTTCCGGGTTCACCGTACCATCCAGCGGTTCCTGGACAATCGCGCCAAGGCGATCGACACCGGCGTCGGCATCGACTGGGCGACCGGCGAGGCGCTGGCGTTCTGCACGCTGCTGCAGGAAGGCCATCATGTCCGCCTGTCCGGCCAGGATTCCGAACGCGGCACCTTCTCGCAGCGCCACTCGGTCCTGATCGATCAGGAGGATGAGAGCCGTTACACGCCGTTCAACCATCTCGGCGGCGCCGATACCGGCCACTATGAGGTCATCAACTCGCTGCTGTCGGAAGAGGCGGTGCTCGGCTTCGAGTACGGCTATTCGCTCGCCGAGCCGAATGCGCTGGCGCTTTGGGAAGCGCAGTTCGGCGACTTCGCCAACGGTGCGCAGGTGGTGTTCGACCAGTTCATCTCCTCGGGCGAACGCAAGTGGCTCCGCATGTCGGGCCTCGTCTGCCTGCTGCCGCATGGCTACGAAGGGCAGGGACCGGAGCACTCCTCCGCGCGCCTCGAGCGTTTCCTGCAGATGTGCGCCGAAGACAACATGCAGGTGGTCAATCCGACCACGCCGGCGAACTATTTCCACGTGCTGCGGCGCCAGCTGCATCGTGAGATCCGCAAGCCGCTGATCCTGATGACGCCGAAGTCGCTGCTCCGCCACAAGCGCGCCGTGTCGCGGCTCGACGAACTCGGCCAGAACGCCACCTTCCACCGCATCCTGTACGACGACGCGCAGATGCTGCCGGACGAGAAGATCAAGCTGGTGCCTGACGCCAAGATCCGCCGCGTCGTGCTGTGCTCCGGCAAGGTCTATTACGACCTCTACGAGGAGCGCGAGAAGCGCGGCATCAACGACATCTATCTGCTGCGCATCGAGCAGCTCTATCCGGTGCCGTTGAAGGCGCTGGTGCAGGAGCTCGGCCGCTTCAAGGGTGCCGAGGTGGTCTGGTGCCAGGAGGAGCCGCGCAATATGGGCTCCTGGCACTTCATCGAGCCGTATCTGGAGTGGGTGCTGAACCAGATCCACGCAGCCAACAAGCGTCCGCGCTATGCCGGCCGTCCGGCCTCGGCGGCGACCGCCACTGGCTTGATGTCGAAACATCTGGCGCAGCTCAAGGCGCTGCTCGACGACGCACTGAACTAACGACCTTCACTGAAGCCATGCCCCGCGAAAGCGGGGCATCCGGTATCCCGCGTCACCCAGCAGAATGGTTGTCGTCACGGAGTACCGGGTCGTTCGCTTTGGCGGACGGTGGCAGGGCAAGTTACGACCGCAAATTATGCGACCGCAAGGTTATCGAGGAAAAGACCATGACTGAAATTCGCGTTCCAACGCTCGGCGAATCCGTGACCGAGGCGACGATTGGCCGCTGGTTCAAGCAGGCCGGTGAGGCCGTCGCGGTGGACGAGCCGTTGGTGGAGCTGGAGACCGACAAGGTCACCATCGAGGTGCCCGCGCCGGTCGCCGGCACGCTTGGTGAGATCATCGCCAGGGACGGCGAGACCGTCGCCGTCGGCGCGCTGCTCGGCCAGATCAATGACGGCGCTGCCCCGGCCAAGTCCGCTGCCGCGGCAGCTCCCGCCAAGACCGCCGCGCCTGCGGCAGCTGCGGCCCCCGCACCGGCTCCTGCCGCTGCGCCGAAGGCGCCGCCGGTGGATGCGCCGCTGGCACCCTCGGTCCGCAAGCTGTCCGCCGAAAGCGGCATCGATGCCTCCACCGTCCCGGGCTCGGGCAAGGATGGCCGTGTGACCAAGGGCGATATGCTGGCCGCGATCGAGAAGGCCGCCTCGGCGCCGACCCCGGTCAACCAGCCGGCCGCCGCCGTGCAGGTCCGCGCGCCGTCCCCGGCGGACGACGCCGCGCGCGAGGAGCGCGTGAAGATGACCCGGCTGCGCCAGACCATCGCGCGCCGCCTCAAGGACGTGCAGAACACCGCCGCGATGCTGACGACCTTCAACGAGGTCGACATGACCGAGGTGATGAAGCTGCGTGCGCTCTACAAGGACACGTTCGAGAAGAAGCACGGCTCGAAGCTCGGTTTCATGGGCTTCTTCACCAAAGCGGTGGTGCAGGGATTGAAGGACATTCCGGCCGTCAACGCCGAGATCGACGGCTCTGACCTGATCTACAAGAACTACTATCACATCGGCGTTGCGGTCGGCACCGACCGCGGTCTCGTTGTGCCCGTGGTACGCGACTGCGACCACAAGTCGATCGCCGAGATCGAGAAGGGAATCGCCGATTACGGCCGCCGCGCCCGCGATGGTCAGCTCAAGATCGACGAGATGCAGGGCGGCACCTTCACCATCACCAATGGCGGCATCTACGGCTCGCTGATGTCGACGCCGATCCTCAATGCGCCGCAGTCCGGCATCCTCGGCATGCACAAGATCCAGGAGCGGCCGATGGTGGTCGGCGGCAAGATCGAGGTGCGGCCGATGATGTATCTGGCGCTGTCCTACGATCACCGCGTCATCGACGGCAAGGAAGCGGTCACCTTCCTGGTGCGCGTCAAGGAGAGCCTGGAAGACCCGGCCCGCCTGGTGCTGGATCTGTAAAGACATTCGCGCGTGGCGCCCGATCGGCTCGGGCGTCACGATCTGTTGGGTGCTCACCTTTGGGGATCAATGTGACGGATAAGGTCGTTGTCATCACCGGCGGCAGCCGCGGCATCGGCCGCGCTACCGCGCTTGCCGCTGCTGCGCGCGGCTACCACATCGTGGTTGGGTATGCGTCCAACCAGGCAGCAGCGGACGAGGTCGTCGCCGCGATCGAGGCCAGGAACAGCAAGGCGATCGCGGTGAGATGCGATGTCGGCAGCGAGCAGGACATCCTGGCGCTGTTCAAGACTGCCGATAGCTTCGGCACGCTCGGCGCGCTGGTCAACAATGCCGGCATTGTCGGCAAGAGTGGCGTACGTGTCGACGAGATGTCGGCCGAGCGCATCCAGCAGATGATGGCGGTCAACGTCACCGGCAGCATCTTGTGCGCGCGCGAGGCGGTAAAGCGCATGTCGACAAAGCACGGCGGCAAGGGTGGCGTGATCGTCAACCTCTCCTCGGTCGCGGCGCGGCTCGGCGCACCCAACACCTATGTCGACTATGCCGCCTCCAAGGGCGCGATCGATTCCTTCACGGTCGGCCTCGGCTACGAAGTCGCTGGCGAAGGCATCCGTGTCGCCGGCATTCGTCCCGGCCTGATCGATACCGACATCCATGCCGCGGGCGGCGAGCCTGATCGCGCGCATCGACTCGCCCACATGGTGCCGATGAAGCGTGTCGGCACGGCCGATGAAATCGCCAACGCCATCGTCTGGCTGATCTCGGACGAGGCTTCCTACGTCACCAGCGCGATCCTCGACGTGTCGGGCGGTCGCTAGCACACCATCAAAAAGCAGGACGCGGCGGTCTCCGGACAAGATCGCGCCCGCCTAACTGTCACAGAGTTTAGCTACAGGACCTTCCATCATGGCATCTTACGATCTCGTCGTTATCGGCACCGGCCCCGGCGGATATGTCTGCGCGATCCGCGCGGCGCAACTCGGCATGAAGGTTGCCGTCGTCGAGAAGGACGCGACGCTGGGCGGCACCTGCCTCAACGTCGGCTGCATGCCGTCGAAGGCGCTGCTGCACGCCTCCGAGATGTTCGAGGAAGCCGCGCACTCCTTCGCCAAGATGGGCGTCAGCGTCCCGGCGCCGAAGCTCGATCTGCCCGCGATGATGAACTTCAAGCAACAGGGCATCGACGGCAACGTCAAGGGCGTCGAGTTCCTGATGAAGAAGAACAAGATCGACGTGCTCAAGGGCACCGGCAAGATCCTCGGTGCCGGAAAGGTCGAGGTCTCCGGCAACGGCAAGGCTGAAACCGTCGAGACCAGGAACATCGTGATCGCCACCGGCTCCGATATCGCGCGGCTCAAGGGCATCGACATCGACGAGAAGCGCATCGTGTCGTCGACCGGCGCGCTGTCGCTCGAAAAGGTGCCGGAAAAATTACTGATCGTCGGCGCCGGCGTGATCGGGCTCGAGCTCGGCTCGGTGTGGCGCCGCCTCGGCGCGGAGGTCATGGTCGTGGAATTCCTCGACCGTATCCTGCCCGGCATGGATGGCGAAGTGGCAAAGCAATTCCAGCGCATGCTGGAGAAGCAGGGGTTCGTCTTCAAGCTGAGCACCAAGGTTACTTCGGTTGACACGTCGGGCAAGACGCTGCTGGCCAAGGTCGAACCGGCCGCCGGCGGTGCTGCGGAAACCATCGAAGCCGACGTGGTGCTCGTGTGCATCGGCCGCGTGCCCTACACCGAGGGCCTCGGGCTGAAGGAAGCCGGCGTTGCGCTCGACAATCGCGGCCGCGTCGAGATCGACGCGCACTTTTCGACCAATGTGAAGGGCATCTACGCGATCGGCGACGTCGTGGCCGGGCCGATGCTTGCGCACAAGGCGGAAGACGAAGGCGTTGCCTGCGCGGAGATCATCGCGGGTCAGGCCGGCCATGTGAACTACGACGTCATTCCAGGTGTTGTGTATACCACGCCGGAAGTGTCGTCGGTCGGCAAGACCGAGGAAGACCTCAAGCAGGCAGGTGTCGCGTATACCGTCGGCAAATTCCCGTTCACCGCAAACGGCCGCTCCAAGGTCAACCAGACCACCGACGGTTTCGTGAAGGTTCTCGCAGATGCGAGGACCGATCGGGTGCTCGGCGTGCATATTGTCGGCCGCGAAGCCGGTGAAATGATCCACGAAGCCTGCGTTCTGATGGAATTCGGCGGTTCGGCGGAGGATCTGGCGCGCACCTGCCACGCCCATCCGACCCGCTCCGAGGCGATCAAGGAAGCCGCGCTTGCGGTGGGCAAGCGCGCCATCCATATGTGATCGAACGTTCGGCGCGAGCCGGGTAGAGATCATAGCGATGTTGCGCCGCCTGTTTCAGCCGTTCTGGGTTCTGCTTGCGATCATCTTCCTGATCGAGGCCTGGCTATGGGACCACCTCGAGCCGATCGTGGCCCGGGTGGTCGCGTGGATCCCGCTGCGCGCGCTCAAGCAGTGGCTTGCCGACCGGGTCGATTCGCTGTCGCCGGCGATGACGCTGATCGTCTTCGTCGTGCCGCTCATCCCGCTGTTTCCGCTCAAGCTGGTCGGACTCTGGCTGTTGGCGAACCAATACTGGTTCAGTGCGGTCTCGCTGATCCTGTTCGCCAAGATCGTCGGCGTCGGTGTCACCGCCTTCCTGTTCGACGTGACACGGTCAAAGCTGCTTGAGATGCCCTGGTTCGAGGCGCTCTATAATTTCGTCATGGGGTTGCGGGCCAAGGCCACCGCGCTGGTCGAACCGGTCAAGCGGCGCATCCTCGAGGTGATCAGTGGCGACGGCGAGGGCTGGACCGCGCGCACGCTGCGTCTGATCGCGCGCTTCCGCAAAAGCGTGCATCAGACCAGCAAGGTTCTTTGATCAAGGCTCACTGCTCCGTCACAAAGCGGAGCCTTGCACCTCAATGCAGATGCAGCAGATGCGGCTGGAACAGGCCGAGCAATGTCATCACGACGCCGGCGAGCGTCACCAGGCCTGACACCCAGGCCAGCGCAATGATCCCCGTGATGATCGTCGCAGACGCCAGCACGATGGCGATCTGGAAGGCGGCGGAGGCAAGCTCGAAGTGATGATACTTCGCGGTGGCCTCGTCGCGCTCATGCTCGGCGTGCTTGGCGCGTTCGGAGAGCTGCTCTGAACCCTCGCCGGTCTCCGGCTCCGAGCGGTAGCGTGCCGCGGTCTTCTGCCAGTCGTCGATCTGCTTCTGCAGCGCGGCCTTTGCCGCCTCGTCGGTGGTGGTTGCGAGGTTCAGCTTGCCCTGTTCGGCGGCGGTCTGCACTGCGGTGCGGCGGATGCTCTTGGCCTGGAAGAAAGCCCAGAGGTTGGACGCCTCGACATTCTTGCTGATCGATTCGGTCTGGGCGCCCTTGCCGAGCGTTTCCGACAGCGCCAGGCAGAGTGCGATCACGGCGATCAGGAGCGCGATCTTCCTGTTCTCGCCCGACGCATGCTCGGCGTGCTCCATACTTTCATGTGCGCTCATGATTCCCCTCCGGATGAGACCGCGCCACGATTGCCGAATGCGGCGCCCAAGGCAAGGGCCGCGCGGTTTGTGGCAGCCGTATGAATGAAGATGAACGGCGCAAGATGAACGGCGCGTCGCTGCGGGGCTTGAGTCCGCGCCTCATTTTGAGCTTGGACCCGGGCGCTCAGCCGCGCGGGTGCGCGAAGCGATAGACTTCGAGCAGGCGTTCGCTGTCGATGCCGGTGTAGATCTGCGTGGTCGACAGCGATGCGTGGCCGAGCAATTCCTGGATCGCGCGCAGGTCGCCGCCGCGGCTCAGCAGATGCGTGGCGAAGGAGTGCCGCAACGCATGGGGCGTTGCGCTGTCGGGCAGGCCCAGCGCGCCGCGCAGCCGCTCCATGGTGAGCTGGATGATGCGTGGGCTGAGGGGGCCGCCGCGCGCGCCCACGAACATCGCCCCGGTCGGACTGAGCTGATGCGGGCAGATCGCCGCATAGTCCGCGATCAGTTGCAGCACGTTCTGCAGCACCGGCACCATGCGGGTCTTGTTGCCCTTGCCGGTCACAACAAGCACGTCGCCTTCGCCCGGCTTCGGCACGTCGCGGCGCTTCAGCCCCAGCGCCTCGGAGATGCGCAGGCCCGAACCATAGAGCAGCGCCATGACGGCCGCGTCGCGCACCAGGATCCAGGTCTCGCGGGTCTCGTCGGCGCGCTCGTCGGCGTCGGCCAAGCGCTTCGCCGCTTCCATATGGATCGGCTTCGGCAGGCTCTTCGCCACCTTGGGTGCGCGAATCGCCGAGAGAGCGCCGACCTTGCCCTTGCCTTCGCGTTCCAGAAAGCGTCCGAACGAACGCAGGCCGGCCAGCGCCCGCATCAGCGATCGCCCGCCGATTTCGTCCGCGCGGCGCATCGCCATAAAGGCGCGGACATCGCTCGCCTCGAGCGCGGAAAATGCCGCAAGCGTGACGCGCGCGCCCCAGTGCTCGGCCAGAAAGGCCAGGCATTGGCGTACATCACGCGTGTAGGCCTCGAGCGTCTTCGGCGACAGCCGTCGTTCCGCGCGCAGATGCGACAGCCAGCGCGTCATCTCCTGCGTGACCGATGCGTCGGCGCAGTCGAGTTCGAGCGGTGGGATGGGCTGATCGGTCCGGACCATGTCTTGAGCGGCCATGTCTTGAGCGGCCATGTCCTGGGGGCTATTGGCGCTGCGATTCTCCTGATTATATCGCACTGCCTTCGTTTACCGTTCGCTAAGAGAGCGAAGCGGTGCTAGCCCGTTTCGGTTCAAAGTTCTGATCCAATGGACCATACCACGCGCCCCGGCCCAGCCTCCGCATCGACGACACGAATCGTCGACGTGCTGGTGCCTGTCGCGCTGAACCAGACCTATTCCTACCGCGTGCCGCGCGGCATGGAGCTTGCGCCCGGCGATGTGATCTGCGTTCCGCTCGGGCCGCGCGAGGTCGTCGCCGTGGTGTGGGCCGAGAATGCCAAGCCCGATCCGCGGCTGCACAACCGGCTCAAGGACGTCAGCGAGAAGCTCGATGTTGCGCCGCTCAGAGCGGAGCTGCGCCAGCTCGTCGACTGGGTTTCCAATTACACCCTGTCGGCGCGCGGCATGGTGCTGCGGATGACGCTGCGAATGGGCGAGAATCTCGGCCCCGAGCGGATGCGTCTCGGCGTCCGCCTGATCGGCGAGCCGCCGCGGCGCCTGACACCGGCGCGCCGGCGCGTGATCGAGGTGCTGTCGGACCGGCTGCTGCACGGCAAATCCGACGCGGCGCGGGAGGCCGGCGTCAGTTCCGGCGTGATCGACGGCCTGGTCGACGAGGGCACGCTGACGGTCGAGGCAATGCCGCCGCCGGCTGCGCCACCCGTTCCGGATCCCTCTTTCGCGCAGCCGGATTTTTCGCGCGAGCAGCGCGATGCGGTCGATGTGATGCGGACGCTGGCGGCGAGCGGCAGCTTTCACGTCGCACTGCTCGACGGCGTCACCGGTTCCGGCAAGACCGAAGTCTATTTCGAGGCGATCGCCGAGAATATCCGCCGCGGCAAGCAGACGTTGATCCTGATGCCGGAAATCGCATTGACCGGCCAGTTCCTCGACCGTTTCGCGCAGCGCTTTGGCGTGCGGCCGCTGGAGTGGCATTCGGAGCTGACGCCGCGCACGCGGGCGCGAAACTGGGCCGCGATCTCGGAGGGCAAGGCGCCGGTCGTGGTCGGCGCCCGCTCGGCGCTGTTCTTGCCCTATGCCGATCTCGGCCTCATCATCGTCGATGAGGAGCACGACCAGGCCTACAAGCAGGATGAGGGCGCGCATTACCACGCGCGCGACATGGCGGTGGTCCGCGCCCATATTGCAAAGATCCCGATCGTGCTGGCGTCGGCCACGCCGTCGGTCGAGAGCGAGGTCAATGCGCGCAAGGGACGCTACCAGCGCGTCGCGCTGCCGTCGCGGTTCGGCGGCCAGCACATGCCGCATATCGAGGCGATCGACATGCGCCGCGCCCCGCCGCCGCGCGGGCGTTTCATCTCGCCGGTGCTGGCCGAGCAGATTCGCCATGCGATCGAGCGCCGCGAGCAGGCGCTGCTGTTCCTCAACCGCCGCGGCTACGCGCCGCTGACGCTGTGCCGCGCCTGCGGCCACCGCTTTGCCTGCACGATCTGCGACGCATGGCTGGTCGACCATCGTTTTCGCCAGCGGCTGGTCTGTCATCACTGCGGCTTCTCGATGCCGCGCCCGAACATCTGCCCGCATTGCGCAGCCGAGGAATCGCTGGTCGCGGTCGGCCCCGGCGTCGAGCGCCTGCAGGAGGAGGCCGCGAGCATTTTTCCCGAGGCCCGCACCATGGTGCTGTCGAGCGATCTCATCACCTCGATCGAGACCATGCGTAGCGAGCTGAACGAGATCGCCGAGGGCCGCGTCGACATCATTATCGGCACGCAGCTGGTGGCTAAGGGACACAATTTCCCGCGGCTCAATCTGGTCGGCGTCATCGACGCCGATCTCGGCTTGAGCAACGGCGATCCGCGCGCCGCCGAGCGAACGTTCCAGCTGCTGAACCAGGTGGTCGGCCGCGCCGGCCGCGACCAGGGCCGCGGCGTCGGCTATCTGCAGACGCACCAGCCGGAGCATCCGGTCATCAAGGCCTTGATCGCAAGCGACCGCGAGGCGTTCTACGGCAGCGAGATCGAGATTCGCGAACGCACCGGCTATCCGCCGTTCGGCCGGCTGGCGAGCCTGATCGTCTCCGCCGGCGACCGCCCGACGGCGGAAGGGTTTGCCCGCAAGCTCGCCGCGGTGGCGCCGCTCGATGAGCGCATCCAGGTGCTCGGCCCCGCCGAGGCGCCGCTTGCCGTCATCAAGGGCCGTTATCGCTTCCGTCTGCTGGTGAAGTCGCTGCGCAATGTCGACCTCTCGCAATATCTGCGCGAATGGCTGGCCGCGGGTCCCAAGACCCAGGGCAATCTGAAGCTCGAGGTCGACGTCGATCCCCAGAGCTTCTTGTAGGCGGGCCTAGAAAGAAAAAGCCTGCCATCATTTGCGACGGCAGGCCATTTCGGCGCGCGAGGCAGGCCTCGCGGCCACTACGCAACGCAACGCTTACTGAACGCGTTAGGAGACGACCTCGGCAGTGACGCGGCCGACGCCGGCCCCAGTCAGGCCGATGGCTCGGGCTGCGCCGGTGGAGAGGTCGAGCACGCGGCCGCGGATGAACGGGCCACGATCGTTGATGGTGACGACGACGCTGCGGCCGCCATGGGTGACGCGGAGCCTGGTGCCGAACGGCAGCGAGCGGTGGGCCGCGGTCATGGCGTTCTGGTTGAAGCGCTGGCCGGAAGCGGTGCGGCTGCCCGATTCATTGCCGTAGAAGGAGGCCATCCCCGAGAACGCGTGGCCGCCGGACGGTTGGATCGATGCGTTGGCGTCGCGCCATGACGAGCCTTCGGCGCGGGCTTGATGATGGTGGTGGCGATGATGGTGATGCCTGGACTTCGCGGACGCCTCCGTCACGCTGCCCCCGACCAGGATAGTTGCGGCGACAAACGCAAGCGCCGTACGCGACCGGGTTACATTGCCCAGCGTCGCCTTCTTGATATTCAGCATTGATTAAGACCCTCAGACAGTATTGCCACAAGCGCGGCAAGTGGAACCCCCGTCCCTTCGTTGACCAAGGCCGTTTGGTTTCGCAATGCGGCACGAATTGGGCAGTAAATCCCGATTGTCTCGGCCTGAAATATCTTGTTACCGCTTTAGGGTATTCAATCGAGGTCCCATAATCTTGCTCGTTAACTAATTTTTAACGAAAATTATATTTGTGAATACTGATTAAGCCATTAGCGGTAAGTTTTCGGTAAGTAATCGTCAAATGAAGCGACGGCCGCTTCGGGTTCCTTGCGGGACCGGACGTGGGCCCATGCAAATTTTGATGGAACAAATCCGTGGTGGCACGAATCTGCACCGGCGCGCCGAATTTCCGAGCGCTGAATTTGATTGATTCGGTGGTCGGCTGCGGCCGTCAAAAAGCGCGTGCGACAAGGCGGCTCTCACGATGCCGTCATGTTGCACCTGCGCGATTGCTATGTTAGCAAAGCCGCGATTTTAACGGTCCCGGCACGTCCTGTGCCGGTCGAAAATCGAGGTCCCGCTTGAATTCCAAGGGCTTGGATCGCTAGGCGCTGCTTCGGCGGCGACGGTTTTTCCCTTGCGAATTTGACAGCAAAAAGAGCGAGCTCGTGGCTGCTGAAGATCCGTCCGTTTCGGGAGTGTCCGGTCGTTACGCAACGGCCCTGTTCGAGTTGGCGCGCGACGAGCAATCCGTCGATCAAGTCAGGGCCGACCTCGACAAATTCGAAGCCATGCTCAACGAGAGCGCCGATCTCAAGCGCCTCGTTCGCAGCCCGGTGTTTTCCGCGGACGCCCAGTTGAAGGCGCTGACCGTGGTGCTCGACAAGGCCGGTATCACCGGCACCTCGGCAAAATTCCTGAAAGTGCTCACCGCCAATCGCCGGCTGTTCGCCATTGCCGATGTGATCCGTGCCTACCGCGCGCTGGTGGCGAAGTTCAAGGGCGAGGCGACTGCGGAAGTCACCGTCGCCGAGCAGCTCAATGACAAGAATCTCGACGCGCTGAAGACCGCACTGAAATCAGTGACCGGCAAGGACGTCGCGCTCAACGTGAAGGTCGATCCCTCCATTATTGGTGGCCTGGTGGTCAAGCTCGGCAGCCGCATGGTGGATAGTTCGCTTCGCACCAAACTCAATTCGATCAAGAACGCGATGAAAGAGGCAGGCTGATGGACATCCGCGCCGCAGAAATTTCTGCGATCCTCAAGGACCAGATCAAGAATTTCGGCCAGGAAGCCGAAGTCACCGAAGTTGGCCAGGTGCTGTCGGTCGGTGACGGTATTGCCCGCGTCTACGGCCTCGACAATGTTCAGGCCGGTGAAATGGTCGAGTTCGAGAACGGCACCCGCGGCATGGCGCTCAACCTCGAAACCGACAACGTCGGTATCGTGATCTTCGGTGCCGACCGCGAAATCAAGGAAGGCCAGACCGTCAAGCGTACTCGCGCCATCGTGGACGCGCCGATCGGCAAGGGCCTGCTCGGCCGCGTCGTCGACGCGCTCGGCAACCCGATCGACGGCAAGGGTCCGATCCAGGCGACCGAACGCAAGCGCGTCGACGTCAAGGCGCCCGGCATCATTCCGCGCAAGTCGGTGAACGAGCCGATGGCCACCGGCCTGAAGGCGATCGATGCGCTGATTCCGATCGGCCGCGGCCAGCGCGAGCTGATCATTGGCGACCGTCAGACCGGCAAGACCGCGATCGCGCTCGACACCATTCTGAACCAGAAGCCGCTCAACTCCCAGCCGGACGAGAACCTCAAGCTGTATTGCGTCTATGTCGCGATCGGCCAGAAGCGCTCCACTGTCGCGCAGTTCGTCAAGGTGCTCGAAGAGCAGGGCGCACTGGAATACTCGATCATCGTCGCGGCGACCGCGTCCGATCCGGCGCCGATGCAGTACATCGCGCCGTTCACCGCCTGCACGATGGGCGAGTACTTCCGCGACAACGGCATGCATGCCGTGATCATTTATGACGATCTGTCCAAGCAGGCCGTCGCCTATCGCCAGATGTCGCTGCTGCTGCGCCGCCCGCCGGGTCGCGAGGCCTATCCGGGCGACGTGTTCTACCTGCATTCCCGCCTGCTCGAGCGCGCCGCCAAGCTCAACAAGGAGCATGGTTTGGGCTCGCTGACTGCGCTGCCAGTCATCGAAACCCAGGCCAACGACGTGTCGGCCTACATTCCGACCAACGTGATTTCGATCACCGACGGCCAGATCTTTCTGGAAACCGACCTGTTCTTCCAGGGCATCCGCCCTGCCGTGAACGTCGGTCTGTCGGTGTCGCGCGTCGGTTCGTCGGCGCAGACCAAGGCCACCAAGAAGGTCGCCGGCAAGATCAAGGGCGAGCTCGCGCAGTACCGCGAAATGGCGGCGTTCGCGCAGTTCGGCTCCGACCTCGACGCCTCGACCCAGCGCCTGCTCAACCGCGGCTCGCGCTTGACCGAGCTCCTGAAGCAGCCGCAGTTCTCGCCGCTGAAGATGGAAGAGCAGGTCTGCGTGATCTGGGCCGGCACCAACGGCTATCTCGATCCGCTGCCGCTGAACAAGGTGAAGGCTTTCGAGGACGGCTTGTTGTCGCTGCTGCGCGGCAAGAACACCGAGATCCTCAACGCGATTCGCGACAGCCGCGATCTTTCCGACGACACCGCCGCCAAGCTCAAGACGGTGGTCGAAGGCTTCGCCAAGACGTTTGCATAACGAATGGGGCGTCGCCCGGCTCGCCGCCGGGCGTGACGAACAGAGGCTTGCGATCTGACCGTTGTGGTCGGATCGCCGGGGTGAACGAAGAATGGCGTCACTAAAAGACATGCGGGTCCGCATCGCCTCGACCAAGGCGACGCAGAAGATCACCAAGGCCATGCAGATGGTCGCAGCCTCGAAGCTGCGCCGCGCACAGAACGCCGCCGAAGCGGCGCGGCCCTATGCCACCAAGATGGACGCGGTGATTTCCAACATCGCCGCCGCGGCCAACGGCTCGCCCGGCGCGCCGGCGCTGCTCGCGGGCACCGGCAACGACCAGGTGCACCTGCTGCTGGTCTGCACCGGCGAGCGCGGCCTGTCGGGTGCATTCAACTCGGCCATCGTGCGTCTGGCGCGCGACCGGGCCCAGTCGCTGATTGCGCAGGGCAAGGAAGTCAAATTCTTCTGCGTCGGCCGCAAGGGCTACGAGCAGCTGCGGCGGACCTTCGAGAGCCGGATCGTCGAGCACCTCGACCTGCGTTCGGTGCGCCAGCTCGGCTTCGTCAATGCCGAGGATATCGCCAAGAAGGTGCTGGCCCGGTTCGACGCCGGCGAATTCGATGTCTGCACGCTGTTCTATTCTCGCTTCCAGTCGGTGATTGCGCAGATTCCGACCGCGCAGCAGATCATCCCGCTGGAGGTCGCCGCGCCCGCGGCCAATGCCGGTCCCAGCACTTCCTATGAATACGAGCCGGAAGAGGACGAGATCCTCGGCAGCCTGCTGCCGCGCAACCTTGCAGTGCAGGTCTTCCGCGCGCTGCTCGAGAACAACGCCTCGTTCTACGGCGCGCAGATGAGCGCGATGGACAGCGCCACGCGCAACGCCGGTGAAATGATCCGCAAGCAAACCCTGATTTACAACCGGACCCGCCAGGCCCAGATCACGAAGGAGCTGATTGAAATCATCTCCGGCGCTGAGGCGGTCTAAGGCAGATTTCGAAGGAGAACAGTCCATGGCTACAGCAGCCAACCAGATCGGTCGCGTTACCCAGGTCACAGGCGCCGTGGTCGACGTGCAGTTCGAAGGCCACCTTCCGGCGATTCTGAATGCGCTCGAGACCAAGAATGGCGGCAACCGCCTGGTGCTCGAAGTTGCGCAGCATCTCGGTGAATCGACCGTCCGCACCATCGCGATGGATATCACCGAAGGTCTGGTGCGCGGCCAGGAGGTGACCGACACCGGCGAGCCGATCCGGGTGCCGGTCGGCGAAGGCACGCTCGGCCGCATCATCAACGTCATCGGCGAGCCGATCGACGAAGCCGGCCCGATCAAGTCTGAAGGCCTGCGCGCCATCCATCAGGAAGCGCCGAGCTACACCGACCAGTCGACCGAAGCCGAAATCCTCGTCACCGGCATCAAGGTCGTCGATCTTCTTGCTCCGTACGCCAAGGGCGGCAAGATCGGCCTGTTCGGCGGCGCCGGCGTCGGCAAGACGGTGCTGATTCAGGAGCTGATCAACAACGTCGCGAAGGCGCACGGTGGTTACTCCGTGTTCGCCGGCGTCGGCGAGCGGACCCGCGAAGGCAACGACCTCTATCACGAGTTCATCGAATCGAAGGTCAACGCCGATCCGCACAATCCGGATCCGAGCGTGAAGTCGAAGTGTGCGCTGGTGTTCGGCCAGATGAACGAGCCGCCGGGCGCCCGCGCCCGCGTCGGCCTCACCGGTCTGACGGTCGCCGAGCACTTCCGCGACCAGGGCCAGGACGTGCTGTTCTTCGTCGACAACATCTTCCGCTTCACCCAGGCGGGCTCGGAAGTGTCGGCGCTGCTCGGCCGCATTCCTTCGGCGGTGGGTTATCAGCCGACGCTCGCGACCGACATGGGCGCACTGCAGGAGCGCATCACCACCACCCAGAAGGGCTCGATCACTTCGGTGCAGGCGATCTACGTGCCGGCCGACGATTTGACCGACCCGGCGCCCGCCACCTCGTTCGCGCACTTGGACGCCACCACGGTGCTGTCGCGCGCGATCTCGGAAAAGGGCATCTATCCGGCGGTGGACCCGCTCGACTCGACCTCGCGCATGCTGTCGGCGCTCGTCGTCGGCGAGGAGCACTACAACACCGCGCGCATGGTCCAGCAGATTCTGCAGCGCTACAAGTCGCTGCAGGACATCATCGCCATTCTCGGCATGGACGAGCTGTCGGAAGAGGACAAGCTGACGGTGGCACGCGCCCGCAAGGTCGAGCGTTTCCTGTCGCAGCCCTTCCACGTGGCTGAAGTGTTCACGGGTTCGCCGGGCAAGTTCGTCGACCTCGCCGACACCATCAAGGGCTTCCGCGACCTCTGCCAGGGCAAGTACGACCACCTGCCGGAAGCGGCGTTCTACATGGTCGGTACCATCGACGAAGCCGTCGAGAAGGGCAAGAAGCTCGCCGCCGAAGCGGCCTAAGCTTTGGGATGTCGTCATCGCCGGACTTGATCCGGCGATCCATCGCACGAGAAGTTATTTTGACTGATGGACCCGCGGGTCGCGCCCGCGGGTGACAGCGCAAAGAACGGAAAGACCATGGCCACCTTCCACTTCGATCTCGTCTCTCCCGAAAAGCTCGCCTTCTCCGGCGAGGTCGATCAGGTTGACGTCCCCGGTGTGGAGGGTGATTTCGGTGTGCTCGCCGGACACGCTCCCGTCGTCGCCACGGTTCGTCCGGGTATCCTGACGATCACGGCCGCAGGCAAGCGCGAGAAGGTGATCGTGCTCGGCGGCCTTGCCGAGGTGTCGGACAAGGGCCTCACCGTGCTCGCCGACGTCGCGACCGCGATTGCGGAGCTCGACCGGGCGAAGTTCGCCGAGACGATCAACGAGATGCAGGAGAAGCTCTCCGAGAAGGAAGGCTCCGAGCTCGACCATGCGATCGAGCGGCTCGATCACTTCAAGAGCATCCAGCACGAACTCAACGCGACTGCTATGCACTAGGGCGCGGTTGCTGACCAGCGATCGCGCCTTGGCCCGGTGAGCGGGCAGGATCAGCCGGCAAACTTCACAAATCGGGTCGCGACCGCGCGATAGACATCGCGCCGGAACGGCACCACCAGGTCGGCGACGCGGTCGAGGCGCTCCCAGCGCCATTGATCGAATTCCGCTGGCTGGCCGTTGCGCGGCGTCAACGGATCGATGTCGTCGTCGTGTCCGGTGAAGCGCAGCGCAAACCATTTCTGGCGCTGGCCGCGGAACTTGGCGAGCCGGTGCGATGCCGGACCGTCATAGGCAGGGAATTCGTAGGTCATCCAGTCGGTCTCGCCGAGATAATCGGCGCTGACCGCTCCGGTCTCTTCCCATAATTCGCGCATCACGGCCTGACGCGGATGCTCGCCCGCGTCGATGCCGCCTTGCGGCATCTGCCATTCGAGGCCGGGCAGCACGATCTCCGGACCGTCGTTCTTGATCCGGTGGCCGATCAGCACGCGTCCGTCGGCGTTGAACAGCGCGATGCCCACGTTGGGGCGATAGGGCTTATGTGATGACATCTCGGTGGGTACGTCGTGCGATGAGTTAGAGCATGATCCGGAAAAGTGTGAAGCGGTTTTCCGAAAAGATCATGCTCAAACAATGAGCTAAAGCGCGATGGCGATTCAACCCAATCTCATCGCGCTTTAGCCGTTCACTTGGCCGCCAGACCGGCGAATTCCTTCACGACGCGCTCATAGACCGGGCGCTTGAACGGCACAATCAGCTCCGGCAGATTCTTCATCGGCTCCCAGCGCCAGGTGATGAACTCGGCCTTGTGGCCGCCGCCGGGGTTGGCGACGTTGATCTCGTTCTCGTCGCCGGTGAAGCGCAACGCGAACCACTTTTGCCGCTGGCCGCGATAGCGGCCCTTCCAGGCGCGGCCCGCGACGGTGCGCGGGATATCATAGATCAGCCAGTCCGGGACCTCGCCGAGCTTCTCCACGGACTTGATGCTGGTCTCCTCATAGAGCTCGCGCCTGGCGGCCTGAAACGTATCCTCGCCGGGATCGACGCCGCCTTGCGGCATCTGCCAGACATGCGCGTCGTCGACATGCTCGATGCCGCCGGCGCGGCGTCCGATGAAGACCAGCCCGGCCGTATTCAGCAGCATGATGCCGACGCAGGTTCGATAGGGCAGGTCTTCATAACGTGCCATGCTGCCGCTACCTCAGTTTCTTTGGAGCCGCCCGACCCGGCCCCCCGGCAAGGTCTCCAGCCGCACCAACGGATTGATCTTTAGCCCGATTTTGATTTGAGCATCGCCGTTGTCAATGGCACAAGCATGATGCCCTTGGAGTCCAATGTCTTGAGCCAGGCGCCGAGCCGCTCGATCGAGACCGGCAGCGCCGAGGCGACGCCCACAGCCGTGCCGCGCTCCTTGGCGATGGTTTCCAGCTTGACCAGTGCGCGGTCGATTTCCGCTGACGTCGGCACCGCGTCGATGGCGAAATCCGCCTTGGCGAACGGCAGCGACTGGCCTGCGGAGAGGGTCTGCGCGACGCTGCGTGGGGTGGAACCGTCGTCGAAATAGCTCAAGCCGCGCTTGGCCGCTTCGCGGACGATGGGCTGCATCACGGGATCGGTCGCGACGAAGCGGGCACCCATGAAATTGGCGATTCCGGCATAGCCCTGCAGGCGGCTCAGGTGCCAGTAGAAGCGGTCGAGGTTCTGTTCGCTGCTCAATGTGGTCAGCAGGGTCTGCGGGCCCGGATCGTTGTCGGGATAGTCGAACGGCTCCATCGGGATCTGCAGCAGGATCTCGTGGCGCTGCGTCCGGGCGCGTTCCGCAAACTTGCCGGGGTCGGCGCCGTAGGGCGTGAAGGCCAGCGTTACGGCCGGCGGCAGCTTCATGATGGCGTCGGCGGTCTTGGCGGCGCCAACGCCGAGCCCCGCGACCACGATGGCGACCACGGGCATCCGGGCTGCCTTGGCGCGGTCGGCTTCGGCCGCATAGACCGTGAACGGCTTCAGGCCGTCGGCGACCACCGGGATCATGCCGTAGCGCGACTTTTCCAGCAGACGCGGGTCGATGCCGGTCATCGCGAGCGGCGGCGCATCGCCATCCGCCTTCTCAGCCGGATCGCCGGCGCCGATTACCACGTCCTGGCGCTTGCCGCTGGAGCCGTCGATGATGGTGACGGTCTTGGCATCGCTGGCTGCGGCCGGCGTCTTGGCAGCGGATTTGACCGCCGGTTCGGCCGGGGCGTGCTTGTCGTCGGCGGCTGCGGGCGCTGGGTTACGGAGTGCGATACGGGCGATCGGTTCGCCGCCGAGCGGGTTGTCGTTGAACAGCGCGACGCCGACGAAACCGACCAGCACCAGCCCCAGCAGCACGGCGAGCGCTTGCATCGCCGTGAATGGCAGGCGGAAACGGCGCATCCTGCTCACCGTCTTCTGCCCAAGCGGCGTGCTCAGTTCGTCGGCCGCTTCTGCCATGACCCTCCCCGAATCAACAGCGCGAACGATAGCACGATGCGGTGCATTCCCGCGCACCGGCCTCCCCGTCAAAGCACGGTGGGGGTGGACGCCGAAAGCAGAAAGGGCGGCCCGAGGGCCGCCCTTTTCACCGAATCGATTGGATGGATCAGTTCGCGGCCTTGTTGCCCGGCTTGTCGACCGCGGCCTTGTCGCCGGGGGCTGCCGGTGTCGGCGTCGCACTCGAGGTCGACTTGATGCCATGCAGCAGGTCGTCGGCCATCTTCAGCGCCTTGTCGTCCTTGGCGTCCGGCGGCACATAGGACTGCGAGCCGGTCTTCTCGTCGCCGTCGTTCGTCTTCAAGTGGCCGCGCAGCGAGGCTTCGCCCTTGGTGTCGGTGCGCGCCTTCAACTCATCCGGCACGTCCTGCAGCACCTCGATATCGGGCACGATGCCCTTGGCCTGGATCGATTTGCCCGACGGAGTGTAGTAGCGCGCGGTGGTCAGGCGCAGCGCGCCATTGCCTGAGCCGAGCGGGATGATGGTCTGCACCGAACCCTTGCCGAACGAGCGGGTGCCGACCAGCGTCGCACGCTTGTGGTCCTGCAGCGCACCGGCGACGATTTCGGAGGCCGACGCCGAGCCGCCGTTGATCAGCACGATGACCGGCTTGCCCTTGGCCAGGTCACCCGGATGGGCGGCACGACGCTGGGTTTCCTCGGCATTGCGGCCGCGGGTCGAGACGATCTCGCCACGCTCCAGGAAGGAGTCGGACACGGTGACCGCTTCTTCAAGCAGGCCGCCGGGATTGTTTCTGAGGTCGATGACGTAGCCCTTCAGCTTGTCGCCGATCTGGCCCTGCAAATTGGTCATCTCCTTCTTCAGGCCTTCGGTGGTCTGCTCGTTGAAAGTGGTGATGCGAATGTAGGCGATGTCGTCGGCCTCGACGCGCGCGCGCACCGAGCGGACGCGGATGTTGTCGCGCACCAGCGTGATGTCGATCGGATTGTCCTGGCCCTTGCGGATGATCTTGAGCTTGATCTTGGTGTTGACAGGACCGCGCATCTTCTCGACGGCCTGGTTCAGCGTCAGGCCCTGCACGGCCTCGTCGTCCAGATTGGTGATGATGTCGTTGGCCATGACGCCAGCCTTCGAAGCCGGGGTGTCATCGATCGGCGAGACGACCTTGATCAGACCGTCTTCCATTGTGACCTCGATGCCGAGGCCGCCGAACTCGCCGCGGGTCTGCACCTGCATGTCGCGGAAGCTCTTGGCATCCATGTAGCTCGAATGCGGGTCGAGGCCGGACAGCATGCCCGAGATCGCGGATTCGACCAGCTTCGAGTCGTCGGGCTTCTCGACATAGTCGCTGCGCACGCGCTCGAACACGTCGCCGAACAGGTTGAGCTGGCGATAGGTGTCCGACGTCGCGGCGCGCGCGCTCGATCCCATCAGCACAGCGCGGGGCTGCGTGACGAAAAGCGTCAGGGCCGCGCCGGTGGCGGCGCTAAGGAGAATTACCGAAGTCTTGCGCATCATCCGCGAACCTTTTCGCCTTCATTTGCGGCCCACCATGGACCTGGATCGATTGGAGTGCCGTCTTTCCGGAACTCGACATAGAGCACTGGCTGGCTCGCATTGGTCGCGAGAATGGATGCAACTTGGGACGTCGACCCCATGGTCGCAACCGGCTCCCCCGTAAGTACAAACTGGCCGATGTTTACCGAAATACGCTCCATCCCGGCGATCAGGACATGATACCCGCCCCCGGCATTGAGGATCAAGAGTTGTCCATAGCTGCGGAAAGGACCAGCGTAAACAACCCAGCCGTCACACGGGGTTGTGACCTGCGCGCCCGGCTTGGCCGCCAAAGAAATGCCTTTTTGTACGCCCCCCGCGCCGTCGGAACCGCCAAATTCGCGAATCTTGGTGCCATTCACGGGATAGGAGAACAGGCCTTTGGCCGAGGCGAAGGCGACCGCCGGACTCATGCGGGCAGGGTCCTTCAGGGCCCCCAGATTCGGCTTGCCATTGACCGTCGCCGGCGCCCCCTGGAGGCTGGCCGTGGCGGCAGCCTTGGCCGCGCTCTTGAGATCCTGCTCCATCTTGGCGATCAGGCTCTGCAGACTGTCGGCCTGCTTGGACAGCGCGATGGCGCGGGCGCCCTCGGCCTCCATGTCCTTTTCGGCCGCGCTCTGCTGCCGCTGCCGTTCGTCGACCAGCGCCGCCAGGCGGGTCTGGTCTTCCTTCAGCTTGTCGCGGTCCTGCGCCAGCGCATCGCGTTCGGTCGAGATCGTCTTGCGCAGCGCGACCAGTTCGCCGAGATCGGCCGCAAGCTTCTCGGCGCGGACGCGCAGTTCCGGCACCACGGCGCCAAGCAGCATCGCGGTGCGTAGCGATTGCAGCGCGTCCTCGGGCCGCACCAGCAGCGCCGGCGGCGTGCGCCGCCCGGCGCGCTGCAGCGCAGCCAGCACCTCGATCACCTCGGAACGGCGTGAATCGAGCGAGCTGCGGATTTCGCGCTCGCGGCCGTCGAGCGCCAGCAACCGTGCCTCGTTGTCCGCGATCCGCGTCTCGACGCCGCGCACCTGGCCTGCAATGTCGATCAGCTGCTGATTGAGCTTGCTGCGGTCCTGGCCGATCGCGGCGATGTCGGCCTTGAGCTTCTCCTGCAGCTCGGTCGCCTTGCGCTGCTGTTCGCGAGCGGCGTCGAGCTCCTGCTCGCGCTGCTTGATGGCATCGGGCGACGTCTCGGCCGTCGCCGCCTGCTGTGCCGGCGGCGCCGACTGTTGCGCTGATGGTGTCGCCTGCGCATGCGCCGCAGCCGGCGGATAGGCGGCGAACACGGCGATCGACAAAGGCAGCGATGCCGGCAGCCAGCGGCGGCGCGCGGTGCCGAGATACGAAGCCAGATACGAAGCTGTGTCCCGCTTGTGCTGCATTCGCGTGAGTTCAGCGCTTTCGACTGTCCGTCACCGCGCCTCAGGCGCGATGATAGGGGTGGCCGGCCAAAATGGTTGCGGCCCGATAAATCTGTTCCAGAAGCATGACGCGGACCATTTGGTGCGGCCAGGTCGCGGAGCCGAATGCAATACGCAGTGAAGCCTTGCGCTGCAATTCAGGCGAAAGTCCGTCGGCGCCGCCGATCACGAAGACAGTATGCGCCGATCCCTCGTCGCGCCAGCGGCCGAGCTGCTGCGCAAAGCTTGCACTGTCGATGCTCTTGCCGCGTTCGTCGAGCGCGACCAGCATGTGCTTTTCAGGCAGCAGCGCCGAGATCGCCGCGGCTTCTTCCGCGATGCGCGCGGGCGTGTCGCGCGCACGGCTTTCCGCGATCTCATGAACGTCGAGGCCGCGAAACCCGAGCTTGCGGCCGATATTCTCGAAGCGCTCGCGATAACGCTCGGCGAGCTCCCGTTCAGGGCCCTGTTTCAGTCGGCCGATGCAGATCACGGCGAGGCGCATGAAAGCGTTTTCCGGCAAAGTGGAGCCGGTTTGCCGCAGAAAGCGCGTCAAATCCACGGCTCGCGCGCTAGGAGCGCGCGTGCAAGCTACATGCGCTGCAGCCGATTCGCATCGGCTTCGATCCGCCTTAGACCGCCGCGACCGCCGGGTTCTGAGTCCACAAGCGCTCGAGATTGTAGAACTCGCGCACTTCGGGTCTGAACACGTGCACGATCACCTCGCCGGAATCGATCAGCACCCAGTCGCAATTGGGCAAGCCCTCGACGTGGATGTTCTTGACCCCGTTTTCCTTGAGGCTCTTCGTCACATTTTCCGCGATCGCGCCAACGTGCCGGTTGGCCCGGCCGGTGGTGACGATCATGTAGTCGGAATATGCGGATTTGCCGCGAAGGTCGATGGTGACCGTCTCTTCCGCCTTCATATCCTCGAGGCGGGAGAGGATCAGGCTCAGCGTCTTGTTGGCATCCGGTTTGTCGGCGTCCGGTTGCGCCTGCAAGGCCGCGGTTTTCGTCGATGTTTTACGCGCAGTCTTTGGAACCTTGGGTAAAACAGACTTGGACAATACAGATGTGGCCAGGGACCATTCCTTTCACTGTATCGCGGGTGCCGAATCCTCGGCCCCACGCACCATATTACGCATGTGGGGTTAATGGTTTCAATATTCCAGTAACCCTTTTGCGCTTCACACCGTCCTCCAGCTCCCGTCCGGGTTCCGCAGTCCGGTCGAAGACAGATTGGATTTCATTCCTGTCAGGAACACCCAGGCCGGGGCCTGCTGATCGGCCAGCCGTGTCGCCTGATTTTCGGGCAAGCGATAGCGCATGAGCGCCTGTGCCGCCGGTGCGGCAAGGGCGCGGAAACTCTGGGGCGGTCGGTCGATCACGGCAATCGGCACATCGGAGGCGATGCGCCGCCAATCTTTCCAGCGATGAAATTGCGCGAGATTGTCGGCGCCCATGATCCAGACGAAGTGCACGCCGGAGACACGGCGGCGCAAGTGAATGATCGTGTCAACAGTGTAGCGGACACCGATGACAGCTTCGAGACAGCTGATGTCGATGCGCGGATCGTCGGCAACGCGACGAGCGGCCGCCGCGCGCTCGGCGAGCGCATGCAGGCCGTCATGGTTCTTCAGCGGATTGCCCGGCGTCAGCAGCCACCACACGCGGTCGAGCTGCAGGCGCTTAAGCGCGAACTGGCTGATGGCGCGATGCGCGGCGTGCGGCGGATTGAACGAACCGCCAAGCAGCCCGATGCGCATGCCGTTGGTATAGAACGGAAGCACCTGGGCTGCGGATAACGGCACGGTGGAAGCTTGCTGCAAGGGTCTACCGTGCGCGTGCGAAAATGATCACGGCCGTGTCTGCCCGGTGCCGTGGACGCGGTACTTGAAGCTGGTCAGCTGCTCGGCGCCGACCGGTCCGCGGGCGTGGAATTTGCCGGTGGCAATTCCGATCTCCGCGCCGAAGCCGAACTCGCCGCCGTCGGCGAACTGGGTCGAGGCGTTGTGCAGCACGATCGCCGAATCGACTTCGCTCATGAATTTCTCGGCAGCCTTCGCGTCCCTGGCCACGATCGAATCGGTGTGATGCGAGCCGTGGTTCTGGATGTAGGCGATCGCTCCGTCGACGCCGTCGACGACGCGCGCCGCGATGACCGCATCGAGATATTCTGTGCCCCAGTCGTCATCGGTTGCAGGCTTCACGCGCGCATCGACCTTCTGCACGGTATCGTCGCCGCGTACCTCGCAGCCGGCATCGAGCAGCATCTCGACCAGCGGCTTCAGGCTGGTCGCTGCACCCGCCCGGTCGACCAGCAGTGCTTCCGCAGCGCCGCAGACGCCGGTGCGGCGCATCTTGGCGTTCAGCACGATCGATTTTGCCATGTCGAGATCGGCGCTGCCGTCGACATAGACGTGGTTGACGCCTTCGAGATGCGCAAATACAGGCACGCGCGCTTCCGCCTCGACGCGCGCAACCAGGCTCTTGCCGCCGCGCGGCACGATCACGTCGATGCCGCCATTGAGACCCGACAGCATCAGGCCGACGGCTGCGCGATCGCGCGTCGGCACCAGCGTGATGGCGGCTTCCGGCAGGCCGGCTTCGCGCAGGCCCTGCACGAGGCAGTCATGGATCGCGCGGCAGGAGCGGAAGCTGTCCGAGCCGCCGCGCAGCAGCACCGCGTTGCCGGCCTTCAGGCACAGCACGCCGGCATCGGCCGCGACGTTGGGGCGGCTCTCGAAGATCACGCCGATCACGCCGAGCGGCACGCGCACGCGTTCGATCGTCATGCCGTTCGGCCGCTGCCAGCTTTCGGTAACGGTGCCGACCGGATCGGCGATCTCGCGCACCGTCGCAACGCCGTCGGCCATGCCGTCGACGCGGACCTGGGTCAGCGTCAGACGATCGAGGAAGGCTGAGGTGGTGCCGCCCGCGCGGGCCTCGGCGACGTCCTCGGCATTGGCGGCGAGAATGGCCGGCGCGTTGGCGCGGATCGCGCGTTCGATCGCGGCGAGCGCCCGGTCCTTCTGCTCCGGCGGCGCCAGCGCCAGCACGCGCGCGGCAGCGCGCGCCTTTGCGGCGAGGTCGGTCATCAGGGCGGTGAGATCGGCGTTGCCGTCGATCGCCTTCAGGGGCGCGCTCATGGAAGTCCCAGCTTTGGATTAAGACCATGTTCTAGCATGGCAATTGAGGGGTGGCGAGGCGCGGAACCGGCATGGCAGGTGGGCGGCCGCACCCAGGGCCGTCGGCCCGGTAGGCTATTTGGGCCTACTTGGCCGGGATCGTCCCGGCCGGGCCGATCACGAGGTCGTCGCGATGGATCATCTCGGACCGGCCGCTGATGCCCAGAATCGTCATCACGTCCGGAGAGGAACGGCCCATGATCTTCTCGGCATTCTCGGCGTCGTAGGCGACCAGACCGCGGCCGATCTCATGGGTGTCCGGGCCGCGCACCACCACAGCGTCGCCGCGGGCGAATTGGCCGTCGACCCGGATCACGCCCGCCGGCAGCAGGCTTTTGCCGGCCCGCAGCGCTGCCACGGCGCCAGCATCGATGGTCAGCGTGCCCTTCGGCTCGAGCGAGCCCGCAATCCAGCGCTTTCGCGCGGTGACGGGATTGGCCGGGGTCAGGAACCAGGTGCAACGGCCGCCATCGGCGATTGCCTGCAACGGATGCTCGATCTTGCCGGAGGCGATCAGCATATGGGTGCCTGATGTGGTCGCGATCTTCGCGGCCTCGATCTTGGTGGTCATGCCGCCGCGCGACAGCTCGGACCCAGCTGAGCCGGCCATCCCCTCGATCTCCGAGGTGATGCTCTCGACCACCGGGATCAGCTTGGCGTTGGGATCGACCGCGGGCGGCGCGGTGTAGAGGCCGTCGATGTCGGACAGCAGGATCAACAGATCCGCGCTCGTCATGGTAGCGACGCGGGCGGCGAGACGATCATTGTCGCCGTAGCGGATTTCGGTGGTCGCGACCGTGTCGTTCTCGTTGATCACGGGCACCGCGCGCCATTCGAGCAGCTTTGCGATGGTCGAGCGCGCATTGAGGTAGCGGCGGCGCTCTTCGGTGTCCTGCAGCGTCACGAGGATCTGCCCGGCGCCGATGCCATGATGGCCGAGCACCTCCGACCAGGTCCGCGCCAGCGCGATCTGGCCGACCGCGGCCGCAGCCTGGCTCTCTTCGAGCTTCAGCGGGCCGCGCGGCAGCTTCAGGCGGCTGCGGCCGAGCGCGATCGAGCCCGACGACACCACCATGACCTCGCAGCCTCGCTTGTGGAGCTTCGCGATATCGTCGACCAGCGCGGCGAGCCAGGACGCGCGGACTTCGCCGGCCTGCGAGTCGACCAGCAGCGACGAGCCGACCTTGACGACGATGCGGCGAAAGTTCTTGAGCGCGGGGCGTTTCATGGGTTCGGTCTGGCAGGAAGGTGGAAGCAATACGCGCCACGATGTGGCTTGGGAGATCGATGTGCCGTTCAACCCTGCGGCAGCGGCGTCGCCCACGGCTCCGCCTGAGCCTTGGCCTTGTTGGACACCGGTGCTTCGCCGATCACCTCGACCAGCGCGCGCAATGCATCCGGCACGCCTTCGCCGGTCGCGCCTGAGAGCAGCAGCGGCGTCTTTTTCGCCGCCCGCCTGAGGCGGTCCTTCTGCTTCTTCAGCTCGTCGGATGTGACCGCGTCGATCTTGTTGAGCGCGACGATCTCGATCTTGTCGGCGAGTTGGCCTTCATAGGCTTCGAGCTCGGTGCGCACCGTTTTGTAGGCCTTGCCGGCATGTTCGCAGGTCGCATCGACCAGATGCAACAGCACGCGGCAGCGCTCGACATGGCCGAGGAAGCGGTCGCCGAGGCCGGCGCCTTCATGTGCGCCTTCGATCAGACCGGGGATGTCGGCGAGCACGAACTCACGGCCGCCGAAATTCACCACGCCGAGCTGCGGGTGCAGCGTGGTGAAAGGATAGTCGGCGATCTTCGGCCGTGCCGCGCTGACCACCGACAGGAAGGTCGACTTGCCGGCGTTGGGCAACCCGACCAGGCCGGCATCGGCGATCAGCTTCAGCCGCAGCCAGATCCAGCGCTCCTCACCCGGCGCGCCGGGATTGGCGTTGCGCGGCGCGCGGTTGGTGGAGGATTTGAAATGCGCGTTGCCGAAGCCGCCATTGCCGCCCTTGGCCAGCACGAAGGTCTCGCCGAGTTGGGTGAAATCGTGCAGCAGCGTCTCGCGGTCCTCGTCGAACACCTGGGTGCCGACGGGCACCTTCAGCACGATCGGCTTGCCGTTGGCGCCATGGCGGTCCTTGCCCATGCCATTGGTGCCCTTCTGCGCCTTGAAGTGCTGTTGGTAGCGGTAGTCGATCAGCGTGTTCAGTCCGTCGACGGACTCGATGATGACGTCGCCGCCGCGGCCGCCATTGCCGCCGGACGGACCGCCGAACTCGATGAACTTCTCGCGCCGGAACGCGACGCAGCCGTTGCCGCCGTCGCCCGAGCGAATATAAACCTTGGCTTCATCGAGGAATTTCATGATCCGTACTAGTTAGGGCAGGGTGGCCGCGGCGGCAACCCGGAAAGGCCCTGACTTCGGCGAAAAGCCTTAATTTTCGGGCCTTTTTGCGGCCCTGGCGGTCAAAGCGCGGTTATCGCGCTTTGACCTGTTGTTTGAGCATGACCGTTCGGAAAACCGCGTCACAGTTTTCCGGACCATGCTTCAGGCCGGCCGGCGCCGCACCAGGAATTTCTGCATCCCCTCCAGCACCAGCTCGCGGCGCTGGTTGTGCACGGTCGAGCGCAGCGTCACGACGCCAGTGGTCCGGCCGGGTGACAGCTCGATCACTTCCAGCGCGGGGTAGACCGTGTCGCCGGCATAAACCGGCTTCAGGAACTTGCTCGACTGTTCCAGGAAGCCGATCAGCGACTCCTCGACAACATAAGGAAACAGCCCTGCCCCGGGCGCGGTGTGCACCAGGGTCTGGAAGCCGTGGGCGAGCAGGTCCGGCATGCCGCGCGTGCGGCAATACTCGACATCGTAATGGATCGGATGGGTGTCGCCGCTCGCGGTCTGGAATGCGGCGAACACGGCCGAGGTCTGGGTCCGGCTCGGAATCACGAAGCGCTCGCCGAGTACGAAATCCTCGAACCAGCGCTGCGCGGGGACCATGCGATGCTGGGTGGGGTCGAATTCGCTCATGCGGCGTTTCCTGCTCTTTTTGTTGCCGGGATGAGCTACCGGTATCGCAGCGACGCAGGTGCGGCAATCCGTTCAATTCGTCATGCCCGGGCTTGTCCCGGGCATCCACGTCTTTAAAACCGGACGACTCGGGAACAAAAGCGCAAGTCGATTCATGAGCCTGTTCGCAAAACTGTCCTCCTACGACGATCGATCGGCGCGGCTCGCCGGCATCGGCTTGATGCTGCTGTCGATCTTCATGTTCTCGTTCGGCGATGCGATGGGCAAATTCATCGTCGCCACCTATTCGGTCGGGCAATTGCTGTGGCTGCGCGCCTGCGCGGCGCTGCTCGTGCTGCTGCCGATCGTGTGGAAGCAGCGCGCGGATTTCCTGCATCTGGAGCGCCCGTGGCTGCAATTGCTGCGCGTCACGCTGTCGACGCTGGAGGTCGCGGCGTTCTTCCTGGCGACCGTCTATCTGCCGCTCGCCGACGTCATCACCTACTATCTGGCCGGACCGATCTTCGTCACCGCGATGTCGGGTCTCGTGCTCGGCGAGCACATCGGCTGGCGGCGCTGGACCGCGATCCTGATCGGCTTCTGCGGGGTGTTGATTGCGCTTCGGCCGTCGGCGCAGACCATTAGCTGGCCGGCGATGATCGCGCTTGGCGGCAGCCTGTCGTTTGCGGTGCTGATGCTGATCACGCGATCGCTGCGCGCAACGCCCGATATCGTGCTGGCGACATCGCAATTCGGCGGCACCTTCATTCTGGGCCTCGTGCTCTCGCCGATCGGCTGGGTGACGCCATCAGCCGGCAGCCTTGTGCTGTTCTTCACCGCCGGCATCATCTCGGTTGCGGCGCTGCTCTGCGTGAATCGGTCGCTGAAGCTCGCGCCGGCGAGCGTGGTGGTGCCGTACCAGTATTCGATGATCGTCTGGGCGGTGATCTTCGGCTTCGTGGTGTTCGGCGACGTGCCGTCCTGGGCCACGATCGTCGGCGCCGCGATCATCATCGCGGCCGGCCTCTATATCTTCGTGCGCGAGCAGCAGCTCGGACGCGCGGACTCGTCGGTCAATCCGCCGGCGTAGGGCTCACCCTCCCCTGGTGGGGTAGGGCAATCGCATATGGCAGTTTGAGGCGATCGGAGTTCCCACAAACTCGTCATGCCCGGGCTTGTCCCGGGCATCCACGTCTTAGTTTCCACGCGAAGAAAAGACGTGGATGACCGGGACAAGCCCGGCCATGACGGCGCGGAAGAATCGGTTCATTCCAAATGCCATTGCCCTGCCAGGTGGGAGAGGGTGAGGACTCAGCTCTCCCGCCGGGTCGAGTTGTTCCAGCTCTTCAGCGACGCCCAGACGCCGCGCGACAGGCGGAAGCAGTCGACCGGGCTCGATGAGCCCAGCGCTTCGAAGCGGTGCAGCTCGACGCCGCCCCACTGGAAGCCGCACTTCTCGAGGATGTTGCGCGACGACGGGTTGACGACGCGGGCGCCCGCAATCAGCTGGTCGAGACTGAATTCCTCGAAGAAGTAATCGATCACCGCGCGCGCGGCCTCGGTGCCGAAGCCCTGGCCCCAATGGTCGACGCCGAGCCAGTAGCCGAGTTCGGCTGATGTCTCCTCGCGCCAGTCAATGCCGACCATGCCGATCGGCGTGTGATTGTTCTCGATCAGGAAAACCGTTTCGCGGCCGCCTGCGCCGAGTGCGCGCACGAAGTCGATGGCGTCGTCCTGGGTATAGGGATGCGGCAGGCGGCGGGTGTTCTCCGCGATGCGGCGGTCATTGGCGAGGCGTGCGATTGCTTTTACGTCCGCGAGCGTCGGCTTGCGCAATGTCAGCCGTTCGGTCTCGAGGACGCAAGCTCTTGCCTCGCGCAAGGTCGGCGTCGGGATGTCCTGCAACATGTCGAGCTCCTGTGATGCGAAAATCGGTACGCAACGCTTGGAACGTCACGCGCGGTCGAACCGGATCGCGCGCAACAAAAAGGGGAGGCCGGTCATCCCGCCTCCCCTTGGAGCCCTTTGCGACTCCGCCGGTTCAACAGGACCCAGCGGACTCATGTGTGTCCACCGTCTACTCGGCCGCCTCTGCCATCGGAATAACCGATATGAATGTGCGGCCATTGGCTTTGGCACGGAACTCGACATGACCCTCGACCTTGGCGAAGAGAGTATGATCAGTGCCCATGCCGACATTAAGGCCAGGATGCCAGGTGGTGCCGCGCTGGCGCGCGATGATGTTTCCGGGGATTACGCGCTCGCCACCGAACGCCTTGATGCCAAGGCGCTTGCCCTTGGAATCACGTCCGTTGCGCGATGAACCGCCTGCTTTTTTGTGAGCCATAGCTCGTCTCCGACTTCGCTTTGATCTCTAGATCAATTCCTTGACGGAATCATTTCACGTTTTGTCACGCTTCACATCTCGAAGCGCGACGATCACTTCTTCTCGCTCTTCGCTGCGGCCTTCTTGGCCGGAGCCTTTTTCGCGGCCGGCGCCTTTGCGGGCGCCTTCTTCTTGGCCGCCTTCGGCGCTGCGTCCTCGCCATCGGCGGGCGCTGCGACCTTTTCCCGCTTCGGCCGCGGGCCGACGGTCGGCTTGGCGTTATCGGCGAGGATCTCGGTGATGCGAAGCACCGTGAGCTCGTCGCGATAGCCGCGCTTGCGGCGTGAATTCTTGCGGCGACGCTTCTTGAACGCGATCACCTTGGCGCCGCGCTTGTGCTGCAGCACTTCGGCCGCAACGGTGGCGCCTGCCACGGTGGGCGTTCCCAGCACCGGCGTGTCACCGCCGAGCACCAGAACTTCGCCTAGCTGCACGATCGTGCCGACATCGCCGGCGATCTTGCCTATCTCGAGTACATCATTCGGAACGACACGGTATTGCCGGCCGCCGGTTTTGATGACTGCGAACATCGTTTGATTCCTTCGTGTTCGATCCCGGCCTCGGACGGATCGCCCGGGTCGGCTTTTTGTTCAGTCGCTATGGGTTATGTGTTTCGCGCGAAGGGAATGAATTCCCAAATGGTCCGCGCGAAAACAATCGGCGCGAGAAATCCCCGCGCCGGATGGAGCGGACTTATAGCCGCTACCCGCGGAGAGTCAAGGTAAAGCAGGGTAAAAACCGGCCAAAAATGAACGGTTTGGCGGCGTTTTGGCCCGGATCGGCAGCTCAAGCCTGCGCTTGGGCCGCGGTCTGGCGCCCCGGCCGATGGCCAAGGGGCGGCTGGCCCGGCACCCGCAAGAACGCCCGCCGCGTGCGATCGCGGTCGCCAAAGCCGGCTTCACCGGCAATTTCGTCCGTCGCAATTTCGTCCATCGAATGACGGCCCAAGCGCCGCCGGTGCGGGACGCAACCATTTGAGTTTCCCGCCGTTGGTGGTGGGAACCTCGAGCGGGCAGGGTAACAGCGAATGGCTGACGACGCTGGATTGACCACGGGCATCGCGCACCATGGTGCCGCGCGGCTGCCATCCGTCGACATCGACAGCTTCAACATCGAGCTGAAGGACGACGAGGGCTTTGTCGGCGATCGCGCCTCCAAGGGCGCCTTCCGCAAGATCCTTGACCGCTGGCGCAAGCCGCTGCGCAAGTCGGACGAGGATCCGTTCGGCGACGGGCCGTCGGACAAGATCAGCAAGAAGAAGCTTGATGAGTTGCTGGTCGGCGACGACACCGAGGCCTCCGCGGTCGTGCATAGCGCGATCGAGGAGTATGCCCAGGAGCTCGCCTATGTGACGCGGCGCTTCCTCAAGACCAAGGCCTGGGCCAAGACCGAGCGCATCGTGGTCGGCGGCGGCTTTCGCGAAAGCCGGCTCGGCGAACTCGCGATCGCGCGCACCGAGATCATCCTGAAATCAGAGGACTTCAAGGTCGATCTGGTGCCGATACGCTTTCATCCCGATGATGCCGGCCTGATCGGCACCCTGCATCTGGCGCCGTCGTGGATCTTCGAGGCCCATGACGGCGTCCTCGCAGTCGATATCGGCGGCACCAATATCCGCTGCGGCATCGTCGAGACGCGCTGGAAGAAGGCGCCTGACCTTTCCAAGGCGACCGTCTGGAAATCGGAGCTGTGGCGCCACGCCGATGACGAGCCGACGCGCGAAGGCGCGGTGAAGCGGTTGGTGAAGATGCTGAAGGATCTGATTGGCGAGGCCGAGAAGGAGAATCTCAAGCTCGCGCCGTTCATCGGCATCGCTTGCCCGGGCGTCGTGAAGGAGGACGGCTCGATCGAAAAGGGTGCGCAGAACCTGCCCGGCAATTGGGAGAGCAGCAAGTTCAACCTGCCGGCGAGCCTGGTCGAGGCGATCCCGCAGATTGGCGACCATGACACCGCGATCGTGATGCACAATGACGGCGTGGTGCAGGGGCTGGCCGAGGTCCCGTTCATGCAGGATGTCGCGCGCTGGGGCGTGCTGACGATCGGAACCGGGCTTGGCAACGCCCGCTACACCAATCGGAAGAAGGACAACGGCAAGGACGAGAAGAAGGCCGAGAAAAACGACAAGGACGACGAAGGCGACAAGGACGAGAAAAAGGCCAAAAAAGCCAGGAAGGCCGACGCCTGAACCTCGCCCGCTTCGACGATCGCGCGGTAAGGACGATCGCGCGGTAAGGTTGATCGGTTAGGTTAAAATCTGGTTCGCGTTGCCGTTTCGGCGCCGCTCGCTACCGTGAAGGCGTCGCTCCCGCCGACCGGCGAAGCCGCACTTCCCGGCCTGCAATATTGAGAAGCGGCACGGGACCGCCAGTTTTTGTCGCGTCCTGGCGGTCCCACCACTTTCTACCTCCAATTGATCCGCGCGAAGAAGCCGGCGATCTCGGCGGCCGCGCGGTCGGGGTCCTCGCGGTGCGGGAAATGCCCGACATCGGGAAACATCTTGAGGTCCAGATTGGAGAAGGTCTCGCCCAACCGGTCGGTCCAGGCATAGGGGAACAGCGGGTCGTGCTCGGCCCAGCGGATGCAGGTCGGCACGACGATCGGCGGCAGTGCCGGCGCCTCGCCTTGCATCATCTTCACCCGCGCCGCATGCGCGGCGCGATAATGCGCAAAGCCGCCGGCGAGGTTGCCGGGCTTGAAGAAGGCGTCCGCGAAGTCCTCGATCACGTCGTCGAACGCAGCCTTGCGATGGGTCCAGTTGTGCAGGAAATGGCCGATGTAAGTGCGGCAGGTCTCGCGGCTGGCGCCGACCAGCGCGGGCGCCATCTCCATCTGGTGGAACGACTGGTACCAGATGTGGTTCAGCCGGTCGGGCGCGGCCATCCGCGCCCCGATGCCGGGATAGACGAAATCGAAGAAGAACAGCCCGGCGATGCGCTCGGGCGCATTGCGGGCGAGCGGCTGCATCACGGCGCCGCCGACGTCATGGCCGACCACGCCGGCCTTGTCGATGCCGAGCGCGTCCAGCAGCGCCAGCATGTCGTCGGTATGCTGATCGGGGCCAAATGAGCCTTGCGGCTTGTCGCTGTCGCCGAAGCCGCGCAGGTCAGGGGCGATCAGGGTGTAGCGGTCGGCCAGCCGTGTCATCACCGGCTGCCAGGTCAGCCAGAACTCCGGCCAGCCGTGCAACAGCAGCAGCGGCCTGCCGGTCCCGGTCCGCGCGACGTGGAACGCCGCGCCGTTGGCCCGAATCGTCACATGCTCCATGGTCCGCTCCTGCTTTGGCTGGTTCGCTCGCGCGCCGATCGAACCAGCACCGCCCCGCTAGCGCTTTGTTTCCGCGCACTTTCTTGCGTCACGCCGGTGCTTCGATGGGACCGAGGCGCCGGTGGCGGAAATATTATTGCAGCGCCTTGTCTGGCCCGCCATCCTCGCCTAGAACACGCCCCGACCGCGGGTGGCGCAAACCACCCGGACCACTGGAGAGGTGGCAGAGTGGTTGAATGCACCGCACTCGAAATGCGGCATAGGTGCAAGCCTATCGGGGGTTCGAATCCCTCCCTCTCCGCCATTTAATTCGTCCATCCGCCACTTTTTGGACCTGCCAAAAACCTCGGAAAACTGCCCGAGTGGTGCAAGTGTCGAAGCGTGTAGCGGCGCAGTTTCTCGCGGCGTCGCGTTGGTACTAGAAGAGTCGCTGATGTGCGCCCGCGAAATCCGCAGGCGGAAGTGTCGAGCGCCTTGTTCCTGCCCGCGCTGGCACTGCGTCTGCCGGTAAAGGACGCGGGGGGCCGCGAAGACACGCGATCGGTCGCCGCGCAGATCCTGACGGCGTCGGCACAGGTTCCGTCCTGGAGGAGGATCTCTGCGCAGTGGGAACGCGCGCCATTGCCGCGCTCCTCACCATCAGGGTTTAGGAAGACCTGATCCTGAGAATCTGACTGAGAATGCAGCCTTTAAAATAGCGCATTCTGGCGAAGCTCGTCATGCCCGGCGTTGTGCCGGGCATCCACGTCTTTGCTGCACTTAAGCAAGAAAGACGTGGATGGCCGGGACGAGCCCGGCCATGACGACTGAGCATTCGATCTAAGTGAGGCGCCGCCGCCTCAGCGATCGGTAAAGAGCGAAGCCACCATTGATATGATTGCAAGCACGATGACGACGGCGCCGTAAAGATAAGCGGCGGTGGAAAGCCCGATCAGCGGAACCGACAATCCAGCCGCGACCGCCGGCAGGCTGAAGGCCAAATAGGACTGCACGTAGAATGCAGAAAGCAGCCCGGCCCGCTGGTGTGGCTCCGCCGTCGGCAGCAACGTACGCAGCGTTCCCGAGAAGGTTGATCCAAACCCCACTCCGGCGATCACGGTCCCCGCCAGCAATGCAAAGATTTGCTGCTCGTGGATTCCGAACATCGAGACGGCCACCCCCAGCGACAGCGTACTGGTGCCTGTCAAAATCAGACGCCGGGCCGGCCAGTCCCTGAAAGTCGTCACCGCGACGGCCGCCGTCAACATCAGTGCCGACACCACGACGCCACCGACCCAGGGCGAGTGGACAGCCATCGCAGTCGCCACCACGGTCGGCATCAGCGAGAGGTAGAGGCCGCCGAGCGCCCAAGCCGCCACGTTCGCTGGTGTGAGCCTGGCAAGAACAGACCTCGACTGAGTGGGCACGCTGACATGCGGCCGCAGCGAGGCCAGGGCCCCGGTCTTTCGCGAAATGCTTTCGGGCATCACCCAGAGCAGCGCGATCATCACCGCCGTGAGCCCAAGCAGAACGTCGTAGACCCTGTGCAGGGGGTCAGGCGCGAAGGTAATCAACGTTGCCGCCCCTAGCGAACCAGCCGTCATGCCCAAAAATGGGGTGACGCTGTTGAGCAGAGGACCGCGCGCGCGGTTGGTATCAAGGATCGCGGCGCCCAACGCTGTTGTGCCGACACCGACGCAAAGTCCCTGGACTACCCGCGCCAGAATCAATTGCGCGACGTCCCCCGCCTCCGCGAAAAGGATCATCGCCGCGGCGTTCAGAAGCAGCGCCGCCAGGATCACCGGCCGGCGTCCCACGTAATCGGACAGTCCGCCAACCATGAGCAAGGCGGCAAGCAGGCTCGCGACGTAACTCGCAAATACGATCGTGATCCAGAACGGCGTAAGATGCAGCGACTCCTGATAGAGCCGATAAAGCGGCGTGACCGCGGCGCTGCTTCCGGCGATCAGCATTGCCGCTGCAAAACTGAACAACGTCATGGCGCCAGGAGCCAGGGAGCGGGTCCAGCCCTGGGATTGGCTGGGGAGCGCTTTGGCGGATGCGTCACACTGGGAAGTTGCGGGGCAGGCTTGCATGGAGGCTCCTAAAGCTAATATATAGCCTTAGCTATATAAGACAGACCTGAGCCTTAAAGCAGATTATTTGCGTTAACGTTTTGGCATGGCAAGGTTGCATGGAGCAGGAGTGTGGCCGTTAAAGAACGCATTCGTGTCGGAGGACGAAGCGCTCGGATCCAAAGCGCGGTGCATGAGGCGGTGAGGCGTCTCAGCGCCGCCACCAATCGCGATGAACTCACGGTGCCACAAATAGCCGCGGAAGCCGGCGTGACACCGTCGACGATCTACCGGCGGTGGGGTGATCTCTCAGCGCTGCTGGCGGACGTCGCCGTTCAGCGGTTGCGGCCGATCGCCGATCCTGAAGACACCGGCGCGGTGGCGTCGGACCTGAGAGTATTCATCGAACAATTCATGGAGGAGATGTCGTCCCCGGTGGGCCGGGCGCTGGTCAGGGATGTGTTTTCTTCCTCGGGGGAATCTTACCCGGTCCAGTGCGGAGGCTTTACCCGCGAACATCTGACGACCATCGTTTCGCGCGCGAAAGTGCGCGGCGAAGCGGCTTTCGATATCGATGAGGTGATCGACCACGTCGTAGCGCCGATCATTTATCATATCTTGTATGGCGATCGGGAATTGACCCTGGACTACTGCCATTCTCTGTTGGACCGGGTTCGATCGTTGCCTGCCGAGACAGCGCGCCCGGTACGGGCACCGTCGTTGCGAGCCCAACGGGTCGCGCGAACGCGCGCCCGACGATAAACTCCGCGAAGCAATCCATAGAGCCGCGAAGCAAGAGGGCTAGATAGCCGCCGCTTCTAGCGGGTTTCGGACGCGAATCAAATCCGCCGGGTCTCGTTGCTGGCCCACCAAAGGCGGCTTGCTCACTCCCGTCAACCACGGCGCCCTCGCGGCCTTGGCGATCAATTCAACGAGGTGTCTTGCAACCTATATCTTCCGAAATTTGCAGCTGCGTGGCAAAGTCGAGAGCTGTCCTTCCGGATTTTGGAAGAGGATTCGATGGATCGGTTGGAAGCGATGTCAACCTTCCTCGCTGTGGTCGAGGCCGGCAGCCTGTCGGCTGCGGCGCGTCGATTGAAGGCGCCGCTCGCAACGGTCAGCCGTAAGGTCTCCGAGCTTGAGTCACATTTGCGGACCAAGCTGTTCAGTCGGTCGAGCCGCCAACTGGTGCTCACCGATGCGGGCAGCTCCTATCTGGCCGCATGCAAGCGCATTCTTGCGGACGTGATCGAAGCCGAGCGTTCAGCGTCGGGTGAATATATCGCGCCGACAGGCGAGCTATCTGTGACAACGCCGCTCGGTCTTGGGCGAACCATCCTCATTCCGATCATGGCCGATTTCCTCAAGGAGTATCCGGATATCAAGGTCAGAATGATCCCCACGGATCGCGTGCTGAGTTTGGTCCAGGAGCAAATCGATGTTGGGGTGCGCATTGGCGCGTTGCCGGATAGCAGCCTGATGGCGATACGGGTCGGCGAAACACGTCGCCTGGCCTGCGCCGGTCCCGCCTATCTTGCGGTTCGCGGAACACCGCGTACGCCGGAAGAATTGGCAGGGCATGATTGCATAATTTATGCCGGCTTTGCGTCGGGCAATGTCTGGACCTTCGTCAGAGACAAGGCGATCGTTGCAGTCCCGGTACAGACGCGGCTCGTTGTCGGAAACGCTGAGGCTGCCTGTGCCGCAGCCCGTGCCGGCATCGGAATTACGGCCGCTTTTTCCTACCAGCTTCAGGAAGCCCTAACGGATGGCGGAGCTTTGACGACCGTGCTCGATGAATTCCAGCCGACACCGATGCCGGTGTCTCTTGTATATGCCGCCAACCGATTCCTGCCGATCAAAATACGCGCCTTCCTGGATTTCGCGGCGCCGCGGTTGAAAAGAGCGCTCGCCCAGTTAGAACCGCCGGGCCGCTAGGCGGCTTTGGTCGGCCGCAGTCCGACAACGACGTCGCTCTTCAAAGAGAGGCTTCGGACCTCGATAGCATCGACTGAATTTTCAAAGGCTCTTTTTAAAACGCGCTTGCCGATGGTCTTGAGCACCAGACCGAGGACCCACCCCTTGAAATTCTTGCCATCGCGCACGACAGCGACGTCAATGTCGGTAGTACCGTCAGGACGGCGCGTGAAAGAGTACGTGTGACCTGATGCGCCTCCCCACACGTTGGAGTCGGTGGTCGTGAGCACCACGCGGTGGGGATCGGACCAGTCGTAGGTCAGGCGTTCCCAGATGCCGGATGAGCCCTCTGTGACGTCGGCGTGCGAATGACCTTTGTGATGCACTTTGAGGTACTCGTCGGCGCTATTGCCGAAGAGGTTGGCGCGGCCGAGCCCGAAGTCGGTGAGCCCGGCGATATACTGTTCGGGGGTCAACGTGGTCGTTCGATGGAGATGGATCGTCGACATGCTTGGCATCCTTATTCCATAGCTAAATTGGTTGACCAAGATTCAGTCCACGGCTGTGTTCGCCTTGCGGACGAGGACGCTGTCGCCTTGCCGGCTGATTTCCAGCCTGCTTGGCTGATTTGCTGTCGAGAGAACCACACGCTGGCCCGGCGCAAGAACAGACACGACGCGGATCGGCGTTCCTGCCTCGCCTTGCGCGAGGGTTGTGACGACATGAAACCCATCACGCTCGACCGTGTAGTAAGCGACGCCCGAAACCTCTCCGAGGTCGATGCTCTTGGCCTCGACCGGACGCAGACCATCGGCACGGGCGGCCCCTAAGGAGGCCAAGGCGAATGCAGTAGCGAAAAGAATGTTGCGGATTGACATGGCGATCTCCTTTGACATGCAACGGAAAGCCTAGATGTTGGAACGTGCGGCGATGCTCTTGATTACGGAAGGACCTCGCCACGCCGAGCGTCAGCTTAAGTTACCCGTGGGTTGCTCGTCTCTCGTCGAGTTCCTCGCGATCGCTTCAGACGACGGGAAAATGCCGTCGTAGATCGCACGAGCCTCTCGAATCAGGCGCAGCCGCTCGCGTTCGGCCTTTGAAATGAACTGGATAACTTCACCCATCTTCGCCTCCAATTGCCAGCTGCCGCGCTCTGCGGCGTCTCGGTGGAGATAGCGCAAATGGCGTGCATCAACAGGCGCAAAGATCGGGAGGAACCCTTCCAAAATGTGGAAAGCTCGAACCGGGTTTCGGTGCCGGTCAGGCTGAAGTGTCGACGTAAAGAACCGGCTGAGAGGACACGGTTTGCTCGACCAAGGCCAGATTTATCGCGTCTGTTACGGATTGCTTGTCGTGACGGCACTGAAGTTACATTGGGACGGCGTGTCCGGCTATCTCGCCTGAGTGAGCAGGACCTCAGATGCCAGAACGCATCGATCTGAGATCCGAGGCGGTCCGGCCCTTCCAGACTTCGGAAGGGATACTTCCAAAATTCATGGGTGTCGAAGAGGAGTCTCTTCTCCATCTCATTCGATAAAGCTGACTTGCAAAGTCAGTAGAGGCGGCTCGCCCGTGAATGACCAAATTAAGCCAAAGGAGAAAGACCATGAGTGCAATATCTGCCGCTATTGGGAACGGCACGTCCACCGAACGCCATGAATTACCGAGGACGCGGCTCAGTTTGTATTACCTCGTCGGCTACACGCTTCCCGTTGGCGTGGCGCTGATGTTCGTTCCGCAGATGACGATGAATCTGTTACTCACCAACCATGTCTACGATGACCTCGGCCTTCGCATGTTCGGGGTACTTCTTTTTTCGCTGGGAATAATCGCCTCTGGGATGATCGTCAATAAAGCGTCTCGTGTTTATACGGTGACTCTGCTTGTGCGCGGCTTCATCATCGCGGCGTTGTTCGTGCTTTACTCCCAGTACGGCGATCCTGCGTTGCTTGCGATTAATCTGGTTGTAACAGTGGGCTGGGCACTGACCTTCCTGAGCTGGCGCAAAGATAAGGCTGAGGAGCGTGGCTAGAGTGACGCCCTTGATTAGGCGGGTGGTGCGCCTATCGCGCGCGTCATCCGCCATCATTGGCGCCGCGAATTGGTTGGCAGCACTCTAGCCTTATCGGGTGCAACGCGCCCTTTCAGGTGAATTTTTACAAGGCGAACGGAATTTGGCGTACGGGTCGTTCGCTAACAGGCATTGTTGCGTTGAGCCGTCTTGTTGCTCGGAGCGCGGCTGTGCAGGATCGCATTACCGGTGTCAAGAACGGTCGCGCAGACCGTCATAATCCTCTGCATCGACGTCATAGCCTTTTTTTGTCATCGCGTACGTCTACCGTGTTAACCGCACGTCGGGGCGTCGACGCCGCCCTTCTCGCCTTCACACAACGGAAGGAATCACGATGCATCCCTTACGCAAACTACGGGAATCTGGAAAGGCTACACCCGCCCAGGTGAGCGCGCTCCTTGCCGAAAACATCGTATTCAATAGCCCCTTCCTGGTACGGCCGATTGAGGGGCGCGAAGTCATCGCAGAAATATTCGCCCAGTCGACCTCAACGCGAGGTTCCGGTGCCTATACAGCCGAGTTCAAGCTTGATGGGCGTACCACCTTCTTGCGATGGGAGGGAACCATAGACGGCCGCAAGATCGAGAGCTTGGAGATCATCGTAGATAACGAGCAGGGGCTGATACTGGAGCGCACGATTGCGCTTCGACCTTATCCAGCGGTGAAACTATTCCGCGACGCCATGTATGCATCGCTCAAGGATAAGCTGCCGCCTGATGTTTGGGACTACGCAACGCCGTAGTATGAACACCACGGACATTGCGCGGAAGCGTGCAAAGCGTCGCGGCGAGGAGATCGCAGCGCCGGCGCGCCCCACATGGGGAGGCGAGCGGCCCTCGGCTTGCGCAACTGCTCGCACTTACTGAATGGAGAAGGAACCCATGAACGAGTCGCTGGCTAAAATTCTCGACGCGCATGGTGGCTTGAGCGGTGGAGCACCTACACCAGGGTTGAGGCTACTTTGGCCGCGGTTTGTTCCGGCGGTAGCTCAAACGGTGGGTTTTGGTCTAGGAGGGCCGAAAATGCTTTGGCTTTCAATGGGGATTGACTGACTCCCTCTCCGCCATCCAATCAGATGTCCAGCCCGGAGACATGGGTGACAGATCGTACCTAGGACATGGGTGACAGCCTCGTGCCGAACGGGTTGTCCAGGGGTTGCAAGGTTTCAATCTCGGTACTGACCACGCTGATCGAGGAGCTCGCGCGCTGGGACAGCGAAGCGCGCCGGCCCAAGACCGTCGGTCGCGGCAGCCGCTGGCTACTTTGCATGGGGTTGTTTTCGATATTTTGGTGGGAGCCGCGGCCACCGGGCGCGATCGACCCTTGCCAAAAGATGACCCCGACAATCCCATCTATCGTCATCGGGTATCGGCACCGAGCTCGAACCTGCGCGTGATCGCGATCGCCTCGAGGAAGGCTTCATCGTGGCTCACGACCAGCAGGGCACCGTCATAGGCGCGTAGTCCGGCTTCGACCGCTTCCATCGAGTCGATGTCGAGATGGTTGGTCGGTTCGTCGAGGATCAGGAGCGGCGGTGGCGTTGGGCCACCCAGAACACAGGCCAGACCGGCGCGGAGCAGTTGGCCGCCGCTCAGGCTCGCGACGATCTGCAGGGCGGCATCGGCGCGAAACATGAATCGCGCCAGCGCCGCCCGACAGGCGTTCTCGTCGGCATCCGGATTGATGCGCCGGAAATTGTCCAGGATGGAGGCTGACGCATCGAGCAAGCTGACCGCCTGATCGAACATCGCAAAGCGGGTCATCACCTCGACGGTGCCGCGCGCCGCGGGCAGGTCGCCGCTGACGAGCTTGAGCAGCGTCGTCTTGCCGGCGCCGTTGGGGCCAGTGATCGCGACGCGTTCCGGGCCAGACATGAAGAAGGTGAGATCACGCAGGATCGGCGCTTCCGCTGCGTAGCCGGCGTCAACAGCCTCGATCCGCAGCACTATCCTGCTCGGCGGCAGAAGCGTCGACGGCAGCTGTACCGAGAACGGCTGCATCACCTCGATGCGCTGGCGCGCCGCGGTGGCCAGTTCGAGTGCCTGCGTTCGCCGACGCTCGGCGAGGCGGGCATTCTCGCCGCCGGTATCTTCGCTGCGATCCTTGCGCAGTCCGGCGGCGATGCGCGGCAGATCGCCCTTGGCGCGCTTCTTTGCACCGGCACCGTCCTTGCGCGCCTTCCGTTCAGTCGTTTCCCTTGCCTTGTGGTCGAGCTCGGCGACACGCTTCTCGGCATCCGCCAGATCGTGGCGTGCTGCGGAAAGCTCGATGGTCTTGCGCGCACGGTACTGGCTCCAATTGCCGCCATAGCGTCTGGCTTCGAGCGAGGTCAGTTCGACGATCGCATCCATGGTCTCCAGCAGCTCACGGTCGTGGCTGACGATGATGGCGCCATGCCGCCAGTCGGCGAGCAGGTCGATCACTGCCATGCGTCCGGCGCGGTCGAGATTGTTGGTGGGTTCATCGAGCAGCAGAAAGTCGGGCTCTGCAAAAGTCAGCGCGGCGAGGCGCGCCCTGGTGGCCTGTCCGCCGGACAGCATCGCCAGCGGGGCGTCGAGCACATCGTTCAGCCCGACGCGCGCGAGCGCCGACGCGATGCGGGTATCCAGCGTCCAGTCGAGATCCGCAAGCTCCTCAGTGGTCGCAAGGCCCTGCTCGGCGCGGCGCAACGCGGCCAGTGTGCGGCGCGCGCCGAACAGATCGACGACGCATTCGTCCGGCTTCACCTGAACCGTCTGATGCAGCATCCCGACACGTCCCTGAACCGAGACCGTGCCGGACTGCGCGGCGCGCCGGCCTGCGATCAGGCCGAGCAGCGTGGTCTTGCCGACGCCGTTGCGGCCGACAAGGCCGGTCCGTTCGGGTCCGAAACTGAGATCGATACTGGAAAGGAGAACCCGGCCGTCAGGCGCGGACAGGGTCAGATGGGAAAGCGTGATCGATGCAAGCATGGCGATGGATATCCCCGTGGGCAAGGCTGATGGGCTTTGCTGTCCGGATCAAATCCATGGCTGTCGGCATCCTCTCGAATTGACGATTGCAGTGGTGTAGTCGCGTATTGGGCCGGGATCAAGGCGCGAAACCGTTGGTCACGCCGCTTCGGCGAAGGTCCAGCGGTCGGGATCCGGGGTGTGGCCGATCAAGGCGAGACCATAGGCGATCGATTCGAACTGGTCCGCCGAGGTCAGCCGCGCTTCGCCAAAGCGCTCCGCGAACAGGCGCTGCACGGCCGGCACGAACGAAGTGCCGCCGGTCAGGAACACCTTCTCGACGTCGCGCGCGGTGATGCCGGCTTTCGCCAGCGCCTCGTCGACCGTCGCGCCCAGCCGTTCGATGTCGTCGGCGATCCAGGATTCGAAATCGTCGCGCGTCACGGTCGCGCCGATATCGATGCCTTCGCGGGCAAAGCGGAACTCGACGCGGTCGCGGCTCGACAGTGCGACCTTGGTGTCGGACACCGCGCGGTATAGCGCAAAGCCGAGATCGTGGTCGACGATGGTGATGAAATCGTGCAGCGGCGCCGGATCGAGCGCGGTACGCGCGAGCTGCTGCAATTCGCGCAGGTCACCATTGCCCCTCATCATCGCGAGCTGATGCCAACGGGCGAGGCTCGAATAATAGTGATTGGGGATCGGCAGCACCTTGTCGAACGAGCGGTAGTTGCTGCCCTTGCCGAGCCGCGGCGACACGATATGGTCGACGATGCGGTAGTCGAAGGTGTCGCCGGCGATGCCGATGCCGGCATGTCCGAGCGGCTCGGCGCGCAGAATGCCGCCCTTGCGCGAGAACCGCATCACGGAGAAGTCGCTGGTGCCGCCGCCGAAATCGGCGACCAGCACCGTTGCGTCATGGTCGAGGCTGCGAGCAAAGGAGAACGCCGCGCCGACCGGCTCGTAGACATAGCGTGCATGGCCGGCGCCGAGCCGCTCGAACGCGGCCCGGTAGCGCTGCATCGCGAGCTCATCATTGGGATTGCCGCCGGCAAACTTCACCGGGCGGCCGACCATGATGGTCGGCGCGCCGAGATCGAAGCCGTCGCCGGCATGGCGCGTCAGCGTGCGCAGGAACGCCGCGAGCAGGTCCTCGAACTTGTAGCGCTGCCGGAAAATCTGGGTGGTGTTGAATGCCGAGCTTGCCGCAAACGTCTTGAACGACTGGATGAAGCGATGGATCGTCCGCCCCTCGAGGAACTGCTCGATTGCCCATGGGCCGCCCTCGGCGTGCGGATGCAGGCCGGCACCGGGCCGCTCCTCCCAGAAGCACAGCGCGGATACATAGACGTTATGCGTGCGGCCGCCATGGTCGAAGCGGATCGCCTCGACGCGGCCGTCGCCGTCGGACAGTGCGACCACGGTGTTGCTGGTGCCAAAATCGACGCCAATCGAGACGGCGGGCGGGGCGCTCGACATGTCATGCTCGGATTGTCTGTGAAAGGGGGCGGACCTTTAGCGGCTTTGGCCGGATTTGCCAACCCGTCTGGACGTCGCCGAGTTCACGATCCAGGGAATGACAACGGGGGCATGCGCGGTGTCAGAAATTCGCAACCGTCTTCAGACCGAACACCAATGCGTTTGCGTTCCTGCTGGTCCCGCCGGGGTCGACGACATACTGGATGTTCGGCCGCACCTGCAGGCCGGCGAGCGGCCGGTAGGTGTAGTAGAGTTCCATGACGTATTCGTTGCCCTGGACGGCGATCGGACCGAGGCCGGCCAGATTCTGCAGCTCCTCCGACCAGGCGATGCGGTCGTTGACGTGGGTGGTGCCGACGGCAAATCCGATGTCGTCCTCCGGCCGCGACGAGAGTGGGCCGGTATAGGTGAGACCGCCAGCGATTTGATAATCGGTGGTCGCCGTGCGGCGATCGGCCATCGTCGCGTTGAAAAACAGGCTGAGCGCGCCCGCGGAATTGACTTGCGATGCGCGGATCACCTGCTGAACGAAGCTGACATAGGCGCCGTAGCGCCCGCGGCTCTGCAGCAGCGGCTGCCCGGTCAGGACGGCCGGATTGCCGTTGACGTCGGTGATCACATCGGGGGCGGTCGATGTGTCGTACCAGCCGCCGAACTTGTAGCTGCCCTGCAGACTGCCGAACTTCGGCAGCCAGGCGAGCTCAGCCGGGATGAGCAGGCCCGTGGATCCCGAGTAGAACACCGGAAGCGCCGACTGCGAGACCTTCAGGTAATTGGGGTTGGCGTCATACACGCCGAACTGAAAATAGCCGAAGCCCGGCAGATTGAACTTAAGCCGGGTGGCCCATTGGCTGACCGGCCAATTGTAGATGTAGTTGCCGACGAGGTTGCCGGGCTGCGCGCCGCAGAAGGTCAGGTTCTGGAAATCGCAGGCGAACGATGCGAAGTCCTCGCCGAAGGTGATCCGGCCGATCTTCCAGTCGACCAAGCCGTCGATGAACTTCTGGTCGTACCAGAACTGCGTGAGCCGCAATGTCTGGCCGCGTCCAAACAGCTCCTGCACCTGCTGCAGCGTGCCGAGGCGTGCGTCATCGCTCAAATTGCTGCCGTTGCGATCGGTCCACGTGACCTGGATCGTGCCGCCGGGCACGACGCCCAGTTTGGCAAGATCGAACGTGGTGCCGAAGGTCCATTGATCGGTGTAGGCAACCTGCTGCCGCTGACCGCCCGTTGCATTGCCGGCGAGTTCGCTGGTGTAGCCGAACTGGAAATCGATGCCGGCATTCAACAGCCAGGTTCGCGCGCCGTCCCAATCGCCGAGCAGCCAGGGAATCGGTGCTGGCACTGGCGCGGGCGTCGGATTGGTCGCGGCGCCGGGAACTGTCAGATCGGCAGCATCGGCGGCGTGGCCGCCGGCACAGACCGACATCGCCGAGAGACCCAGCCATAGATAGAACGCCGTCGGATGCCTCGCTCGATCACCGGATGACGCAAGCATGACGACGCCCCCGGGTTCAGTCCTTCAATGCGTAGGCGATGACGTAGTCGCCGCGTTTGGTGCCGAACGAGCCGTGGCCGCCGGCCGCGGTGACGACGTATTGCTTGCCGTCGACCTCGTAGCTCATCGGCGTCGATTGGGCGCCGGCGGGCAGGCGATCTTCCCAGAGCACCTTGCCGTCACGTACGTCGTAGGCCCGGATCGTGTACTCATAGGTGCCTGTGTAGAACGCGACGCCGCCGGCAGTCGTGATCGGCCCGCCTAGCATCGGCACACCCATCTTGAACGGAAGCGGCAGCGGCGTGGTGTCCCTGATCGTGCCGTTGGGATGCTGCCAGACGATCTTCATCGTCCTGAGGTCGATGGCGGCCATCGAGCCCCATGGCGGCCGGTAGCACGGCACGGAGAGTGGCGAGAGGAAGCTCGAGATATCCACCCCGAACGGCGTGCCATACATCGGCTGCACCCCGACCTCGCTGCCGACCGGCTTCTCGGCCGTCGGCGCCGGAGGATTCTGCGGACCGCGTGGAATGAGCTTTGAGGCGAAGGGCAACGACATCGGATTGGCGATGGCGATCTGACGCACCGGATCGATCGCGATGCCGCCCCATTCGAACATGCCGAGATTGCCGGGGAAGACGAGCGTGCCCTGCAAGGACGGCGGCGTGAACGTGCCTTCGTAGCGCAAGCGGTGGAACATGATCCGGCACAGCAGCTGGTCGAAGATCGTGCCGCCCCACATGTCGGCACCGGTCAGCTTCGCTTCCGGGCGGAAGGTCAGTTCGGAAAACGGCTGTGTCGGCGCGGTGCGGTCGCCGGGCGCGGCGCCCTGCGGCACCGGGCGTTCCGGTGCCGGCACGATCAACTCGCCGGTCCTGCGGTCGAGCACGAAGATGTTGCCCACCTTGGTCGGCTGGATGATCGCGGGAACGACGCCCTTGGCCGTCGTCACATCGACCAGGCTCGGCTGCGAAGGAATGTCCATGTCCCAGAGATCGTGATGCACGGTCTGGTACGACCAGGCGCGCTTGCCGGTATTCACATCCAGCGCGACGATCGAGCTCGAATAGCGCTCGACCAGCGCGTCGCGATTGCCGCCCCAGATGTCGGGCCCGTTGTTGCCGGTCGGGATGTAAACCAGATTCAATTTCGGATCGAACGAGGCCGTGATCCAGGAATTCGGTGAGCCGTTGGTGTAATGGCGTGTCGGCGACGGCAGCGCGTTCTCGTCGGCTGCTGCGGAGTCCCAGGCCCAGACCAGTTTGCCGGTGTAGACATCGAAGCCGCGGATCACGCCCGACGGCACCTCGACCGCGTAATTGTCGATCACCGCGGCGGCAACGACCAGGATCCTGTCACTGACGACCGGTGGCGACGTCGGCTCGAAGAAGCCGGCGGTCTTGATCCCCATCCCTTGCTGCAGGTCGAGGATGCCGTGATCGGCAAAACCATCGCAGAGCTTGCCGCTGTCGGCATCGAGCGCGATCATCCGGCCGTCATTGACGGGCAGGAAGATCCGCCGGGGGCATTCGGCCGGCGCCGGACTGTTGCTGCTATCGACGGCACCTGCCGCAGTCTCGTGATAGGAGACCCCGCGGCAGGTCATGTGCTGGAGCGTCTTGTTGTGCACTAGCTTGGGGTCGTATCGCCAGCGCTCCGTCCCGGTCTTGGCGTCGAGCGCAAACAGCACCTGGTGCTGCGAGCAGAGATAGAGCGTGTCGCGCACCTTGATCGGGGTGACCTCGAAGGTCGTTTCGCCGGAATCCTCTGGCGTCGCCACGTCGCCGGTGCGGAAGGTCCAGGCGACCGTTAGCTTGCCGACATTGTCCGGCGTGATCTGCTTCAGCGGCGAATAGCGTTGTCCGAATTGCGTGCGTCCATAAGCGCGCCAATCGCCATCCGGTTGCGGGTCGGCTTCGCTTTGCTGCACGGCAGGCCCGGAGGAGGCAATCGTGCCATTGATGTCGTGATAGCTCGACAGCAGCCCGGCTACGAGTACGGCCGCAGCCGCCATCACGCCGACCCAGAGCGGCGCCGTCGCGCGCGTGTAAGATATCGGCTCGCTTCGCGCCAGCCCGCGAACGATTATCGGCGTGAGCAGCCAGAGCGCCATCGGGAAGACGACGTCGCCGCGCGCTGCGAGCGGCCACCAGTCGAATCGCACCTCGTAGACGGCCCACGCCAGCGTGCCGACCAGCACGATCGCAAACAGCCATAGCGCCTGATGGCGCTGCGTCAGCAACAACGCAGCCGTGGCGAGAATGCCGATGCCGAGGAGGATGTAGAAGATGGATCCGCCCAATGCCGCGAGCCAAATCCCGCCGCCGGCGAGGACCAGGCCGATCAAGGCGTAGACAATGCCGGTGATGAAGACTGCCCTGGATCGCTGCATGGTCGCTCCGGTGCTGAAGAGGGGCCGGGCTTGTCCCGCGCAAGCGCAACAGACCGCGTCCGCCTTTACGAACTCTCGTTCAGTCAACCATAACTTGCAACCTGGAACTGCGACGTTGATGCTACACAAGCGCGCAAAGTTGCTATGCGAAACCCGCTGAAGCAAAACCGTTCAAAATGCGCGTGCGATGTTCGCGACAAGCAACGCAGACCTGGTGCGCCAAAGTCGTTCGGCGTCAAGAAGGCGTGCGGCGTTGCGCATGTCATGATCGGGCAGTCGCGCGGACATTCATCCAGCCTTGATAAAATCGATGAATGCCCGCAGTGGTGCGGGGACGAGACGGCGGCCCGGATAGTAGAGGAACGGCCCCGGGAAGCTTTGCCACCACGGCTCGAGCACGGGTTCGAGCGCGCCGCTGTCGAGATGCGGGCGCAGCCAGTCTTCGAACAGCTTGATGACGCCGGTCCCGGCGAGCGCCGCGGCAACGGCAAGATCGGTCGCCCCGGCGACGCTGACCAGCAACGGCCCTGCCGGATCGACGCGAACGACCTCGCCATCGCGTTCGAACTCCCATGGAGCAATCATCGCACCTGAGGAGAAACGGCCGCGAAGGCAGATGTGGCGGAGCAGGTCGCGCGGGTGCTGGGGCCGGCCGTGTCGGTCGAGATAGGCAGGAGCAGCGGCGGTCGCGAAGCGCTGGACGCGCGGCCCGATCGGCACCGCGATCATGTCCTGCTCGAGGCGTTCGTCATAGCGGATCCCGGCATCGAACCCGGCTGCCAGAACGTCGATGAAGCTGTCCTCAGCGGTCACCTCGAGCTGGATGTCGGGATAGGTGGCTAGAAAACGCGGCACGATCGCGGGCAACACCAGCCGTGCGGCGCTGACCGGCACATTGAGCCGGAGCGTGCCCGCCGGTCTGTCGCGAAAGCTGTTGACCACGTCGAGGGCCGATTCCACCTCGCTCAGTGCCGGGCCGAGCCGTTCGAGCAGGCGCTGGCCTGCCTCGGTCGGCACAACGCTCCGCGTGGTGCGATTGAGCAACCTGACACCGAGTTGTGTCTCCAGCCGGCTGACGGCCTCACTAAGCCCCGATGCGCTGCCGCCGCTCGCGCGGGCGCCGTCGCGAAAGCCTTTGGCGCGGGCTACCGCGACGAAGGCGTTCAAATCACCCAATTCGACTTTCATTGTTCGCTTCTCCGAACGGCTCGTACGGATTGTGCCCGATTATCGCGCAGACAGACAACGGCTAGCTGTGTGGCGTCTTTAGAGGAGATCGATGATGTCCAGCACAAGCCAGTCCGGCAGGTTCACCCTCGGCGATCGCAATGTGCGCCGGCTTGGCTATGGCGCGATGCAGCTCGCAGGACCCGGCGTGTTCGGCTCGCCGAGGGATCGCGGCGCAGCATTGGCCGTGTTGCGCGAGGCCGTTGCATCCGGCGTGGATCATATCGACACCAGCGATTTCTACGGCCCGCACATCACCAACCGGTTGATCCGCGAGGCGCTGCATCCCTATCCGGACAATCTCGTCATCGTCACCAAAGTCGGTGCCAGGCGCGGCGCCGACAAGTCCTGGATCCCGGCCTTCTCGCCCGCAGAGCTCACCCAGGCGGTGCACGACAATTTGCGCAATCTCGGCATCGACGTGCTCGATGCCGTCAATCTCCGCGCCATGTTTGACCCGCATGGACCGGCCGAGGGCTCGATCGAGGCGCCGCTGTCCGTGTTGGCCGATCTTCAGCGGCAGGGCCTGGTGCGTCATATCGGGCTGAGCAACGTGACACCCGCGCAGATCGCGGAAGGACGACGGATTTGCCAGATCGTCTGCGTGCAGAATCACTACAATCTAGCGCATCGGTCCGACGACGCCTTGGTCGACGACCTTGCCCGCGACGGCATCGCCTATGTGCCCTACTTCCCGCTCGGCGGGTTCACTCCGCTGCAGTCGTCCGCCCTGTCCGATGTCGCAACGCGCCTCGGTGCGACGCCGATGCAGGTCGCGCTCGCCTGGCTGCTGCGTCGCGCCCCGAACATCCTGCTGATCCCCGGCACGTCTTCCGCCGCGCATCTGCGCGAGAATCTGGCCGCAGAAAAGCTGGTTCTTCCGGAGGATGCGATCAGCGAGCTGAATCGCATTGCGGCAGGGTAACTACGGTCCCGGCACGACTTTCCATTTTCCATCCGCGCCACGCCGCAGCGCCGGATCGCCGATGCGGATGTGTTGTGCGAGAAAATCGATGAAGGCGCGTACCCGTGCCGGCAGCGGGCCGGCATGGCCGACATAGACCGCGTGGATGTCCTCGCGATCGCCGGGATTGAGATTTTGCAGCACGGGCACCAGCCGTCCGGCCTCGATGTCGGGACCGATGTGAAACAGCGCCAGCCGTCCGAGCCCGATGCCGCCGAGCGTGAGTTGCCGCGCGGTTTCGCCGTCGCTGGCGCGCGCGACCGGCGGCGGCAACGCCTCCTCGATCTTTTCGGCCCGGCGGAATGGCCAGCCGCGGATGCTGCGTGGAAAGGTCCAGCCGATGCCACGATGGGCGGCGAGGTCAGCCGGGGTCTTCGGCGTGCCGAAGCGGGCGAGATAGGAGGGCGCGGCGACCACCGCCATGCGGCTGGTGCCGAGCTTGCGCGCGATCAGCCGCGAGGCGCCGAGCGGGCCGGCACGGATCGCGACGTCGGCGCGCTCCTGCATCAGATCGACCAGCGTGTCGGTCAGCACGATGTCGAGCGTGATGTCGGGATGCTCGCGCATGAAGCGCGGCAGCAGCGGCATCACGTGGAGCATGCCGAACGGGATGTTGCTGTTCACAGTGAGATGGCCGCGCGGCACGCAGGAGGCGGCTTCGCGCTCGGCCTCCTCGATATCGGCGAGGATGCGCTGGGCGCGCTGGTAGAAGGCCAGGCCTTCCTCGGTGAGCTGGAGCTTGCGCGTGGTGCGGTTGACCAGCCGCGTGCCGAGCCGCGTCTCGAGCCGGGAGACCAGCTTGCTGACGCCCGACGGGGTCAGCCGCAGGCTGTTCGCGGCAGCCGTGAAGCCGCCGAGATCGACGACGCGGACGAACACGTCCATCTCGCCGGAGCGGTTGGTGTCTGTTCGGGACATCTTGAATTCAAGTCACAAATGATTGGATTGCCGCCATTCTAATCCTTCCTCGCCCGGACCGCTATCTCGCATTGCGGAATCCTTCCGTCCGGAGCGACACATGCCTGCTGCAGTCCTTGCCTTGACCGCCGGTGCCTTTGGCATCGGCACCACCGAATTCCTCATCATGGGACTGTTGCTGCAGGTCGCCGCCGACATGCAGGTCTCGGTCTCCGCGGCGGGCCTGTTGATCTCCGGCTACGCGCTCGGCGTGTTCGTCGGCGCGCCGATCCTGACGCTGGGGACGCGGCGGATGCCGCGCAAGGCGGTGCTGCTGGCGCTTATGGCTATCTTCACGCTCGGCAATGCCGCGTGCGCGGTGGCGCCGAACTACGAGCTGCTGATGGCGGCGCGCATCTTGACCTCGCTGGCGCACGGCACCTTCTTCGGCGTCGGCTCGGTGGTGGCGACCAGCCTGGTCCCGGAAGACAAGCGCGCATCGGCGATCGCCACGATGTTCATCGGGCTGACGGTCGCGACCTTGCTCGGCGTTCCCTTCGGCGCATGGTTCGGCCTGATGCTCGGCTGGCGCGCGGCGTTCTGGGCGGTGGCCGTGATCGGCGTGGTCGCGTTCATCGTACTGGCGGTGCTGGTCCCCGGCCATGTCGGAGCCAAGGACAAGCCCGCGCCGCTGCGCGAAGAGCTCGCCGTGCTTGGCCGCCCGCAGGTCCTGCTTGGGCTCGCCATGACGGTGTTCGGCTTCGGCGGGCTGTTCGCGGTCTTCACCTATGTGCAGCCGATCCTGACGCAGCTCACCGGATTTTCCGACGCCGCGGTATCGCCGATCCTGCTGGTGTTCGGCGCCGGCCTTGCGATCGGCAACGTCGCGGGCGGGCGGCTCGCCGACAAGGGACTCGCGCGTGCACTGCTGGTGTCGCTCGGCGGCCTCGCCGTCGTCCTGGTCGCGCTCGCGGCGGTGGTCTCGATCAAGGTCTTGGCGGTCGCGCTGTTGTTCGTGCTCGGCATCGCAGCGTTCGCGACCGTGGCACCGCTGCAGCTTCGCGTGCTCGAAGCCGCCGGTGTGGAAGGGCGGACGCTGGCCTCCAGCCTGAACATCGCGGCCTTCAATCTCGGCAACGCGCTCGGCGCCTGGGCCGGCGGCGTGACCATCGATCGCGGCCTCGGCTTCGGCGCGCTGCCGCTGGTCGCCGCTGTCATCACTGCGGTCGGGCTGTTGCTCGCGCTGTGGAGCCTGCGCCTCGATCGGCCGGTCGCGCTCGCAGCGCAGTGCCCGGCCGAGTGAACGGCATCGGAAGGAGTTTCGTCATGCAATATCGCAATCTCGGCGCGTCCGGCCTGAAGGTCTCCGTGCTCAGCTTCGGCACCGGCACCTTCGGCGGCCAGGGACCTTTGTTTTCGGCCTGGGGCCGCAGCGGTGTCGACGAGGCGCGGCGGCTGATCGACATCTGCCTCGAGGCCGGCGTTAATTTGTTCGACACCGCCGATGTCTATTCGAACGGCGCATCGGAGGAGATCCTCGGCGCCGCGATCAAGGGTCGCCGCGACAAGGTCTTGATCTCGACCAAGACCGGTTTGCCGACGGGCGACGGCCCGCTCGATGCCGGCACGTCGCGATACCGGCTGGTCGCAACCGTCGACGCCGCACTGCGCCGGCTCAACACCGACTATATCGACCTCCTGCAGCTTCATGCCTTCGACGCCTTCACGCCGGTCGACGAAGTGTTGTCGACGCTCGATGCGCTGGTGCGCGCCGGCAAGCTGCGTTATGTCGGCGCCTCGAATTTCTCCGGCTGGCATCTGATGAAATCGCTCGATATCGCCGAGCGGCACGGCTGGCCGCGCTATGTGGCGCACCAGGTCTATTATTCGCTGGTCGGCCGCGACTATGAATCCGAGCTGATGCCGCTCGCGCTCGACCAGAGTGTCGGCGCGATGGTCTGGAGTCCGCTCGGCTGGGGCCGGCTCACCGGCAAGGTCAGGCGGGGCCAGCCGCTGCCGAAGAACAGCCGATTGCATGAGACCGCGCAGTTCGGGCCGCCGGTCGACGACGAGAAGCTCTACACGATCGTCGACGCGCTAGACGGCGTGGCTGCCGAGACCGGGCGCAGCGTGCCGCAGATAGCCATCGCCTGGCTGCTGACGCGGCCGAGCGTGTCATCCGTGATCATCGGCGCACGTGATGAGGCGCAACTGCGCGACAATCTCGGCGCGGTCGGATGGTCGCTGACATCGGACCAGGTCGCGCGTCTCGACAAGGCGAGCGCGGTGATGCCCGCTTATCCCTATTATCCCTACCGCATCCAGGAAGGCTTTGCGCGTCTGAACCCGCCGCCGGTGTGAGTCCGTCGCAGGCCAGCCGGCGTCGCGATCTCACGCTTGCGCGGTGTGCTCGCAGACCTGCCGGCGATATTCCGCCGGCGTGACGTTCATGTGCTGCCGGAACACGCGATTGAGGTGGCTTTGATCGGCAAAGCCGCTCAGCAGCGCGATCTCCTTCAGCGCAACGCGGTCCTTGCGCAGGTGCTGGCATGCGTGCTCCACCTTGCGCCGCAGGACGTAGGCATGGGGACGCGTGCCGTAATGCACGCGGAATTTGCGGGCGAACTGCACCGGCGTGCAATTGCAGATGTTCGCAAGCTCCTCGAGCGTGATGTTCCGGAAGATGTTCTGCTCGATATAGTCCTCGATCAGCCGGGCATGCGCCGGCCTGAAACGTCCCTGCGCGCACGGCATCTTGAATTCGATCGCCGCATATTTCCGCAGGATGTGCACGCTGGCCTGCAGCGCCAGCGCGTCATAGCAGAGGCGTCCGCCCGGACCGCCTGCGGCGACCTCCTGAACCATCTGGTCGTTGATCCAGGTCAGCATCGGGTCTTCGGCCTTGAGCAGGTCGTGAAGCTCGATCGTCTCGGCGTCGCGGTCGAAGGCATCGCTCGCGGTCTTCATCATGAGGGCAGGGGCGATATAGAAATGGGTGACCTCGATGTCATTCTTCCAGTGCCAGCTGGATGGCTCGGCGCGGGTCAGCAATGACGTGACGCCGCGACCGACGTGATCCTGCTTCCACGCGCCGGTGACGCGGCGGTTCATCGACGTCACGCCGTCGCGATAGAGCACGAGCAGGAAGTTTGCCGACGGGGGCACCCAGATATCGGATGGTCCATATCGGAAGATCCGCAGCCGGAAATCGTTCCTCCCGACTGAGGCGCTGTCCAGCTTCAACTCACCGGGCGCGTAGCGCGGCAGCTCCTCGACCGTGATCAACTGGCCCATCGCGCAACCCTCCTCCCTGGAATCCGTGGCGCGGTTGAGCGCTTCTCGTTGGCCGGACGGCGGAGCGCAGAATAGGCCGCTTTCGCCGTTTGCCAAGCCGACCAACGGCCGATGGCTCGATTGCACGGCCACGTTCCAGAGATTGTCGGTTTCATCCAAGCCATCAGGTCGCACGACCCGTAGCCTCCTCTGCGTCTCGGCGACAGCGCCAGCGGCCGGGATCCAATTGACGCAACGCACCATCACCCGGCGACACGGCGGGTATGAGCGGGTGCGAAGCAAGACAACAGGAGGAAACGATGACCGAGACCGTCACAAGGTCGAATGGAAGCAATGGTGCGCGTGCAACGATCAAGTTCGACGCAGTGGTCGTCGGCGCCGGTGTCGCCGGTCTCTACCAACTGTTCCGCCTGCGTGAGCAGGGACTGAGCGTGAAGGCGATCGATGCCGGGTCGAGCGTCGGCGGCACTTGGTACTGGAACCGTTATCCCGGCGCGCGCTTCGATTCTGAGGGCCACACCTATCAGTATTTGTTCTCCGAGGAGCTCTACAAAGGCTGGAGCTGGAGCGAGCGGTTCCCGGGTCAGCCGGAAATCGAGCGCTGGCTGAACTATGTCGCCGACCGCCTCGACCTCAGGAAGGACATCCAGTTCGGCACCACGGTGAAGAGCGCGCACTTCAACGAGGCGACGCAGCGCTGGCTGGTGACGACGGACCAGGGCGATGTGATCGACGCACAGTTCCTGGTCACCTGCTGCGGCATGCTCTCGGCGCCGCACGTGTCCTTCCCGGGACAGGAGACATTCAAGGGCAAGCTGTTCCACACCGCGCGCTGGCCCAAGGGAGCGATCGAGCTTGCCGGCAAACGCGTCGGCGTGGTCGGCAACGGCGCGACCGGGATCCAGGTGATCCAGTCGATCGCCGGGGAGGTCGGTCATCTCAAGGTGTTCATCCGCACCCCGCAATACATCATCCCGATGAAGAACCCGAAATGGGATGCTTCGGACGCCGAGGCCTACAAGTCGAAGTTCAAGTTCCTCACCGAACGGCTGCCGAAGACGTTCACCGGATTCGAGTTTGACTTCGAACACGTCTGGGCCGATCTGACGCCGCAGCAGCGCCGCCAGGTGATCGAGGACTGCTGGAATGACGGATCGCTCAAATTGTGGGTTTCGTCCTTCGCCGAGTTGTTCTTCGACGAAGCGATCAACGCCGAGATCACCGAATTCGTGCGCGAAAAGATGCGCGAGCGGATCAAGGACCCCAAGCTGTGCGAACAGCTGATTCCGTCCGATTACGGTTTCGGCACGCACCGGGTGCCGCTGGAGAGCAATTTCCTCGAGGCCTTCCACCGGCGCAATGTCGAGATCGTCAGCGTCAAGAACAATCCGATCGTCCGTATCACGCCGGAGGGCATCCAGACCGCCGACGGCACGGTGCACGCGTTCGACGTCATCATCCTGGCGACCGGCTTCGACGCCGGAACGGGGGCGTTGACGCGCATCGACATTCGCGGCCGCGACGGGCGATCGCTGAAGGACGATTGGGGCAGGGACATCCGCACCACGATGGGCTTGCAGGTCCACGGCTATCCGAACCTGTTCACGACAGCGGTGCCGCTCGCACCCTCGGCCGCGCTTTGCAACATGACCACCTGCCTGCAGCAGCAGGTCGAGTGGATCGCCGATTGCATCAGATATTTGCGCGGCAAGAACCTCAGCGTCATCGAGCCGACCAGGGACGCCGAGGATCAGTGGGTGGCGCATCACGACGAGACCGCCAACGCGACACTGATCGCGAAGACCAACTCCTGGTACCTCGGCTCGAATGTCGAGGGCAAGCCGCGCCGGGTGCTGTCCTATTGCGGCGGCGTCGGCACCTATCGCCAGAAATGCGACGAGGTCGCCGCGAGCGGCTATCGCGGCTTCGCCGTGCAGTAGCGTCCGATCGCGACTTGGCGCCGCGGTCTTCGATGACCACGCCGCCGCTCACGATTGATCACATCACAAAGCAGATTATCGGAGGACGACAATGAGCACGAATTTCAGTGCGACGGCAGATGCGATTCTCGACGGCGTGGTGACCTCAAACCCGCGCGTTCCCGGCGTCGTAGCCATGGTGACCGACCGCCATCGCAACATCTATGAAGGTGCCGCCGGCAAGCGCCGCCTCGATCAGGCAGCGGACATGACGACCGACAGCGTGTTCGCCATCTTCTCGACCACCAAGGCGATCACCGGGACGGCCGTCCTGCAACTCGTCGAGGAGGGCAAGCTCGATCTCGACGCGCCTGCCAAGACCTACGCGCCCGACATCGGCAAGCTCCAGGTGATTGAAGGCTTCGACGAAGAAGGCGAGCCGCGGCTCCGTGCGCCGAAGCGCGACATCACCACCCGCATGCTGATGGTCCACAGCGCGGGTCTGAGCTACGACTTCATCAATCACACCTACAACCGGCTCGCGCAGGAGAAGGGGCAGCCCAGCGTCATCACGGCGTCCAAGGCTTCGCTGATGACGCCGCTGCTGTTCGACCCCGGCGAGCGATGGGAATACGGCACCAACATGGATTGGTGCGGCCAGATCGTCGAAGCGATCGCCGGCCGCCGGCTCGGCGAAGTCTTCAGGATGCGGATCTTCGAGCCGCTCGGCATCAGGGATACGACGTTCGAGCTCACCGACGCGATGCGCCGCCGCCTCGCCGGCATTCACGCCCGCAACGCCGACGGCTCGCTCACGCCGATGGATTTCGAATTGCCGGCCAATCCGGAAATCCACATGGGGGGCCACGGGCTCTACGGCACCATCGGCGACTACATGCGCTTCATCCGGATGTGGCTGAACGACGGCGCCGGCGAGCATGGCCGTGTCCTGAAGGCGGAGACCGTGCGGATGGCGGAGAAGAACCATCTCGGAAGCAACAAGGTCACCGCCATCACCGGCGTGATCACCTCGCTTGCCAACGACGCCGAGTTCTTCCCCGGCCAGTCGAAATCCTGGGCGCTCAGCTTCATGATCAATGACGAGCAGGCTCCGACCGGCCGCCCGGCCGGCGCGCTCGGCTGGGCCGGCCTTGCCAACCTGTTCTACTGGATCGACCGGCAGAATGGCTTCGGCGGATTCTGGGCGACGCAGATCCTGCCGTTTGGTGACCCGACCTCCTTCATCGGCTACATCAATTTCGAGACCGCGTTCTACGAGGCCCAGAAACTGCGCAAGGCGGGGTAGGGCGTTTTCGAGCGAGGTGGATACCGGTTCGCGTAAAGACGACGCGTCATGGCGAGAATCAAGAGTCCGTTCCGATTTCGTCGGAACGGCTCTGGTCGCGGCGCGCTGCGGTTACCGCCGCTCGATCGGCCGACGGCTGGACCTTCGGGAACACCATGCGCATGCAGGCGCCGCCGGACGGCGTCTGATCGACCTCGATCCGGCCGCCGTGAAGGTGCATGATGGTCTGCACCAGGTCGAGACCAAGGCCGGCACCACGTCCGCCCGGATGCAGCCGACGGAACGGCTCGAAGATCTGCTCGCGCTCGTCGGGCGGAATGCCGTCGCCGTCGTCGCAGACCTCGATCCGGCCGGCTGCTGTCACCCGAACCAGGATCGTGCCGCGCCGCTGGCCGTGGTCGATGGCGTTCTGCACGAGGTTGGTGAGGGCACGTTCGAGCGCGGTCTGGTCGCCGCTCACCACAATCGTCTCGTCGTTCTGCTCGAACGACATCTCATATCCCGCCGCGAAGGCCAGCGGCGCGAGATCGAGGACGACCTGCCGCGCGACGCCGACGAGGTTGACGGAGCCGAACGTGTCAGTTCGCTGATCGAGCCGTTGCAGGTCAAGGAGCTGGCCGGCCATGACGCTGAGGCGGGTAGCGTCTTCGAGCAGATAGGTCTTCTCCGGCCCGGCCTGCAGTGAGGCAACTCGTGTTGAAAGAATCGCGATCGGAGTCCGGAGCTCGTGTGCGGCATCGGCGAGGAAACGCCGGTGGCGCTCGTAACCCTTGTCGAGGCGTTCGAGCGCGGCGTTGATGGCCTTGACCAGCGGGGCAATCTCGATCGGCACCTCATCGAGCGGCAACTGCGCGCCGCGCCGGTCGATGTCGATGCGTTCGGCCTGCGCGGCGACTTGGCCAAGTCCCTTCATGGCCCGGCGCACCACGAATGGGGTCGCGACCAACGTCGCCAGCGTCATCAGCACGACGATCGGCAGGATCATGTTGAGGAACAGCTGCGGTGTGATCTCCAGCGCTCGCCACATCGAGAGCTCGCCGTATGTTCCGGTCAGGATCTGGATCCGTCCAGCCGGCGTGTCGACCGATTTGACGAGCCCAGCGGGACGCGGGGCCTCGGCGGCGTTCCACTTGAGCACCGCCTCGCTTACATGTTCGAGGGCCGATGCGATCGGTGCGAATTGCGAGGGCACGGTCCCTTCGGAGATTTGGTGACCGTCAGCGTCGCGGATGATGAACCAGAGATCGGCGTGCTCGGCGCGCAGGGCGGCCAATTCCGGCGTCTGGCGCAGCGTCAGTCCGCCCGCTTCATCGCGTGTGACGGCGTCCCGCAGCGTATCGAGGGTACTGCCTTGGTATTCGCCGATCAGCAGCCCTGCCCATAGCAGCCCGATCGCGGCAGCTCCGATCAACAGAATCAGGAGGGTCAACGCAATGGCCTGCAGGCCCGCGAGGCGTCCGACCAGGCGCCAGGTGAGGGATCGCGGTCGCAGCACGCTCACGGTGTCTCCCGCAGCACATAGCCGAGGCCACGAACGCCGTTGATCGTGACACCGGCGTCGGCCTCGGTGAGCCTGCGGCGCAAACGCGACACATGGCTGTCCAGCGCGTTGGGCTGCACGTCGTCGTCGAGGCCGTAGACCGCCTCCATCAGCGCGGAGCGCTGCACCATGCGTCCCATCCGGTGCAGCAGCGTCTCGAGCACCAGCCGTTCGCGACGCGGCATCTCCAGGGGGCGTCCGTCGACGCTGGCCTCGCGATGGGTGAAGTCGAACGCCAGGCGGCCGATCCGCGCGACGTGCTGCTGCACGTTGGCGGGCCGCCGCAACAGCGCCCGCAACCGCGCCAGCAACTCCTCGAACGCAAACGGCTTGCCGAGATAATCGTCGGCGCCGCTGTCGAGGCCCGAGACCCGTTCTGCCAGCTCGCCGCGGGCGGTCAGCACCAGCACCGGCACGGTGTTGCCGCTCGCGCGCAATTTCGGAATCAGCGACAGTCCGTCGCCGTCAGGCAATTGCCGGTCGAGCACGATCGCGTCGTAACTTCCCGCAGCGGCAATCGCCTCGGCTTCCAGAAGATCCGGCGCGTGATCGACCAGCATGTCGTGGCGCGCGAGTGCCGCACGCAGCGCCGCGACCATGTCCGGCTGGTCCTCCACCAACAGCACCCGCATTCGTCGTCTTTATCCCCGTATCGGTTCGTCATCCGATCTGCCGGCTTTATGCCCGATTCATTGCGGCAACCTTGCGGTTTTCTCCGCGCGAATGCGTCGCGGAGCGAAATTTCGGACCCGCGCGCATTCGCGACAGGCTTGCGCAAGCTTCGCATGAGACAGAGGCGTCGGTCGGAGCGGGTCGAATCGTCCCATCTCCGGCCGACACTGTTCAACCGGCGGGAGCCTACCACACACGATGGAGGGCACCCGCAATGCGAAAGACACGCGATGGCCTTGTTATCGAATCCGTGGCGCCAGACCGGCTGTGCGCTCACCGTGCGGGAGCTCCAGCATGTCAGCCGCTGACATCCTGCCGTTCTTCCGCGCCTGGGTGCGTAATCCGCTGCAGGTTGCAGCGGTCGCGCCGTCCGGGCTCGCTGTCTCGTCGCTCATGGCGCAGGAGATCACGGCGGACACTGGGCTGGTGCTCGAGCTTGGCCCCGGCACCGGCGTCTTCACCCGCGCATTGCTGAAGCGCGGCGTGAGGCAGCGGGATCTGACGTTGGTGGAGTACGGCTCCGAGTTCATCCCGCTGCTGCAGCGGCGCTTCCCCGGCGCGCGGGTGCTCTGGATGGATGCCGCCTGGCTACGGAGGGAGAGGCTGTTCGACGGGGCGCCGGTCGGTGCGGTCGTGAGCGGCCTCGGGCTTCTCATGATGCCGCCGGAGAAAGTCACGACCATTCTCCACGGCGCCTTTGGCTATCTCCGCGCCGACGGGGCGTTCTACCAGATCACCTATGGTCCGCGCTGTCCGGTCGCGGACGCGATCCTCGATCGCCTCGGTCTGCAGGCGAGCTGCATTGGGCAGACGTTCCGCAACCTGCCGCCGGCTTCCGTGTACCGGATCAGCCGCCGCCACCCTCACGCTTGATCGAGGCCGCCATGGATACGTCGAGCACGATCGCAATGTTTCTGCACTTCGGCCTGGTCGGAGTTGGCTGCCTCGCCATTGCGGAGAAGTTCATTCCGCTGCTGCCCTCCTATGTGCTGCTGATGCTGCTCGGTCTGACGGTCTCCGACGGCGCGACGCTCGCGATGACCATCCTTGCGACCAGCGCGGGGTCGGTTGTCGGCGCCATCGGCTGGTACGGGCTAGGCCGCGCGCTCGGCTCGCGGCGCGTCGAGGGGCTGGTGACGCGCTTCGGCAGGTTCGTGTTACTGCGGCCTTCGCTCTACCAACAGCTCACCGACGCCTATCGTGGCAATCATTTCTGGGTGACGCTGATTGGCCAGACCCTGCCCACGGTGCGGATCTATCTGGCCCTCCCCGCCGGTGTGCTGCGGCTGGAGCCGCGTGCCTTCGTGATGGCGACGGCGATCGGCACCGTGATTTGGAACATGCCGTTCCTCACTCTCGGCTATGCCCTGCGCGGCAGCGGCCATGATCCGGTCAGCCTCGGCTTCTGGGTGGTGGTCGTCCTGATCGCCGTAGAGGTCGCGCTCTTGCTGGGATTTCGTTTCTACAAACGCTCGCGCGCGCCGCGCCCTCTTGGGAAGCCGCGCGCACTAGCCGCACGCTTGCCGGTGGAGGAAGGCATATGAGAGCCCTGTTGTCCCGCCTGTGGCCCGGTCCGGATGCGATCGAGCGTGCTGCCGCGACACTGCTGGTCCTGGCCGCGAGCTATCAGTTCGGTCACGCTGCTTCCGGCGGGCGATATCGCGCGGCAGAGTTCGCGCTGCTGGTCCTTATTGCAGGCATTTATTGGCATCGCTCGATCTTCAGGCGATGCGCCAGCCGGGATGTCACGAAAGTTCTCGCGGGATTGGCCGAGGCCATCGCGGCGGCGTTTCGGCCGGACGGCGGCAAAATTGACACCCAACCTGCGATGCATGGGGCTGGCGATCGCACGGATGGGAAGCGGGTCGCACCGCGGGATGTCGCCAAGGTCAGGAGCCTCTTCATCTCCGACGTCCATCTCGGAACCCGAGGATGCCAGGCCGAGCGATTGATCGACTTCCTTCGTCACCATGATGCCGAAACCGTGTTCCTGGTCGGCGACATCGTCGATGGCTGGTATCTGCGGTCGAGCTGGTACTGGCCCAGGGCGCACAATGCGGTTGTGCGGGAGCTGATCGAGCTTGCGCAACGGGGCCGGCGCCTGGTCTACATTCCCGGCAATCACGACGAGTTTCTACGCGACTATGCCGGTGCGGCATTCGGCGGCGTCGAGATTGTCGAACGGGCGATCCATCGTGGCCTCGACGGTCGCGATTACCTCGTCGTTCACGGCGATCATTTTGATCTCGTGGTGCGGCATGCGCGCTGGCTCGCACTGATCGGCGATGTCGGCTATCGGGCCGCGCTGGCCTGCAACGTCTGGCTCAACTGGATCAGGCGCCGATTTGGGTTCGGCTATTGGTCGTTCTCGTCCTGGGCAAAATTGCGGGTCAAGAATGCGGTCAACCACATCGGCCGGTTCGAGGAGGTGCTGTCGTCGGAGGCCAGGCGCAGCAACGTTCAAGGCGTGATCTGCGGTCACATCCACCACGCGGCACTGCATGACGATTTCGGCGTCCGCTACATCAACACCGGGGATTGGGTGGAGTCGTGCACGGGCGTGGTCGAGCGCTACGACGGGCAGTTCGAAATCGTCCGATGGACGGATGCGCAGGGCGCGTTGGATAGGGCAGACCTCGCGCCGCTCACGCAGGCGGCCGCCTGATGCGCGTGCTGGTGGCAACCGACGCCTGGCGGCCGCAGATCAATGGTGTGGTCCGCTCGCTCGAATACCTTGCCAGTGAAGCGCCGTCGCTCGGCGCCGAAATCACTTTTCTGACGCCGGCCGATTTCTGCACCGTGCCGTTGCCCGGCTACCCGGAGATTCGGCTCGCACTGCCGTCGGTCGGGCGTATCGCGCGCGCGATCGCGGCGTCGCGCCCGGACTCGGTGCACATCGCGACCGAAGGCCCGATCGGCTGGATCAGCCGGCATGTCTGCCGGACACACGGCTTTCCGTTCACGACTAGCTATCACACCCGCTTTCCAGAATATCTCGCCGCCCGGCTGCCGGTGCCGCTGAGGTGGAGCTATGCGGCGTTACGCCGCTTCCACAATGGTGGCGACGGCATCATGGTCGGCTCGCCGTCGCTCGAGCGGGCGCTGCAAGCGCATGGCTTCCGCAAGTTGATGCCGTGGTCGCGCGGCGTCGATGCCGAGCTGTTTTGCCCCCGCGCGGCGCGGCCGCTCGCGTTCCCGGCGCCGGTGTTCCTCTATGTCGGCCGCGTCGCGGTCGAGAAGAACCTTGAAGCCTTTCTCGGTCTCGACCTGCCCGGCTCGAAAATCGTGGTCGGGGACGGGCCGCTGCGCGGCAGTTTGCAGGCGCGATTTCCGCAAGCGCATTTTCTCGGCACGCGGACCGGCCGGGCGCTCGCCGATGTCTATGCGTCAGCCGACGTCATGGTGTTTCCAAGTCTGACCGACACGTTCGGGATGGTGATCCTCGAGGCGCTGGCCAGCGGCCTGCCGGTTGCGGCCTTTCCGGTGATGGGACCGCTCGACGTGATCGGCAAGTCGGGCTGCGGTTGTCTCGATCACGATCTGCGGCGCGCGGCGCTCGGCGCGCTGCGTGTGCCGGGCGAGAAATGCCGTGCCCACGCCTTGACATTCACCTGGCAGGAAAGTGTGCGGCAGTTTCTCGACAATATCGGACGGGCGCACGCCACGCCGGTGCGCGCAGCGGCCGCGGGCTGACTAGTTGCCGAGCAGTTCCGTGATCAGCGAGGCCGCCTTGATCCCGGTGCCGCTGATGATGACGACGGTGCGCTCCGCCGGCCGGATCGCGCCGCGCGCCTTCAGGACGTCGAGTGCGGCGGCGGCGGAGGCCGAGGTCGGCTCGACGAACAGGCCGGTGCGCGCCAGCCGTTGCAATGCGGCGACGATGCCTTCTTCGGGAATTGCGACCGTGCCGCCGCCGCTCTCCCTCAGCGCCGCGATCATCTGTTTCAGCCGCAGCGGATGCTTGATCGCGGTGCCCTCGGCGATGGTCTTGCGAACCTCGCGATCGACTGGCGTGTCGAGGCCGGCGGCAAAGCTGGCGTCGACCGGCGAGCAGTTGAGCGGTTGTGCCGCGAACAGGCGCGGCAGACGCATGATCTGTCCTGCCTCCAGCAACTCCGTGAAGCCGATGTAACAGCCGAGCAGGCTGCTGCCGGCACCGACCGGCATGATGACGTTGTCGGGCGCGGTGAAGCCAAAATCTTCCCAGATCTCGTAGGCCAGCGACTTGGTGCCTTGAAGGAAGAACGGCTGCCAGTTGTGGCTGGAATAGAAGATCTGCTTCGATTGGCGGATCGCTTCCGCCTCGGATTCCTCGCGCGGACCTTCGACCAGCTGCACCTCGGCGCCGAAGGCGTGCATCTGTGCCACCTTCATCGGCGACGTCGTGGCCGGCGCGAGGATCCTGACCCGCATGCCGCCCGCCGCGCCATAGGCCGAGACGGACGCGCCGCCATTGCCGGAGCTGTCTTCCAGCACCGCGTCGACGCCGAGCTGGCGCAGCAACGACAGCATCACCGTGGTGCCGCGATCCTTGAAGCTTGCGGTCGGGTTGAACCATTCGAGCTTGAAATGCGGCCGCAGATCATCCCACGCCTTCTCGACCGCAGGCGTGCAGCCTTCGCCCATCGTGATCGGCTGTCTGATCTCGACCGGCAGCGCCGCGCGATAGCGCCACAGCGACCGCGTCCCGCGATCGATGTCGTCGCGGGAGATGCCGGGTAGCGGTGTTACGAGCAGCGGCTTGCCCTCGTCGGAGCACCAGCGCGGGACATCCAGCGGATAAAGATTTCCGTTGAGCGGGTCGATGTAGCTCGGTGAAGGCATCTCAGTTCGATCCTCAGGGGGCGCGCCGGCCGGACAAGTTGCGACCAAGCACGAAGGCCGGCAAGGTCGCAAGGTTGTCACGAACCATGATTGGGGCGGGCGCCCCTTCCGGCAGGTTCATTGCGGCCCGATTATGCCACCAAGTCGGCAAGCGCACACGTGCTGTGCCGAACAGATCATAGGCCGATCCCGCGACGAACAGGCATCGATTGGCGGGCACTGGCAGCTCGTCGAGCGCGAGCTGATAGGGTTGCGGCTGCGGCTTGTAATAGCCGGCCCGCTCGGCCGTGACCAGGACGGCGAGAGGAACGCCAATGCGGTCGGCCGCGATGCGGCCGAGCTGCTCCGAGCAGTTCGTCACGATGCCGAGCACGACGCCGGCGTCGTGCAGCGTTCGCAGAACACCGTGGACCTCGGGCCAGGGATCGAGCTCCGCGTAGCGTGCGCCAAGCTCCGCAGCCCGTTCGAACGGCAGTCCCACATTGCGTGCGGCCTCGCCCACCAGATCCTCATAGGGACGGTAGCGTCCGGTGGCATAGGTGTTCCTGAGGTATTCGGCCCGCCAGCGGTATCCGGCTTCATCGGAGCCCGCGACCTTGTTCCAGAGCGTCCAGCTGTCGAGCAGCGCGGTCAGCAGGTCGAACATAACGGCGTCATAGGCTCGCGTCATGGACTGTGCTTCGTCTCCTACCATCCGCAAAACCGCTCCCATTGCCTGACGGTGTCGGAGCGGGCAGCGACGACATGGTAGCGGTCGTGCTGGGCTCCGGTCGCACAGGCGTGGTTCGGCAGTATCCGCACCCTTGCGCCAACCGGCAGCGTAGCCTGCGGCGCGGTGCTGCCGGGACGGCAGGCGATGATGCCGTGCTCCTGATTGGTTTCAGTCACGATCAGGTCGGGATAGGGCCGTCCATCGATGTCGCAGACGATGCCGTAGCCCTGATCGATCGGCTGCTTCGCGGTGCCGCGATCGCGCGACAGCGCCATCCAGCCTGCGTCGATGAAGGTCCAGCCGCGATCGGCGCGATGGCCGATCACCGTCGCGAGCACCGACAGCGCAATGTCCTCGACCGCGCAGACCCCGATCCCGGCCATGACCAGATCGAACATCACGAAAACGCCGGCGCGCACCTCGGTGACGCCATCGAGGCGTCGCGCAAAATGGGCTGTCGGCGTCGAGCCAACGCTGACCACGGGGCACGGCAGTCCGGCCGAGCGCAACACCTCGGCGCAAGCGACCGCGGCGGTGCGCTCCTGCTCGGCCGCCTGCTCGAGCGCCGCCACACTGCGGCAGGAATAGGATTCTCCGGCATGGGCCATGACGCCGCGCAATTCGGCGCCACCGGCATGGATCGCGCGACCGATCTCGACGAGCTGCGGGTCGCCCGCGCCGACGCCGGCGCGATGGCCATCGCAATCGATCTCGATCAGCACGGGAATACGGTCGTTCGTCATGCGCGCCATCGTGGTGACGGCGGCCGCCTGCTCCAGGCTGTCGAGCACCACGGACAAGTTCACGCCCTGCCGCCGCAGCGCGGCGACGCGATCGAGCTTTTGCGGCGCGATGCCGACGGCATAGAGGATGTCTTTCACGCCTGCCGCGGCAAAGACCTCCGCCTCCTGCAGGGTCGAGACCGCGGCCGGGCCGGCCGGACCATCCATCACGGCTCGCGCCGCCGGAATTGATTTCGCGGTCTTCAGATGCGGGCGCAGCGGCACGCCAAGCGGCGCCAGCCTCGTCTTCAGGCGCGCGATGTTGTGCAGCATCCGGTCTTCGTCGAGGACGAGGCAGGGCGTGTCGAGATCGGCAAGCGGATGCGGTGCGTTCAAAACGGGGGCTGATGACATGCGGCGAGACTAGCCGTTTCCATGCTAAGTGCAATTTACCGAATGTCATTCTTAGATTAAGTCTGGACTTAATGATTTCGACCGACGACATCCGCTTCTTTGCGGCAATCGCCACGGCCCGGTCGCTTGCGGCCGCGGCGCGGGCGCTCGACGTGACGCCATCAGCGGTCTCGCAGCGGCTGCAGAGCCTCGAGCAGCGGTTGGGTGTTCAACTGATCAGCCGTTCCGCCCGGCGGCTGACGCTGACCGACGAGGGCGAGCTTCTGGTGGTGCGCGGCGGCGCATTGCTCGACGATGCAACGGAGCTCACGGAAGCGCTGCAGGCGCGTCGCGGAACCATCTCGGGCCATCTGAAGGTTCTCGCGCCGCTCGGCTTCGGACGTCACCACATCGCCCCGGTCGTTGCGGCCTTCCGATCCCGACACCCCGACGTGTCCGTCGAGCTCGAGCTATCCGATCGGCCGGGGCGTGCCGCCGCGGGCGCCTGGGACGTCTTGATTCACATCGGCGCCTTGACTGATTCCACGCTTCGCCTGCTGCGGCTTGCTCCGAACGAGCGCTATCTATGCGCCTCGCCGGCCTATCTGAAGCGCCGCGGAACGCCGGTAAGCCCGCAGGATCTGCGCGGTCATGATTGCATCGCACTGCGGGAGAACGAGGAGCACGTGACGCTCTGGCGGTTCTCCCGCAGGCGCGCGGCGTCGGCGCCTGATGTCATCAGGATCGAGCCAATACTGTCGAGCAATGACGGTGAGGTCGTGAAGGCCTGGGCGCTGGCGGATCACGGCCTGATCGTGAGGTCGGAGTGGGATGTCGCCGGGGATCTCGCCTGTGGCCGACTTGTGCGTGTCCTGCCGAACTTCCGCCTGCCGCCGGCCGACATCGTTGCGCTGCTCAATCCGGGCCGCGGCGGCCGGGCCAGACGCACGCAGGCTTTCGTGGAGCACCTGCGCGCCGGCCTCTCGCCGCCGCCATGGCGCAGCAGGCCGCGATGACAGACAGCGCGATCGCTTACGCCGCGCCGCCCTGCTTGCTCAGATAGCTCCTTGCAAAGTCGAGATACCAGTCGAGGCACGCGGGATTGGCCATCGCATCGCGGTTGATGACCTTTTCGATCGCATGGCCGAGCAACAGCTTCTTGACCGGCAGCTCCTGCTTCTTGCCGGACAGCGTGCGCGGAATTTCCGTCACCACGAAGATGTCGTTGGGCAGGAAGCGGCGCGACAGCCCGGCCTCGACCGCCTTGTTGATCTTCGCCTTCATCTCGGCATCGAGGGCGATGCCCTCGCGCAACACCACGAACAGCGGCATGTAGCTGTCGCGGCCGAGATATTCGAGGTCCACGACCATCGAATCCAGCACCTCGGGCAGCGCCTCGATCGCTGAATAAAGCTCGCTGGTGCCCATCCGCAAGCCATGGCGGTTGATGGTGGCGTCGCTGCGGCCGTAGATCACGCAGGAGCCGTCGGGATTGATCTTGAGCCAGTCGCCATGCCGCCACACCGGGCCGCGGCCGGACCCGTCGAAATTGTCGGGGTAGGTCTCGAAATAGCTGGCCAGGTAGCGCGCATTGCCGGGATCGTTCCAGAAGCGCAGCGGCATCGAGGGCAGCGGCTCGGTGCAGACGAGCTCACCGACCTCGTCAATCACGGCACGGCCCTGCTCGTCGAACGCTTCCACCGCGCAGCCGAGCAGGCGGCATTGCATGATGCCCGGCGTCTGCGGCAGTTCGCGATTGCCGCCGATGAAGGCGCCGGCGAAATCGGTGCCGCCGGAAATATTCGCCCACCACACGTCGGCCTGCGCGGCGTTGCCGTTGCGTTTCGAAAGTGCGGCGAAGCGCTCATTGAACCAGGCTTGCGTATCGGCGCTGAGCGGCGAGCCGGTCGAGCCGAGCGTGCGCAGCGCTGTCAGATCGCCGACGGCAGCGAGATCGATCTCCGCCTTGGTGCAGTTGGCGAAGAACGCCGCGCCCGCGCCGAAGAAGGTTGCCTTTGCATCGGCGACGAAGCGCCACAGCGTGGTCCAGTCCGGCTTGTCCTTGCTGCCGCCGGGACTGCCGTCGAAGAGGCAGCAGGTCGTGCCGTTGAGCAGGCCATTGGCCTGGCAATTCCACATGATCCAGCCGGTCGAAGAGTACCAGTGAAAGCGTTCGCCGAACGAGTTCGGCTGATAGCTGCAGCCGATGTCGTTGTGCAGCGTCGAGAGCGGCAGCGCCACGACGATCACGCCGCCATGGCTGTGCAGGATCGGCTTCGGCAATCCCGTCGTGCCCGAGGAATAGACGATCCAGAGCGGGTGATCGAACGGTAGCCATTCCGGCTCGAAGGCGTCGATCTCCAAGCTCCGGCCCGCGAGGATGGATGACAGCTGCGTTTCGGACGGCGCGGTATCGCTGTGCAGGATGACATGCTGCACGGTCGGCAGCGCGCGCCGCAGCTCCTCGATCACGGCCTGCCGGTCATGGCGGCGGCCGGCATAGGTCACGGCGTCGCAGGCGATCAATACCTTTGGCTCGATCTGCCTGAAGCGGTCGATCACTGCGGGTGCCGCCATGTCGGGCGCGCAGACGCTCCAGATCGCACCCAAGCTCGCGGTCGCCAGAAACGCGATGATCGTCTCCGGGATGTTCGGCAGATAGGCCGCGACACGATCACCGGCGCGGACGCCGTTGGCCCTCAGATGCAGCGCAAGCGCCGCCGATTTGCGCTGCAGCTCCGGCCAGCTCGTCTCCGAAAGTTTGCCGTCCTCGCCGCTCGAGATCAGGGCCGGCAGGCCGGCGGCATGCGCCGGCGCGACATGACGGAAGACCTGGCGCGCATAGTTCACCGAAGCGCCGGGAAACCACACCGCGCCCGGCATCTTGCGCTCGGCCAGCACCGCCGAATGCGGCGTCGGCGAGCGCAGGTCAAAATAATCCCAGACGCTCTGCCAGAACGCGTCGATATCGCTGACCGACCAGCGCCGCATCGCCTCGAAATCCGCAAACTCAAGGCCGCGGGTCTCGTTCAGCCATTCGCGGTAAAGGGCCATTTGCGGGACGTAAGGTGCTGTCATGGGCGGTTTCCGAAGTTTCTTGTGTTGTGGCATGCGCGATAGGGGCGTGCCGGCGTGTCTTAACATAGTGATGCGAGCACGGGGAACGCGGTCGAGCCGCGGCTTGCGTCATATTCTTACCGCCGCCGCAGCGTGCTATCCGTTGGGTACGGACCGATTCCATGCGTATCCGATAGGTGAGCAACCATGTCCGTCGGCGAACTGTTCATCCTTGGCTTCTACGGCAAAGTCATTCCGCCCTGGCTGACGGAGTTTGCCGCGCAATTCGGGCTCGGCGGGGTGATCCTGTTCGATTACTCCTGCCAGACCCGGCAATACGACAACAACATCGCTTCGCCCGCGCAGGTGCAGTTGCTCTGCGCCGAGATCGCGGCGCTGCCATCACAGCCCCTGGTCTTCATCGACCAAGAGGGTGGTCTGGTGCGCCGGCTCAAGGAGACCAGCGGTTTTCAGCCGCTGCCGAGCGCGAAGGATTTCAATCTGCTCGCAACAGCGGAAAAGCGGACGATCCTGGCCGCAAGCTACGGCGAGTTGCGCCGGCTCGGCATCCGCTACAATGCCGCGCCCGTCATCGACGTCGACTACAATTCCGACAATCCCAATATCGGCAGGATCAAGCGGTCTTACTCGTCCGATATCGGTGAGGTCGAGGCCAATGCCCGCCTGGTCGATGCCGCGGCGCGGCAGGCGGGCGTGGGTCTTTGCCTGAAGCACTATCCGGGCATCGGCGGCGCGCGCGTCGATTCACATCTGGAGTTCATGGACATCTCCGATGCGCTGCGGCCGGAGCAGGAAGACCTGTTCTACACACTGGCTCCGCACATCCATGGCGATGCGGTGCTGGTCAGCCACGCCATCGTCGGGAAGTGGGACGCACAGCATCCGATGACACTGTCATCGGCCGGGATTGGCCGGCTTCGCCGTTGCCTGCCCGAGACGCTGCTGATTACCGACGACATGCAGATGCAGGGCCTGCAGAAGGCGCTCGGCACCTGCGCTGCCAGTCTGCAGGCGATCGCCGCCGGCATGGATATGATCTGTATCGGCAACAATATGTTCGGTCAGGAGCGGGAGATGGCCGGCATCGCCGCGGCGATCGCGGGTGCGGTGCAGGACGGAGCGCTCGATCAAGCTGCGGTGCAGCGGTCCATTGCACGGGTGCGAAAGCGCAAGGCGCTGCTCGCGTAACGGCATTGAACCAATTTTTGCGCCGGGCGACCACAAGGAGCGGAACCAAATTTCATTGCCGCGATTTAACAAAGACGCTCATCGGGGCTAACAACCATGAAGATGCTCAAGCGTCTCTTCCGATTGACCTGGCTACGCCGCGCCGCGCGCAACCCAGCCGATTTTCCGCCTGCCTCCATCGATCCCGACGAATTCAGCCGCCTGCTTTGCAGCGGGCGCGCCGAGGATTTGCGGATATTGGCAAAGCGGCTGAGCCAGCGCTCGCGGGCGCACGCCTAGGCGGTCGATCGGGTCCAGTCGCGAGCCGGTTCTCACCAGAACCGGCAAGTCCAGCGCGCGGCCGCAACTCCAGCTCTACCTCTCGACGCGATCGGCTACTGCTTTGCCTTTTCGTGATTGCCGATCCCGACCGCCTTGTAGTCGTAAGTCGGGTAGAACTCGGTGCGATAGGCACCCCAGGCACTGTTCTCGATGACACGGTTGACCTCGCGCAGCCGCGATGCCGGCAGCCGCAGGGTCACCACCTGGCCGACCCCCATCATCACGTACCAGCTGACGACCTCGACGCCTTCGGGCGGAAACGCCTTGTAGAAGCCCTGCCGCTCAAGCTGCGCGTTCAGCTCGCTGAGCGGGCGCGACTGATCATGCTTGAAGAAGATCGTGATCATGACCGCGTTGTCCGGTGTCGGCGTTGCATCGCTGGTCGGCGCGGTCTGAGCCTGCGCGCCGGCGCCGAACAGCAGCGTTGCGGCGAGCGCCGCGATCGTCAGCCAATATCCATTCCGCCCTCGCTTCATTGTCGCGCCCTTTTGTTGTTGGTCGGGAGGTGGCGATCATCGCGGCGCGTGCCGGGGCTGTAAATTGACGTTCGCCTGACCGATGTCCGCTCGATGCTCTCGGCCGATGTGAACCGGCTCATAGGTGTGGGCACCAGCGCGCGGTATGCCGATGGCCATCCCGATGCCCAGAGCGATGATCGATGACGACCCGGCGAATGGCGTATTGGTGGTTCAGGTTCGTTTTTTCGGGGCGGTTCCTGCAGAAGTTCCTTCGCCTCCGGCGCCGTTGATGGCCAAGGCGCGGCGCGAATCCGTGCCATTTTCGACCTGAAAATCAGGACGACGGGCTGCGCCCAGGAGAGCAATGCTCGGTAGATTTCTACCTGCGGAACCATCGGGATGAAGCAATCTCGCCCGTCCCGTAAGAATACTGTAATTCGATTCAAATATGCGAGATTCGTTGCCAAATCAGCGGCCATCTGTGCCTGCTTGGCAGGTCGGGGCCTGAGGTCACAGTTGCGTCACCCGTAGTTTTACGGGGTCCCGTGTTAACGCGGCCACAAGTTCACCTTTGGTAAACCATACTTATGACGCAACATGACAATCGAGCCGAGGCGCGCCTTCCGACATGGATGGGTGGAACCGCGACGCTCGAGACGCAGCCGCTTGAGCTTCAGGGAGCCGCTGCGCCGCGACCGCAGGTGACCGCGGATGCCGGCGCCGCGATCGTCCGCCAGTTCAATGGGCCGGTGACCGCGCTGCTGCTCTACATGAACGAGCTCAAACAGCACAGTCAGCAGTTCGCGCACGCCCCCGGCAACGGGGTTTATCTGCGGCAGGTGATCGAGAACGCGCTCGAGCAGACCGAGCGGGTGTCCGCGATGCTCAAGCAGATTTCCGATCTCTATCCGAATGCCGTGCCGGCCACCGATCTCAAGCCGCCGGGCAACGACAAGGCGGCGGGCTCCCGATCGCCTGAAATCATGTTCGCGCCGGAAGCCGGCCGCAAACCGTTGACCAAGCGTGAACGTGAAGTGCTCAGCCTGATCAGCGACGGCTATTCCAACAAGCAGGGCGCGCTACGGATGAACATCAGCCCGCGCACATTCGAGAGTCATCGCGCCGAGGCCATGCGCAAGCTTGGTGCGCGCAACACCGCCGATCTCGTCCGCAAGGCCTTGCTGCATTCCGCTTGAGCGGTGAACCCGGTTCGTTAGAATCCAGCTCTCAGATATCGTCTTCCGTGGCGAAGCACAGGCGCGGCGCGAGCCGCGCGGCCGGGGCGGCCACCTTCGGTTCATCCGGAACGATCGTGACTACCCACGCCGCCGCCGCGCCTGACCTGCTTTCGACGATCGCGCGCACGCGTCCCGTGACTGTCGTGCCGGCCGACCGGACCGTGGCAGGCCGGCCGTTGAACTGGGCCATGCGAAAGCGCCGGGCTTCCTTCCGATCAGTCGTCTGGTACGTGAACATCGGCTCCCCCGTGCGTCGACGCGATTGTGGGGGATGCAGCGTTATCCGACGGTGAAAATCGCACGCCGTAGAAGTACGGCTTGGAGCATGATCCGGAACAGTGGAGGCCGGCTTTCCGGCGAGATCATAGTCCAAGAAGATCGAGCAGACCGTCAGCCGCCGACTTCCTGGCAACTCAATAGCCCCGCATACTGCGCCTTGACCGCAGCGTAGCATTCGCACGCGGTCTTGATCAGTCCATCGCCGTTGGTGATCTCGATGTGCCCGCGGCTGTAATGGATGAAATTGGCCTGTTGCAAGGTGTGCGCGACCAGCGACACGCTGTTGCGGCGTGCGCCGATCATCTGCGCCATCGCCTCCTGCGTCAGGACGATCTTGTTGCTGCCGGAGAGATCGCGCGTGTGCAGCAGGCACCGCGCCAGCCGCGACTCCACGGTGTGCGCGGCGTTGCAGCCGGCCGTCTGCTGGATTTGGGCATAGACGGCGAGCCCGTGCCGGATCAGTCTCGCGCGAAGTGTCGGGCTCTGGCCGGCCGCCGCGCGCAACGGCTCGAGTTCGACCGTCGAGGCGACGCCGGGCACCAGCACCATGGCGTTGTTCAGGACGGGGCCTTCGACGAGCGGGGCGAACGCGCCGAAGATGCTGTCGCGGCCAACCATCGCGACCTGCACGCGCTCGCCTCTTGCGAGCTTGACCACCAGCGAAATCACGCCCTTGTGCGGCATGTATGTCCGGTTGAGCATCTCGTCGGTCTCGATCAGCACAGAATCGGCGGCGAGGTCGACCGTCCGCAGATGCGGCCGGATCAATTCGAAATCACTCGCCGAGAGCGAAGACAGGAATCCGTTGGGTGATCGCGGAACCGTATCCAAAGCAACCTCCTGCCTGCCGGCAAAGCTTGTCTCTGGGCATCAGGGCTGACGCGTGCAGCTGGACGTCCTTGCAACTTATTCTGGCATGTCCGGGTTCCAAATGGAAACACGTCTTGGTTCCAATAGGAATAGACTTATCGCCGCATCATCGTTTGCATTGTCTGGCCGGTCAGTTGGACGAGCGCGGCACGCCGGTCAATCTTCCGGCCCGATCAATTGTTCGGCGTGCGCCTTGACCGTCGCATAGCATTCACACGCCGCCTTCCGCAGACCGTCGATATCGGTGATTTCGATATGACCGCGGCTGTAACGCAGGATGCCGGCCTGCTGAAACCCATGCGCGACGATCGAGACCGCGTTGCGCCGGACGCCGATCATCTGTGCCAGCATCTCCTGCGTCAGCGGCAATGCCTCGCTGCCGCACAGGTCGCGGGCGCGCAGCAACCATCTTGACAGCCGTGCCTCCACCGGATGGGAAACGTTGCAGGCAACGGATTGTTGCGTCTGCGCCATCAGCGCCTGCTCATAGAGTGCAACCAGGGTCCGGAAATCTGCGCTGCGATTTGCTGCTTCGCGGAAATCCTCCGCCCGCACGGTCGAAGCCGTGCCCGGAACCACGACGATCGCGTCGGCAAGCAGCGGTCGCTCATGCAGGGCGGCGGACGCGCCCACAATGCCGTCGCGACCGATGGTTGCAATCTCGACAGATTGCCCGTCTGACAGACTGACCATCATCGAGACCACGCCGCTGTGCGGGAAATAGACCCGCTGCACCGGCACGCCGGCATCGGCGAGCACCGTTTCCTTGGTCAGGTCGACGGTTTCAATAACGGGATGAAGTTGCGCGTATTCCGTGGAGGGAAGTGCTTGCAACAGACGATTGGGCGGACGCGATACCGCGGACATTGGAGCTCCTGCCGAGGGCGGGAGCACTACGGTCTCGCATCACCTACTCTTGGCGTGTGGACAGCGAACATAGCTTGCCTGTCCAATTGCACAAGGGTTGTAGTGCGAACCTTATACCCTCTAGGGGGCAGACGGTCGGCATCACATCAGCCCGCGCGCGATCGGGGTCGATTCGAGCGGCAAGCATCGCGGGCGATACGGTTGCGGCATTGTCGCGCATTTATTGATTTCCATTAACTCTAATGCGCACCTAACCGTTCGTCGTCGTGATGGTCATTCCGGCTTTTCGAGGCCCACGATCGGCAGCGTCAGCATGGGGCAAGTTCCGCAAATGCGAGGACAAATTCGCCGCCGCGACTTTGATGCGGCGGCGGACACGCGCCGCTCGGCCGCGCGTCTGCACCGGCGGCCGTAGAATTACCGACAGAGCCGTTCTGGGTATTTGTACGGAGCAGCCCTTTAACCAACGGGTAGCGCGGACAGACCAGTGTGGCGGGGGTCGCCGTGTGAAAGTTACGGCGTCGCGTCAATCGTGTTCATCCAGAAGGGTATCAGTATGTCCGGCATCGTTCTTTCGGCATCGGTCCGTCAAAATCTGCTTTCGCTGCAGTCGACGGCCGACCTGCTCGCCACCACGCAGAACCGCTTGTCCACCGGCAAGAAGGTCAACACCGCTCTCGACAATCCGACCAACTTCTTCACGGCGCAGTCGCTCGACAACCGCGCCAGCGACATCAACAACCTGCTGGACGGCATCGGCAACGGCGTGCAGGTGCTGCAGGCTGCCAACACCGGCATCACCTCGCTGCAGAAGCTCGTCGACAGCGCCAAGTCGGTCGCCAACCAGGCCCTGCAGGCCGCGGTCGGCTATTCCGCGAAGTCGTCGTTCTCGACCGCCGCGATCCCCGGCGCGACGACCGACAACATCCTCGGCAATGCCGCTGCGACCAACGCCGTCGTCACCGGCACGTCTGCGCTCCCCACGATCGACTTGACGGCTGCCGCAGCTGACCTGACCTTCAAGGTCAACAGCCAGACGGTCACTCTGACGAAGGGCTCGTCCTACACGGCGGCCCAGATCACGAGCGCAATCAACACCCAGGTCGGCACCAGTGCCAAGGTCAACGCCACGCTCAACGGCGGCGGAGATCTGGTTCTGACCAGCACCAACACCGCGGGCGCCTCGGATAGCGTCACCGTCGACACCTTCAGCTCCGGCGATGCGACCCAACTCGGCTTCGCGGCTGCTACCGCGACCGCCAGCGGCGCCGCCGCCGGCAGCCCGCTGAGCGGCCTCACGCTGACCATTGGCGCGACCGGCAACGGCACTGCCACCAGCATCACCTTCGGCACCAGTGCAGGCCAGGTGAAGTCGCTCAACGACCTGAACAACGCACTGTCGGCCAACAACCTGCAGGCCTCGCTCAGCGCGAGCGGCGCACTCACCATCAGCACCACCAACGATGCCGCTTCGGCGACCATCGGCGCGGTCGGCGGCACGGCTGCCGGCGCCGGCAAGCTGTTCAACGGCCTGACGGGAGGTGCGCCGGTGCAGGATCCGACGGCACTGGCGAACCGTTCCAACCTGGTCAGCCAGTACAACAACATCCTGGATCAGATCACCACGACGGCCCAGGACGCTTCCTACAACGGCATCAACCTGCTCAATGGCGATCAGCTCAAGCTGACCTTCAACGAGACGGGCACCTCGACGCTGAAGATCCAGGGCGTGACTTTCGATGCCTCCGGTCTCAACCTCACCAAGCTGACCGCTGGCACGGACTTCATCGACAACGCTTCGGCCAACGCCACGCTGAAGACGCTCAACAGCGCGAGCGGCCTGCTGCGCACCCAGGCTTCGACCCTCGGTTCGAACCTGTCGATCGTGCAGATCCGCCAGGACTTCTCGAAGAACCTGATCAACGTGCTGCAGACCGGCTCGTCCAACCTGACGCTGGCCGATACCAACGAGGAAGCGGCCAACAGCCAGGCGCTGTCGACCCGCCAGTCGATCGCGGTGTCCGCGCTGGCGCTGGCCAACCAGTCGCAGCAGAGCGTTCTGCAGCTGCTCCGCTAAGCGTAGCCGCGACAGACAACGAATAGCGAGGCGGCGGAGGAAACTCCGCCGCCTTTGCTTATGCGTGAACAACCATCCCGCCGGCTTCAACCAATGGGCGATCGGTTCTGATGCAGGCGGACGTCATCGCCGCGAATGTTTCAACGGGCTTAACGGCCTCTCGATCTCATTTGGTTCAAATTGCGATAACCGGTGGAACGGCCTCTTTCCCGTCCGGGTGGTAAGGGCCTGTCCTTGTGAGACGGGGCCGTGATGCGTCGTCCTTGAAGAGCTTCATCGTCCGTATTTGCACGGACGGCAAAATTAACGTCGCCGTGAAGTCGGCCAAGTTATCGGTGCGAGGCGACCGTTCCGCAGCACTTTGAGGGAGCTTTTTCCGATGGACGATCTGTTGCGCGAGTTCCTGACGGAGAGCAGCGAGAGCCTGGATACGGTCGACAACCAGCTGGTGCAGTTCGAGCAGGATCCGAACAA
>NZ_JBNDLA010000016.1:0-148396 GCF_050435825.1 Bradyrhizobium sp. I1.14.4 | reverse complement strand
AGCGACAAGCCGCTTTCGCGCGACAGCGCCAAGGCCGCCTCCGCCATGCCGATTTTCTTCGCGAGCAAGCGTCGCGCCGCCCTCAGCCGTTCGGCTTTCTGCGCTTGCGTCGATCGAATCATATGACATAATGGTATTACCTTTTGCGTCTCAAATCAACAACGGCTCCATCGCGCCAGCCGGTGATGACGCGTTCAAAGCGGAAGTTATCTTTTGCGTTCAGGGAGCCATCAGCCCAATACTGGCCAACCTGTTCCTGCATTATACGTTCGATCTCTGGATGGCGCGGACACATCCCGACCTGCCTTGGTGTCGGTATGCTGACGACGGACTGGTGCACTGCCGGACTGAGCAAGAAGCAGAGGCCATCAGGGCGGAGCTTCAAGCGAGGCTGGAGGTGTGCGGACTTCAGATGCATCCGACAAAGACGCAGATCGTCTATTGCAAGGACAACAGGCGTCGGCGAACGTATCCGAGGGTCAAGTTTGACTTTCTCGGATATCAGTTCAGGCCGCGGCAGGTGGCAACGTCACAGCGGAAGGAATTCTTCTGTGGATACACCCCTGCGGTCAGTCCGACAGCTTTGAAAACCATGCGAGCAACGATCCGAAGCTTGCACATTCCCCGGCAAACGCCGGGGACGCTGGCTGAGATTGCCCAACAGATCAATCCGCTCCTTCGGGGGTGGATAGGTTATTACGGTCGGTTCAGCCGTTCAGCGCTGTTCTCTCTGGTCGACTACGTCAATCAGAAGCTGAAGGCGTGGATCATGCGAAAGTACAAGCGCTTCCGGTTCCACAAAACCGGTGCTTCGCTGTTCTTGCGAAAGCTGGCTCGGAATAATGCGGAGCTGTTCGTGCACTGGCGGTTGTTCGGAACGACCACGTTCACCTGATGGGAGCGGTGTGAATCGAGAGGTTCACGCACCGTTCTGCGAGAGGCCGGGGGTGAAAATCCTCCGGCCTACTCACCCATGGGCGTCGACCAACATGGCGCGCATGCGCGGATGGGCGCCGAAAGCAGCTCGCCTTCGCAGCTTCGCACCACATGGCCACTGGCGCACGATGACTTTCCTCGGCGCGCTACGTTACGACCGCCTCGCGGCTCCCTGCCTGTTCGACGGGCCGATCAATGGGGAATGCTTCCGTGCCTATGTCGAGCAGATCCTGCTGCCCTCGCTGAAGCCTGGCGACGTCGTCATCATGGACAATCTCGGCAGCCACAAGTCGGCTGCGCTCCGCCGCATCCTCAGGGCCGCTGGAGCCAGGCTTTGGTACCTGCCGCCATACTCGCCTGACCTCAATCCGATCGAACAGACCTTCGCCAAGATCAAGCGTAAGCGTAGCGCTGCGGCCCTTCGATTTGCGCATGACGCCTATTTTGATCGCAGCTTGTGCCGTCTTGGCTTCCAAATTCCGGACAGTGCGTTGACGGCGGCCTCGAGCGCCTTCCGGTCGACGACGTCGGGATCGAACTGTTCGGGCCCCCAGAGGCGCATACGTTCGTGCTCTGGATGGGCGGGGTCGCTGATGGCATCGAGGTATTCGGCATAGCCGGGCGCACCGCCGACGTCCTCCGGAGGACAACGACCGGCGGCCTCGAGCAGGAGGGGAAGTCCCTCTGTCGACGTGTTGTCGAACCATTTTTCGAGCTTGATCACATGATCCCAGCTGTCGCCGAAGTCATAGAGATAATGGATCGTCTTGGCGCCCGTCTCGTGAACGATATCGCAGAGCCGCGCCTTGCGGGCATCGATGGGCTGGGGATCAAAATCACCATCGGGATCAGGGATGCCCCAACGTCCTTCGCCAGCCAGGAACTCGAAGAGGTGGCTATTCGTCCAGCCAAACGCCGCCTGAAGCGTCAGATGCAGCCGATCAAGGCGCAGCGTGAACGGCACGGCAAGGCAACGCATCACCTCCGGTTTCACGTCCTTCAGGGTCACCTTGATCCGGATCGCGGTCGTGTTGAGGCTCATGCCGCCAGCCTCGGATCGTGTGCATGCATCGTGTAGGTCGACGCCCAGGGGAGCAGCTCATCCAGTTGTGACGCAGGCCAACCATCGACGAGCTTCGCGAGAACGTCAGCAAGCCAGTGCTCGGCGCTGACGCTATTGAGCTTACAGGTCTCGATTAACGAAGCTAGTACTGCCCAACTCTCGGCGCCCTCGTCGCAACCGGCAAAAAGGGCGTTTTTGGCGTTGAGCTTGATCGGCCGCATCGCACGTTCGACCGCATTCGTGTCCATCTCGATGCGCCCGTCATCAAGGTAGAGCGTGAGGCCGTCCCAATGACGCAGCGCATAACGCAAAGCCTTCGCCGTGTCGCTCTTCTGCGCAAGGTGATCAAGCTTTGCCTCAAACCATTGCTTCAAGGCTGCAGCCAGAGGCCGGGCATGCGCTTGTCGGCCTGCGCGGCGCTCAGCATCAGATCGGCCACGTAGTACTTTCTCGACCGCGTAGAGTTGGGCGATGCGCTCAAGGGCCTCGCGGGCAACCGGAGCCGGTGCCGGAGAGGCCTCGCGCTCGATCTTCACAAACTGGCGTCGCAGATGCGACCAGCAGAAGGCAAGCGTCCCGGACAGTGCGTCCGAACGCGTCTCTCGGGTCATGGTCTTGTAAGCCTCATAGCCATCGCAATGGATGATGCCGCGATAGCCCTCAAGCAGCCGCAAGCCATGAACGGCTCCACGGCCCGGTGCATAGGCGTAAACCACGCCAGGCGGGTCAGATCCGGTCCAAGGCCTGTCATCACGCGAGAGCGCCCAGAAGTAGCCGGTTTTGGTTCTGCCGCGCCCCGGATCCAACACAGGCACCGGGGTCTCATCGACACAGAGCTTCGAGGAGGCGAGCAGAAGCTCTCGCAGACGATGCCACAAGGGCTTCAATTCCTGGCCGGCATAGCCGACCCAGAAGGCGAGCGTGGAACGGTCGATGGCGATACCGTGCGTCGCCAGCATCTGCGCCTGGCGATAGAGCGGCAAATGCCAATGATACTTGGCATCGATCACATGCGCGACCAGCCGCTCCGTGGGCAGTCCCCCCTTGATCAATCGTTCGGGCGCGGCATGCTGGAGGACGATGCCATGACAGGCGCGGCAGGCCAGCTTGGGCCGGCGGGTGACGATTACGCGATACTGCGCCGGTACGACGTCCAGCCTCTGGCTCTCATCGCTCCCAATTTCAAAAAGGACGCCTGCGCAGCACGGGCAGCAGGTTGCAGCGGGCATCAGGGTTTCGACCACGCGTGGCAAATGCTCCGGCAGCTTGCCACGATTGGCCCTGCGCTCGGCAGTTCTCCTCTCGCATGTTTTGGGATCGGCGCGATCTTCGGCTGCTTCGAGAGCCGCGACGGCCTCTTCGATGTCCTCCAGAACAAGCTGAAGCTGATCAGCGTCCAGCTTTTCCGACGATCGACCGAACTGCGCATCGTTCGCAAGCTTGAGCAACCGCTCGAGCCTGGCGCAGCGATCCAGCAGAGCCGCGGCAAAGACACGCAACTCGGCTGGATCGCTCGGCAGCTCATCAGGCAAATCACTCATTGGCCCGAGTCTGCCATGCTTCGCGCCTCGATGCAGCGAAGATTTTATTCCCTACGCAAGTGCTTTCGGTTGTGGGATTCGAGGTGCGTGCATGCGTGTCCAATCCATGCCGGCCAGAAGCGCGGACAACTGCGCGGCGTTCATGCGCATCGTGCCGGCCACGATGGGAGGCCATTTGAAGCCGCTGCTATCGAGCCGCTTCCAATACATCACCAGGCCGGTGCCATCCCAGACGACAATCTTCACTCGATCGGCGCGCTTCGCACGGAAGACCACCGCCACACCCTTCATCGGGTCTTGGCCCAGCGTCTCCTTCGCCAAGAGCGCCAAGCCATCCGCACCCTTTCTGAAGTCCACAGGTTGGGTCGCAACGTAAATCGTGAGGCCCGCGGCTGGCGTCAGCATGAACGTGTCCGTCGCAGAGCCATGAACACGTCACTTAGCACCGCAAGGCCAGGCGTCCCGCGCACCTCTACCCGTGCACCCTGGAACTCGACCGTAACAACAGCTGCTTCCGCCGATACGGAGGGCTCTGCAGCCGCGGGTAGCGACGATTCCGACACCAAAGGCACAAACGATAAGGTATCCGCCGAAGCCGACAGCACCAACTGGCCCAAACGCGCTCGACGCCGCCAGTCATGCACCTGCTGGGGCCGGCAGCCATGGCGGCGGGCGACATCTGTGACAATCGCGCCCGGCTCGAAGCTTTCCGCGGCAATCTGTGCCTTCAAATCGTCCGGCCAGCGCTTTCGACCTACGCCAGTATACACTTCGATACGCGGCGACGGTCGTCTTATGTCGTCCGAATGGTCGTCCATTGTGAGCACCCTTGCAGAAGATGACTCTTCTAACGGTGCTCCCAAGACCGCGCACAAACAATCTGAACGGCCGCGGCGCTACGCTTACGATCAAGCACTGGATGCGCGCCGCCCAAAAACGCACTATCGACGAGATCAGCCGACGCCTTGGTGAACTCATCCAAAACATCCAACCAGACGAATGCAAAAACTACTTCGCCAACGCCGGATACGCTTCAATAAAAACCTGAAACACTCTAGCGGTCAGGTGGTACAGGACTTCAACGCGGCCACGGACGTCGTGGCGCTGAATGGCACAGGCTTCGGCTCGTTCGCCGATGTGCTCTCGCACTCCTATCAGAACGACGCCTACTTCGTCGTCCAGGTCGACAGCGACACTGCGGTCTGGCTGAACGGCGGGCACCGTTACAGCAGCAAATTTCTTTATCGTGTCGTAGTTACTTACGCGTCTATCGAAGGCAATTCAAAAACGGCGATCCGTCCTCCGGTCGCCGTCTCATAGCCGTGTGCGAGGCCCTCGACATGCGAGCTGCCGGGACTATCGCGTGCGAGATTTCGAGCGGCTTTCAGGGGTTAGATAGGCCCGCAAGAAAGGTATCAGAAGCCGGTCTTTGAATCGAGTGGCGCTGTCGCGATCTGATCATCCGCAATCGGGCGATGTCAGCAGCCGCGGCAGATGGTCTTGAGTTTGGCGTTCAGCTTCGCGTTTTCCTCAGCAAGCATCTCGACAACGCCGCGGCGATTCGGCGACGGGTCCGATCCGGCCGTCTTGGCCTTGTCGGGGCTTCCACCCGTGATGGCGGCAGCCTTGTCGTAGCAGGCCAGCCGGGAATTGGCGTTGGTGATGGCCGAGCATCCGGACACTTGAGCAGTGGCGCCGTGCCACGCAACAACTTCGCAACCAACGATGAGACACATAGCGATGGCAAAAAGTTTCATCTGAAATCTCCGTTGGATACCGCGGGGCAACAACACGTTACCACACGGATGGATCCAATCCGCAAGTGTGAAACGATGCCGGTCGTTGCGCAGCCCAACAGCGCAATCTCGACGGCTTCGTTGTGGGCCGGCGCAGAGCGTTGCTCGCAGCCTAAGTGCTGAGCGAGCAGGGCGCGGGGCTACGGCTCCATGTTTCGCGGGCTGCCGAAAAGCGTCACAGGATCATTCGCTTGGGGTATAGACGTAGCTGCGCTGGTGGTTCTGCATTTCAGTACGACGCCCACACGCCGCAAGCTGCGGCGCCGGTCTAGAGAGCGTCTCCACCGAACCGCCGTACCGTACGCCAAGGACGCGACGATTGCCGCATTTTTCGGATGTGCGAATGGGTGGGCTCATGCTCGATTGGAAACAGCAGCTATCCCGGTCATCATGATTTTTACTGGCCTACTGCTGGTACTAGCCGGCTTGATAGGCAGAAGTCGCCACGAGCAGCTGAAGGACGTTCTAGAGGAGGAAGAACAAGAGGCTACGCCGCGCATGCAGACGGCTCCGTTCCCAGGGCCCTCTCGAGCAATGATAGGGGATGATCAGTGCGGTCCTCGAAGGCCAGACAAAACTCCCGTAGAAGTACGGGATTTGCACAAACTAGTGCGCGGGAAACGGATTTTTGCTTGGACCACCGGCGATTCTGGAAACTATGAAATCGTTATTGCCGTCTTCGCGCTTTATGTAGTTGGTTCTATTTTGACGTTTGGTATCTTCTACCGTAATCGGCAAGTTTCGATCGGCCCCAAGCAGATAATTTCCGCCTTCGCCTGGCCGATTTGGTGGCCTCTCGCGAACGGCTTCGGTGGTGTGATCGACGCGATCGATTCAATGGCGACTGCGACGGAAGCAAGGAAGTCGGTTTCTTTTTCGTCCGGACTATTGCGGCAAGCGGCGGTGTTACCTTCGCCGCGGTCGCCGCAAAGAGTTCAGCGATGTTTTTTCCTCCACCTAGTTTCATCTATCTAGCATGGAGCGCTTGGCATCTGCTGTGAGGATGTAAGCCCCGCCAGGAGGGGGCTAATGATGAGCACGGGCAGAGGGTGGGCTTGCCGATCACTTCTCTTTGCATTCTGCGGCTTGGACTATTTTGATCTTAACACCCTGCACGTGGACGAGCACCATGCTGGGACCGAGATGCTAGAGCCGTTTCGTTCCCGTCTCAGTTTGGTCATGGGACAGCTCAGGCTCCGCGTTCACCGCATCATGTAATCGAGCTGGCAATGGCGGACCACTCTTCGGTGAACCGCCCTACCAATCGCCGCAACCCTAGCTGAATTGGAACATGCTGGCGTCCAGCTGTCCCGGCGCGACACCGATCAACCAGACTGCACTGCCTGCGGCGTCCGTGATGACCGTGGTATTGATGCCGGCGTTATAGAAAGATACTGCTCGAACATCGGCGAACGAATGCAGCGATGTACCTGCAAAGTTCACGAAGTCGTTTAGTCCGCCCACGTTGAAGTCCTCGACGACCATGATCTCCTGGCTGCTGTCGTTGATGTTGAATGTATCGGCGCCGGCGCCACCCCAGGCATAGTCAATCCCACCGCCGCCGGCGATGTTATCGGCCCCGCTGCCCATTAGGAACACGTCGACGCCGCTGCCGCCGAACACTGTGTCCCCGCCGTTCGAACCATAGACGTAGTTCTGGCCCGAACCGCCGTATATGACATTACCGTTGGTCTCTCCGGATGAGATAAAGATGTTGAGACCCGAACCGCCGAACATCGTGTCAACGCCGGCGCCGCCATAGAAGTAGTTGGTGCCGGTTCCGCCGTAGAGGAGATCGGCGCCATTCTCTCCGAACATCACGTTGACGTCGGAGGATGAGGCTCCCCCCGAGCCAAACAGCGTATCGTTGCCATCGCCGCCAAACAGATAGTTGAAGCCGGTGCCGCCATACAGTTCGTCATTTCCGCTTCCGGCAAGCAAGACGTCGGTGCCATCGCCGCCGAACAGGAGGTCGTCGCCTCCATAGGCATAAATGTAGTCGTTGCCGCCGAGAGCGTAGATGGCATCGGCCGCATTGCTTCCGAGGAGAACGTCACTCGCCGCGGTGCCGTTGGTGACAATGGTGCTCGCGGGCACGTCGGGTTGGCTCGAGGGCGGTCCATAGAGCGCCTGAATGCCATCGATGTCCGACCGCGTTAGGTTGGTTACGCCAGCGCTGGCATAGGCGTTCATGATTGCCGGGCCGTCATTGTAGTGATCCAGCCCAAGCGCGTGCCCGATTTCATGCGTCGCGACCGCTTCGAATTCTATTCCTCCCGAAAGGATCAAGCCGTTAGCGGAAGAAGTGTAACTTTCCGCCTGGTCAAAGTCGATCGTGACGTCGGGCAGGAAGTTGCCATTGGAGTAGTAGTACGAGGTTTCAGCCAGGATTCCCCCGGGGCCGTCAAAAAGGCCGAGGCCGAAACGGATGTCGGCGCTTGCAGAATCCGCCACCTCCACGAACGTCACATCGGCCGCGGCAGACCATCGCTTCAAGGCGTCGATGATTTCCTGTTCGTATTCGCCGGGCCGGAAAAAGCTGGAGAATGTATCGGGCTGCCCCGAGAAATTGGCCGTGGCGAAGCTCCACGTAATCGTCTTCGACGACCAAACCGGGCCTTCCAAATTGTAATCAGCCATGAAGGTTCTCTGTTGTTGCATCGTATCCGAAGCGAGTATCGCGTTATTTTGATTCCGGACTCTTTTTCCTCCAATTGTGTCGCCGAAAGGGTAAATAAACCGCTGTGAGATCTGATAGATAGCCATATTTATGCGGTGCTCGCGATGGCATGCACCGCGGGTCTCGCCTTATGCGGCACATGAAGCTGAGATGTCGAGGCCAACTGCCGGTCCCGCGTCGGGATTGGCGCCGTAATCCGCTGTCCTGGTTAGGACACTTGTCGCGGACGATGGCGTTTGGAACATCTTATGCGCAGAAACATTGCATCATCGCATCTATGGAGCACAGCAATGATCAAACCCATGGCGTTCGCCCTTTCAATTCTGGTGGCTTCAACATCCTTAGCCTGCGCCCAATCAGGTAGCTCCAGTGCAAGCGGGAGTTCCAGCACAAGCGGGAGTTCGAGCGCAAGCTCCAGTTCCAGCAAAAGCTCGAGCGCTAAGGCGAGCAGTCAGGATTCATCGACACCAACTACCGGTCAAGGACAGGGCGGTTCGCCTTCATCAGCTCCGCGCAAATGAAATCCTTTCACTCGCCATCTGGGGTCGGCTCAAATTCTCATGGTCCATGATCCTGGAGGCGCTTTCCTAATGCCACCCTCGTGATAGGAGGCGGCGCGCGTGTCACGGGCCACTCGCTTGGTTCACTTGCTCGGAGATAGCGGTGAGCGCGGCCTCACTAGCGCTGTTTCAACGTAGTCTGGGGACGAGCGGCAGCCGATGCGTCCGCATCACTTCCAGGGCGGCGAGCGGAGATTTCAAAGACCACGACGGCGGCACGCAAGATTGTTTATTCATTGCGATGCATCAGCACGAGAAACTAAAAGAGTGCGGTCGCTTTCTTGCAAGCTCTTGCTTCCCGCGAAGTCAGCATTGTCTCATGGCCGGAGCAGCGCTTTGACGCGTCTAGCCGGTGGCCCGAGCAGGGCTGACAAGGGGGTCCTTACCTTTTCCGGCACCCTCAGCCAGAGGTCGCGGGCCCTGCCTTTGAGGAGTCGATCTGGCGGCGGCGCTGAGCGGAGTGTAATCGGAGCGGTGAGCGGCAGATGCGGGGTCACTGCCGACCAGCTTTCGTTCTGCCCATCAATGCGTACCAAGGCGAAGGTCCTTTGCCTTTCGTGGGGCGGATCTAGGGTGCCGGCCTGCTCTATCGCCTCATCGATGTCGCTCACAAATCTGTGGTAGCCATACTCGCGACTTTGAATGACGTCCTGGTAGGCGCGATCAACCATCTCTTGGAGGCCGGTCACGTCGGCGAGCCGTTTCAGCACGTCATTAAGATTCCTTTAGTCCTTTCGGAGTGGAATGTAATGGTCGTCGGGTTTGATCACGTTGGAGTAGGAGCCTTCGAACAAGATCAGCGCCGTCTTCAGTCCAATCGCTTCGAAGATCTTTGGGCTCATCTGGCCCATGATGACATTGTTCTCATGTGGGGCCACGACGCGCCTGTAAAGCTCATCGTCGGTTAGATCCGGGTGCTCTTTTGCCATTGCGAGAACGTCGTTGCGAATGTTACCCCAAGCATCCATCACGTTGGCGCCGCTCTCGGTTCCGAGCATCGCCCTGGTGCTGGTGATGAATGTAAACCAAGCAGAGCCATTGACGCGCTTGTCCTCTTCCCATTCGATATCATGAGGAACATTGCGCGCGATACATTCGGCTCGCATCCGCTGCGCAATTGTCGATTTCTCGAAGCCTAGTTGGCCGTACCAGATCGGAAGCTTACGGCCTCTGTAACCGAGCCAGAGGCGTCGCACCGAGAGCGGAGTAGCCAGCTCAAACGGCAGTTCGTCAGGGACATAGCCGGTGAGGCAGGATTTAAAGCTTACGTTCGGGACTTCGTCGGGCGGATAAAACCGATCGATAAATGGCTTGGGCACGGTGGTGAAGATCGTGTCGATGCCGAGCTTCCTGATCAAGCCGCATGCCTTCCGCGGCATGTCGTATTCATCCTGGATCAGCAATACCTTGGGCCCATTGAATTTGGACACCCGTTCGACAAACGAGGGTGACATCGTCGCGAAGGGCATGCGCACCGAAAAGTGTATTATGAGCGCATCAAACAATTCAAGTGGGAAATCGGCCCTGCAATCGAAAGTGGTGGCGGCGTAGGCCACATCATGTCTTGAATGGCGTTGCATCGCCATCAAGTGCTGACGGACGAATTCGGTGGCTAGGGCGTTTGGGTCATAGAGGACGAGAGTGCTGCGCGACCTGCTCTTCATGGCGATATGCATTGTCCTAACGCCTCAATTCCCGGAATGTCGTTCTCGCAGGATGGAAATGGCCGCGTCGGCCAATCGAACGGGTTGCCATACCGCGTGAGATAATCTTCACCGGTCGGGAAATAGTAGAGAAGCTGGGATGGTCGAAATTGTCCCCTGAGAAGCGCCGTAACGAACGCTAGTCTGGATGCGCTGAGTTGTTCCCGCGCACCAATGATGGCGATTGCATCAGGCGGGATCGGCTTTCCCGACGCGATCTCATCGAAGGTCGCGATGCAGGCGATGCCTAACGTCGGATCGATTGCCAGATGCGGCATCTTTCCATGCTCGCTCAAAAACAGCATTTGATGATTGCCTACCGCTCCTCCATCCCATCCGACAAAGCTGAGGGGCTTGCGATCTTCTTCGCTAAGGAGCAAACGTGAAATGTAATAGGTCAGCAGACCGTAGTTCGAGCAGTCGAGACACTCCGACTTAAGCAGTTCGCCGAGCTCCTGCGAGGGACAGCCCTTGCCATAAGGTTTGAGGTTGTGCGCCGCAGTTGAGGCAAGAATGTATGAGAGGTCAACCCGACTGAGATACGACCAGGATTGCGGCAAACGCCGTTGCATCTGGTCCAACGCCGTTGCTAGCGTCGTTGGGATGAGGTCTGGCCGCTCAAACATCGTCTCGCTGGCAAATACGCCGAGAAGCGGCAATTCGACGACCTTGATCCGGGACGACTGGTATGCTGCCCGTAACGACGATATCCTTTTCGTGAGCCAAAGAAGCATTTTGAAATGAACCGTTAGGCGGCGCAATACACTTCGTCTTCCTAGCTCAATAGGCCGCTCCACGATAGTTGCGTCCGACCCCCCTTTCAAAGATGCGACTTGATGAGCTGTTTGTCAGGTTAAAATCCGTTTATGGTTTGCAGAGTACGCTCCTGACACAATCTCTCGTCGAGCAATCCTTCTGACAGTTCCCGACAGAGGAATCTCCCGATAGAAGGATCGTCCTGGATGAGTGTGCAGCAGTCGCCTCTGCGAATGCTTTATCCTCGCCGAGGGCACTGCGCCTGGAACACGCCCTCATGGTGGGGGAGGAGTAGCGCCGTTTGGAATCTTGGATGAGAGCCGCCGAACCGTGGTGGTCGTGCGTTCGGCCGATCCTAATGTCGCACTTGCCTCATTCTTCCAAAGTCATAGACCATGCGACAGTCCTCCGCTTGAAATCATCACTATTCTTGGCATGATGCTGGCAAGCTCGAGGTTACGGTTTTTGCAAATGTTGACAGATAGGTAGGGAAGAAACACGTGAGACGGGTTGTGAAAACCGCGGCTAGCATTGCGGCCTTCTTGCTGAGCACGCCGGTCTTTGCCGGCTGGGAGCCGAGCAAGCCGGTTGAAATCGTGGTTGCGGCCGGCGCCGGCGGCGCTTCCGACCAGATGGCGCGCATGATGCAGGCGGCGATCCAGAAGAACAATCTGATGAAGCAGCCGATGGTGGTGTCGCTGAAGGGCGGCGCGTCGGGGGCGGAAGCGCTGATGTACATGAAGTCCAGCGAGGGTGATCCCAACAAGGTGCTGATCGCCTATTCGCTGATCTACATGCTGCCGCTGTCGGCCAAGATCCCGTTCAACTGGCGTGACCTGACGCCGGTGTCGGTGATCGCGCTCGACCAGTTCGTGTTGTGGGACAATGCGTCGGGCCCCAAGACCGTCAAGGATTTCATCGCGGCCGCCAAGGCCGCGAGCGCGCCGTTCAAGATGGGCGGCACGGGCTCCAAGCGCGAGGATCACGTGCTGACCGTATTCATGGAGCAGAAGACTGGCGCAAAATTCTCCTATCTGCCGTACAAGTCCGGCGGCGAGGCCGCGACCCAGCTGGTCGGCGGCCATACCGAATCCAACGTCAACAATCCGAGCGAAAACCTCGAAGTCTGGCGTGCCGGACAGGTTCGCGCGCTCTGCGTGTTCGACAAGGAGCGCATCTCCTACAAGACCAAGGTCACCGACACGCAATCCTGGAACGATATCCCGACCTGCAAGGAAGAGGGGCTGGACGTGCAGTATCTGATGCTGCGCGCGATGTTCCTGCCCGGCAAGGTCACGCAGGAGCAGCAGGCATTCTATGCCGATCTGTTCCAGAAGGTGACGCAGACGGCGGAATACAAGGACTACATGGAGAAGCAAGCCTTGAAGCCGATCTTCCTCACCGGCAAGGACATGGTCGAGTTCCTCGAGGATGACGACAAGCTCAATGCCTCGCTCATGAACGCGGCGGGCTTTGTCGCTAAATAGCGGTCGCGGTTTGCTTACCCTCGGGTTCGAATTGGCTTGCAAGCGGCAGCGGCGCAGTGATTATTGCGCCGCAGTATGGCCGAACGTCCGGCGAGCCCGATCGGGCTGGGTCACCCCTCCGTCGCCGTTGCGGGACCGTGAGGAGCGATCATGAGCAAAGCCGTTCTCGGCATCATCGGCGGATCCGGCATCTACGATCTGCCGGGCCTGGAAAACGTCCGCGAGGAAGCCATCGCGAGCCCTTGGGGCGAGCCATCCGCGTCGCTGCGTCGTGGCGAGATGGCCGGATTGCCGATCGTGTTCCTGCCGCGACACGGCCAGGGGCATGCGCTGTCGCCGTCCGACATCAATTATCGCGCCAATATCGACGTCCTGAAGCGGGCAGGGGTCACCGACCTGGTCGCGCTGTCGGCGTGCGGCTCTTTCAAGGAAGAGCTGCCGCCGGGCACCTTTGTGCTGGTCGATCAGTTCGTCGATCGCACGCACAAGCGCGAGAGCTCGTTCTTCGGCAAGGGCTGCGTCGCGCATGTCTCGATGGCGCATCCGGTGTCGCCGTTGCTCATCAAGCATCTCGCCGCCGCTGCCGAGGCCGAGCGCATCGCGTTCGCGCGCGGCGGCACCTATCTCTGCATGGAGGGGCCGCAATTCTCCTCGCTCGCCGAAAGCCTGACCTACAAGGCGCAGGGCTATTCGGTGATCGGCATGACCAACATGCCGGAAGCCAAGCTCGCCCGCGAGGCCGAGATCTGCTACGCCAGCGTGGCAATGGTCACCGACTTCGACTGCTGGCATCCGGCGCATGATGCCGTGACGGTGCAGGATATCATCCGCGTGCTGAATTCGAACGCCGAGAAGGCAAAGGCGCTGGTCGCGCGTCTGGCGCGGGATTTTCCGCGTGAGCACGAACCCTGTCCGATCGGCTCGGACCACGCGCTGGACACCGCGCTGATCACGGCGCCCACGGCCCGCGATCCGCAGTTGCTTGCCAAACTCGATGCCGTCGCCGGAAGGATCTTGCGCGCATGAAAGTCGACGGACGCCGTTTTCGCAGCATCTGGCTCGAGCCCGACGGCTGGTCGATCGGAGCGATCGATCAACGACGGCTGCCGCATGAGTTCATTGTTGCAAAAATCACGACGGCGGACGAGGCCGGCGAGGCCATCAGCTCGATGCTGGTCCGTGGCGCGCCGCTGATCGGCGCCACCGCAGCCTATGGCATGGCGCTCGCGATGCGCGCCGACGCCTCCGATGCGGCGCTCGACCGGGCCGGCAAGATGCTGGCTGCGACCCGGCCGACCGCGATCAATCTGAAGTGGGCGATCGACGAGATGCAACGTGCGCTCGCGCCGCTCGCAGCTTCAGCCCGTGCGGAAGCGGCGTATGCCCGCGCCCGCGAGATCGCCGACGAGGACGTCGAGATCAACCGCGAGATTGGCCGCCACGGCCTCGACCTGATCGAAAAAATCGCTGCGACCAAGAAGCCGGGCGAGCCGGTGAACGTGCTGACGCATTGCAATGCCGGCTGGCTTGCAACCGTCGATTGGGGAACGGCGACGTCACCGATCTACCAGGCGCATGATCGCGGCATTGCGGTCCATGTCTGGGTCGACGAGACGCGGCCGCGCAATCAGGGCGCTTCGCTCACCGCCTGGGAACTCGGTCACCACGGCGTGCCGCACACCGTGATTCCCGACAACACCGGCGGCCATCTGATGCAGCATCGCATGGTTGATCTCGCGATTGTCGGGACCGACCGCGTTGCCGCCAATGGCGATGTCTGCAACAAGATCGGGACCTATCTGAAAGCGCTCGCCGCGCATGACAACGACGTGCCGTTCTACGTTGCGCTGCCGTCGCCGACCATCGACTTTAGTATCGATGATGGCGTCAGGCAGATTCCGATCGAGCAGCGTGCGGCCGCCGAGGTGACGCACCTCACCGGGCGCACGGCGGATGGACGGATCGAGACCGTGCGCGTGGTTCCGGACGGCTCTTCGGTGGCCAATTTCGGCTTCGATGTCACACCGGCGAGGCTGGTGACGGGATTGATCACCGAGCGCGGCGTCCTCGGCGCTGACCGTGCTGCGCTTGCGAGCGCATTTCCCGAACGTTCCGGGCGTTAGCTGAAGGCTGCATTGACGGTGATTGTATCAGCACGCTATCCCAATCGTTGCCCTCGCAACCCAGACCGTCCAGTCCATGTCCAATACCGAACTTGAGATCGTCGTCGACGATCCGACCGCGCCTGAAGAGAACTCGCCCGCCGTCGTCTCTACCGGCGTCGTCGATGTCGTCGTCTCGCTGCTGCTGCTCGCGCTCGCATCGGTGCTCGGCTGGGATAATTGGCGCACCGGCGCATCATGGGATTCGACCGGGCCGCAACCGGGCTATTTTCCGTTCTATCTCTCGGTGATTCTCGGCGCCGCCAGCCTCTACGGCCTCGGTGCCGCCTTCGTCTCGCGCCGGGAAGCCGCCGAGACCTTTGTCACCCGCGCCCAGTTTCGCCGGGTGATGGCGGTGTTCGTGCCGACATTCCTGTTCTGCCTCGCCACCCAATATTTCGGCCTCTACGTCGCAAGCTTTCTCCTGATCGCGGGCTTCATGCGCCTCGTCGGCAAGATCGTGCTGTGGAAGTCGCTGCTCACCGCCTTCGTCTTCACCGCGGCGATGTTCGTAACCTTCGACATCGCATTCGACGTCATCATGCCGAAGGGGCCGCTCGAAGCGGCCTTCGGCTACTGAGCGATCGACAGGATTTCGAGACATGGAAGCGTTCGGTCTCCTGCTGCATGGCTTTGCCGTCCTGTTGACGTGGAAGACGCTGCTGTTGATGATGGTCGGCCTCGTGCTCGGCATCTTCGTCGGCGTGCTGCCCGGACTTGGCGGCCCCAACGGTGTCGCGATCCTGCTGCCGCTGACCTTCACGATGGATCCGACATCCGCCATCGTGATGCTGTCGTGCATCTATTGGGGCGCGCTGTTCGGCGGCGCCATCACCTCGATCCTGTTCAACATCCCCGGCGAAGCCTGGTCGGTCGCGACCACGTTCGACGGCTATCCGATGGCGCAGCAGGGCAGGGCGGCCGAAGCGCTGACCGCGGCGTTCACCTCGTCCTTCATCGGCTCGCTGGTCGCGGTGCTGCTGATCACCTTCCTGGCGCCGATGATCTCGTCGTTCGCGCTGAAGTTCGGCCCGCCGGAATTCTTTGCCGTCTATCTGCTGACCTTCTGTTCCTTCGTCGGCCTCGGCCGCGAGGCCAAGCACAAGACCGTCATCTCGATGTCGCTCGGGCTGCTGCTCGCCGGCGTCGGCATGGATACGGTGTCCGGGCAGCTGCGCATGACGTTCGGCTCCGCCGAGCTGCTGCGCGGCATCAACTTCCTCGTGGCGGTGATCGGCCTGTTCGGCATCAGCGAAATCCTGCTCACCATGGAGGAGCGCCTGGCGCTGCGCGGGCATGCCGCCAGTATCAGCCTGCGCGTGGTGCTCTCGGTGTGGAAGGACCTGCCGAAGTACTGGGTGACGCTGCTGCGTTCGTCCGTGATCGGCTGCTGGCTCGGGATCACGCCGGGCGGCGCGATCGCGGCCTCCTTCATGGGCTACAACCTCGCCAAGCGCTTCGCCAACGACCCGGAAAGTTTTGGCAAGGGCCGTATCGAGGGCGTGTTCGCGCCGGAGACCGCCGCGCACGCCTCAGGCACTGCAGCCTTGTTGCCGATGCTTGCGCTCGGCATTCCCGGTTCGGGGACCGCGGCGATCCTGCTCGGCGGCCTGATGGTGTGGGGCCTCAACCCCGGGCCGCTGCTGTTCGTCGAGCACAAGGATTTCGTCTGGGGCCTGATCGCCTCGATGTATCTCGGCAACGTCGTCGGTCTCGTGCTGGTGCTGACCACCGTGCCGATCTTCGCCTCGATCCTGCGCGTGCCGTTCGCGGCCGTGGCCCCGATGATCGTGGTGTCCTGCGCGATCGGCGCCTATGCGATCCAGAATGCGATGTTCGATATCTGGTTGATGCTAGGCTTCGGCGTGGTCGGCTACGTCTTCAAGAAGATCGGGATCCCGCTTGCGCCGTTCACGCTCGCTTTGGTGCTCGGCAGCCGCGCCGAGGACGCATTCCGGCTCTCGATGATCGGCTCGGGCGGCGACATGAAGGTGTTCTGGTCGAACGGCCTGGTCGGCACCATCACGACCATGGCGATCGTGCTGCTATTCTGGCCGGTGATCGATCGGGCCTTTGCCGGCGTCGCGCGTCTGGTGCGGCCAGCAAAGGCGTGAAGCCTTATAGCGTTTTCAAGCGAAGTGGATACCGGTTCGCGTGAAGAAAACGCGTCAAGACTGGAATCTCTAGACGACCTTGCGCTGCCTGAGCTCGGCGATCTCGTCCTGACCGAAGCCGAACTCGGCCAGCACTTCCTCGGTCTGCTCGCCGAATTCCGGCGGCCGCGCTGCCATCTTGCTCGGCGTCCGCGACAGCGTGACAGGCTGGCTGACCAGCTGGATGTGCCGGTTCTCGTCATTGGGGACGTGCTGGGCCATGCCGAGATGCTTGACCTGGGCATCCTCGAACATCTGATCGATCGAGTAGATCGGCCCGCAGGGCACGCCGGTGGCGTTCAGCTCCTGCACCCAGGTCTCGGTCGATTTCTTCTCGGTCAGCGCGTTGATTCGTGCATTCAGCGCGTCGCGGTTCTTCGAGCGCGCCGGTGCCGTCGCGTAGTCGGGGTCCATGACCAGGTCGGGCGCGCCGATCGCCTGTGCGCAGCGCTCCCAGATTCGTCCGCCTGTCGTGGCGATGTTGATGTAGCCGTCGGTGGTCTTGAACACGCCGGTCGGGATCGAGGTCGGATGGTTGTTGCCGGCCTGCTTGGCGACTTCCTTTTCCATCAGCCAGCGCGCCGCCTGGAAATCCAGCATGAAGATCTGCGCCTGCAGCAGCGAGGTCTGCACCCACTGGCCTTGGCCGGAGACGTCGCGTTCCAAGAGTGCGGTGAGGATTCCGATCGCGCAGAACAGCCCTGCGGTGAGGTCGGCCACGGGAATGCCGACCCGCATCGGGCCGCCGCCGGGCGCGCCGGTCACCGACATCAGGCCGCCCATGCCCTGCGCGATCTGATCGAAGCCTGGCCGCTTGTGATAGGGGCCGTCCTGGCCAAACCCGGAGATGCTGCCGTAGACGATCCGCGGATTGATCTTGCGCACGCTCTCATAGTCGATGCCGAGCTTGGCCTTCACGTCGGGTCGAAAGTTCTCGACGATGACGTCGGCCTGTTCGGCCAGCCGCTTGAACACCTCGAGCCCCTTGGGGTCTTTCAGGTTCAGCGTCATGGCGCGCTTGTTGCGATGCAGGTTCTGGAAGTCGGATCCGCCGCGGGGGCCGCCCGGCTGCTCGCCGCCGCCGTCTTCCAGCAGCGCGTCGATCTTGATGACGTTGGCACCCCAATCGGCGAGCTGGCGCACGCAGGTCGGCCCCGACCGGACCCGGGTCAAATCCAGCACGGTGAACCGGGACAGGGCTTGGGATGCGCGGGGAAAGGGCATTGAGACACCTCTTGTTTGGCGGGCCGCTCTGGGGCTACTGCCTATCTGCCATAGACAATTTGGCTGACCTTTCCAACTGTTACCCGGACAACAAACCGGGCTGGAAACAAACAGGCATGGTTCCGTTCAGATCGGCCTCCGCCTCGGCTGTCGTTCAGGTTTCCCCGCACCTGCTTACAGGCCCCGCCATCCGCTAACCCTCGACAATCACTGCGCCGGCTGCTAGCCCGTCGCCATCCGAATGAGTTTTTGCCCTTATGGAAGAGGCACTTGAGGCGCATCAAGGCGATGGACCGAAAGCGGGCATGGCGGTGAAAAAGGGTCCCTCCCATCTGCTCGGCAATTCGGCATGGAACGCGACAGCTTTCGCGGTCGCGGTGCTGCTCAATCTCGCGATTCTGCCATTCGTGATCTTCCGGCTCGGCCTTGCCGCGTTCGGGGTTGCGGGCCTGGTGACTGCCTGCGTCGCGCCTGCGCTGATGTTCAGCAATGCGCTTGGCCTCTCGACGGCGCGCGAACTCGCGCAACGGTTGGAACCGTCCGATCGCGGCGAGGCGCGGCGTTTCTTCGCGACCGCCCTTGCGCTCGCCATCGCCGTGGGCGGCCTGATCTCGGCCTTGCTGATCCTTGCCGGACCGCCGCTCGCGCGATTGGGGTTTCACCTGGGTGTTCCGGCGTCCGACGACCTCGGGCTTGCCTTCGCGTTGGCCGGTGCCGGCTGGCTGTTCCAGTGCCTGTTTGCGGTCTTCCTCTCCCTGTTCACGGCCCGCCAGGATTATCGGCGAATCGCGTCGATCAGCATCATCGGCACGGTGGTGACGACAATGTCGATGCTGCTGTTGATCCCATACGCCCCGCGCGCCTCGACCTTCCTTGGCTGTCAGGCCTTGGGCTTCGCGACGAATCTCGCAATGGCATTCGTCTGGTCGCGGCACGCCATCAGCGATTGGCTGGCACGGCCCGCGCTCGATCGCAGTGCGCTGCGCGCACTCGTGAAACTTGGCGGCTGGCAGGTCGCGGCGCAAAGCGGCGCGCTGTTTGCCGGCCAGGCGGACCGCTATCTGCTCGGTGCGCTGCTGCAGCCGCAATTCGTCGGCTTCTACAGCGTCGCGCAGCGGCTGGAGGAGGCGGTCTATATCGGCGTGCTGAAGATCGGCGAGATATTGTTCCCGTTCTTCAGCACGCTGCAGAAAGAGGATGACGATCGCAAGGTCGACCTGCTGCTGCGCTCCTCCTGGATTCTCAACGTGCTTGCCGCGAGTGCGCTTGGCGGCCTGATCCCGGTTGCCGGCGCGCTGCTGTATCGATGGACCGGCGCCGAGGTCGCCGCCGAGGCGCAGCTCGTGCTGGTGGTGCTTGCGATCAGCGGGATATTGGGGTCGAGCGCCAACGTGTTTGCGTTCTATCTGCTGTCGCAGGGACGCTCCAGTTTCAACGCGTTGATCTCGCTGGTCACCGGCATCTTCACGCTGGCGACCAGCGCCATTGCGTTGCCGTATTTCGGCTGGCAAGCGGCCGGCTGGAGCTCTTGCGTCGGGATGGTTGCCCAGATGGTCGTCACGGTGTTGCTGCTGCGGCGAACCTTCAGGCTTTCGGCCATGTGGTCGCGGATGCTGCATTTCGTCTTGATCCCGCTCGGCACGGGCATCGCCGTTGCGCTGGTGCTGCGCGCGCAGCTTGGCCATGTGTCGTTCGACCACGCGCCGTCATGGCGGTATGTGGTGTCGCTCTATGGCGTGTCGGCGGCGGCGATCTTTGTCGCCGCCGTCGCCGTGTCGCAGCTCGGTCCCTATCGCGCCGTCTGCTCGCGGGATCTCCGCCTCATCATCGCTCGCTTCTTGCCCTTCAAGGCCGCCTAGACATGTGTGGTATCGCAGGCATCGTCAATCTGCGCGGCGGCCCCGTGGACCCGGCCGACATCTCGCGGCTCACCAGCCTGATCGCGCATCGCGGTCCGTTCGGCGAGGGCACCTGGTTCAACGCGAAGCGAAACGTCGCCTTCGGCCATCGCCGGCTGGCCATCATCGATCCCGGCGAGGGCGGCTATCAGCCGATGGCATCAGGCGATGGCCGCCATGTGATCGTCTACAACGGCGAGATCTACAACTTCCTCGAATTGCGCCGCGAGCTCGAGGCGAAGGGCGCAGTCTTCCGCAGCCAGTCCGACACCGAAGTGATCCTTGCCGTCTGGCAGGCGTGGGGCGAGGACATGCTGCTGCGCTTCAACGGCATGTGGGCGCTGGCGATCTACGACACCGTCACGGACGATCTGTTCTTGGCGCGCGATCGGTTCGGCATCAAGCCGCTGCTGTACGCGTTGTCAGGCGAGCGGTTCGTGTTCGCGTCCGAGCAGCGGGCGCTGACGCGGAGCGGACTGGTTGAGACGTCGCTCGATGTCGACGTGGCGCGGCGGCTGTTGCTTGACCCGTTCGGGATCGAAGGCAGCGAGCGGACCTTGTTCGCGCAACTCCGTCGTCTGCAGGGCGGCCACTGCATGTGGTTGCGCCAGGGACGGGTGCAGGTCCGCCGCTGGTGGCGGACCGTGGATCATTTGCCCGCGATCCCGGATACTGATTCCGAACGCGTCGAGCGGTTTCGCGACCTGTTTCAGGATTCCGTCGCCCTGCGGATGCGCAGCGACGTTCCGATCGGCACCTGCCTGTCCGGTGGCTTCGATTCGTCCGCGGTGATCTGCGCGATGGCGACCCATGAGAAGGCTGGCATGGGGCCGCGCGACAGCACCGCCTGGCGGCACGCCTTTGTCGCGACCTTTCCCGGCGCCAGCAACGACGAGCGGCCGATGGCGGAGGAAGCAGCCGCATGGGCCGATGTGGCGCCGAGCTTTCTCGAGATCGGGCGCTCCGATGCGCTCACCGACCTTGACCGGATCCTTGACGACAACGACGACGTCTATATCGGCCTGCCAAGCGCGCCGTGGCTGATCTATCGCGAACTCCGGCGCCAGAACGTCGCCGTCTCGCTTGACGGCCACGGAGCGGACGAATTGATGGGCGCCTACCTGCAGGAGGGGCAGTCGACCGCATTCCGGATCCGGAACGCTGCCGCGGCGCTCACGTCACGATCGCAGCTGGCGCAACGCGGCATCGACTTCCTGCGGGCGCAGATGATCAGGCGCCAGGGGCACTATTTCCTGCGGGGAGGTCTGACGGCGATTCCTGCAGCGCTGCCGCTGGTCGCCGAGGGCGACGAGTTGCCGAGCGCGTGGGGCGCGCTGAACCGGCGTCTCTATCGCATGTTCCACTCGACTACGCTGCCGACCATTCTGCGCAATTTCGACCGGCTCTCGATGGCGCACGGGATCGAGGTGCGCATGCCGTTCATGGACTGGCGGCTGGTGACCTACACGATGGCGCTGCCGGAAACGAGCAAGTCGGCCGACGGCATGACCAAGGTGGTCGCGCGGCAGGCGATGGCGAACCTGATGCCCGAAAGCATCCGCACCGCGCGCCGCAAGGTCGGCTTCAACTCGCCGATGCCGGAATGGCTGAATGGGCCGTTGGCGGGCTGGACCGCGGAATTGCTCAATCAGAATGTCCCGGCATTCGCCGAGTTCGTCGACGAAGCACCGCTTCGAAAGGTGGTTGGGCGCTTGACGGCGTCGCAGAGCTGGGATTGGGAATCCGTCGGCCGGATCTGGCCATACCTGAACATGAAATGGATGCTAGCAAGGTCCACGTAGGCAATGCGTCTGTTCCAAAATAGCGGTCTCTATCCGTCTTACCTGCCAAGGCTGAACCAGCTCGCGGCAAAGGCATCGACCTTCGCGGCGCGTCGCGACGCGTTCCTGCACGATCGCTTTGGCGCGGCGCATCTTCTCCAGCCCGTGCTCGACGGCGCACCCGAAGCCTTTTTCACCAATGGCGACGACGACGTGCTGCAGCACCAGTGGGCGCGTGAGCAAGGCATCAAGGGGACGCCGACGCCCGAGGCCATTCTGCTCGCGCAGATCGAGCATCACCGAACCGAAGTGTTCTACAATCTCGATCCAGTGCGCTATCCGAGCGCGTTCATTGCCAAGCTTCCCGGCTGCGTGAAGAAGACGTTGTGCTGGCGCGCGGCGCCGTCGGGAAATGCCGACCTGACCGCTTATGGCGCGGTGCTTGGAAACTTCCCCTCGATCCTCGAAGCCTGGCGCAGCAAGGGCTGCCGGGCGGAGCTTTTCTTTCCCGCAATCGACCCCGTCATGGAACAGTACGGTCGCGGCGAACGTCCGATCGACGTGGCGTTTGTCGGAGGATATTCGCGGCATCACAGCGCGCGGGGTAGGACCCTCGAACAGGTCGCGGCCCTGGCGGCCGACCGTAACATCGTGTTCTGCCTCGATGCGTCGCGGCTGACGCGGCTTGCCGAAAGCGCGCTCGGTCGATTGCTGCCGCTGCGGAAACACCGGCGCCCCGACGTCATCGCGCGAATCGCGAGGCTGCCGCTGTTCGGCAGGAACCTCTACGAGCTGTTCGGATCGGCGAAGATCGTGCTCAACGGCGCAATCGACATGGCCGGCAACGATCGCGGCAACATGCGCTGCTTCGAGGCAATGGGCTGCGGAGCGCTGCTCGTGTCAGATGCCGGCAACTATCCGGAGGCGATGCAGGACGGTGTCACGATGCGCACCTACGACGCTCCTGAACGAGCCGCCGAGACGATTTCAAGGAGCCTGCAGGATTGGCCGCAATGGGCCGGGATCGCCGCATCCGGCCGGAGGCGCGTGCAGGAGACTTACAGCAAGGCCTCGCAATGGGCACAGTTTATCGATCTCGTCGCGCGGATTGAGCCGTGATAGAGCGTTTTCGAGCGAAGTGGACGCCGGTTCGCGTAAAGAAAACGCGTCAAAACAACAATCCAGAGCCCCGTTCCGATTCCATCGGAACGGAAAAGGCTCTAGACGGGGCACAGAGCCGGCCAGAGGGCGGGCGATCGGGCCGGAATGATGTCTGCAAGTGATTTGATCCATCAGCTGAAATGGGCGGCCGACGGGCTTGCCGTGCCGCTGTTCAGGATGCGGCCGCGGCCGTTTGGCCCGGGCTATCAGACGGTCAAGCGCGACACCATCACCGCGGCCATCGACTCTGGCCTGCTGCGGGCAGGAAAGGAGCTTCCGCCCGGCTACGGCGTCGCCATGGACGAGCGCGTGGTGGAATACCCCTGGGTCTATGGCCGATTGAACAATGTCGGCAAGATGCTGGACGCGGGATCGACGTTCAACCACGACTTCCTGCTGCAGCGTCCGCCGCTGCGCGGCGCGGATCTCACGATCATGACCCTGGCACCCGAGAGGCGATGCTATTGGCATGACGGCTACTCCTACGTGTTCGGCGACCTCCGGCAGACGATGTTCGGCGATCATGTGTTCGACACCGTCGCCAGCATTTCGACGATCGAGCACATCGGTCTCGACAATCAGATGCTGTATACGGGCGATCCGCGCGACGCGGAGACCGATCGGGACGGCTTTGTTCCGGCGGTGCAGGAGTTCAAGCGCGTTCTCAAGCCGGGAGGGACCTGCTTGATCTCCGTGCCGTTCGGCAAGCGCGACAATCTCGGCTGGTATCAGGTGTTCGATCTTGCCATGATCGAGCGGATCATCGAGGTATTCGGCGCGGCATCTCACCAGGTCGACTATTTCGGATATTCGCGACAGGGCTGGTCGCGCCAGAGCGCCGAGGCGCTCGCCGACGCCACCGTTTTCGACATCCACACCGGCAAGGGGCAGGGCGATGACCTTGCGGCGTCATCGCGCGCCGTGGCTTGCCTGCAGTTGACGGCATGAATTTCGATTACCTGATCCAGCGTCTGATCGGTCGCGCGACGTGCCGGTTGCAGCCAGACGCGGCGCTTGGCCGCTACGCCAGGATCAGAAACATCCGCGGCGATTCCGACAAGATCGTCGTCGGCCGCAACAGCCGCATCCTGGGTGAGCTTTTGACCTTCGCGCATGGTGGGGAGATCCAGATCGGTGAGTGGTGCTATGTCGGCGAGGGGACTCGGGTCTGGTCGGCGACCTCGATCGAGATCGGCAACCGCGTTCTGATCTCGCATTCGGCGAATATTTTCGACAGTCTAACCCATCCCCTGCGGGCGGCGGAGCGGCACCGGCAGGTCCAAGAGATTTTCACGCGGGGGCATCCGAACGATATCTCGCTTGACGAGAGCCCGGTTAAAATCTGCGATGACGCCTGGATCGGCGCAGGTGCGATAGTGTTGCGCGGTGTGACGGTCGGGCAGGGTGCGATCGTTGCGGCCGGCGCGGTCGTGACCAAGGATGTTGCGGCGTATTCGATCGTGGCGGGCAATCCGGCCGTGCTGGTGAGGGAGCTTGGCCCTGATGAACGGTGAGCGCAAGTTTACCACCTGGGAGGACGCCGTGGTCTGGCTGCGCAATCAGCCCGACCAGCGCCAGCTTGTGCTCGACGCATTTTACGACGATCCGCTGGCTGACGCTGCTGAACGCTATTTCCGGAGCACCGAGTGGCAGGCGGTCACCTCGCTGCTGGCCGGCAGGTCTGGTACCGCGCTCGACGTTGGCGCCGGCCGCGGCATTGCGAGCTACGCGCTCGCCCGAAGCGGTTTCGCCGTGACGGCGCTCGAACCGGATCCCAGCGCGATCGTGGGCGCGGCGGCGATCCGCGGCCTGGCACAACAGGCGCAATTGCCGATCCAGGTGGTCGAAGAGTTTTCCGAGCGGCTGCCGTTCGCCGACGCGACGTTCGATCTGGCTTTCGCCCGTGCCGTTCTGCACCATACGCGCGATCTCGAGGGGGCATGCCGGGAGATGTTTCGCGTGCTGCGGCCCGGTGGCATGCTGATCGCCGCGCGCGAGCATGTCATCAGCAGGGAGGCGGATCTTCCGCAGTTCCTTGCGCAGCATCCGCTGCACCATCTTTACGGGGGCGAACATGCCTTCCTGCTCGAACGCTACACCGGTGCGCTGACCACCGCGGGATTTTCCGCGATCGACACGCTGGCGCCGCTGCAAAGCCCGATCAACCTGTTTCCCTATACGCTGGAGACCTTGCGAGCGGCGATCGTGACCAAGTTGACACAAAGGATTCCGGTGGCTCCGCTGTGGCGAGCCGCGCTTGGATCACGCCGGGTCTTCGTCTCGCTGCTGTCGATGGCCGAACGTTTCGACAATCGACCCGGCCGGCTCTACTCCTTTGTCTGTCACAAGGCCTGAGTGATGATCGTCTGGGTTACAGGCGCGAACGGGTTCATCGGCCGCCATCTCGTGCATGAGTTGGCGGGAGCGGGCCATGCGGTGCATGGCGTCGGACACGGGGCACTTGACGCAACGGAAACCCGGCGGCTTGGCTTGCAGAGCTGGATCAACGGTGAAATCGATGCAGCTAATCTCGATGCGCTCGCGGCTGCGCACGGGCTGCCGACACGTATTTTCCATTTGGCGGGCGGATCGTCCGTCGGCGTCTCGATCGAGCGGCCGTTCGAGGATTTCTCGCGGACTGTCACGAGCACTGCGCGGCTGCTCGAATGGCTGCGCGGATCCGCGCCGAACTGCGCGGTGATCGCGGCGTCGAGTGCGGCCGTTTACGGGGCCGACCACCCCGGCCCAATCGCTGAAAGTGCCATCGCAACTCCGATGTCGCCTTACGGGCAGCACAAGTTCATGATGGAGCAGTTGTGCCGGAGCTATGCGCGGTCGTTTGGCGTCCGCTGCACTGTCGTGCGGCTGTTCTCGGTCTATGGACCCAATTTGCGCAAACAGCTGCTTTGGGACATCTGCTCGCGGCTGGCGGCCGGGGAGCAGGTGCTCACTCTTGGCGGGACGGGAACCGAAATCCGCGACTGGACCGACGTTCGCGATGTCGCGAGGCTGCTTGCAGGTGTCGCGGAACCGTCGTCGCAGGAGACCTTCCGGGTCATCAACGGCGGGTCAAGCCGCGGGACGAGTGTTGCCGATATCGCAGCCGGCCTCATCCGGCAGTGGGGCGGCAACACCGTTGTGCGACACTCCGGCGTAAGCCGGCCTGGTGATCCCGTGAGCCTGCTGGCCGATGATGCAACGCTGCGCCAGATCGGGTTCGATTGGCGCATTCCGCTCGATCAGGGCCTTGCCGATTACGTGACCTGGTTCAAGGGGCAGGCTTCGTGACGCCGCACCCATTGCGGTTCGCGTTCAGTCACATTTCGCGACGGATTTGGGCCGGCGGCTACAATTATCAGCGCAATCTGTTCGCGGCGCTCGATCGGTTCTCGCCGGGCGAATTCGCGCCGATCGCTTTTGCCGGGACCAAAGCCGACGAGAATGAACTCGTTGAGCTTGCCGCGGTACCAGGTGTCGAGGTGATCCGATCGGAGGCGTTCGACGGACAGCCAGGTCTGGGTGCGGCACTCGCGCTTGGTCTGGACCGCCGAGCCGCGGCGGCGTTTCGCTCGGCGCGCGTGGATGTTGTTGTCGAAGCCGCGCGCTTCTTCGGCTGGCGGCTGCCTGTCCCTGCCGTGGCGTGGATTCCGGATCTGCAGCACCGTTCCCTGCCTCAGCTGTTTCCAACGACGGCGCGGTGGCGCCGCGAGATCGGCTTTCGCGTTCAGATCGCGTCAGGGCGGACCATCATGCTGAGCAGCGAAAGCGCCTTCCGCGATTTCAGGGCTTACTACCCACACGCCAGCAACCGCGTCAGCGTCGTTCGCTTCGCGACCCAGCCGCCGGCCGCATTCCTGGACATCGACCCGTCAGAGGTCATCGCGGCGTACAATCTGCCGACGAACTACTTCTATCTGCCCAATCAATTCTATCGCCACAAGAACCATCAGCTTGTCGTCGAAGCTCTAGCGATCCTGAAGCGTCGTGGGGTCGAGGTCGTTGTCTGTGCATCCGGCAGCACGGAAGATCGGCGTGAGCCGGGCTACTATGATCTGATCAACTCCGAGATCGGGAAGCGCGGCCTCGATACGCACTTTCGTCACCTCGGCGTGATCCCGTTGCCGCATGTCTACGCGCTGTTGCGGGCTTCCACAGCCCTGCTCAACCCGTCGCGCTTCGAGGGCTGGAGCACGACGGTCGAGGAGGCGAAGTCGTTCGGCGTTCCGATGATCCTGTCCGACATCGATGTGCACCGGGAGCAGACAGGCGGCGCTGCGCGCTATTTCGGCGTCGATGATCCGGTCGCGCTGGCGGATCATCTGACGCAAGCCTCACAGGAGGCTCACGGGCTCGTGGTTAGAAATGTTGTCCTGCACCAGGACGAAAACGTCAGGGCGTTTGCGGCAAATTTTGCGGCGACGATGCGCCGGGCGGCCGGTCAGGATGTCACCGAGCCAGTCGCGAGATAGAAGCTGAGTTCGCGCGGCAGATCGCGCCGCCGCACATTCGCCCGGCGAGGTTGACGTTCATCGCGTGAACGGGGTAGAGGAGAGCTCAGGCGCCGGGCCAGATGTGATGCCGCAGCGGCCAGCATGCTGTCGCATTGTCCACGAAACCCAGACGAACAGGTTAGTCCCACGTGTGCGGCATATTCGGCCTAGTCGCCAAGAACGGGTTCGTTGATGCTGATCAGGTCGATCGACTGACGGATCTCGTCGCGCACCGCGGGCCGGATGGGCGCGGGGTGAGGGTCAATGGCAATGTCGGGTTGGGACACCGGCGCCTCGCCATCATCGATCTGACCGATGACGGTGCGCAGCCGATGCGCGACAGGCTGCTTCCGATCTGGATCACCTACAACGGCGAAATCTACAATTACCTCGAGCTCCGCACGGAACTCGAAACGCTCGGACATGTCTTCCATACCGCTTCGGACACCGAGGTCCTGCTGGCCGCCTATGTCCACTGGGGCGAAAACTGCCTCGAGCGCTTCAACGGCATGTGGTCGTTTGCAATCCATGACGAGCGTGACAATACGCTGTTCTGCGCGCGTGATCGCTTCGGTGTTAAGCCATTCTACTATGCCGACACGGCGACGCAATTCGCATTCGGTTCGGAGATTCGCCAACTACTCCCGCTGATCGGGCGCTCCGTCGCCGACGACGATCTTGTCAGGGATTTTCTCGTCTGCGGCCTGAGCGACCATACCAATCGCACCTTCTTCAAGGGCATCGAGAAGCTCGCCCCTGGACACAAGATGCGCGTCGATGTGGCAACCGGCCGGATCAAGACGGAGCGCTATTATTCGCTGGTGCCTCGTCCGGACGTGGCCGACGGGCAGGATGCAGCCAAATGGCTGCGACAGCTGCTCGACGACGCCACGCGTCTGCGCTTGCGCTCGGACGTTCGCGTCGGAACCTGCTTGTCGGGAGGACTGGACAGTTCGAGCGTCGCGACGCTGGCTGCTAGGCGCTATGCGACGACCTCCAACGATCGCTTCTTTGCCATTACCGCAATCAGCGAGCAGGAAGCCAATAACGAAGAAGCGTACGCGGCTGATGTCGTGGCAAGGGCTGGGCTGAACTGGTTGCGCACCAAGCCGGGCTACGAGGAGTTCGCCTCGACGGCGGAAACCCTTCTCGAGGTTCAGGAGGAGCCATTCGGAGGCCCCTCGATCATGATGCAGTATGAGGTGATGAAGACGGCGCGCGCGAACGGCGTGATTGTGCTTCTCGATGGTCAGGGCGGCGATGAAACGCTGCTCGGATATCATCGCTATTATGCGGCTTGGCTTCGCGACCACTTTCGTTGCTCGGGTGTCCGCGGATTTTTTTCTGCCTTCGGCGCGGCCAGGAAGGCGGGCGTTTCAGCCGGCCGCCTGTTGATGTATTTGTTCGGGGCGAGCCTGGCGGGGCTACGGGCCGGGGTCTATCGTTGGCGATACGCGTTCCTGAAGAGTCCAGCGCTGCCGGAGTCGCTTCGCCATTTTGCGCGACACACCAGCGATGCACGGGAGATGCAGGTTCTGGAGATCACCGAAACCAACCTGCCGATGCTGCTGCGTTTCGAGGACAAGAATTCGATGCGGTTCGGTATCGAAACACGACTGCCATTCCTCGACTACCGCTTTGTGGAATTTTCACTGGGCTTGCCGTCCCGGATCAAGATCAATCACGGCTGGACAAAATGGCCGCTCCGCGCAGCCATGCAGGATGTTCTTCCCGCCAACATCTGCTGGCGCAAGGACAAGATCGGCTTTGCTGCTCCCGATCAGCTCTGGCTCAACCGACACTCGCCGGTGATGTATGATAAGGTGATCGGCAGCGCGCTGCTTGCCCGCTACGTCGACATGGCTGCAGTGAAGAGGAAATTCCACCGGCTCGACCTCGGAATGCGCTGGAGGCTCTATTGCGTGGCGCTCTGGGGCGAACGTTTCCGGGTTGGAGGCCCATGAAGATCTGCATGCTGTCGAGTGTCCATTCGGCCAACGACATTCGAATTGTTGAGAAGGAAGCGCGAAGCCTGTCCGATGCAGGTCACGAGGTGACCGTCGTGGCGCGGCTGCCGCGCCCAAGCGACACCGGACGCATCGCGTTCAGACTGATCGAGCAGCCCTCGGTCGCACGATGGAAGCGGCCGTGGGTCGCGGGGAGAGCGGCGATCGCACTTGCCCGGGCATCCGGGGCGGATGTCGTGCAATTCCACGATCCGGAGCTGATACCGTTCGCGCTCTTGCTCAAGAGCCGACGCTGCAAGGTGATCTACGACGTCCACGAGGACGTGCCGTCGGACATCCATTCCAAGCGGTGGATTTGGCCTTGGATGCGGCCTCTCGTGGCGCGCGCGATGGAACTGGTGGAGCGGAGCGCCGCGCGGCGCTTTGATGCGGTCGTGGCTGCGACACCGGCGATAGCGGATCGCTTTCAAAGCTATGGCGCTGATGTCACGCTGGTCAGGAACACCGTGCGGCTCGACGAATTCATCGAGCCGACGCCGACCACAAGGCGGCAGCGCCAGGCAGTTTACGTGGGCCGCGCGAGTTTCGATCGCGGGCTGGTCGAAATGGTGGAGGCATGCGCCGCTGTGCGGCTGCCGCTCGTCCTTGCCGGGACCATTGGCCGCGAAGAAGAAGCCTGGCTTGAGAAATCATCCGCCGACGTGTCATATAGGGGCAGGCTAGGACGTGGTGAGATCGCTGCTCTGCTGAACGAGAGTCTCATTGGCCTCAACCTGCTATTGCCGGAACCGAATTATTTGCTTTCGCTTCCAACGAAGCTTTTTGAATATATGGCCGCTGGGCTACCTGTCATTTCGAGTGATTTGCCGAAATCCAAGGAGATCGTTGAGGCAGCGGGCTGCGGCATCGTCGTGTCGCTGAGGGATCGCGAGGCGCTGCTGGAGAGCCTGTCCAGGCTCGCGGACGACCCTCAAATGGCGATCCAATTGGGGCTGGCGGGACGCGCGGCCGTTGCCAGAAGTTTCAATTGGCAGCACGACGCGGCGGAGCTCAACAATCTCTACCGGCGATTCGCTTCGCCCCGGGCGGCGGCATGAACATCTGGCTGGTGCATCCCTTCGCCGGAGGTCCCGGCCTGGGGCGCCACTATCGTCCGTTCTGGCTGGCGGACGCCTGGGGCAAGATGGGGCACCGGGTGATGGTTGTCAGCGCCGCCTTCCATCATCTGCACAGGCAGCCGCGCGTTCCAGGGCCGCAGCGGATCAACGACGTCGACTTCTGGTTTCTCGACACCCCGCGCTATGGCAGCGGCAGCCTGGGGCGGCTCCGCAACAATTTGAGTTTTGGGCCGGCCTTCGGCTCGGCGGCGTCTGCAATTGCTGCACAGTTCGGCAAACCGGATCTGATGATTGCGTCGAGTCCGCATCTGTTCTTCATTGCGGCGGCGCATCAGGTCGCGCAGCGTTTCGGTGCGAGGTTCTGGCTGGAGGTCCGCGACCTCTGGCCGGAGAGCATTATCGCACTCGGAATGACCCCGGCATGGCATCCGCTGATGAAGGTACTCGGCTGGAAGGAGCGCTCCGCGTATCGCGCGGCAGATCGCGTGATCTGTTTGCTGGCCGGATCAGAAGCCCATATGCGGGCGCGTGGCTTGCCGGCCGGCAGGTTCATGTGGATCCCGAACGGGGTGTCCGACGGCGAGATCCAGAGCGCGCTGACGATCGAAAATCTTCGCCACCCCCTGGTCGATCGCATCAATCTGCTGAAGCAGCAGGGCGGGCGCGTGGTGCTTTACGCCGGCGGCATGGGTCCTCCGAACGCCGTGGAGGCCATTCTCGATGCGGCTGCTATCCTCGGTAAATCGAACCCCGAGATTCGTTTCGTGATGATCGGTTCAGGGACCTCGCGGGCCGCGCTCGAACCATGGGCGGCCGCGCTTGGCAATGTGGAGTTTCACGACGAAGTCGATCGGTCGGTCGTGCATGGCATGCTGCATGCTTCCGATTGCGCGGTCGTCGCCTTCCACAAGAACGCGCTCTATCATCATGGCATCAGCCCCAACAAGCTGTTCGACTATTGCCTGTTCGCGCCGCGCAGCGTCATCGCCTGCGACGAGCGGGCGCTGGCCGGGCTTGAGGATCTGGTGACCGCGCGATGCGCACCTGATGATGCTGATCGGCTTGCGGCATCCCTGCGTGCCGCCCTCGACGGTCCGGCGCGTCCGCGCGGCGATCGTGTCGCCGCCGCGCAGCGCTACAGCTATTCCACGCTCGCTGCGCAGTATCTGGCCGGGCCCGTTGATCGGGCTTGAAGTGTGGTCATTGCAACACAGCTCTCCGGCATAAGTTCATTTATAATCAAGTGGTTAGAGTGTTCATCGCGTGAACGAATTTGCTTGACGTTCATCGAGTGAACGCGCTATCAGCCTCTCCAGTGGGGATTGGCGTGATGGCAGGCACACCGACGGATGAGAATGACAGCGACCGGCTCGCGCTCGGGCTGCTCACCTCTCTTGAGGCGGATGGTGCGCAATCGCAGCGGCGGATCGCAGCCGAGCTGGGCGTCGCGCTTGGCCTGGTCAACGCTTACCTGAAGCGGGCGATCAAAAAGGGCTTCGTCAAGGTGGGGTCGGCGCCCGCGCGGCGATATGCCTACTACCTCACGCCACAGGGCTTCTCCGAGAAATCGCGGCTGACCGTTCAATTCTTGTCAGACTCGTTTTCGCTCTTCCGCAAGGCGAAGGAGGAATACGGCAAGCTGTTTGAACGCGCGCAGGCGCGTGGCTTCAGGCGCGTTGTGCTTGCCGGGCAATCGGACCTTTGCGAAATCGCGATCCTGTGCGCGGTCGACGGGCCGATCTCAGTCCTTGCGATCGTTGATCCCGATGCAACCGCGACCCGGTTCATCGGAGTCAGAGTGGTTTCCTCCTATGCGTTGGTGGATGAGCCATTTGATGCGGTCGTCGTGACCCATTTGACCGGTGCGCGAAATGTATTCGACCAGGCGGTCAGAAAGTTCGGGGTGGAGAAAGTGCTCGCTCCGGAACTGCTGGGCTTGCGTCCAAAGCAGCCGCAGGGGGCGTGATGGCGATGCAGCCCGATTCGCGCTGGTACGTCGTGCAGACACAGGTCAATGCCGAAGCAAAGGCGGCGGCTGGCCTCGTGAGACAGGGATTCTCCACCTATCTTCCCCGCTATCAGAGGCGCCGCAGTCATGCGCGAAAGGTAGAGTTGGTGGTGCGGCCACTATTTCCGCGCTACCTCTTCGTCGCGATCGATGTTGCGGCCCAGCGCTGGCGCGCCATTCAATCGACGATTGGTGTTTCACATCTCGTGTGCGTCGGTGACCGGCCCGCCGCGGTGGAAAATGGCGTCATCGACACGCTGAGATCGCGCGAGGACGAAGCCGGATTCATCCAGCTTGTGCGCAGGCCGGCTTTCTCGCCCGGTGACACCGTGCGAATTGTCGAGGGTGCATTCGTCGATAGTCTTGCGCTCGTCGAAGATGCCAGCGATCACCATCGCGTGGCTGTTCTGTTGAACCTGTTGGGCCGCAAGGTTCGCGTCTTTGTCGGGGCGGATCTGATCGCTGCTGCTTGAGTGCGTCTGCGGCCTGGCAAGTGTGACGGATATTTTTGGCTTGGGTGTGACGCTCGATTCACCCCGAGTGCGGTAGCTTGCCTGAAGTAAACAGAAAGTTCGAGGAGAGGAATTTCATGACGATCTATGCGTTGATCGGTGCCGCCGGATATATTGCGCCGCGGCACATGCGGGCGATGGCCGATACCGGCGGCAAGCTCGCGGTGGCCTACGATCCTAACGACTCCGTGGGAATCATGGACAGCCATTTTCCGGATGCCGAGTTCTTCACGGAATATGAGTTGTTCGATCGCCACGTCGGTGCGTTGCAGCGCGACGGCAAAAAGCTCGACTACATGACGATCTGCTCGCCGAACTACCTTCACGACGCGCACTGCCGATTTGCGCTTCGCTCCGGGGTGGATGCCATCTGCGAAAAGCCGCTGGTGCTCAATCCTGGTGACATCGACGGACTGGCGGCCATTGAGCGCGATACCGGCCGGCGCATCTCCACCATTCTGCAATTGCGCCTGCATCCGGCGATCATCGCGCTTCGCGACCGCTTCGCCAATTCGCAGAAGCGTCACAAGGTGGAACTCACTTACATCACCTCGCGGGGACGCTGGTATCACGCTTCGTGGAAGGGTGCGGAGGAAAGGTCCGGCGGCGTAGCTACCAATATCGGGGTGCACTTCTTCGACATGTTGAGCTTCGTGTTCGGCCCTGCCAGCCGCAACGAGGCTCATCTGCGCGAGCCGGAGAGGGCTGCAGGCTCGCTGGAGTGCGAGCGCGCTGACGTGAGCTGGTTCCTGTCGCTGGATCGCAACGACCTGCCGGACAGCGTGAAGGGCAAGAAGACGACCTTTCGCTCGATCACCGTCGACGGCGAAGAGGTCGAGTTCTCCGAAGGATTCACCGACCTCCATACCAGGAGCTATGAGGAGATCGTCGCCGGCCGGGGCTTTCGTCTGGACGAAGTCCGCCCCTCGATCGATATCGTTTCCACATTCCGCACGGCGCCGATCGTTCGAAGCAATGGTGTTCACGCCTTTGCCCAGAAGGCGATGCACAAATGAGCGAGATGCGCGAGGATCCGCGCTTCCCGGGCGTACTGATCCATCAATCGAGCTACGTCGACGATGGTGCAGTGCTTGGACGCGGCACCAAGGTCTGGCACTTCTGCCACATTCTGTCCCGCACGGTCATCGGCGAGAATTGCTCGATCGGCCAGAACGTGATGATCGGTCCAAACGTGAGGATCGGGAACGGCTGCAAGATCCAGAACAACGTCTCGATCTACGATGGCGTCGAGCTTGCGGACGACGTGTTTTGCGGACCGAGCTGCGTCTTTACGAATGTGAACAATCCGCGGGCCGACGTTTCGCGGAAAGACGAGTTTCGCAAGACGCCGATCGGACGCGGCGTGAGCATCGGCGCCAATGCGACCATCGTCTGCGGGCATTCGCTTGGCGAATATTGCTTCATCGGGGCCGGCGCGGTGATCACGAAGGATGTCCTTGCGTTTGCATTGATGGCGGGAAATCCCGCAAGAAGGATCGGCTGGATGAGCAGGGCCGGCGAGCGGCTCGGCGACGATCTGAAGTGTCCGCGATCCGGCGAAGCTTACGTTGAAATTGATGGCCGATGCCTTCTCAAAGAGAAGCGCTAGGCTAGCGCTTTTTTCTAACCAACCTTTAGTTAACCCAGATGATTCCAGTCACCCATCCGACTCCTCCGCTCACCGCGGTCGACGCGCCCAATCTTCGGCGTCTTAATTTTCTGCTGCTCTGCGATTTCATGCCTGGCAGCGCCTCCACGATCATTGACCACGTCATGGGTTTGAAGGAGTTCTCCAGGCACTCGATCCAGATCTTCAACTCGAGGGGCGACGTCTCCGATCTGCTCGAGCTCGACCGATTTGACGGTGTCATCATCCACTATTCTCTCGTCGCCTGCATGGACACCTATATTGGCCCCAATTTGCGGGCCGCCATTTGCAGGTTCAAGGGGCTGAAGGCAGCCTTCATCCAGGACGAGTATCGCTGGATCAATGATACGATGGCCGCGCTGCGGCAGCTCGGCGTCCATATCCTGTTCAGTGTCGTCCCGCAGGAGATCATGGACGACTACTACCCGCAGGATCGGCTGCCGAATGTCGTCCGGGAAACTGTGCTTACCGGCTACGTTCCAGGCGAATTGCTCGATAGGACGGTGCCGCGTCTCGAGGATCGATCCATCGATGTCGGTTACCGTGCGAGAAAGGTTCCTGACTGGTTGGGAAGCTTTGCCCAGGAGAAGTGGCTGATTGCCGGTCGGTTCGAGGCGGATGCCGCCCAGTACGGACTGACCTGCGACATGTCCACGCGCGAGGAAGACCGCATCTACGGCGAGAACTGGATCGAGTTCCTTGCCAACTGCAAGGCTGTCCTCGGCACCGAAAGTGGTGCCAGCGTTTGCGACTTCACCGGCGAGATTCAGCGCAACGTGGATCAACATCTGGCCCGCGATCCGTCGGCGAGCTTTGAAACGCTGCGTGATCTGTATTTCAAGGATGAGGACAATCGAGTCATTCTCGCCGTCATCTCGCCGAGATGCTTCGAGGCGGCCGCGCTGCGAACCTTGATGATCCTGTACGAGGGCACCTATTCCGGAAGGCTTGAGCCCTGGCGGCACTATGTGCCGCTGAAAAAGGATCATTCAAATATGGCCGAGGTCATGGAGGTGCTGCGCGATCCCGTGCGGGCGCAGGAGATTGTCGACCAGGCCTATCGTGAGGTTGCGCTCAATCCCGACAACAGCTTCGAAGCAATGGTCCGGCAGGTCGATCGCGCTATTGACCGTCGATATCACCCTGAAATGGCGGCAACGAAACGGTGCTATGCCGAGGGGGAGCTTGTCGCATTGCTTGCGCGCGAAAAGCGCCGCATGCGGCGCCGGGAGCTGATACGGAAAGTGATGCGGAAGGCGAAGCAGACGACGCGCCACCGTCTGGTCGTCATCGCGAAGGTCGTTGCAGCGAATGGCGTCATCCATGTGGCGCGTTTGACGCCGGGTCCACTCCGTCGTTGGGCGAAACGGATCGTTTTGAGGCACACGAGAATTCGTCGCCTCATCGGGATTGATGCGTGACTGTTGCCGTCCCACGCTGCCGGGTGCAGGGTTAATCTTCGATCGTGCGCATCCTTATCCTGCACGAACTTGACGATCTTGACTCGGCGCGGCGTACGTCGATCAATCACGCGTTCGCACTCGTCAAATATGCTCCTCAGCACGAATACACGCTGCATAGTGCACGCCAGCCCGTCACCGCCCGTCTTCGCGAACAGGCCTTCGACGCGATCATTCTCGACACCACGTTTCTGTGCTGGAGATGGGCGAGGCCGAAATCGCTGTGGCTGGATCGACTCCTCGATGCCTACGATTTCATCGCGAAGTCGGATGCCGTCAAGGTGGCGCTGCCGCAGGATGAGTACGATCACGCCGAGATACTCGACAACTGGCTCTCGGACTGGAAAGTCGATCTCATCTATTCCGTCTGCTACGACCATCATGCGGAGTTCTATCCTCGCGCGCGGAAGCATGCCCGGGTGCTCGAGGCGCTGACGGGATACGTTGATGACGCCGATATCGGCCTGATGCAGCGCTTTGCCATCCCGTTCAAGGACCGGGACATCGACGTCGGCTACAGGGCCAGGGCGCTGCCCGCCTATTTCGGAAGAATTGGCCAGGTGAAGACCGAATTGGGCGATCGCTTCCGCTCCAGCATGGCGGATCGCCAGTTGAAGCTGGATATCTCGACGCAGGCGCGCGACGCGATCGTTGGCGACGCCTGGCTCCAGTTTCTGGGCAACAGCAAGTTCACCTTGGGCTGCGAGAGCGGAAGTTCGCTCCTGGACGCCAGGGGGGAGATCAGGGAATGCGTCGAGCGGCGGCTGCAGCGCAATCCGGCGGCCAGCTTTGAGGAATTGGAGCAGGCCTGCTTTCCCAGTCAGGATATGCGGAACGTCTATACCGCAGCGGGTCCGCGTCTGTTCGAGGCGGCGATCGCGCGGTCCTGTCAGATACTGACGCCCGGCAATTACGCCGGTGCCCTGAAGGCGGGTGAGCACTACATCGCCCTCGCGCCTGATTGCTCGAATGTCGAAGACGTCTATGAGCAGATGCAGGACGAGGACGCCAATATGGCGCGGATCGAGGCATGTTACCGTGCCTTGGTCGAGGATCCGAAGTTCCGCTATAGGAATTTCGTGGCAGGTCTGCTAGCGGAAGTTCGAGATGCTGCGATCAGGAAGGGGCGACGACTCCCTGATTGCGGTAGCTCAACCGGTACGGTAACAGACGAGCTTGCCTTACGGGAATCGTTTACCCGCGCCGTTCTTCGCGCGCATCAGCATCACATCGAGGATGTGAAGGAAATCAGGTTGTTACCCAATTTCCTTCACGCAGTTATCGTTACGCTTGTCCGCCAGATGCTGTCACTCGCGCGCAGAATTCGCGGATAGCTTTAGTGTCTTTGCAGCGATCTTGAATATCGAGGTTCTCTGAATTCATGTGTGGCATTGCAGGATTTGCATCTCTGTCCGGTCATCCCGTCGCAAGGCGCGTCGCGTCGCTCAACGCGATGAGCAGCTTGATTGCGCATCGCGGGCCCGATGGTACGGGGCAATGGAGCGATGACGCTGGAAGCGTCGGGCTGGTCCACCGTCGGCTTGCGATCATCGATTTGACGCCTGCCGGCGCCCAGCCCATGAAGGGGGCGAACGGCACCGTGATTTCCTACAACGGGGAAATCTACAACTTCGTCGAACTTCGCGAGCAGCTCTCGGACAGCTGGACGTTCCAGTCCGATTCGGACACGGAGGTGATCCTCGCCGCCTATGCCAAATGGGGCGAGCGCTGCGTCGATCATCTGCGCGGGATGTTCGCCTTTGCGATCTGGGACGTCAGAAACAAGAAGCTGTTTGCTGCACGCGATCGCTTCGGCATCAAGCCGTTCTACTACACGGTCCAGCAGGAGGTCTTCTACTTCGCGTCGGAAGCCAAGGCGCTGCTGCCGTTTCTGAGCGACATCGAAACCGACGCCGATGCGTTGAGCGAGTATCTCACGTTTCAGTACACGATCGGCAAGAAGACCCTGTTCAAGGGGATATCGGCCCTGCTGCCCGGCCATCTGCTTCGGCTTGAGGGCGGAGACGTCGTGACGTCCCGGTACTGGGACGTGCAATACGATGTCGATTTCGATCGCAGTCCGAGCTACTTCGAGCGGCGCTTCACCGAACTGCTGTCGGACTCGATGCAGGTGCATTTGCGCTCCGACGTTCCGGTCGGCGGGTACGTGTCGGGCGGTCTCGACTCCAGTCTTGTCGCGCTGATGGCTTCCAAACTGGACCACCGCAGCCGGGACGCATTCCATGGCCGCTTTCTCGAATTTCCCGGGTATGACGAGAGCGGCTATGCCAAGACCGTGACCGACCTGGCGGACATGTCGCTCCACATGGTCGACATCACTGCCGCCGACTTCCGCAACAGCATCGGCGACGTGATTTACCATCTGGACTTTCCGGTCGCCGGACCGGGATCGTTTCCGCAATACATGGTGTCCGCGCTCGCGGCTAAGAACGTCAAGGTCGTGCTGGGTGGACAGGGCGGCGACGAGCTGCTCGGCGGCTATGCGCGGTATCTGGTCGCCTATTTCGAGCAATGCATCAAGGCGGCGATCGACGGCACCTACCAGAGCGGCCACTACGTGGTCACGATCGAGTCGATCGTGCCCAATCTCGGTCTGCTGCGCGAATACAAGCCGATGATCAAGGAATTCTGGCGCGATGGCCTGTTCGCGGATCTTGATCGCAGGTACTTCCGCCTGGTCGATCGTTCGACCGACATGGTCGGTGAGGTCGATTGGCGCGCGTTGAACAAGGAAGCGGTGTTCGAGGCCTTCCGCGCCATTTTCAACAATCAGGACAATGTGCGGAAGGAAGCCTATTTCGACAAGATGACCCACTTCGACTTCAAGTGCCTGTTGCCGGCGTTGCTTCATGTCGAGGACCGCATGAGCATGGCGCACGGGCTGGAGAGCCGCGTGCCGTTGCTGGATCATCCCCTCGTGGAGTTTCTCGCTACCGTGCCGGCCGACGTGAAGTTCATGGGCGGGCAGATGAAGCAGCTCATGAAGACGGCTTATCGCGACACCCTGCCGAAGGCGCTGCTGCAGCGGCGCGACAAGATGGGTTTCCCGGTGCCGCTGAAGGAATGGTTCGACGGCGAGCTCAAGGACTTTGTCCTGGACATCTTTGGAGAACAGCGCTCGAAGCATCGCCCGTTCTTCAACAGTGATGTCGTGCTCTCCAGTTTCGGCGGGCAATCCCGCTTCTCCCGAAAGACGTGGGGTCTTCTCAGTCTGGAACTCTGGCACCAACGGTTTCATGACCGGGCGGCCGAGTTCCGCGCGATGGTCAGTGCTTAAACTTCTCAATCTGGATGGTGGCTATGAAGATATTTGTAACCGGCGGAGCCGGACAGGTCGGATCAACGGTTATCGACATGCTGCTGTCGCGCGGCGACACGGTGGTTGCGATCGACAATTATGCGACCGGCAGAGCCGATAACCTCACCAAGCACGCTGATCTGACCCTGGTCGAGGACTCGATCGCGAATGCTGCGGTGGTCGATCAGCTGTTCTCCGACTTCCGGCCTGAGGTCGTGATCCATACCGCGGCGTCCTACAAGGATCCGGAGGACTGGAGCAGCGATGCACTGGTGAACGCGGTCGGCACGGCCAACATCGCGAAGGCCTGCAAGACTTTCGGCGTATCCCGTCTGATCTACTTCCAGACGGCTCTCTGCTACGGCACGAAGCCGCTGCAGTCGCCGATCCCGCTCGATCATCCCATTAATCCCGTCAACTCCAGCTACGCGATCTCGAAGACGGCCGGCGAGCACTACGTGCAGTTCTCCGGGGTCGAATGGGTGACGTTCCGCCTTGCCAACGTGATCGGGCCGCGAAACGTGTCAGGGCCGCTGCCGATCTTCTACGGGCGGCTGGCCAAGGGACAGAAATGCTTCGTCACCCCGGCGCGCCGCGACTTCTGCTACGCGGGTGATCTTGCCCGCGTTGTCGTCAAGGCCGCCGATGGTGTCGGCCGCGGCACCTATCACTTCTCTTCAGGCAAGGATGTCGCCATCAAGGAACTCTACGATTCCGTGGTGCGCGCCATGAAGATCAATGATTACCCGGAGCCGGAAGTGAAGCCGCTCGGTCCGGACGATGCGCCATCGATCCTCCTCGACCCGTCACGTACGTTCAAGGATTTCGGCGCTGTCGAGTTCACCTCGCTCGACGAGATCGCCCGCCTGTCCGTTGAACGCTGGGAGAAGGAAGGCGTCGTCGGCGGCTACACGCATTTGAAGGAAGCGCGTGCGGAAATCCGCACCTGATCGGAACCGCGAGATGCGCATCATCATCACCGGCGGCGCGGGCTGCCTCGGCTCGAACCTGATCGAGCACTGGTTGCCGCAAGGCCACGAAATCCTCGTGATCGACAATTTCGCCACCGGCAAGCGCGAGGTTGTGCCGGCGCTTCCCGGCCTGACCTTGATCGACGGTTCGATCGCCGACCGGAATCTCGTTGCCTCGGCATTCGAGAAATTCCGGCCGACGCATGTCGTGCATTCGGCGGCTTCCTACAAGGACCCGGCGAACTGGCGGGAAGATATCGCAACGAACGTCGATGGCACCGCGAACGTGATCGACGCGGCGCGGGCCGCCGGCGCGGGCCGGATCCTGAACTTCCAGACCGTGCTGTGTTACGGCCGGCCGGATAGCACGCCGATCCCGGTCGACCATCCGCTGCGGCCGTTCACCAGCTATGGCATCTCAAAGGTTGCCGGCGAGCAGTACCTGGCGATGAGCGGGCTGCCTTACGTGTCGCTGCGGCTTGCCAACGTGACGGGGCCCCGCCTGGCGATTGGTCCGATCCCCACCTTCTACAAGCGCCTGAAGGCCGGGCAGGGCTGCTTCTGCAGCGACGCGCAGCGCGATTTCCTCGACATGTCCGACTTCCTGGCCGCGGTGGATCTCGCGATGGCCGAGCAGGCGCCGACCGGCGTCTTCAACGTATCGAGCGGGATCGGTCACTCGATCAAGGAAATCTACGATCTCGTACGGTCCCACCTCGGAATGCCGGCCGATCCTGACGTGAAGGTGGTGCCGGTCGGGGATGACGACGTGCCGTCCGTCGTTCCCGATCCGAGCAGGACCCGTGCAGTTCTCGGATGGCAAGCCAAGGTATCATTCGATGAGACCATCGGGCGCCTCCTTGCGTGGTACGACGCCTATGGCGTGAGCGATGTCTATAGTCATCTGGCGGCACCAAAGAGCTGATCATGAAGTCATTTAACGGATCGACCATTCTCGTCGTCGGCGGAGCCGGGTTCGTCGGTTCAAATCTCGTGCGGATGCTGCTGGACCAGGCGCCGGCCAAGGTCGTCGTCGTCGACAATCTGCTGTCGTCCGATGCCTCGAACGTGCTGGCCGATCCCCGGATCCAATTCGTGCCACGTCCAATCACCGAGGATGCTGTGCTCGCTGCACTGCCGGAGGATCTCGACTTTGCCTTCCATCTTGCGTGCTATCACGGCAACCAGTCGTCGATCGCCGACCCACTGGCGGATCATGACAACAACACGCTGACGAGCCTGAAGCTGTTCGAAAGGCTCAAGGGCATCCGGTCGCTGCAGAAGGTGGTGTATGCCGCGGCTGGCTGTGCGGTGGCCGAGAAGACCTTTGACGGCGCCTCCGCGACGACCGAGGACGCTCCGGTCTCGCTGTTCCACGACAGTCCCTATTCGATCTCCAAGCTGATCGGGGAGATGTACGGCAACTACTACTTCACCCGGTACAAGCTGCCCTTCGTGAAGGCGCGGTTCCAGAACGTCTACGGGCCGGGCGAAATACTTGGGGCCGGCCGCTGGCGCGGCACCGTCCACACGGTTTGGCGGAACGTCACCCCGACCTTCATCTGGAAGGCCCTGCACAACGAAGCCCTTCCTGTCGAGAATGGCGGGATCGCGTCTCGCGACTTCATCTTTGTGGAAGACATGGCGCGCGGATTGATGGCATGTGCCCTCTCGGGTGATCCCGGCGAAATCTACAATCTCGCCTCAGGCGTCGAGACCAGCATCCTTGATCTGGCGAAGCGGGTGAATGCGATCACCGGCAACCAGACGCCGATTGCGCTCACGCCGGCGCGCGACTGGGACAGGTCGGGCCAGCGCTTCGGCGATCCAGCCAAGGCGCGCGAAAAGCTCGGCTTCGTCGCGAGCGTCGCGCATGAGGATGGCCTCAAGCGGACCGTCGCGTGGACCCGGGAAAACCATGGTCACATCCTCGGCTGCATGCGCAATCACGTTGCCCATGTGCCCGACGTCGCGAAGTATTCCTGATGTCGATCAAGATCCTCACTGTGGTCGGTGCGAGACCGCAGTTCATCAAGGCCGCAGCGGTCAGCCGGGCCATTCGCGAAACGGATGGACTGACGGAGGTGATGATTCACACCGGTCAGCATTTCGATGCGAACATGTCTGATCTGTTCTTCGAGGAATTGGCCATCCCGAAGCCGAAACATCATCTGGACATCAATGGCGGTGGTCACGGTGACATGACCGGGCGGATGCTGATGGCCATCGAGCCGATCCTGCTTGCCGAAAAGCCGGACTGGGTCGTGGTGTATGGCGACACGAATTCGACCCTGGCCGGTTCGCTGGCAGCGGCCAAGCTTCACATTCCGGTAGCTCATGTCGAAGCCGGGCTTCGTTCCTTCAACCGGCGCATGCCTGAAGAGCTGAACCGGATTGTAACGGATCATCTCTCGGCGCTTCACCTTTGCCCCACCGCGACGGCGATCGCAAACCTTGCGGCTGAGGGCGTGGTCAAGGGCGTGCATCACGTCGGCGATGTGATGTACGACGCCACCCTGTTCGCTCTGGAAAAGGCCGAGGTCAGTTCCAAGATCCTGAGCGGGCTGGGGCTGCAACCCAGGCAATATGCGCTTGCCACCGTGCACCGCGCGGAGAACACCGACGATCCGGAGCGGCTCCGTGATGTCGTTCAATTTCTGCTGGAGCAGTCGCGCGGGCGCACCGTGGTCCTGCCGCTGCACCCGCGCACCCGGGGCGCCGCCTCGCGGCTGGGTGTGAGCCTGAAAGGACTGCGTATCATTGACCCGGTCGGTTATCTCGACATGGCGAAGCTGCTGCACCACGCCACCGAAGTGTATACAGACTCCGGCGGCCTGCAGAAGGAAGCCTACTTTCATCGCGTGCCGTGCGTGACGCTACGCGACGAAACCGAGTGGACCGAGACGGTTACAAACGGCTGGAACCGGCTCTGGAAGGGACCGGCGCATTTGGCGCGGAGCGACATCACCGACTACGGCCAGGGACGGGCAGCTTTCGAGATCGCGGAACTGCTGCGGGACCAGGCTTCATCGCACGCGCCAGGCTGAGATCATTGCCAACGGGATTCCCACCTGTTGCACTCCTGGTAGTTATCCAGCATCTCAAGCAGTCATCGTTGCTCTGCCGCGAGTTCGACTTTGTCTACTCCTGGTGAGGCGTAAACTCCAGTCCAAGAGGTCAGCCTTGGAAATCAACGGCAAGAAGTTCCTCGTCATCGGCGGAGCGGGATTGATCGGCTCTCATGCAGTCGAACAGCTCGCGAAGCACGATGTCGGCGAGATCGTGATCTTCGATAATTTCGCGCGTGGTTCCCTCGGGAATGTCGAGCGGGTTCTCGGGGATCCGCGCGTCAAGATATTCGAGGCAGGTGGCGATGTCTGCCAATCCGATATCCTTGATGCCGCCATGAAGGGCAAGGATGGCGTGTTCCATTTTGCGGCGCTGTGGCTCTTGCAATGCCATGAATTCCCCCGGGCGGCCTTCGACACCAATATTCGAGGGACGTTCAATGTGCTCGAAGCCTGCGTCGCCAACCGGATCAAGCGTCTCGTCTATTCCTCTTCGGCTTCGGTTTACGGCGATGCGGTCGAAGAGCCGATGACCGAAGACCATCCGTTCAACAACAAGAATTTCTACGGCGCGACCAAGATCGCCGGCGAAGCGATGGCGACGGCGTTTTGTCACCGCTATGGCCTGCCTGCGGTCGGCTTGCGCTACATGAACGTCTACGGACCGCGTCAGGATTATCAGGGCGCCTATATCGCGGTCATCATGAAGATGCTCGACGCGATCGACCGCGGCGAAGGGCCGACCATTCTGGGCGACGGTTCGGAAGCCTTCGACTTCGTTTCGGTGCTTGATTGTGCGCGGGCAAATCTCTGCGCGATGTCGGCCGATACGGTCGCCCGGTACTACAATGTCGGAACCGGCGAGCGAACGTCGCTCAAGGAGCTCGCGGAAATGCTGCTCCAGCTGACCGGGTCGAACCAGCCGATCAAGTACGCGCCGCGCAGCAACGCGACCTTCGTGCGCAATCGGGTCGGCTCTACGAAGCGCGCGGCCGAGGAAATCGGCTTCACCGCTGAAGTCGATTTGCGCGAAGGCCTGCAGATGCTGATCGAATGGCGGTCGAAGCATCGGGCCGGCCTCGAGCGGCGGCGCGCCAAGGCCGGCATTGAGTAAGGCTCTGCAGGCCAGGATCGGACAGATTTAGACATGTGCGGCGTCGCGGGCATTCTTAACCTCGATGGGCGGCCGGTGTCCCCGCATGTCCTGCGTGCGATGACGCAGGCGATCGCCCACCGTGGCCCTGACGGCGAAGGCCAATGGATTGACCGTTCGATAGGTCTCGGGCATCGCCGGCTGGCGATCATCGATTTAAGCCCGACCGGCGAGCAGCCGATGCAAACGCCGGATGGCCGGTTTGTGATTTCCTACAATGGCGAAATCTACAATTATCGGGAACTTCGCGCCGAGCTCGAAGCCCAGGGACATGTCTTCAGATCTCGCAGCGATACCGAGGTCCTGTTGCAGGCGATCGCAGCGTGGGGAATGGGTGCCCTGCAGCGTTTCAACGGCATGTTCGCCTTTGCCCTGTGGGACCAAAAGGAGCGCAGACTTACGCTTGCGAGAGATCGGTACGGCATCAAGCCGATGTACTACTGGTTGGGTGGCAAACAGTTGCTGTTTGCGTCGGAATCGAAGGCCTTTCGCGCCGTTCCGACCTTCAATGCGCGGCTCGATTCCGAGGGGTTGCTGGAGTACTTCACATTCCAGAATTTCTTCACGGACCGCACCTTGCTCAAGGGCGTCCGTATCCTTCCCGCGGGCTGCTATATCAGCGTGTCGAGCGAAGCAGGCGCTGGAACGCAGCCGAAGCTGACGCGCTACTGGGACTACAATTTTCAGGAGCCGGAAACAGCGCGGTCCGAAGCGGACTATCAAGAAGAGGTTGATCATCTGCTTCAACAGGCCGTGAAGCGGCAGCTCGTCTCTGATGTCGACGTGGGTGCGTATCTGTCAGGCGGAATGGACTCGGGAACGATTACCGCGATCGCGGCGCAGTCGCTCAGCTACATGCGCACGTTCACCTGCGGTTTCGACCTGAGCTCGGTATCTGGCATCGAGCTTTACTACGACGAGCGCGCGGCCTCGGAAAGAATGTCGTACCTGTTTCGCACCGAGCACTACGAAATGGTGCTCAAATCGGGCGACATGGAGCGCGTGCTTCCCAAGCTGGCTTGGCATCTGGAAGAGCCGCGCGTCGGACAGAGTTATCCGAACTACTACGTCGCTCAGCTCGCGAGCAAGTTCAACAAGGTCGTCCTTGCAGGAACCGGAGGCGACGAAATCTTCGGCGGTTATCCCTGGCGTTACTACCGAGCGGTCGTGAACCAGAGCTTCGAGCAGTATATCGACAAGTACTACGAGTACTGGCAGCGGCTTATTCCGAACAATGTGCTGAAGTGTGTCTTCGCTCCGATTTGGAGCGACGTGCAGGGCGTTTCGACGCGCGATATCTTCAGGGACATGTTCGATCAGCACGCGGAGCGTCTGACCCGTCCGGAGGACTACGTCAATCATTCGCTCTATCTGGAAGCCAAGACGTTTCTCCATGGGTTGTTGACCATGGAAGACAAGCTATCGATGGCGCATTCGCTTGAGACGCGCGTCCCGTTTCTCGACAACGATCTTGTCGACTTCGCCATGAAGCTGCCGGTCCGGATGAAGCTCGGCAAGCTCGATGAAGTCGTGGCATTGGACGAGAACGAGCCGGGCAGGAAAACGGCTCGCTACTTTCAGAAGGCTCGTGATGGCAAGATGTTGCTGCGGAACGTGATGCAGCGGCATATCCCTCAGGAAGTGGCGGAGCGAGAGAAGCAGGGCTTCTCTGGTCCCGATGCGAGCTGGTTCAAGGGCCAAAGCATCGACTTTGTCCGGAACGTCCTCTTCGACGATCAAGCGAAGATCTATCGCTATCTCGATCCCAAGCCGATAAGGGGGCTCATCGATGATCATCTTCAAGGTCGGGAAAATCGTCGACTGCTGATATGGTCGCTGATGAACGTCGAATACGCGTTGCGCGCACATATAGAGGACTGCGAATGATATCCGGCGGGGTGGAAAGTAAATTCCGCCGCGGTCTAATCCTCGGTCCTTCCGAAAGCCCAAACGCGATCTTAACAAAGACAAATTGTCGGCCCGATGTGTGTACGGGTGCGTCGTTGCGAGGGTCTGCGTATCGAGCTTCGACCTCCCCGTCGATCAGAGCGCCGTTCGCGGCGGCTGAGCGGCATGATCACAAATGCAAAGCACTCTGATACGCCCTGTTTATACAAATGGGGTGCCGGGTGACCAAGTGCGAGAAGTCGATTCCAATGTCCGAAAGCGAGTTGCGCGCCTCCTACGCCAAAGATGCATCCCTGGTCACGAATCTGAAATCGCTGGGCGGGAATTACGCTTCCGTTCTGTTCCGAATGGTAGGCACAAAGTCTCGCCGTTTGCGTCTTTTGCCGATCCGCGCGTCTAGTTCAGTTACTTTATTCCAAATTGGAGCTGATCTTCCTGCAGGTCTGGTTGCGCTTGCAGCGAATAAGTCCGAATTGCGCGCATGGGCCCGCGACCCGACCATCGAATGGAAACTGGGTGAGTGCATATCCGATTATCCTCAGTCCCGCCGGGATCAGTGGTCGGCGGACAATTGCCTGGCTGTCCGTGAGCTGATCGCATCGTCGACGCGTGACAACGAGCTGGTATGGAGAACTTTGATTGCATCTGATCAGGCAGTTGACGGTGTAAAGACCTGGCCTCTTGGATTCCGGCCCGAACACGCCGATCCTGACGTTCGCCGCCGTCGGCTGATGATCGCGGTTGGTCTAGCTCTTCCTAAAAGCCTGACGGCGCTACACCGGATTGAAGCCGCGGGGCAGCCGGCCACGCACAATCCGCCCTTTGGCGAGGAGCCGGTTCAGGACGTTCTCCGACCAAAAGGGGAGCCTGCCGTTCCCCGCCGCCGTTCGGTTCTTTTCGTCAATCCGAGCTATTACAATTTCCACTTTCTGGCCGATTCCTTGCGCAAGCGTGGCTGGGACGCCGTGTCGATGGCGATCATCGACCCGAACTCTGAATACGCCCAGCATTTCCACGGCCATGATTGGAACCTGTTCGAAGCGGACGCCAACAAACAACAGCAGGTTTTGCGTGAGCGCTTCCAGGAGGCGGCTGAACGATTTGACATGTTTCATTTTGCCGGCGTAGGGACCCTTTCCTTCTTTCCCTACAACTATGACACCTCAACGGATCACGATCGCGTCCCCTGGGATGTACTGGATTTGAAGCGGCGCGGCGCGAAGATCGCCTATAGCATTACCGGATGCCATGACTTGATCACGCAAACGGGCTTCGAGGCCTGGAGCCCGGGCATGTGCCCGAAATGCGCGTGGCGCGAGCGCCCCGAGATCTGTTCCAATCATCGCATGTCCGCCTGGGGCTGGAAGGTCGTGCAACTGGCGGATCTCATCTGCATCGAGACCGATCCACCGCTCGATTTTCGTGATACGGCCGCGGTTTTTCGTGAGCCGCTGTCCTTTGCTGTCGATCCTGAGTTCTGGCGTCCGGAACTTGGGCAGACAGTTCCTGTTCCCGAGTTGTGGCGCGAGCCCAAGGCCGACGGTGAAATCCTGATCTATCATTCGGTCGGCAATTATGAGATGCGCACCCGCCAAGGCGTCAACGTCAAAGGAACCGGTTCCGTTGTTGCCGCGATCGACAGGCTGAAGGCGGAGGGTCATCCGGTTCGGTTGCTATTTCGTAAGGACGTACCGAGTGTCGACAACCGCTGGATGCTCGCCCAAGCCGACATCATCGTCGATCAGCTCAACTATGGCCGCTACGGCGCGACTGCGCGGGAAGGCATGATGCTCGGTCGGCCCGTCGTGGGCCGCGTAAACAAGGTCGAAGCTCGCGGTCTGCCTGCCGTCCGGGCCATTGCCGAGTGTCCAATCATCGATGCGTCGGAGGAAACCATCTATGAGGTGCTCCGAAGGCTAGTGACCGACCCAGGCGAACGTTCCCGTATCGGCGCCGTAAGCCGCGCGCACGCGATGTGCTGGTGGTCAAAGGACGTGTTGGCCGAACGCTATGAACGGGTCTATGACCACCTGCACAAGCACGGTCGGCCGCCCGCGACGCTAGAGTGAGAGCGAATGCCTTCGCCAAATATCGATTTGACAGGTAGCCATGTGTTGCTGACGGGCGCAGCCGGCTTCCTAGGCTCACGGTTGTTGGGCCTCTTGCAAAGCAGGGGAGCAACCGTAACGGCATTGATAAGGCCTGGAAGGCAGCTTGCTTGCGTCACGAATGCGCGCATTCTGGAAGCTGACCTAGCAGGCAATTTTTCATCAGACCTGCAACACGTGGGCCGGGTCGATGCAATCATTCACCTTGCGCAGGCGGGCGGCTGGAAGGACTTTCCCAGCCGGACGGGTGCCATAGCGGCGGTGTCGATCGCCGCTGCTGCTCGTTTGGCGGAGTACGGTATTAGCCATGGCGCCCGCCAATTCATTCTGGCATCGTCCGGTGGAATATATGGACCATCCGCCCAGGCCTTGAACGAGGATGCACCGATTCGGCCGACCAGCGAGTTGGGCTTCTACCTCCAGGCAAAGGCATCAGCCGAAACATTGTTGCAGTGTTTTGAGCCACATCTTGTTGTCTCGCGTCTCAGATATTTCTTCGTATACGGCCCCGGGCAAAATGAAGACTTTCTCATTGCGCGAATCAGCAAGGCAATTGCGCGCGGAGAGTCGATCCGTCTTGCCGAAGCGTGTGGTCCGAGCCTCAACCCAATCTATGTCGACGATGCAGCTCGGGCGACCATGGCGGCGCTGGACCTCAAAGAGTCTTATGCTATCAATGTCGCTGGCCCGGAGATCGCGTCACTTCGGGAGATTGCGGAGCTGATTGCGAACGCGTCGAGTCATCGCGTCGCGATTGAGCCTGTCGACAAGTCACCTGACCACTATGTGGGCGCGACCGACCGAATGGTGAGACTGCTTGGGCCGCCGACGATTGGACTCAAGGACGGAGTATCCCGCGCGTGCCATCTCAAGAAAGCTGAATGACTATGGATTGGCTGCGAACTTCCTGGCGTGACGTCGAAGTCGACGAAAGTGATGATCTTCTTGAGGCCGTTCTTGATGATCCTGCAGAGCACGCCCGCGCTGTAGAATTTGGTCAAATCAGTGGAAAGCTAATTTCGCCTGACTCGGGCCTGCCACTGCATTTCAATGGTGTCGATCTGTCCACGAGTTCAGGCGAGTTGTTTCCCATCGACAATAGGTTGCCTGTTCTTTTGCCCCAGGCCGCGCGGCATTTCGCTGATCGGCACATCGAGACTCTGTCGATCCGCTCGATAAAGAACGCCTTTGATCAGTATCTGTACTTATGCGCCGTCAAAAACGCCGGAGGCGATTTGAACACACCGTTCGACGATCCCTGGTACAAGCGCCACGTGTTCCGCTCTCGCGTCTTGCTCGCCAACGCCCGTGGGCTGGTTCTGGACATTGGTTGCGACAGCCCGGATCTGAGCCGGCGCATGTTCCCGCGCTCTTGCGAATATCTTGGGATTGAGCCATCGCTCGGCAGAAACGAGCAATTTCGCGTTGTTGGTATGGCCGAATTCCTTCCGTTTGCTGAGGCCACGTTCGATTGCGTGTCTTTCCTGACCAGTCTCGATCACGTTTTTGATTACCATACGGCGATAGCAGAAGCGGCGCGCGTACTGAGGCGAGGCGGAAAGCTGTATTTGGCAACCCTAATCTGGACGGAAAGAGCCGAGCTCTATCGAGATGCAATTCACTTCCATCACTTCCGTGACTATGAGATTCAAGGCGCTTTGGGAGGATTCTCGATCGCACATATCAAGCGGTACGGTTGGAAAGGTGATCGGCATCGCTTCGGAGTGTATCTCGAAGCGACAAAATTGTAGACTCTGCGAGAGAATATGCGCTCCAAGTGCCCCGACGCTTCGGCATTGGACATCGATGGCGCGCCGGATCGAACGATCGATGGCGTCGCTGAATGTTTTCAGTTGGGGATGTGTTACTGATGAATTTGGAACTGGACAGTACTGTCGGAACGACAGGCCTGAAGGAGCTTGTCTTGAGCTCCTTCTGCAATCGGTTCATCTAAAGAGTGGATTGGACTGACCGCGGATGTCGCCAGATCGTCAGCACCCATTGGAATTCGATGACTTCACGGAGGCAAGTTATCGACAATTGCTTCGGCTTGCCAAATCGTCCTATCAGGCCGTCGATTTCCCCTCGGCTGGTGCCAGGGGCACGATTCTTTGGCGCCACGACTGTGACGTATCGATGCATCGCGCTGCGAAGGTTGCCGAGATCGAGGCTGAGGAAGGCGTGAAGGCAACCTATTTCCTGCTTCCGAGGTGCCTCTACTACAATCTAATGTCGGCCGACGTAGCTGAATGCGTACGCCGCATAAAGTCGCTGGGGCACGACATCGCGTTGCATTTTGACCCGACATATTATGGCGAGATGCTGCGTGGGCAGGCGTTGCTGAACGCAATAGCCCGTGAACGCGATTTGATCGCAGACGAATTTGGGTCACCGCCCGTGGCGATCAGCTTCCATCTGTTCGGCATTCTTGATCAAACCGAACTCGAGGATGATATCGTCGTTGGCATGGTCAACGCATACGGCCGCTCGCTTAAGGCGAGTTATGGCTATGTATCTGATAGTAACGGCGTCTGGCGCTACCGGCGTCTCAAGACGGTGCTTGAGGAGGCTACGGAGGAGCGGCTGCAGGTGCTTACGCATCCGGAGTGGTGGACCCCCGAGGTGATGCCGCCGCGGGCTCGGTTGCAAAGAGCGATTGACGGTTACGCGAGCGCGATGGGTCGTTGGTATGACGACATAACAGCGAAGCACGATCGTCCGAACATCCGGTGAACGATCCGACGCCCAGAGAGGTGTGATGCGTCGAGTTGCTCCGCGGCCCGGATTCGGCGGGCACAATTTTGCCTGCCTGAATGTGCTGTATGAAATGATGCGTACTTTGACCTTGAAAATGTTTGAACGACCGATTGTTAGTTCTTCATCTGATTGTCTGGTAGTCCTGCGTTCGTCAGTCCGATTGGTCACGGGGCGCGCCTGGTTCGCAGTCCAGAGGCGGACGCCAATTGCGCCAGAACGGCGTTACATTTGTCGGCGTGGGCAGCAGGCGAAGGCATGATGTCGCGGGCTGTTGCCATCACCTGCCAAGGTGTCTCCAAGAGCTTTGCGCTTGTCGACGGCGGAAGCGCCTGGCGTCTCGCGTTCGGGCTGGGACGCGACGTTCCTCATTTTACCGCGCTCGACGGGGTCAGCTTCGAAGTGCCCAAGGGAGAGTTCCTCGGCGTGCTCGGCCGCAACGGGGCCGGCAAATCCACGCTGCTTCGGGTCATCGGCGGCGTCTACGCGCCGGATACCGGCCGGGTTGCGGTGCACGGGGCGATGTCGGGCCTCTATGAACTCGGTCTCGTCGGCAATCCGGAGCTCACGGGACGACAATATGCCGATCGGCTGCTGACCGTGCATGGATTTTCGCCCAGCGAGCGCGCGGCGATGATCGCGGATATCCACGACTTCTCCGAACTCGGAGATCGATTCGAGGATCCGGTGCTCACATACTCGGCCGGGATGAGCGCGCGACTCTATTTCTCGACAGCGACGGCCGGGCAATACGAGGTCTATCTGCTCGATGAGGTGCTTGCGGTCGGTGACCAGCATTTTCAGTCGAAGTGCTGGCGGCGGTTGCGCGAGCGGGTATCAGGCGGCGCGTCCGGAGTCCTGGTGACGCACGACTGGTCCGCGATCGTACGCCTGTGCGAGACGGCGCACGTCCTGGATCGTGGCAAGGTGGCCTTTTCGGGGCCAGCCGAGCGTGCAGTGAGGCGCTACCTCTACGGCGAGCAGGCAAAGTCGACTTACCGCGATGGAATAGCGCGATTCGCAGGTGCGCCCGTGTATCCGCGCACGATCATGACGGGAGCGGATTTCAGGCTTGACGCCGAGGTCGATATCCTCACCCGTGCGGAGGTCAGCGTGGTGATTGCAGTCGAGCGTCTCCAGCCGGCCTACGGCTGGGAGACGTCGCTGATGTCGCGCCGGCACACGCCTGTTGGGGAGGAACCGGGACGGTATGCAATCGGGGTTGATATCCCGACACTGCCACTTGCACCTGGCAGCTACCAGATCAGCCTGCACCTCGTGATGCCGGACCCGCACAATTCAGTGGTCAAAATTGTTCTCGATGGATTCAGCTGGCTCGACGGCAGCGGGCTCGCGCTCGGCGTCGAAGGGGTGGACGGGCGCGGATTCAGCCTGCCGGCGGCGTGGAAGGTGGTTGGTTGATGCGCGCTGCAATTCGGGTGAGGGATGTCAGTAAGGTGTTTGCGCTTGCCGATCAGGGCGGCGGGCCCGTGTCGCTGATGGATGCGCTGCGAAGCGGCAAGCGCGAAGTCACCAAGCGTCACGTGCAGGCGCTCGATTCGATCAGCTTTGAAGTGGCGGAGGGCGAGCGCGTCGGCATCATAGGCCGCAACGGAGCCGGCAAGACGACGCTGCTTTCGATCATCGCGGGACTTACCGAGCCGACCTCGGGCTCTGTGGAGGTCGATGGCGACCTGCACGCGATGCTCACGGTGGGCGCGGTGCTGCGTGAGGACATGACCGGCCGAGACAACATTTTCCTCGACGCTGCCGTGCACGGCCGCAGCCGGCAGCAGGCCGATGACGTCGTCGATGCAATCATCGAGTTCGCCGAACTCGGCGAGTTTATCGATCGTCCGGTGCGAACCTACTCCTCGGGGATGAAGGCCCGTCTCGCGTTCTCGATGGGTGCGTTCATCGATCCCGACATTCTCGTCATTGACGAAACGCTGTCGGTCGGCGATGCCTTCTTTGCGGCCAAGGCGACGCGGCGCATGCAAGAAGTTGCGGCCAGTGGTCGTATCGTGATCGTCGTGAGTCACGGCTTAGGCTCGATCGTGGAAATGTGCTCGCGATGCCTCTGGCTGGACGGCGGCCGGCTCGTCATGGACGGTCCGCCGCAGGTCGTCACCAAAGGCTACGAGGCAGCCGTACGGGAGGCGGACGAGGCAGAGTTGATGCGCAAGTTTGAAGGGAGCGTGGTGAACAGGGCCGCACCCCTTCAGCTTGATGCAGTCGAAATAATTCAGCGGGGCGAGGCGCGCAAGGCGACGGCGCTCGCCATGGTGCCGTTGGCGATCGTCGCGCGCGGGCGTCTCGACTCGACCTCGCCGGTGCATGATCTCGAGGTTGTTCTCACACGGGTCGACGGACGTTTGGTCTGGCGGCGGCGTCTTTCGGAGGTGGGGATGGCGCTGCCGGCGTCCGGTCCGTTCACGATCGCCATCGACATGGATCCGTTCGTGCTGGGAGCCAATCTCTATCGCTTCGATGTTGCGCTCGTCGGTCAGGGATGCGACGAGGAGTTGATCTCCTGCGTGCTGGAGGTCGTCGACGAGGAAGGGCAAATAGGCGGGCAGCCGCTGATCTTCTACCCTCCGCAGATCACCGCGCGGCGCCTTGAGGACGTCAAGACATGATGCTGGCAGGTTTTGACCGGCGAGACCTCGGCATGCTGAGCAATCTCTTCCGCATGACGTTGGGCGACCGCTATCTGGGGTCGGCGCTGGGATTGGTATGGGCGGTGCTGTCGCCGCTGATGCTGATGTGCATTTTCACGTTCGTGTTCACCGTCGTTTTTCCGGGGCGGTTGCCGGGACGTTCCGGGTCGTTGCCATTCGTGATCTGGCTGCTGAGCGGCTACGGGCCGTGGCTTGCGATCAGCGAAGGCTTGTCGGCGGCAACGACGTCCGTGGTCGGAAACGCCGGTGTCGTGAAGAACATCGCCTTCAAGTCGGAGCTGTTGCCGATGGTGGGTGCGCTGATGGGGTTGGTGCCGCTCGTCGTCGCGTTCGCTATCGTACTCATACTGCAGCTGGTTTCAGGCGAGATGCCGGGCCCAGGTTATCTGGCGCTGCCGCTGATCGTAGCCCTGCATATCCTGTTCGTGTCGGGACTGGGATTGTTCCTTGGGGCGCTCAACGTCTTTGTACGGGATACCGCACTGGCGCTGCCGAATGTACTCACCGTGCTGCTGTTCGCTTCTCCGATTTTTTACCCGCTTTCGTCCTACCCGGATTTCATTCGGCCTATTGTGCAGCTCAACCCCTTCTATGTGATCGCGGAGTGCTACCGCACTGCAACTGTAGCAGGGTCGATGCCGAGCTTCTGGATGATCTGTTATCTGGCGGCGATTGACGCAGCTGTATTCTGGGCCGGGCTGTGGTGGTTCCGCCGGCTCAAGTCTTTTTTTGATACGCGGCTGTAGCGGGTGGGCACCACGATGGGATGCCTCGTTGCGATCCATCAACCCAACTTCTTTCCGTGGCTCGGGTACTTTGACAAGATCCGACGTGCCGATGTGTTCGTGCTGCTCGATGCTGTCGATTATCCGCGCTCCGGGTCGGGGGGCATGGGATCGTGGTCGAACAGGGTGCGAATTGCCATCCAGGGCGAGGCACGCTGGGCCACGTGCCCTGTCCGTCGCCTGCCCTTGGGGGCGCCGCTCAATGCTGCGGAGATCGATGACGGCCGGCCGTGGCGCCGCAAGATGATTGCGACGCTGCAGGCAAGCTACGGCAAGGCGCCGCAATTTCGCGAGGCGATGGCACTCTTGCAGCCCCTGTTCGAGCAGCATGAAACCAACCTTGCAGCGTTCAATATCGCGGCCATCAAAGCGATCGCGGAGCATCTGGGCGTTGCGACGCGATTTATGCGGCAGTCCGAACTGCCGCATGCGGGCAAAGCAACCGAGCTCCTCATCTCACTCGTCAAGGCGGTCGGCGGGGATGCCTATCTCGCTGGCGGCGGTGCTGGAGGATATCAGCAGGACGAGCTGTTCGAAGAACACGGCATTCGTCTGGTAAGCCAGAGCTTCGTGCCCCGGCCGTATGGCTCGCATGAGGCGTTCATTCCGGGCCTCTCCGTGATCGACTATCTGATGTGGGACGGGCGGCCGGCGACGAGATTACCTGGAGGCAGCCATGATTAAAGGGCAGGTCATTGCGCTTACCGAAATCCGAAACGAAGACTCTCTTCAGTTGTTTCACTGGATCAACGATCCCGATGCGGTCCGCTTCAACGCTCCGTTCTCACCGGTTCACGAAGCCGCTCATGAGAGTTGGCTCACATCGGTCATCACTTCAACAGCCAAGATCGTCTTCGCTATCCGCACACTTCCTGACCTTCGCTTGATCGGCGTAGTGCAGCTGATCGACCTTCACCCGGTCCATCGCACCGCAGAGCTGACCATCCGGATCGGGCAGGACGTTGATCGCGGCCGTGGCGCGGGAGCGGAGGCGGTGGCGCTTGCGATCGATTTCGCCTTCAAAGACCGAAATCTTCAGCGCGTGTGGCTCAGGGTATTCGCAGACAATGAAAGGGCCATCAAGGCGTATCAGAAAGCTGGGCTCACGATCGAGGGGACCATGCGCCGCGCCTGTTTTATCGACGGCAGGTGGACGGACCAGTTGGTGATGGCCAAACTTCGCGATCACGCTTGAGCTTCACGATGATCAACCAGGCTTTCTCCGAATTCACAGAAACGGGCTTTCGACGACTGCTTCTTCTGCTCAAGGCTGGTGGCTACCGCTTCGCGCGATACGGCGAGCCTGCCAGCGGCCGGCACGTCATCTGGCGGCACGACATCGACGTATCGATGCATCGCGCCGCCGCGCTAGCCGAGATCGAGGCCGAGGAGGGGGCGGTCGCGACCTATTTCGTCAATCCCCATTGCTTGTTCTACAATTTGCTCGAGCCCCAAATCATGGCGCTGGTGCGCCGGATCGCCGACTTCGGTCACGAGATCGGACTGCACTTCGATGCCGGTGCTTACACGGTGACGCGGTGGGACGAGGCAGAACTCGTCGCAGCCGTGCAGCGTGAACGGAAACTGCTTGAGTTCGCGCTGGAGACTCCCGTCCGCTGCATGAGCTGGCACAATCCTGACCTGACCAATCTGCTTGAGTTCGAAGGGGAGGAGATCGACGGGTTGATCAATGCGTATGCGGGCCGGTTCAGGCGTGACTACGTTTACTGCTCCGACTCCAACGGTTACTGGCGTTTCAAGCCGATGTCGGAAGTGATCACGCACGGACATGACCAGCTACACCTTCTCACTCATCCCGAATGGTGGACGCCGGAGGCGATGGCGCCGTCGGAGCGTATCAATCGCGCGATCCTCGGACGGGCGCGCAATGTTCGCAGCGATTACGATCTGGTGCTCCAGACGGCCGGACGCCGCAATCTGAAATAGGCCGCTCCCTTCGGCGAAGGCGATCTCAATCTGGTCGGGCGCCGACGGGGCCAGTCGCCAAGGTGGATGAGCCATGCCTACCGACCGCTTTTGGGCTTGTCGGACGGGTACGGGACGTCTATGCACCATCTCGGTCAGAGGCTCCATGCCTTGCGGACTTTATTCAGCACGCTGTTTTGAACACAACCACACCTACGGACGTTAGACATGAATTCCGCACTGATCGACAAGCTGGACTGCAAGACCGCCAGGATTGGTATCGTGGGCTTGGGCTACGTCGGCCTGCCGCTCATGCTTCGCTACAGCGAGGTGGGTTACAAGGTCATTGGCTTTGATATCGACCAAGCCAAGGTCGATGCGCTTCGCGGGGGTCAATCCTATATCGAGCATATCTCGGCCGCCAGCATCAGGAAGGCGACGGAGCTCGGCTTCGAGCCGACCACGGATTTCACGCGTGCGCGAGAAGTCGATGCGCTCATCCTCTGCGTTCCTACCCCACTTAACAAATATCGCGAACCCGATCTCAGCTTCGTGCTGAATACGACGGAATCGCTATTGCCATATCTGCATCAGGGAATGGTGCTGTCGCTCGAAAGTACGACCTACCCCGGCACGACCGAGGAGGAATTGAAGCCGCGCATAGAAAAGTGCGGTTTCACTGTCGGCAACGATATCTTTCTCGTTTTCTCGCCGGAACGCGAAGATCCCGGCAACCAGAAGTTCTCGACGCGGTCGATCCCGAAGGTCTGCGGTGGCTGCACACCCGCATGCCTCGAGGCTGGGATCGCCCTCTATCGTCAGGTGATCGACAGGGTCGTTCCCGTGAGCTCGACACAGGCTGCGGAGCTGACAAAGCTGCTGGAGAACATCCATCGTTCCGTGAATATCGGCCTCGTCAACGAGATGAAGATGGTTGCCGACAAGATGGGGATCGATATTCACGAGGTGATCCGCGCGGCAGCAACCAAGCCGTTCGGCTTTGTGCCGTACTATCCCGGTCCCGGCATCGGCGGGCACTGCATTCCGATCGACCCGTTCTACCTGACCTGGAAGGCGCGGGAATACGGCATGCATACGCGTTTCATCGAGCTCGCCGGAGAGATCAATTCCTCGATGCCGGATTACGTCGTGTCGAAGATCTCGCTGGCCCTCAATCAGAGGCACAAGTCGATCAGCGGCAGCTCGGTCCTGGTCCTCGGCATTGCCTACAAGAAGAATGTCGACGACGTTCGGGAATCGCCTTCGGTGCTGTTGATGGAAAAGCTTCGCGACCTCGGCGCCAAGGTCGCCTACAGCGACCCGCACGTCCCCACCTTCCCGAAGATGCGGGCGCACTCGTTCGACCTGTCTAGTGTCGCGCTCACCGCGGACAATCTGCAGCGCTTCGATTGCGTTCTGCTTGCGACCGACCACGACAAGTTCGACTACCAGATGCTCGGAGCGCATGCTCCGCTGCTCGTCGATTGTCGCGGAAAGTTTTCTCAACCGGCGGACAATATCATTCGCGCTTAGGCGATCTCGTCAGCGCTCCAGTTATCACTCCGCCGGACAGCCTGTCGGAAACGGTTCTGGCGGAGGAGACCGACCGGCGCGTGCTAGCCGGCGCTTGCGGCCCGGAGACTTTCGCTCACAGCGGTCGTCGACGCTCCCGGCTCGTCGAAGGCTGACCGCGGCGCAATGTACCAGAGCAGGAAAAGCAGCGCGGTGCCGTTGGTCAGCAGGGCTGTCGAAAGCGGGACGTTGAGGAGAACCTGGGGGAGAACCCCTGCAGATAGCAGCACGAATCGCGTCGGCAAGCCGGACGACAGGCGATTGCCGAGAGCAATGATCAGGCCGCAGCCCAGCGCGGACACCGGAGCGAGCACGAGGCCGACCGAAGCAACCCCTTCGGTGGCAAACAGCGAGGCATTGAAGGCACCGAGATCGTAGGCCTTGGCCATTACGGCCCATATCGGCTCGTCGTAAGCGCACGCAGCCACGAGTTTCAATGCGTTGATCTGGCAGAAATGGGTCAACGGGTGCGCTGAGAAGTAGTTGTTGTAGACTTCGAGCGCGAGCGACGGAATTGCAACCATCCTGGTGTTCACCGTGCCGAAATAAACCAATCCGGGCCTGAGTGGAAACGCGCCGGCTTTGACCAGGACGAAGAGAATGGTGCCAATCAGGACCGGCAGGAAAAACGACAGGATCGTTGCAATCCTGGCCTCAGCCAGCCTGCAGATGAGCGCGAGAAACAGCAGCCAGACCGGCGCAAACAGTGCCATCTTGGTGAGCATGATCGGATAGAAGAGAAGCATGAGAAGGAGAGCGATCCCTGCCTGCCAGATCCGCTTGCTGGTGACAAAGCAGGCAAACGCGAGCGGCAACAGCGCGTTTGACGCGATCCAGACGGCGTATTGCAGGAAGCCTGGCAGCGCGACCTCGGCGCGATATTTGTACATCTCAGTGAGATCGACCAGCTTGAGGTTGTAGAGCGAGCCGATGCCGATGATTGTGGCCGAGGCAATCAGAATGACCGAAGGCATCATGTGAAAGACGCGAGCCGGCATGACGACAGCCTGCCGCATTGGCGCGGTGATCAGCAGCGTGGGGATGAGGAATGCAAACGCCGAAAGCACGATCGAGATGAGTGCCAGGCGGTGATTGTAATCGAGCAGCGAAAATTCGATCAGCCAGAGATATCCCAGGACCATTATGTAGAAGTAGAAGCCGACGAGATAGCCGAAGCTGAAGCGACAGATTGCGAACAGGAAAACGATCGGACTGAACACCAGCACGTTCATGATGGCTGATGGTAGGTGCGATTTGTCGAAGCCGATAATACCCGGGAAGGTATCCGTGACTATGATGCAGTACAGCGAAGCGCAGCAAACCGCGACGTGGGCATAGGCGAGCAGGGCGAGTTTGGCCTGCGGCCAGCCGAGCTCCAGGTCAGTAATCCGATATTTCATTACCGCCGTATCGGGCTGTACGTTTGGGTTGTTCCATTGGCGGTCATCGCGTCAGGCAGAGTGATTCCATACGATCGCCAAACGATGGCGCCTTCCTGGACTTAGGCTACATGACACGACGCCGATAAGACGACAAGAATGTGCTTGTATTTTATTCCATTGTTCCCGCCTAATGACGCAAATGTCGTGGCTGCTGGGCACCAATATCACATCGCGCGTTTCCGAACCAACGGCTTCTGATAGACTATCTGGATAATTGCACAGGCGGGATTGGATGAAGGGCCTAATTCTTGCTGGTGGTACCGGGTCTCGGCTCTACCCGGTTACGATTGTCGTGTCGAAGCAGCTCTTGCCGATATTCGACAAGCCCATGATCTACTACCCTCTCTCGACCTTGATGCTGAGTGGCATCAGGGAGATTCTGATCATCTCTACGCCACATGATCTGCCGTTGTTTCGCCGGTTGCTGGGTGACGGCTCGGACTTTGGCCTGAACCTTGAATACGCAAGCCAGGACCATCCTCGCGGTCTTGCTGACGCCTTCATTGTCGGACGCGATTTCATTGGCAAGGACAACGTTGCCCTGGTGCTCGGCGACAACCTGTTCTTCGGGCATGGGTTGCCGGAAATGTTGACCCGTGCCAGCGCGAGAGCTTCGGGAGCTACCATTTTTGGCTATGTCACCCAGCGTCCTCAGGACTACGGCGTCGTCCAGCTTGACCGGGATGGAAGGGCGATTTCGATTGAGGAAAAGCCGCGCCTGCCGAAATCCAATCTCGCCGTGACCGGCTTGTATTTCTACGACAATCAGGTCTTGAACATTGCTTCCTCCCTCAAGCCCTCGGCAAGAGGTGAACTTGAGATCACCGACGTCAATCGCGCGTACATGGAGCGCGGCGATCTGCAGGTCGAGATTCTGGGGCGCGGCTTCGCATGGCTGGACACAGGGACCCACGCCTCCCTGGTCGAGGCCAGTCATTTCGTACAAGTTCTCGAGCAGCGCCAAGGTTTGCGGATCGCGTGTCCGGAAGAGATCGCACTAAGGCTCGGTTACGTCTCCCTTGAAGCCTTTCACAGCGTTGCGCAGCGGAATGGGAAGAGCAGCTATGGCGAGTACCTGCTGTCGATCTATGATAGTATTGCCAATTCCCGGCAGTCGAACTGAGGTCGGTACCGATGCTGCCTAGCAAGGCAACGATTTTTGTTACCGGAGGAGCCGGCTTCATCGGCTCTGCGGTTATTCGACGTTTGCTGAATTGTACCGACGCATCGATTGTCAATATTGACAAAATTACCTATGCGTCCAGCCTTCACTCAATTCCGTCGGCCGCTAGCGGCGAACGATACGCTCTATCGAGAACGGACATCTGCAATAGTGCCGGTTTGCGCAGTCTCTTCGATCGCTACCGGCCTCAGGCCGTGATGCACCTTGCTGCGGAAAGCCATGTCGATCGCTCGATCGACGCTCCGAGCGATTTCATCCAGACCAACGTCGTGGGCACCTTCACCCTGCTTCAGGAATCGCTGCGTTATTGGCGGGCGTTGGAGCCCGCCGAGCGCGGCGAGTTCCGCCTCGTTCATGTCTCGACGGACGAAGTCTTTGGCACGCTGGGTGCCGACGGCCATTTCGTGGAAACAAGCGCGTATGCGCCAAACTCGCCTTATTCTGCTAGCAAGGCAGCGTCCGATCATCTCGTCCGTGCCTGGCACGAGACCTACGAACTGCCGACCCTAGTAACAAATTGCTCCAACAATTACGGGCCCTATCAATTTCCCGAAAAGCTGATCCCTCACATGATCATCAGGGGAATAGCCGATGAGCCGCTGCCCGTTTACGGTGACGGCCAACACATCCGCGACTGGCTGTACGTTGAGGACAATGCGGACGTACTCGTCCGCATTCTTCAGCACGGAAGAGTGGGGGAGACGTACAATGTCGGCGGCAGGTGCGAACGGACCAATCTCGAGGTCGTGGAACTGCTTTGCGCGCTGCTTGATGGGGTTAGGGGATCCGAGGCGGGCACACATAAGCGCCTCATCTCGTTCGTCAGGGATCGTCCCGGTCACGATCGCCGCTACGCCATCGACCCATCCAAAATCGAAACAGAACTCGGCTGGAGACCACAGCAAAGCTTCGAGGCCGCCATCAGGAATACCGTATTATGGTACCTCCACAATAGGCCTTGGTGGGAAGAGATTCTTCGCCGAGGATATAAGGCCCAGCGGCTGGGATAGCGAGGCTCCTTTCCGGGCCGCGGAGCTTTGGCTGATGCTTGCGCTCGCCAAGTCTTTCGTATGCCTCCGGTGAGAGGGGCCACGAGGTCATTGCTCCAAATTGTTCCGGCTGAATCGCGGCTGCTCGCTAGGTCGACGGGATTGGCCACTCGCGGCCTTTCGATAGCGATAATGAGCCGAAAATGGGACTAACTCAGATATTGGCAGAACCAGCAATAACGGATATTCGGCGTCATGCGTCGAAACATACTGTTGGCTGAAGCAGGCGGTCCGCTATGAACGAAACTCAATGGGCGATCGACGCCGCCAACTCGGCGTTCTGGGACGAACTGTGTGGCTCGGCAGCGGCCCGGGCATGGGGTATCACCGATTCCTCGATGGAGTCGCTGCGGCGCTACGACGAGAACTATTTCCACTTCTATCCATATCTCGAGAAGTACATCGACTGGAAGGCAATGCGCGGCAAGCGCGTGCTCGAGATCGGGCTCGGCTACGGCAGCGTCTCGCAGAAGATCGCGGAGAGCGGCGCCGACTTCACCGGTCTCGATATCGCCGCCAACCCGGTCACGATGGTCAATCACCGGATCAAGCAGAGCGGGCAGAACGGCAGGGCCGTTCAAGGTAGCATTCTCAGCAATTCGTTTCCCGACAATTCGTTCGATGCGGTTGTCGCGATCGGCTGCCTGCATCATACCGGCAACCTCGCCGCTGCAATCGCGGCCTGCCGCCGGCTTCTGGTGCCAGGCGGACGCCTCGTCGGCATGGTCTACTATGCCTACTCCTACCGGCAGTTCGTGCTCGAGCCGAAACGCGCGCTTCGCTATATGCTGCGTGAACTCGGAGGCTATCGGGGGACCTTCCGCGACGGTGAAACCGGCGCCTATGATCAAACCCAGGACGGTTCGCTGGCGCCGGCGACCGAATTCATCTCGGCCAAATCTTTGCAGACGCTCTGTTCGGGGTATTCGAATTTTCGCGCGGTCACTCAGAACGCCGATCAGGAACGGCCATTTAAGCTCTGGACGCGTCCCCAACTCCTTGCCTCGCCGATCCCGCGATATTGCGGACTGGACATTTATTGGAGCTGCAACAAGTCGGGCGCGTGAGGTCGATGTTTGCTGCTTTTGGCCCGCATATTTCGGGGCCTATCGGCTATGGCAAGCTCGAAGCATCACGCCGCGGGCCGTGCCGCTGGATCGGCGCATGCGCCTTGCCTAATCCCAAGTTTTCTGGGTAATGGACATTACCGTGCGGCTTGCAAGGCCGCTTGTTCCCTCGGCTGTTCGGCTGGCTGCAACGGTCGGCCGCGAGACAAGACAAGGCCTGTTGCATGATCAGATTTGGCCTGCTCGGGTGCGGGCGCATCGCCAAGCGTCATTCCGATCTCCTGGGTGGCAATCACATCACGGGAGCGAGCCTGGTTGCGGTGTGCGATCCGATCCGCGCGCGCGCTGATGCCGTTGCCGGGAAGTTCGCCGTTGCGGCCCATTATGACGTGGACGAATTCCTGGCACGCAAGGATATCGACGCGGTTGCCGTGCTGACGCCGAGCGGACTGCATCCCGCGCATGTGATCGCTTGTGCCAAGGCAGGCAAGCACGTCGTGGTCGAGAAGCCGATGGCGCTGCGTCTGCAGGACGCGGACGACATGATCCGCGCCTGCGATCAGGCCGGCGTCAAGATGTTCATCGTCAAGCAGAACCGCTTCAACGTGCCGGTGGTCAAGGCGCGCGAGGCGCTCGATGCTGGCCGCTTCGGCAAGCTCATCCTGGGGACGGTCCGGGTGCGCTGGTGCCGCGACCAGGCCTATTACGACCAGGACGATTGGCGCGGCACCTGGGCCTATGACGGCGGTGTGCTGACCAATCAGGCGAGCCACCACGTCGACATGCTGGAGTGGTTCTTCGGCGACGTCGTGAGCGTGCATGCGCGCGCGACGACGGCGTTGGCCAGGATCGAAACCGAGGACACGGCCGTCGCAACGCTGAAGTTCCGCAACGGCGCGCTCGGCATCATCGAGGCAACCACCGCGGCGCGTCCGACCGATCTCGAGGGCTCGCTGTCGATCCTCGGCGAAAGGGGCACGGTCGAGATTTCCGGTTTCGCGGTCAACCAGATCCGGCACTGGCGCTTTGTCGACGAGCTGCCGTCGGACAAGGACGTCGTGGAGAAGTTCTCGGTCAACCCGCCCAATGTCTACGGCTTCGGCCATCAGGCCTACTATCATCATGTGGTCGATTGCCTGGAGAACCAGCGCGCGGCGCTGGTCGACGGGCTCGAGGGCCGCAAGAGCCTGGAGCTGATCTCGGCTCTCTATGAATCGATCGAGACCGGTGAGGAGGTCGCGCTGCGCTTCACGCCGCGATTGAGCCGGCTGGGTGTCGTTTCGTGAATCGGCCGGAAGTGCATCAGGCCAGCGTGCGCGATGTCGCGTTCGGCGAACGCGTCAAGATCGTCGAGCCCTGCAATCTCTATGGCTGCAAGCTCGGCGACGATTGCTTCGTCGGGCCCTTCACCGAAATTCAGAACGGCGTGGTCGTCGGGGCGCGCACCCGCGTGCAATCGCATGCCTTCGTTTGCGAGCTCGTCACCATCGGCGAGGACTGCTTCGTCGGGCACGGCGTGATGTTCGTCAACGACACGTTCTCCACCGGCGGCCCGGCGCGTGGACGCAAGGAGCTGTGGCGCGAGACGGTGATCGGCAACCGCGTGTCGATCGGCTCCAACGCCACGATCATGCCGGTCAGGATCACCGACGACGTCGTCGTCGGCGCAGGATCGGTGGTGACCAAGGACATCACGATATCAGGCACTTACGCTGGCAATCCGGCGCGCCGGCTGCTGGCGAGCCAATAGGGGACGATCGATGCCCGTGCCGTATGCCGATCTGCAACTGCAATATCAGTCGATCAAGGATGAGATCGATGCGGCGATCGCCGGCGTGATCCGCGACAACGCCTTTATCCGCGGCAGCTATGTCGACGCCTTCGAGCGCGAATTCGCTGCGGCTGCGGCGGTCGCTCACTGCGTATCCTGCGCGAACGGCACCGACGCGCTTTACCTCGCCATGCGGGCACTGAAGGTGCGGCCGGGTGACGAGGTGATCACGACGGCGCATTCCTGGATCTCGACTGCGGCGATGATCACCCATTCCGGCGCCACCGTCGTATTCTGCGATACCGATGACGCGACGTTCACGATCGATCCGGCTGCGATCGAGGCGGCGATCACGCCACGCACGGTCGGCATCATCCCGGTGCATCTGTACGGCCAGCCCGCGGACATGGACGCGATCATGGCGATCGCGCGGAAGCACAAGCTCTGGGTGATCGAGGACTGCGCCCAGGCCCATCTCGCGCGCTACAAGGGCCGCATGGTCGGCACCTTCGGCGAGGCCGCGACCTATTCGTTCTATCCCGGCAAGAATCTCGGCGCGATGGGCGACGCCGGCGCGGTCGTCACCAACGACACGGCGCTTGCCGAGCAGATGGCGATGCTGGCGCGCCATGGCGGGCTGGTGAAGCATCAGCACCATATCGAAGGCATCAACAGCCGGCTCGACGGCATGCAGGCCGCTATCCTCTCGGCCAAGCTGCCGCATCTCGCCGCCTGGACCGAGGCCCGGCAGGCCGCTGCTGAAGTCTATGATGCCGGCCTCAACCAGATCGAAGATGTCGTGGTGCCCGAGGTCGCGCCGGCGCGCAGCCACGTCTACCACCTCTACACGATCAGGCATCCGCGCCGCGACGCGCTCGCCGCCCATCTCAGTGCCAGCGGCGTGCAGACCGCGATCAATTACCCCACAGCGCTGCCGTTCCTGCCAGCCTATGGGCGGTTCGACCACAGGCCGGAGCAATTCCCCAACGCCCATCGCGATCAGGGCCGGATTCTCTCGCTGCCGATGTTCGCCGAGATCACGCGCCAGCAGCAGGATGAGGTGATCGAGCTGGTTCGGACGTTCTGATTGCGATCGTGGCCTCGCGCCTGCGGCGGTCTTCAGCTTCTCTTCAGCAGAGGCTTCATGAATAGCTCCAGATTGGGGCCTGCGAACAGGTAACCCTTCAGGCCTGCCGCGCGCGCGGCCGCGAGATCGGTCGGCTGGTCGCCAACCAGAAAGCTGCGTTCAACGTCGACCGGAAAACGCTCCAGAAGATCATTGATCATGCCCGGCGATGGCTTGCGTCGGTGGCTGACCTGCCGATATCGCTCCACGATCCCCTCTGGATGGAACGGGCAATACTCGAAGGCGTCGATATGCGCGCCGATCTTGCCGAGCTCACCGGCCATCCAGTCGTGGAGTTGCTGGACATGCGCCTCCTCGTAGAGGCCTCTTGCAACGCCTGACTGATTGGTCACGACAAAAGCAAAATAGCCCAGGTCGTTGACGGCCTTCACCGCCTCGCGCGCGCCATCGATCCAGATCAGCCTGTGGCTTTCGAACAGGTAACCGATGTCCTTGTTCAGGACGCCGTCCCGATCGAAGAAAACCGCCGGCCTTCGCGGCTGATCTCCGGAAGCACTGCTCATGAGGTGATGATCCGTTTGTCTCCACGAGGCATGAGCTAGCTCAATAGTTCACAATGCCGCGCGCGACAAATGTGGATTGACCACGCTCCGGCTGGTCTCGAGGATTATCGCTCGTCCGCAATCACCTTGCCGTCGTTCGGCAGCGCGCCCGCGCCGACCAACTCGACCGTGCCGCTGAGTTTTGTCACGGCACGCAGCGTTGCTGCAACCTCGCCCTGCAGGGCATCCAGCGCCGAAGCACACTCGGCCTTCAGCGTCATCGCATCGGTCTCGCCGGCGCGCGTGACGACGAGGCGGAGCCGTCCGAGTTCGGGATGGCGCTTGCCGATTTCCGCGATCTGCTCGGGGCGCACGAACATGCCCTTGACCTTGGTGGTCTGGTCGGCGCGGCCCATCCAGCCTTTGATGCGCATGTTGGTGCGTCCGCACGGGCTCGCGCCGGGCAGGGCGGCGGTCAGATCGCCGAGCGCCAGGCGAATCCAGGGATGGTGCGGATCCAGTGAGGTGACCACGATCTCGCCGACGTCGCCCGGTGCGACCGGATCGCCGGTACCGGGCTTGACGATCTCCAGGATCAAATCCTCGTTGACCGTCATTCCCTCGCGCGCCGGCGTCTCGAACGCGATTAGGCCGAGATCTGCCGTGCCGAACGCCTGGTAGGCCTCGACGCCGCGCGACTTCATCTCCTCTTGCAGCGATTTCGGAAATGCGGCGCCCGAGACCAATGCGCGCTTGATCGAGGACACGTCGCGGCCGGCGGTGGCGGCGGCGTCCAGCAGGATCTTCAGGAAGTCCGGGGTGCCGCTATAGCCGACCGGGCGATAGGCCTCGATCAGCTCGAATTGCTGCTCGGTATTGCCTGGGCCCGCCGGTATTACCGCGCAGCCGAGCGCCCGCGCGGAGGCGTCGAAGATGAAGCCGCCGGGGGTGAGGTGATAGCTGAAGGTGTTCAGCACCACGTCCCCTTCGCGGAAGCCGGCCGCAAACAGCGCCCGCGCGCCGCGCCAGGGGTCTGCCTGGCGGCCCTCGGGCTCGAAGATCGGTCCGGGCGAGGTGAAGAGACGGGCGAACGAGCCGGGCGTGTCGGCGACGAAGCCGCCGAAGGGCGGCGCGGCCTGGTGCAGGGCCGGCAGTTCCGACTTGCGCAGCACCGGCAGCCCCGCCAGCGCCTCCCGGCTGGTGATGGATGCGGGAGCGGTGCCCCTCAGCAGGTTGGCATAGGCGGGCGCCGCCATCGCCTTGCGCAGCATCTCCGGCAGCCGGGCGAACAGTGCGGCCTCGCGCTCGGCCGGATCGCGCGTTTCAAAGGCGTCGTAATGGTCGGTCATGGCAGGTCCTTGAGGGGATTTGCACGGGTTGCGTGCCGGTCTGCCCGTGCTATCAGACGGTGACTGCCGACGGTGGGATGGTTCCAGGAAGCACGATGGCTGAAGCAGAGAGCGTTGCGGCGGACGGGGCCGCCGATGTCGTCGCGAGGCTGAAGCGCCGCATTGTCGACCAGGCACTGCCGCTGTGGTCGACCGTCGGCTGGGACAGTGCGGCCGGCGGCTTTGTCGACCGGTTGCATCAGGATGGGACGGCCGATCAGGCCGCGCCGCGCCGGGTCTTCGTGCAGGCGCGCCAGATCTATTGCTACGCCAAGGCGGCCCAGCTGGGTTGGTATCCCGAAGGCCGCGCGATCGCGCTGAAGGGGCTGGACTACCTGCTGGCCAAGGCCAAGGCGCCGGACGGCCGACCGGGCTTCGTCTACAGCCTGACGGCCGAAGGTGGCGTGCTCGACCCGCTGCGCGACACCTATGGCCATGCCTTCGTGCTGCTCGCGATGGCGACCGTCTACGGCCTCGACCAGGACTCCCAGATCCGCGCCGAGATCGACGCGCTGCTGTCGTTCCTCGACACACAGTTGCGCTCGCCCCATGGCGGTTTCCAGGAAGGCCTGCCGCCGTCGATGCCGCGCCGGCAGAACCCGCAGATGCATCTGTTCGAGGCGATGATCGCTTGCTTCGACGCGACGCACGATCTTTCGTTCCAGAACCGCGCCGGCGATTTCTTCGCGCTGTTCCTGGCCAACCTCTACGACAAGCAGGCGCGGGTGCTCGGCGAATATTTCGAGGAGGACTGGTCGAAAATCCCGCCGGTCAGCGTCGAGCCCGGGCACCTCGCGGAATGGGTCTGGCTGCTGAAGGGATTTGAGCGCATCACCGGCTGCCCCACCGGGCGCCCGCGCGGCGAGTTGCTGGCCTCCGCGCTGCGCTATCGCGACGCGGCCACCGGCTGCCTGATCGACGAGGGCGATTCCGAAGGCAACATCCGCCGCCACACCAGGCGGCTGTGGCCGCAGAGCGAGCTGGCGAAGGCCTGGATCGCGCAGGCCGAATCGGGCGAAGCCGGCGCGGCGGACGAGGCGCGCGCGGCGCTGGTGCTGCTGGAACGCTACTATCTCAGCCATTCCGTGGCCGGCGGCTGGCACGACCAGTTCGACCGCGACGGCGCGTCGCTGGTCGCCACTATCCCGGCGTCGTCGTTCTACCATGTTCTCTGCGCGGTCACTGAGGCCGAGCACGTGCTCGGATAGAACCGCCTTCCTGGTCTGGCGCGTTTTCTGCACACGCAACCCCGCCCGAAAACGCTCGATATCCTCACAGCCAGCGCTTGCGCCGCTTGAAGCTCTTCAAATTCTTGAAGCTCTTGCGCTGGTCGCCGGCGCCGCCGAGGTAGAACTCCTTGACGTCCTCGTTGTCGCGCAGCCCGTCGGCGGAGCCGTCGAGCACCACCTTGCCCTGTTCCATGATGTAGCCATGGCTCGCGACCGAGAGCGCGGCCCGGGCATTCTGCTCGACCAGCAGGATCGTGACGCCGAGATCGCGGTTGATCTCCTTGATGATCGCGAACACTTCCTTCACGAGCAGCGGCGACAATCCCATCGATGGCTCGTCCATCAGGATCATCTTCGGGCGCGCCATCAGCGCGCGGCCGATCGCGAGCATCTGCTGCTCGCCGCCGGAGAGATAGCCGGCGAGGCCGGTGCGCTCCTTCAGGCGCGGGAAATATCTGAACACCATGTCGATGTCGGCCGAGACCTCGCCGTCGCGCCGGGTGAAGGCGCCGAGCCGCAAATTCTCCAGCGAGGTCATGTCGGCGACGATGCGGCGACCCTCCATCACCTGGAAGATGCCGCGACGGACGATCTTGTCCGGATCGATGCCGTTGATGCGCTGGCCCTCGAACAGGATCTCACCGCGGGTGACCTCGCCGTCCTCGGTCTTCAGCAGGCCGGAGATCGCCTTCAGCGTGGTCGACTTGCCGGCGCCGTTGGCGCCGAGCAGCGCCACGATCGCCCCCTTCGGCACCTCGAGGCTGAGGCCGCGCAGCACCAGGATGACGTCGTCGTAGACGACTTCGATATTGTTGACGCTCAGCAGCGGCGGCGGCGGGACTGCCGTCGGCACCGGGCGGGTGGCTTCGAGGGTTTCGTTCATGGTCTCAATCACTCTCCACTGTCGTCACCGCGAAAGCGGGTGACCCAGTATTCCAGAGACGCCTGCGATCAATACGGTAAGGGCGCGGCGTACTGGATCCCCCGCCTTCGCGGGGGATGACGACTTCCTGAGTTACGACCTTACCACCCAAACCATTCCGGCTTGCGCGGCAGTTCGACGGTCTTCACCTTCTCGAGCTTGATCGTGCCCTTGCCCATCAGATCGTTGATGTCGCCGTCGGTCGCGCCCGACACCTTCGAGCGATAGAGGTCGACCTTTGTGGTCGGGCGGTGATCCTTCTCGGTCCAGGTGGAGGGATTGCAGACGCCGTCCATTCCGGCCGGTATCCAGTCCTTCTTCTGGTAGAAGCCCTTGGCGACGTTCTCGCCGGTGGCGCCGCCATTCTTGGCGGCCCAGTCGAGCGCCTCCTTCAGATAGAGCGCGCTACACACCGCCGCGATGTAATGCACGGGGCGATAGACCTTGCCTGACGGATCGGACATCTTGGAGATTTCCATCACCGTCTTCATGCCGGGCGCGTTGCCGCCCCAGCTCACCGCGGTGCGGAGCGGGAAGATCACGCCGTCGGCGGCATCGCCGGCGGTCTTGGCGGCGTTCTCGTCCATGCCCCAGACATTGCCTAGGAACTGGATGTCGACGCCGGCGGTCTTGCAGGCCTTCAACACGGAGATGTTGGAGGCCGCCGTATTGCCGAGATAGGCGTAATTGGCGCCGGAGCTCTTCAGGCTCAGGCACTGTGCCGAGTAGTCGCCGGGCGAAAGCGCAAACACCAGCGGCGGCAAGACCTCGAAGCCGAGCTCGGTGGCGAGCGCTTCGCCGGCCGCCTTCGGCGCGTTCGGATAGGGATGGTTGGCGCCCATATGGACGAACTTCGGCTTGCCGGACTTGCCCTTGGCCTTCCAATCCTCAGCGGCCCAAGTCAGCATCGCGCGCATCGCGTCGGAATAGCTCGGGCCGTAGAAGAAATTGTACGGTGCGGGCTTGGCCTTGCCGCTGGTGCCTTCCGGATCGGTCAGCGCAGCGGCGTAGGAGCCGGAGATGTCGGGGATCTTGTCCTGCGCGAGGAAGCCGGTCAGCGCCTCGGTATCCGCCGTGCCCCAGCCCATGATCGCCGCGACCTTGCCGTCGGACGCCGACCACTTCTTGTACAGCGCGATCGCGCGCGGCACCTGGTAGCCATAGTCGTTGCTGTCGACACTGAGTTGCTTGCCGCCGACGCCGCCGTTCTTGTTGACCCAGGCGAAGGTATCGGCGACGCCCTGGCCATACGGCGTGCCGACGTCGGAGGTGCCGCCCGAGAGGTCCTGCAGATGGCCGATGGCAATCTGCGCCCGTGCGGTGGCGGCCGCGCTGCTGATCAGCAGCGCAAGGGAGACCGAGCTCAAAAGGGATCTAATCGTCATTCTTTGTTTCCTCCTGCTTATTCGTTGAACCGAATTTGAGTCGTTTCCTGCGTCAGTGCGAGAACGGATAAAGCTTCCAGTAGGCCTTGATCTGCCGCCAGCGATGCGCGAGCCCGTCCGGCTCGAACATCAAAAAGCCGATGATGATCAGGCCGATCGCGATCTCGCGCAGGAAGGTGAGGTTGTTGTTGAGCTGCAGCGCCTTGTCGATGGCGCCGCCCTTCAGCCACGCGCTCAGCCATTCCATCGATTCCGGCAGCAGCACCACGAAGGCCGTTCCCATCAGCGTGCCCATCACCGAGCCGGTGCCGCCGATGATGACCATGGCGAGGAACAGCACCGAGCGCTCGATGCCGAAACCCTCCTGGGAGACAACGAGCTGATAATGCGCGTAGAGCGCGCCCGCGATGCCGGCAAAGAAGGCGGCGAGTCCGAACGACAGCGTCCGGTACTTGGTGAGGTTGATGCCCATGATCTCGGCGGAGAGATAGTGGTCGCGGATCGCGACCAGCGCACGGCCGTCGCGGGTGCGCATCAGGTTGGTGACGAGCAGGTAGCTGATCACCACGTAGGCGAGAACGACGTAGAAATATTGCCGGTCGCCGCGCAGGGTGTAGCCGAAGATCGAGAAGGGGTTGGCGCTGGCCGGCACCGAGCCGCCCGAGAACCAATCGGCGCGCGAGAAGAAGTCGAGCAGGATGTACTGCGCGGCGAGCGTTGCGATGACGAGATAGAGGCCCTTCAGCCGCGCCGCCGGCACGCCGAAGATCAGGCCGACCAGCGCGGTGATCACGCCGGCGAGCGGAATGGCAAAGAACACCGGGATCGGCGCGTTGTTGGAGATGTAGGCCGAGGTGAATGCGCCGAACAGGAAGAACGCGGCGTGGCCGATCGAGATCTGGCCGGTGAAGCCGACCAGAACGTTGAGGCCGAGGGCCGCGATCGCGAAGATGCCGATCTGGATCGATACGCTGAGCCAGTAATTGGTCAGCACCATCGGCGCAAAGCAGGCGAGCACGATGCCGGCGATCGCGAAATTGCGGCTGGTCGAGGTCGGGAAGATCGTGGTGTCCGCCGCGTAGGTGCTGCGGAAGTCGCCCGACGGTATCAGTGTGCTTGTCGCCATTGATTAGACCCGCTCAATATCTTTGGTGCCGAACAGGCCGTACGGCTTGATCATCAAGAGGATGATCAGGACGTAGAACGGCGCGATCTCGTAAAGATTGCCCCAGTGCAGATACTGGCTGTCGACATACTGGGCGACATTTTCCAGCAGCCCGATGATGATGCCGCCCAGCACGGCGCCGCCGACCGAGTCCAGGCCGCCCAGGATCGCCGCCGGAAACACCTTGATGCCGTAGGCGGAGAGGCCGGACGACACGCCGTTGACCACAGCGACCACGACACCGGCGACCGCCGAGACGGTGGCCGAGATCGCCCACGCCATCGCGAACACGCTCTTCACGGAGATGCCGAGCGACTGCGCGACTTGCTGGTTGAACGCGGTGGCGCGCATCGCCAGGCCGTATTTGGAGGCGCGGAAGAACCAGGCCATGCCGACCATCATGGCGAGGGAGACCACGAGGCTCATGACATAGACGGTCTGGATCTGCAGTCCGAACAGGCTGACCGAGTCGCTCTGGAATATGCGCGGGAACGGCTGCGGGTTGACGCCGAAGATCCACTTCAGCGCGGCCTGGAACACGGTCGACAGGCCGATCGTGACCATGATGACGGAGATGATCGGCTCACCGATCATCGGACGCAGGATCACGACCTGGATCGCGATGCCGAAGATGAACATGAACACGAGCGTGATCGGCATCCCGACCCAGAACGGCAGCTGATATTTCGTCAGCAGCGCCCAGCACACCCAGGCGCCGACCAGCAGCAATTCGCCCTGGGCGAAATTCACGACCTGCGTCGCCTTGTAGATCAGCACGAACGACATCGCGACCACGCCATAGAGCGTGCCGACCACGAGGCCGTTGACGATCAGCTGGATCAGGAACTGGGTGTTCATGTGCTATGCTGAGCTGTTCGCCTCGCCCCGCTTGCGGGGAGAGGCCGGCGCGCGAAGCGCGACGGGTGAGGGGGAGCCTCCGCATGCGCGGTGCCGATGAGTCCAAAATCAAACGCGCAAGGAAGTTGCGAAACGCCTCGACGGATGCTGAAGGGACGCTCTGGTACCAGCTTCGTGCCCGCAGGCTGAGTGGCTACAAGTTCGTAAGATAGGAACCGATTGGACCCTACACCGTCGACTTTATCTGTCGAGAACGCCGTCTCGTGATTGAAGTGGAAGGCGGGCAACACGCCGATAGTCAGCCCGACGCTGTTCGCGACAAATGGCTCGTCGACCACAATTATCGTGTGCTGCGGTTTTGGAACAACGAGGTCCCCAGCAATTTGGCGGGTGTCCTCGAAACGATTGTTATCGCCCTCGCGGAGACTCCCCCTCACCCGGATCGCTGACGCGATCCGACCTCTCCCCGCAAGCCGGGCGAGGTGAAAGCCTGCGTGCGGTGTTGAATGCGTCATTCCGCGGCCTCCGCGATCGCGGCGCGGCCGAGATCGACCACCTCGAGCGTGGTGCGGACGCGCTGCGTGGTGCCGTCCTGGAAGCGGATCACGGTGTCGACGGGGATGCTGGCCTTGCCGCGGTAGATTGCGTCGATGATGTCGGCATATTTCTCGTTGATGACGCCGCGGCGGACCTTTCGGGTCCGGGTCAGTTCGCCGTCGTCGGCATCGAGCTCCTTGTAGAGCAGCAGGAAGCGCGAGATGCGCTGCGCCGGCGGCAAGGTGGCGTTGACGGTCTCGACCTCTTTCTTCAACAACGCATAGACCTCGGGTCGCGAGGACAGGTCGGTATAGGTCGTGAACGAGATCCGGTTTTTCTCCGCCCATTTCGAGATGATCGAGTAACGGATGCAGATCATCGCGGCGAGCGCGTCGCGACCGGCGCCGAGTACCACTGCCTCGGCGACATAGGGCGAGAACTTCAGCTTGTTCTCGATATATTGCGGCGAGAAGCGTTCGCCGCGCGAGGTCTCGGCGAGATCCTTGATGCGGTCGATCACGACAAGCTGCCGGTTGTCGTTGTAGTAGCCGGCATCGCCTGAATGCATCCAGCCGTCCTTGATGTCGGCGACCGACGCTTCGGGGTTCTTGTAATAGCCGTGGAACATGTTGGGGTGCCGCACCACGATCTCGCCGACACCGTTGACGTCGGCATTGTCGATGCGGATCTCGATGTCGTCGGCCATCGGAACGCCGGTGGTATCGGGATCGACCTTGCCTTCCGGGTGCAGCGTGTAGGCGCCGAGCAGCTCGGTCTGGCCGTACAGCGTGCGCAGCGGCACGCCCATCGCCTGGAAGAATTTGAACGTATCCGGCCCGAGCGCGGCGCCGCCGGTTGCCGCCGAACGCAGCCGGGTGAAACCGAGCCGATCGCGCAGCGCGCGGAACAAGAGCTGGTCGGCGAACATCGAGCGCTTGCCTTCGGCGAGCGCCGCAAGCCCGGCCTTCATGCCGAGCTCGTAGAGCCTCTGCTTGAACGGCGAGGCGTCCATCACCCCGGCGCGGACGTCGGCGGCGATGGATTCCCAGACCCGCGGCGCGAACAGCACGAAGGTCGGCGCGATCTCGCGGAAGTCGTTCATCATGGTGTTGGGCTCTTCGACGAAGTTGACCTTCATCCGGGAGAGCAGCGCTTTGCCCAGCGCGTAAATCTGCTCCATGATCCAGGGCAGCGGCAGCACCGACACGTACTCGTCGTCGGGCCCCTTCGGATCAAAGGCGAGATAGGTCGCGCAGTGCCGCAGCACGCGCCCGGCCGAGAGCATCGCAAGCTTCGGGTTGGCCGTCGTGCCCGAGGTCGTGCAGAGGATCGCGACATCCTCGCCGCTTGTGGCGTCGACCAACCGTTCGTACAGCCCAGGCTCGCGCGCGGCGCGATCGCGGCCCAGGGCGACGAGCTTGCCCGCCTCCATCAATCGCGGATCGTCGTATTTCCGCATGCCGCGCGGGTCGGAATAGACGATGTGCTTGAGATTGGGCACGCGATCGGCAAGGCCGAGCAGCTTGTCGACCTGTTCCTCGTCCTCGGCGAAGACCAGCTTGGCTTCACCATAGGTCAGGAGATAGGCAGCTTCCTCGTCCAGCACGTCGCGATAGAGGCCGAGGCTCATCGCGCCGATCGCGTGACTGGCAATCTCGGCGGCGACCCAGTCCGGCCGGTTATCGCCGATGATGCCGATCACGTCGCCGCGTCCAAGGCCGAGCTCGACCATGCCGAACGCGAAATCATGGGTGCGTGTCTGGTAGTCGTTCCAGGTGAATTCGCGCCACAGCCCAAAATCTTTCTCGCGCAGCGCGATCTCTTGGCCGTGCTCCTTCGCGTTGAGGCGCAGCATCTTGGGGAAGGTGTCGGCCTGCGCGGCGCGACCGGCATAGTCCATCATGCCGCACTCTCCCGCACCGCGGGCTTGTCGTCGGAATCGACCAGCACCTCGTCCTCTTCGCCGAGATAAGCGCGCTTGACATGGGGATCGGCGAGCACGGCCGCCGGATCGCCCTCGGCGATCTTGCGGCCGAAGTCGAGCACCATGACGCGGTGGGAGATGTCCATCACGACGCCCATGTCGTGCTCGATCATCATGACCGTCATGCCGAACTCTTCGTTGAGATCGACGATGTAGCGCGCCATGTCTTCCTTCTCTTCGAAGTTCATGCCGGCCATCGGTTCGTCGAGCAGGATCAGTTGCGGCTCGAGCGCCATTGCGCGGGCGAGCTCGACGCGCTTGCGCAGCCCATAGGGCAGGGTGCCGGCGGTCGCCTTGCGCACCGACTGCAGATCGAGGAAGTCGATGATCTCCTCGACCTTGCGGCGGTGCTCCAGCTCCTCGCGGCGCGCGCCGGTCAGCCAGTACAGCGATCCCGTGATGTAGTTGTTCTTCAGCAGGTGATGGCGGCCGACCATGATATTGTCGAGCACGCTCATGTGGTGGAACAGCGCGAGATTCTGGAAGGTCCGGCCGATGCCGAGGCGGGGTCGCGCGTTCGGGGTGAGGCCGGTGATGTCCTGGCCGCGATAGAACAGCTGGCCTTCGGTCGGCCGGTAGCGGCCGGAGATGCAGTTGACGATCGAGGTCTTGCCGGCACCGTTCGGGCCGATGATGGAGAACAGCTCGCCCTCGTTGACGCCGAAGCTCACTTCGGTCAGCGCCCGGACGCCGCCAAAGCGCAGTGAGACTCCGCGCACCTCGAGACTGTTAGCCACCCTGTTCCCTCCAGATATCGGCGCCTTGGCGCGCTCTTTATCTTCGTTTCGATCTTACTTCGATCTTACATGGGCTGCCGAAGGGAGACCATCCGACTAATGATGCCGGCGTTCGGGCGCGTCGCTCGCCCCCAACCGCCTGCGTCATGCGCGGTAACGCCGCACCCGCCTGCAAGCCCAGTCACGCGTCATCCGCCGCTCCACCAGGGAGCCGCGCGCGGCGTTACGTGAGGTGGCTCTGAATACGAGAAAGCGGTAGGTTGAATTGTCATGTGCCCGACAATTGGTCAGGAATTTTCGGTGGCAGTCCAGGAAGCGGTTTCCTGACTTCGTGCAGCATGGCATTGTTGCAGTGCGATATTGTCGCAGTATTTTGGGGTGGGATGCCGTCGCTAGAATGATTGCTGCTGATTACCTAAAGCGCATCGCGGCCTGGTCGCGCGAACTGAGCGAGCAAGAAATCGAAATCGCACGCGCCGGCATTTCCGAGAAGTCCTACCGCGCCAACGAATTCATTTTCATGCGCGGCGATAATTTCCAGTACTGGACCGGCATCGTCACTGGGTTGGCGCGGATGGGCATCGTGTCGCGCGGCGGCAAGGCGGCGAGCTTCGCGGGCCTCACTGCCGGCGCCTGGTTCGGCGAGGGCACCGTGCTCAAGAACGAGCCGCGGCGCTACGACGTGGTTGCGCTGCGCGACACCAGGCTGGCGATGATGGATCGCCGGACCTTCGTCTGGCTGTTCGAGAACAGCGTCGGGTTCAACCGTTTCCTGGTGGGGTCGCTCAACGAACGGCTCGGCCAGTTCATCGCGCTGCTCGAATATGGCCGCACACTGGACGCCACCGCGCGGCTGGCGCGCTCGATCGCCTCGCTGTTCAATCCGATTCTCTACCCGGACCTCACCCTGCATCTGGAGATCACCCAGGAGGAGATCGGGGCGCTGTCGGGAATTTCCCGGCAGAATGCCAACCAGTGCTTGAAGCGGCTCGAGCGCGAGGGGCTGCTGCGGCTCGAATATGGCGGGGTGACCATCATCAATCTCGACCGGTTACGCCACTACGGGGAGTGACCGGCTCCGGAACGTATTTGGCCATTTTCGAGGGTCTAAAGTCCTGATTTCAAACGATTATGCCATTAGACTTGGAGAAGGCCGGATGCTACAGACCGGCCTCGTCGAGACCGCGCGGTTTTCGCGCCCTCTGGAGATGACATGGCGGCTCAGGACTCAAAGCGGCGCGTTGCGCTGATCACCGGCATCACCGGGCAGGACGGCGCGTATCTCGCCGAATATCTGCTCGGCCTCGGCTACACTGTGCACGGGATCAAGCGCCGCTCGTCCTCGTTCAACACCGCGCGCGTCGACCACCTCTACCAGGATCCACATGCCGGCAATGTTCCGTTCCTGATGCACTACGGCGACATGACGGATTCGACCAATCTGATCCGGTTGATGCAGCAGATCCGGCCGACCGAGATCTATAACCTCGCCGCCCAGAGCCACGTCCAGGTCAGTTTCGAGAGCCCTGAATACACCGCCAACGCCGATGCCATCGGCGTGCTGCGCCTTCTGGAGGCGATCCGCATCCTCGGCATGGAAAAGGAGACGCGGTTCTACCAGGCCTCGACCTCGGAGCTTTACGGGCTCGTGCAGGAGGTGCCGCAGAGGGAGACCACGCCGTTCTATCCGCGCTCGCCCTATGGCGTCGCCAAGCTGTACGGCTACTGGATCACGGTGAACTACCGTGAGGCCTATGGCATGTTCGCCAGCAACGGCATCCTGTTCAACCATGAGAGCCCGATCCGCGGCGAGACCTTCGTGACGCGCAAAATCACGCGCGCCGTCGCCCGCATCGAGGCCGGCCTCGAGAACAAGTTCTATCTCGGCAATCTCGATGCCAAGCGCGATTGGGGCCATGCCCGCGACTATGTCGAGGGCATGCACAAAATCCTGCAGGCGGACGAGCCCGACGACTTCGTGCTTGCGACCGGCGAGACGCGATCGGTCCGCGAATTCGTCGAGCTGGCGTTTGCGGAGGTCGGCCGCAGCATCGAATGGCGCGGCAAGGGCGTCGAGGAAGTCGGTGTTGACAAGGCGTCCGGCAAAACCCTGGTGCAGATTGATCCGACCTATTTCCGGCCAACCGAGGTCGATCTTCTGGTCGGCGACGCCAGCAAGGCGCGCGGCAAGCTCGGCTGGGCGCCGAAGACGCCGTTCGCGCAACTGGTGAAGGAGATGGTCGCCAGCGATCTCGTCGAGGCCAGGCAGGATGCGGCCAATGGCAAGCACGGCGTTTGAACTGAAGGGCAAGACGGTTTTCGTCGCCGGCCATCGCGGCATGGTCGGCTCGGCGCTGATGCGCCGGCTGGCGCGCGAGCAGGCCGATCTGCTGACGGTGTCGCGCGGCAAGGTCGACCTGCGCGATCAGGCCGCGGTCAACGCCTGGTTTGCCGCGAAGCGGCCGCAGGCGGTGTTCCTGGCCGCCGCCAAGGTCGGCGGCATCGTCGCCAACAATACGCTGCGGGCCGAATTCCTCTACGACAATCTGGCGATCTCAACCAACGTGATCCAGGCGGCCCATGCCAATGGATGCGAGAAGCTGATGTTCTTCGGCTCGTCCTGCATCTATCCGCGCCTGGCGCCGCAGCCGCTGCGCGAGGACTCGATGCTGACCGGTCCGCTGGAGCCGACCAACGAGCCCTATGCCATCGCCAAGATCGCCGGCATCAAGATGGCCGAGGCTTATCGCAGCCAATATGGCGCCGATTTCATCAGCGTGATGCCGACCAATCTCTACGGTCCCGGCGACAACTATCACCCCGAATACAGCCACGTCGTCGCCGCGCTGATCCGCCGCTTCCACGAGGCCAAGGTCTCCGGGGCAAGCGACGTCATGGTGTGGGGCACCGGCACGCCGCGCCGCGAATTCCTCTATGTCGACGATCTCGCCGACGCCTGCATCCACCTGATGAAGACCTATTCCTCGTCGGAGCTGGTCAACATCGGCACCGGCGAGGACATCGCCATCGCCGAATTCGCCCGCGTGGTTGCCGCTATTGTCGGCTATCGCGGCGAGATCAGCTTCGACACCTCGCGGCCGGACGGCACGCCGCGCAAGCTGCTCGACGTCGGCCGGCTGGCGAAGCTCGGCTGGCGCGCCACGACCTCGCTCGAGAATGGCATCAAGCTGGCGTACCAGGCCTATCTGAGCGAGACCAAGCAGGCGGCGGAATAGCGCCGAACCACTATTTCGCTGCCGCGCGCGGCGGCGCCTTCGAGAGCGCCGTCGCCATCGCCGAGATCAGCGGCTTCATGAAGAACGCATCGTTCGCCGGGTAGATGTCGGTGCGCAGGCCAAAGGCCTTCAGCTCGTCCGACACCACCGGCCCGACCGAGGCGATCGGCGTCCGCTGCAAGCCGTCGCGCAATTGTGCCTCGCAGCGATGCGCCTGCGCCACCTCGAGCAGGCGGCGAACCTGGCCCGAGCTGGTCAGCGCAATCGCATCGATGCGGCCCCGCGCCATCTCCTCGATCGCGGTGACGATGTTGGCATCGGCGGCCTGCGCATCGTAGACATAGGGCAGCACCGTATCGACCTCGGCGCCCTGTGCCTTGATTGCGCCGATCAGCGTTGAGTGGTCCTTGTCCGGATAGAGCTGAAGGCCGAGGCGGTGGCCGGTCAGGTCGAGCTTCGACAGCATCTCCGCGACGCCTTCCGACGTCGGCTTTTCGGTCGTCATTTGCGGCTCCATCCCGATCTCGCGCAGCGCGCGGCCGGGCTTGGGACCCCGGGCGAACTTGCGCGCTTTGCCGAGGCTTGTGACAAACTCCGCTTCGACCCCGATCCGGCGCACGACCTTCATCAGCCGGCGCAGGCCTTCGCCGGTCATCAGCACGAGGTCGTCGAGCGGCCGTTCGATGGCGCGGTGAATCCAGGCCTCGATCGGCGCCGGGTCCGGCGCGTCGTGGATGGTGAACATAGGACATTGCAGCACGTCGGCGCCCTGCTCGGCGAGCAGGCGGGAAAACTGCGCCTCCTCGCGCGTCTCGAGGATCAGGATGCGGTAGCCGTTCAGCCGGTCAGCCATGATGGTCCCTAACAAACATTGTCGTCATTTGTTCGATTTGACCCCTGCGCCGGGATTGGCGCAAGGCCGCCTGCGGTGTAGACGAGGGCCGAAAATGGCCGTTCCACCTATCTGCTCAAGCTTTGGTCAATTGGCATGCCCGACCATCAATTCGTTCTGACCCTGTCCTGTCCGGACCGACCGGGGATCGTCTCGGCGGTCTCGACCTTCCTCGCGCATAACGGCCAGAACATCCTCGACGCCCAGCAGTTCGACGATATCGAGACCGGCAAGTTCTTCATGCGCGTGGTGTTCACCGCGGCCGATCTCGCGGTCGGGCTGTCGGCGCTGCAGACCGGTTTTACGGCAATCGCCGAGCGTTTCGGGATGGAATGGCAGATGCGCGATCGCGCCAGCCGCCGCCGGGTGATGCTATTGGTGTCGAAGTCCGATCACTGTCTGGTCGACATCCTCTATCGCTGGCGCACCGGCGAGCTCGAGATGATCCCGACCGCCATCGTGTCCAACCATCCGCGTGAGAGCTACGGTTCGCTCGATTTCGGCGATATCCCGTTCCATCATCTGCCGGTGACGAAGGAGACCAAGCGGCAGCAGGAAGACGCCGTCTGGAAGCTGGCCCAGGACACTCAGACCGATCTCGTGGTGCTGGCGCGCTACATGCAGATCCTGTCGGACGAAATGTCGGCGCGGTTGTCGGGCCGCTGCATCAACATCCATCATTCCTTCCTGCCGGGCTTCAAGGGCGCCAAGCCCTACCACCAGGCGCATGAGCGCGGCGTCAAGCTGATCGGCGCCACAGCGCATTACGTCACCAGCGATCTCGACGAGGGGCCGATCATCGACCAGGACGTCGAGCGCATCAGCCATCGCGACACGCCGGAGGATCTCGTGCGCAAGGGCCGCGACATCGAGCGCCGCGTGCTGGCGCGGGCGATCCGCTACCATCTCGCCGATCGCGTCATCCTCAACGGGCGCAAGACCGTGGTGTTCGTGGACTAAGCCGCCACTGCTGCGGTTGGCGCAACGCACTGCAAGCTCTGTCGTCCTGCCGGCTACTCAGCGGGCAGCGTCCTGCGACGGCGTTGCCGGCTTGGCATCATCACCACGCTCGGCCGCAGGCATCAGGCGCTTGCGTTCTCGCTCCTGCATGAACTTGTCGTACTCGGGGGTGCCCGCCCGCGGCGGCGCGTCTGCCGGCAGGCCGCCGGCCCAGGCCGGAATGGTGTCGGCCATTCCGGCCGAGAGCTTCTGGTTCACGGAGCTGCATCCCCCGAGCGCGCAGGCCGCGAGTGCGAGGGCAGTCAGGACAAGGATGGGACGCGTGAAGATCGGCATGGAGGCAGGATACGGCCCTGGTCTTTATGGATGATGATCGCGGGCGCGACCGTTCGGCTCCAATTGTGCTTGTTTGTTGACATCGTAGCTTTGTTTGTACGATCGTACAAATGAATCGGGTCCGCGAGGGCGTGGGAGTGCGTGACGGTTCTTGCGGGGGCATTGAGTTTCGTGGAGCGATTTTGGTATCCTGATACTGGCTTCCGCAGCCCGCCCGATCGCGTCGCGCGCGACACACGTCCATCGTCCGATTGACAGAGGGCATGGGGAGACGCCTTGTCGCGTTGCGGCCTGGCCGTGACATGCTTGGGTTAAGGTAAGGCAAGAGCCGGGGACTCGGCTCGACGCATAAGATCGGAAGGGGGAGGGATGTCGATGTTCAATCGTCGCAAAATGCTGCTGTGGGGCGCCGCTTCGGCCGTGCTTCCGGGATTGTGCGCCAGCGTTGCGGCGCGGGCGGAAGACGCCGTCAAGATTGGCCTGATCTTGCCGATGACCGGCGGCCAGGCGTCGACCGGCAAGCAGATCGATAATGCCATCAAGCTCTATATGCAGCAGAAGGGCGATACCGTCGCCGGCAAGAAGATCGAGATCATCCTGAAGGACGACGCCGCGGTGCCCGACAACACCAAGCGGCTCGCGCAGGAGCTGATCGTCAACGACAAGGTCAACTTCATCGCCGGCTTCGGCGTGACGCCCGCGGCACTTGCCGCAGCGCCGCTGGCGACGCAGGCCAAGATCCCGGAAGTCGTGATGGCGGCCGGCACCTCGATCATCACGGAGCGCTCGCCCTATATCGTGCGCACCAGTTTCACTTTGGCGCAGTCCTCGACCATCATCGGCGACTGGGCAGTCAAGAACGGCATCAAGAAGGTCGCGACGCTGACCTCCGACTACGCGCCGGGCAACGACGCGCTCACCTTCTTCAAGCAGCACTTCACCGCCGGCGGCGGCGAGATCGTCGAAGAGGTCAAGGTCCCGCTCGCCAATCCCGACTTCGCGCCGTTCCTGCAACGCATGAAGGATTCCAAGCCCGACGCGACGTTCGTGTTCGTGCCGGCGGGGCAGGGCGGCAACTTCATGAAGCAATATGCCGAGCGCGGGCTCGACAAGAGCGGCATCAAGGTGATCGGACCCGGCGACGTGATGGACGACGACCTGCTCAACAATATGGGCGATGCCGCGCTCGGCGCGGTGACGGCGCATCTCTATTCAGCGGCGCATCCCTCGCAGATGAACAAGGATTTCGTCGCCGCCTACAAGAAGGCGTTCGGCAACCGCCCGGGCTTTATGGCTGTCAGCGGCTATGACGGCATCCACCTGATCTACGAGGCGCTGAAGAAGACGGGCGGCGCGACCGACGGCGACAAGCTGATCGAGGCGATGAAGGGCATGAAGTGGGAGAGCCCGCGCGGCCCGATCTCGATCGATCCGGAAACCCGCGACATCGTGCAAAACATCTATATCCGCAAGGTCGAGAAGGTCGACGGCGAACTTTACAATGTCGAGTTCGCGACCTTCGAGGCTGTCAAGGATTCCGGCAAGACCAAGAAGTGACGCGCGAAAGCTCCGCTCCATCCACGTCTTCCCGCCGGCGTGCGAGCAAGATGTGGATGGCTGGGACAGGCCCGGCCATGACGATCTATCCGACTTGCGCGACGTGGTGGTGTTCTTTCGGCTGAGCTGACCCGATGGCCTCTATCCTCACTAACCTGTTCGACGGCGTTGCCTACGGCATGCTGCTGTTCGTGCTCGCCTGCGGGCTTGCGGTGACGCTCGGGCTGATGAACTTCGTCAATCTCGCGCATGGCGCGTTCGCGATGGCCGGCGGCTATGTCTGCGCCGTGCTGGTCAATAATTCCGGCTGGCCGTTCTTCGCCGCGCTGCCGCTCGCCTTTGTCGGGAGTGCTGCGATCGGCGTCGCGCTGGAGCGCACGCTGTACCGCCATCTCTATAGCCGCAGCCATCTCGATCAGGTGCTGTTCTCGATCGGGCTCGTCTTCATGTCGGTCGCGGCGGTCGATTACATCATGGGATCGTCGCGGGTGTTCATCAAATTACCGGCGGCGCTGGAGGGCCAGATCGATCTGTTCGGCGTCGGCATTGGGCGTTACCGGCTGATGATCGTCGTGATCTGCGGCCTGCTCACGCTGGCGCTGCAACTCGTCCTGGCGAAGACCCGGTTCGGCAGCCGCCTGCGGGCCGCGGTCGACGATCCGCGCGCCGCGATCGGGCTCGGCATCAACGTGCCGCAGGTGTTCGCCTTCACCTTTGCCTTTGGCTGTGGCCTGGCCGGTCTCGGCGGCGCGCTGAGCGCAGAAATCCTCGGACTCGATCCGTATTTCCCGCTGAAGTTCATGATCTACTTCCTGATCGTAGTGACCGTCGGCGGCTCGTCGTCGATCACCGGGCCGTTCCTCGCATCGCTGCTGCTTGGCGTCGCCGACGTCGCCGGCAAATATTACATGCCCAAGGTGGGACCCTTTGTGATCTACACGGTGATGATCGTGATCCTGCTCTGGCGCCCCAACGGCCTGTTCGGCCGCACGGCGGCGCGGTGAGCCCGCCATGACCGCGCTGTCCGACGTCTCCACTCACGCGATCGCCAGCGCGCGCTGGCGGATCAGCGAGGTCGCGTTCTGGGTCCTGGCGCTCGCCTGCGCCTTCCTGTTCCCGTCGCGTTATCTGATCATGACCGACATCGTACGGCTTGGCTTGTTCGCGCTGTCGCTCGACCTGATCCTCGGCTACGCCGGCATCGTCTCGCTCGGCCACGCGGCATTCTTCGGTGTCGGCGCCTATTCGGCCGGCTTGCTGGCACTGCATGGCATCGCCAATGAGCCCGTCATCGCGTTGGTCGCCGCCGGTCTCGTTGCGGCGGCGCTCGGCTTCCTCACCAGCTTCCTGGTCATCCGCGGCGTCGACCTGACGCGGCTGATGGTGACGCTCGGCATCGCGCTGCTGCTGGAAGCGCTCGCCGAACGTTTCTCGAACATTACCGGCGGTACGGACGGCCTGCAGGGCATCGAGATGCAGCCGATCCTCGGGCTGTTTGCCTTCGACATGTTCGGCAAGACCGGGTTCTTCTACTCGCTGATCGTGCTGTTCATCCTGTTCCTGCTTGCGCGACGTGTGGTGCATTCGCCGTTCGGCCTGTCTCTGCGCGCCATCAGGAACAATCCGTTGCGCGCGGCCGCAATCGGCGTGCCGGTGAATCGCCGAATGATCGCGGTCTATACGCTTGCCGCCCTCTATGCCGGGATCGCCGGCGCGCTGTTCACCCAGACCACGGCGCTCGCCTCGCTCGACGTGTTCGCCTTCGAGCGCTCCGCCGATCTGATGCTGGTGCTCGTGATCGGCGGCACCGGCTATCTCTATGGCGGCCTGATCGGCGCCGTCGTGTTCAGGATGCTGCAGGAGCTGTTTCAGAGCATCACACCGCAATACTGGCTGTTCTGGATCGGTCTTGTGCTGGTCGTGATCGTGATGGTCGGCCGCGCGCGGATCCATCGCTGGGTGTTGTTCGTACCGAACCTGATCATCCGCCAGTTCGCCGGCCGTAAAGCAGCCGTTGCCGTGCCCGAGGGCGACGCGTCATGACGATCGCGCTCGAAACAAGCGGCCTCGAAAAATCTTTCGGCGGCCTTCGCGTCACCCGCGATCTTTCGTTGAAAGTGATGCGGGGCGCCCGCCACGCACTGATCGGACCGAACGGCGCCGGCAAGACCACCGTCATCAACCAGCTCACTGGTGTGCTGACGCCGAACAGCGGGCGCATCCTGCTCGAAGGCAGCGACATCACCGAGCTCCCTGTGCACAAGCGGGTGCTGCGCGGGCTGTCGCGCACGTTCCAGATCAACCAGCTCTATGCAGACCTGACCCCGCTCGAAACCATCGGCCTTGCGGTCTCCGAACGGATGGGCCGCGGCGGCGACTGGTGGCGGCGGATGGGGACGCGAAGCGACGTCAACGCCGAGATCGCCGAGATCCTGTCGCGATTCCATCTGCTTGACGTCATGACCGAGCTCACCTCGACATTGCCCTACGGCAAGCAGCGCCTGCTTGAGATCGCGGTCGCGATCGCGGCCAAACCTCGCGTGCTGCTGCTCGACGAGCCCGCGGCCGGCGTCCCCGAAATCGAGCGCCACGATATCCTGGCGGCGGTCGCGGCGCTGCCGCGCGATGTCACCGTGCTCCTGATCGAGCACGACATGCACCTCGTGTTCTCCTTCGCCGACCGCATCTCGGTGCTGGTCAATGGCGCCCTGCTCACCGAGGGCGCACCTGACGAGGTCGCGCGCGATCCGCAGGTGAGGGCGGTCTATCTCGGCGAGGCTGCCGATGCCTGACCTCCTCTCCATCCACGGTCTGCGTGCCGGGTACGGCGAGGCGGTGGTCTTGCCCGATATGTCGCTGGCGCTTGCCGAGGGCCAGGTGCTCGCGCTGCTCGGCCGCAACGGCACCGGCAAGACCACGCTGATCAACTCGATCGTCGGCATTGTCAGACGCTTCGGCGGCAGCGTCGCACTCGCAGGCCGCGACATCACTGCGATGCGACCGGATCAGCGCGCTCGCGCCGGGATCGGCTGGGTGCCGCAGGAGCGCAACATCTTCCGCTCACTGACGGTGGAAGAGAACATGACCGCGGTGGCGCAGCCCGGGCCGTGGACGGTCGAGCGCGTGTACGCGATGTTTCCGCGGCTGAAGGAGCGGCGCGGCAATTTCGGCAACCAGCTGTCCGGCGGCGAGCAGCAGATGCTGGCGATCGGCCGCGCGCTGACCTTGAACCCGAAGGTACTGCTGCTCGACGAGCCAACCGAAGGCCTCGCGCCGATCATCGTTGAGGAGTTGCTAAAGGCGATTGGAACCATCACGCGTTCCGGCGGCATCTGCTCGATCATCGTGGAGCAGAACGCGCAAAAGATTCTGGGGCTCGCCGACCGTGTTGTGATATTGGAACGCGGCACCATCGTGCACGATGCCGCAAGCAGCGCGCTGAAAGCAGATCCCTCCGTCCTCGAGCGCCACCTCGGCGTCTCCGGGGTCAAGGCACATTAGAAACGTCCGGGAGTTGACCATGCAGCGAACCAAGCCTCCGTTCCGCGCCGACGAGGTCGGCAGTCTGTTGCGTCCGCCAAGGATCAAGGAAGCCCGCGCCAAACTGGAGAGGGGCGAGATCTCGGCCGACGAACTGCGCAAGGTCGAGGACATGGAAATCGAGAAGGTCGTGCACAAGCAGGCCTCGGTCGGCCTGAAGCTTGCGACCGACGGCGAGTTCCGCCGCTCCTGGTGGCACTTCGATTTCCTCAGCTATCTGACCGGTTGCGAGCTGTTCCACCCCGACATGGGTATCCAGTTCGCGGGCGTGCAGACCCGGCACGACGCCATCAGGGTGACCGGCAAGCTCGACTTCTCCGATCATCACCCGATGCTCGATCACTTCAGGTTCCTGAAGAAATACGCCGACCAGGCGCATGTCACGCCGAAGATGACGATCCCGTCGCCGGCGGTGCTGCATTTCCGTGGCGGCCGCAAGCTGATCTCGAAAGAGGTTTATCCCGATCTCGAGGAGTTCTTCCAGGATCTCGGCAAGACCTATCGCAAGGCGGTGAAGGCGTTCTACGACGCCGGTTGCCGTTACCTGCAATTCGACGACACGGTGTGGGCCTATCTGTGCTCGCAGGAGGAACTGCAGAAGTCGCGCGACCGCGGAGACAATCCCGATGGTCTGCAGGATATCTATGCGCGCGTCATCAACTACGCGATCGCCGATCGTCCGTCCGACATGGTGATCACGACGCATGTCTGCCGCGGCAATTTCCGCTCGACCTGGATATCGTCCGGCGGCTACGAGCCGGTCGCCGAGACCATGCTCGCCGGCACCAATTACGACGGCTATTTCCTCGAATATGATTCCGATCGCGCCGGCGGCTTCGAGCCGCTGCGCTTCCTGCCCAAGGGTAACAAGGTCGTGGTGGTCGGCGTCATCACCTCGAAGTTCGGCGAGCTCGAGAAGAAGGACGATATCAAGCGTCGGCTCGAAGAGGCATCCAAATTCGCCCCGATCGAGCAGCTCGCACTGTCCCCGCAATGCGGCTTTGCCTCGACCGAGGAGGGCAACATCCTCTCCGAGGAGGAGCAGTGGGCCAAGCTGCGGCTCGCGGTCGAGGTCGCGAACGAGGTTTGGGGCAAGTAACCTCGGTTGTCATTTCGTCATTGCGAGCCAACCGGTCGGCGCGAAGCGCCGCCGGATGACAGGCTCCGCGAAGCAATCCATCTGCCTGCGAGGACAGGATGGATTGCTTCGTCGCTTCGCTCCTCGCAATGATGGGTGAAGGTGCCCCGTCATTTCTCCGCCAGATAGACTTCGCCGAGCAGCGAGGAGTTCGACCACGGCACCTGCTTGCCCTTGGTCGCGGCGACGACTTCGGCGCGGACCCGCGTCAGCATCTGTTGCACCTCGAGGCCGGGCGTGCCGACATGGCGCGACAGCGCCGCCGAGAACGGACTGTTGGCGCCTTCGCCGTCGAGCGCGACCTGGCCCGGCGCGGTCGCAAACGCGATCAGCGTGCCGGCGCCAAGCGTCGAGCCTGATCCCAGCGAAGCCGGTGCGGCAAGGCCGGAGCCGGCTTCGATGCCGCGGCTCGGACCCGCGGATGCCAGCTGCGGCGCCATCGGATTGTTGCGACAGGCATCGAGGATCAGGATGTTTGTGCGGATCTGGTCGTCGAGGCCGGCCATGATTGTATCCATATCAACCATCGCGTCGGTCATGCGCCCGCTCGCCTTGAACTCGATATCGACAGGCACGAGGTAGTTGCGACCATCGACCTGCACGCCGTGACCGGCGTAGTAGACCACGGCGATCTGCGACCGCGCGGCATCGCGCAGGAAATCATGGATCGTCCTCTGCATCGCGTCGCGATCGAGATCGAGACCTTCCGAGACGGTGAAGCCGATGTCGCGCAGGCTCTTGGCGATGGCGCGGGCGTCATTGGGCGGATTGGGCAGCGCCCTCACATGCGCATAGCCGCCGTTGCCGATCACCAGCGCGACGCGCCGGGCGGTGGCTGCGGCTTGCACGCGTGCTGGGGGCGCGGCCGGTGCCGCGGCGGGAGCAGGCGGTGCAGAAGCAGGGCTGCTCTCGGCAGGCGCCGCCGCGGTCTTGCGCGGTGCTGCGTCGGCCTCCTTCAGTAGCGCGAGCCGCACCTTGGCGGTGGCCTGGTTGGCCTTGCTGCCGGCATCGGAGGCCTGGCCCTCGAGCACCGAGGCGTAGTCCTCCTTGGCGTGCGCAGCATCGCCCTTGGCCTCATAGGCGAGGCCGCGCTGGATATAGGCCGAGATCAGCACACTGCCGGGCGGCGTCATGATGTTGACGGGCGCCTTCGCCTTCGCGAGCCGGATCGCTTCCGATGTGTCCGCAATCGCGCGCTCGATGTCGCCCTTGGCGCGCCAGATCACGGCGCGGCTGATCAGGGGCTGCGGCAGCGACGGGTCGATCCTGACAGCCTCGTTGATGTCGGCGAGCGCGCCGTCGAGATCGCCGAGCGCCCGCTTCGAGGCGCCGCGGTTCTGATAGGAGAAGGCCGACTTCGGACCGGCCTTGATCGCGGCGTCGTAGTCGGCGATCGCCCTGGCGTAGTCGCCCTTGCTGCGATAGGCGTTGCCGCGGTTGTGAAAGATGATGCCGCTCGGCGGACCCATGCGCAGTGCGTCGTTGAAGTCGGCGATTGCGATGTCGTACTCGCCCTTGTCGTAGTAGGCCGAGCCGCGCAAATTGTAGACTGCGGTGCTGGGCTTCAGGCGCAGCGCCTCGGTGGCGTCAGCGATCACCTGCGCGTAGTCGCCCTTCTTGTTCCAGCCGACAGCGCGCCAGAAATAGATGGTCGCGAGCTTCTCGCCGGAAAACGCTTTCAACGCGATGATCTTGGTGCAGGCGTCGATCATCTGGTCCGCTGGCGTCGTGTCGGTCGTGCAGAGCGGGCCGAGCTGGGCGCGAGCGTGGGCGAAACAGGACGCCGACCACAGCATGGCAGCAAGCAGGCAGGGGATCAGAAGCAGGCGGCGCATCGGTCATCCATGAGGTGGTGGGCCGTCATGGTGATCGGCGACGGCGAGGCGGTCCATGAATGTTTGGTGACCCGGCGGCAGAGGGGGTTCAACTGGTGGGAAAAGGGTGATAAGATGCCGTCGCAAGCTATCGCTGCCCACTCTTGTCCCACTCGCTGCTGCCCACTCCAGGCTCCATGAAGAACCCCGAAATCCTCAGTCAGATCACGGATTTCTGCCGCCGTTCCGACATGGCGGAGACGACGTTCGGCCGTCGTGCCGTCAACGACGGCAAGCTGGTGCACCGGTTGCGCGAGGGCAAGCGCATCACCATCGATACCCTCGACCGCATCAATGCGTTCATCGCGACCTCGACGCCGGGCGGCGTGGCGCCGCCGCGCGGCCTCGTTGTTCCGCCGGAAAAGCGCGATCCGCGGGGCAATTTCCGCTTTTTCGAGAACCGCCAGCGCTACCTGCTGTTCGTCCACACCTGCAGCGAGAAGCGGGTGATTGCCGACCGGGTCGCGCTGGAACTGGCCGCAATCCACCCGCGGCCGCCAGCGTTGCGGGTGTTCGACGCCGGCATGGGCGACGGCACGGTGCTGGCGCGGGTCCTGCGTGCCATGCATGGCCGCTTCCCTCATATGCCATTCTATGTCGCCGGTAAGGAACTGAGCCTGGAGGACGTCCGCCTCACCCTCGACAAGGTCCCCGACCGCCTGTTCGAGCATCCGGCCAGCGTCTTTGTATTCACCAACATGTATTACGCCGAGGCGCCCTGGCTGACGCCCAAGAACTCCGCGGCGGCCGCCAGCATGATCTGGCACGAGGTGCCCCTCCGAGGAGCTTCCTCGGGTGATTTCGAGGCCCAGATCGCGGAACTCGGCCCGTTCCTGGAGCAGAACTGGCGGGCCAATCTCAGCCCCGGCACCGCGCTGCCGGTCTATGAGCGGCCGGTGGCGCTGGTGTTGTACCGGGACGATCACCGATTTCTGCTCGATTCCATCATTCCCCGCGCCGGCCGGACCGAGGCCAATTTCGATCTTGTGATCGCCTCGCAGCCCTACCGGGCCAAATCCTCGGTGAATTTCCGCGCCAAGCGGATCATCGCGCCGCTGGCCCGCGCGCTGCGCGGCGGAGGACGGCTGATAGGAATCCACTCCCACGGAGGCGATCCCGGCCTTGAAATCATTCAAGCCGTCTGGCCCGGAGAAAATCCTTTCGCGGTCAGCCGTCATGAGATACTGCGCGCGGTGAAATACGAGCTGGGATCGGCCGGCCGCGAGCTGAACTTCAACGCCTACGCCGATAACCGTTCGATCTTCCGGTATGATATGGAAGCGCTGCCCAATGAGGTGACCGGCTCGATCGGAACCTCGACGGCCTTTGCGGCGTGGAATGCGGCGGTGTATGTCGCGCAGATCGAAGATGATCGGTTGACCGAAACGACCGAAAATGGACGAGCTCTCGAGGCCACGCGCGAAGTTCTCCGCAAACACAACGGGCTGTGGTTCTACGACGAATCCTACGTCATCTCGCGGCGACGAGACTGACATTCCGGGGACATATTCACCAACCAACGTCGGACTTCGACGAAACAAGGGGTTTGCTTGATGCGCGCGTCTTATCTGTTCACCAGCGAGTCGGTTTCCGAGGGCCATCCGGACAAGGTCTGCGATCGCATTTCGGATGAGATCGTCGACCTGTTCTACCGCGAGGGACCGAAAGCGGGCATCGACCCGTGGCAGATCCGTGCGGCCTGCGAGACGCTTGCGACCACCAACAAGGTGGTGATCGCCGGTGAAACGCGCGGCCCGCGCTCGGTCACCAACGACCAGATCGAGAGCGTTGTCCGCGGTGCAATCAAGGACATCGGCTACGAGCAGGACGGCTTCCACTGGAAGACCTGCGATATCGAGATCCTGCTGCATCCACAGTCGGCCGACATCGCGCAGGGCGTCGACGCGCTGCAGCCTGGCGAGAAGCAAGAAGAGGGTGCCGGCGACCAGGGCATCATGTTCGGTTACGCCACCAACGAGACGCCGGACCTGATGCCGGCGCCGATCTTCTACGCCCACAAGATCCTGCGGCTGATCTCCGAAGCGCGCCACTCCGGCCGCGAGAAGGTGCTGGGTCCGGATTCCAAGAGCCAGGTCACCGTGCAGTACGAAAACGGCAAGCCTGTCGGCGTCCGCGAGATCGTGGTCTCGCACCAGCACCTGGTCGAGGACCTCACGTCCAGCCAGATCCGCGACATCATCGAGCCCTATGTTCGCGAGGCGCTGCCGAAGGACTGGATCAACGGCAAGACGATCTGGCATATCAATCCGACCGGCAAGTTCTTCATCGGCGGTCCCGACGGCGACTCCGGCCTGACCGGCCGCAAGATCATCGTTGACACCTATGGCGGCGCGGCTCCGCATGGCGGCGGCGCGTTCTCCGGCAAGGATCCGACCAAGGTCGACCGCTCGGCGGCCTATGCTGCGCGCTATGTGGCCAAGAACATCGTCGCGGCCGGTCTCGCCGACCGCTGCACGCTGCAGCTCGCCTACGCGATCGGCGTGGCGCGTCCGCTGTCGATCTACATCGACACCCACGGCACCGGTAAGGTGTCGGAGGATGAACTCGAGACGGCGGCAGCCAAGGCGATGGATCTGACGCCACGCGGCATCCGCACCCATCTCGACCTTAATCGTCCGATCTACGCGCGTACCTCGGCCTACGGCCATTTCGGCCGCACGCCCGACAATGAGGGCGGCTTCTCCTGGGAGAAGACCGATCTCGTCGAGCCGCTCAAGCGCGCGCTCTAAGTCTCGTGTCATTCCGGGGCGCTCGCGCAAGCGAGCGAACCCGGAATCCTTATCCGTCAATTCGAGATTCCGAGTTCGCCGCTGTGCGGCGCACCGGAATGACGAGCTCAACAACAGGAAGCTCCCATGAACGCCCCGATTAAGCCCGGTTTCACCGACTACATCGTCAAGGACATTTCGCTCGCCGATTTCGGCCGCAAGGAGATCTCGCTCGCCGAGAGCGAGATGCCCGGCCTGATGGCGACCCGCGAGGAGTACGGCCCCAAGCAGCCGCTGAAGGGCGCGCGCATTGCGGGCTCGCTGCATATGACGATCCAGACCGCGGTCCTGATCGAGACGCTGGCCGCGCTCGGCGCCGACATCCGCTGGGTCTCCTGCAACATCTATTCGACCCAGGACCACGCAGCTGCCGCGATCGCCGCAGCCGGCATTCCGGTGTTCGCGATCAAGGGCGAGACGCTGACCGAATACTGGGACTACACCGCAAAACTGTTCGACTGGCATGGCGGCGGCACGCCGAACATGATCCTCGATGACGGCGGCGACGCCACCATGCTGGTGCACGCCGGCTACAGGGCCGAGCAGGGCGACACCGCCTTCCTCGACAAGCCGACCTCCGAGGAAGAGGAGATCTTCTACGCGCTGGTCAAGCGCCTGCTGAAGGAGAAGCCGAAGGGCTACTTCGCCGAGATCGCCAAGAACATCAAGGGCGTTTCGGAAGAGACCACCACCGGCGTGCATCGTCTCTACGAGATGGCCAACAAGGGTACGCTGCTGTTCCCGGCGATTAACGTCAACGACAGCGTCACCAAGTCGAAGTTCGACAACCTTTATGGCTGCCGCGAGTCGCTGGTCGACGGCATCCGCCGCGGCACCGACGTGATGATGTCGGGCAAGCTCGCAATGGTCGCCGGCTTCGGCGACGTCGGCAAGGGCTCGGCGGCGTCGCTGCGCCAGGCCGGCTGCCGCGTCATGGTCTCCGAGGTCGATCCGATCTGCGCGCTGCAGGCGATGATGGAGGGCTATGAGGTCGTGACGATGGAAGATGCCGCGCCGCGCGCCGACATCTTCGTCACCGCCACCGGCAACAAGGATATCATCACCATCGAGCACATGCGCGCGATGAAGGATCGCGCCATCGTCTGCAACATCGGTCACTTCGACAACGAGATCCAGGTTGCGACCCTGAAGAACCTGAAGTGGACGAACATCAAGCCGCAGGTCGACGAGATCGAATTCCCCGACAAGCACCGCATCATCCTGCTGTCGGAAGGGCGCCTCGTGAACCTTGGCAACGCGATGGGCCACCCGTCCTTCGTGATGTCGGCCTCGTTCACCAACCAGACGCTGGCGCAGATCGAGCTGTTCGCCAACAACAAGGGCGGCAAGTACGAGAAGAAGGTCTACGTGCTGCCGAAGACGCTCGACGAGAAGGTCGCGCGCCTGCACCTCGCCAAGGTCGGCGCCAAGCTGACCGAGCTGCGCAAGGACCAGGCCGATTATATCGGCGTGAAGCAGGAAGGCCCGTACAAGTCGGATCACTACCGCTACTGATCCGCGGCCATTGCGATCGATCAAATGAGAAGCCCCGGCATCGACCGGGGCTTTTTGCTGAAGTGTCGTGCATCGCCCACGATGCGTGCTAATGCAGCTGTCGCGTGATGTTGGAACCCGACGTCATTGCTGTCGATGGTCACTAGTTCGCTGATTGGATCGCGGTGGTCTTGGTGGCAGCAAACGCCGTCGGGGTTTGCCCAGCGAGGGCCTGACGGGGCCTGTGGTTGTTGTAGTAGATCAGGTACTCGAACAGGTCGTTCGCGAAGTGGTCGAGATTGTAGACGTTTCCTGCGCCGCCCTCGACATATTGAAGGCTGTCGGATTAGGATGAAAACGAGCTGAAGCTGCCCAGAGTTATGGTGTCGTTGCCGTCGAGAGCGTAGACCGTGGTGTCCGCGCTCGGTGTATCGGCGTAAGTGTCGTCCGAATTGGTGAGACCAATCGCCGTCACTATTACCTCTGGTCGTAAAATGCCGGGACGATAGAACGCAAAAGCCCGGCCGGATCATTACAATCTGTCGTCAGCAACAAAGGCCGTCTGGCGTGCGCTAGGCGTGCGGTCGTTGGCAAACAATTCAGCAACGAAATAGCAACATTCATTCACAATGTCGAAGTTCGCGGGCCGACCATGCTCGCAGTGGTTGCTGTCGTAACACAAATTAGGGCGAGCCGCATCGCAGCCATGGCGAAATCATCATGGAGCGGTGCGAAGCCCTATCGGCAGCCTGACCACCGCGCCCGGGCGTAATCATCGACGACAAGCTCCGCAATCCGACCCAAAGCCTGGCGCCTGTTGGCGAAGCAGCCCGGCACGGACCAAGCGGGGCGGGTGCAGATTCTCGTCCTGGAAGGCGCTCAGCTGAACTGGAACATGCTCGCGTCAAGCTGTCCCGGTGCGATACCGGTGAGCCAGACCGCATTGCCCGCGGCGTCGGTGATGATGGTCGTGTTGGTGCCGGCCACGTAGAATGACGCCGCCTGGACATCCGCGAACGAATGCAGCGAGGTGCCGGCGAAATTGATGAGATCGTTGACGCCGCCGGCACTGAAGTCCTGGATCACCATCACTTCGGAGGTCGAGTCGTTGATGGTGAAGGTATCCCGGCCGCCGCCGCCCCAAGCATAGTCGACGCCGCCGCCGCCCGTGATGCTGTCTGCGCCGGAGCCCATCAGGAACACGTCGACATCGGCGCCGCCGGTCACGGTGTCGCCGCCGTTCGAGCCATAGACATAGTTCTGGCCTGAGCCGCCGTAGATCACATTGCCGTCGGTCTCGCCCGAGGAGATGAAGATGTTGAGACCGGAGCCGCCAACCATCGTGTCGACGCCGGTACCGCCGTAGAAGTAGTTGGTGCCGGCGCCGCCGTAGAGCAGATCGGCGCCATCGTCGCCGTACATCACGTTGACGTCGCTGGGACCAGCGCCTCCGGAGCCAACCAGAATATCGTTGCCGCTGCCGCCGAACAGGTAGTTGAAGCCGGTGCCGCCGTAGAGAACGTCGTTGCCGTCTTCGCCGAGCAGCACGTCGAAACCCGCATCGCCGAACAAGATGTCGTTTCCGGCGCCGGCATAGAAATAATCATTGCCGTCGCCGCCGTAGCCAACGTCGTCGCCGCCCAGACCCACCAGAACATCGTCGCCCGTGTACCCATACAGCGTGTCCGCGCCGGCATGGCCGTAGATCAGGTCGTTCGAGATGCTGCCGACTGCGGTCGGCTGCGCGGCGGTCGCGAAAAACGTCGTCGTGTTGCGATCGTCATAGATGGATTCCTGCAACGTATCGGCAAAGCCGGGCTGATGCTGCTCCCAGATGATCTGCTCGCGTCCGTCGCCATACACGCCGATCGCGCCGGCGCCGATCATCGACGTGCTGCTCGAGCTGGTCGTGACCGTGCTGGCGTCTGCAAGCGATCCGTTGCTGCCAATGTGGTAGCGGCTGACCGACGTCCGGCCGACGATCGCATCATTGTCACTATAGGTCACCGTCACGCCGCCGTCGCTCGTCGCGGCGGCGTCGATCGATCGGATGAAATAGCCGGTGCCGACACCGTCAATCTGGAGGGCCGGTGCGACCGCCGTTCCCGCGGCGTCGAAGATCTGGACGTCGATCACTGGATCGAGGATGGTAGTGGCCGAATTCCAGGAGCCACGAACCAGCGCGAAGCCTCCACCGCTGAGTGCGACCACCTTGTCATAGCTGACCGAAGCGCTCATCCCGGGCGCTGTCGATAAGGTCATCTCCGTCCCGACGGCGACGCCTGAAGCGGTATAGATTTGCGCTTCGACATTGGCGCCGCTGATCCAGCTGACCAGGATGTTGCCATTAGCGAGCGTCGTCGCCGAAGGGTTGGTCTGACTGCCTGCTGTGAGCGTGTTGACGGCGAATTGGGTGCCGATCCTGTTTCCGGCGGAATCGAACAGCTGGGCGCTGATGCCCGAGCCCGAGCCATCGCCGCCGACGCCGCCCGGATCGGGGAAAAGGCTGTCTTGCCAGACGGCGAGGAATCCGCCGCCCGCCACCGGCGCGATCGTTGCGTTGGTTTCGTTGCCCGCGGTGGTATTGAGTTTAATCTCCGGCCCTACGGTTCCGTCGGGCGCTACAATCTTCGCGAACACGTCCGTCCGCAACGTGCCGGTGTTGTAGGATCCGAAAGTGTAGGAAACGGCGACCGATCCATTGGAAAGCGTGGTCACCCCGGGCGACGAAACGACCGAACCAGTCAAGGTCGGGCTGTAGGCACTGCTGGCGATCGTGATCGGGGTCCCAAACGTATTGCCGAGCGGATCGACCCGTTGAAGAACGATGGACCCGTAGCTGAGGTCCGGGAGGTTGGCATAGCCACCTTCCATGTAGACCATCGCCATCTGGTCATTGCCGATGGCGGCCAGCACGGGTGCATCGACGTTATTGGAGCCGTTATTGGTCCCGTTGACGGGAGGGTTGGGCTGCACGCTCGCGATCAGTACCGGGTTTCGCCAAACGCTTCCCATCACTCGATCCTCCGCTAGCCGGACACGGTCGGCCGAGACCGTGCGATTGCTTGCCGTGCAGCGATATTTAGAAACGTTGAACTCGCCAGCAAGACTATTTCGAACATGCTTCAACGACGTTTGCAACCGAACACGCAGTTTCCAGTTATTTTCGGCTCCGGCAAGTATCGGTGCTTCGGATTCCAGCCAAGGCGTCTGCGACTTATTGTCGTGAACCCGAACGCAACGTTGCTCTTCGTGCCAGTTTCTGAATCATATCGCAGCTGCGAGGGCGCAGCAGCGCATCATCGCAAGCTCGCGGCCGACGAACTATCGGCCTGGAGGTGGTTGCGCGGGCCTGAACTCGTCCGCAGTCAGACAGCGCGAGTCCCGCAATAATCGTCTTGTAGAGGACCGTTGACTCGCCCAAACTCTCTCGCTTAGATTGTTTCCATATTTTTGTTTCGCTAAAGTTATTGCAAAGGGGGGAGGCTTGAATTGATTGTCACTTCAGCCCGCCTGAACGGCTTCGGTTGGAGACCGTTGCCTGATCAACTCATCCGCTGATTGGCCCAGCAGCTTATTCCGCTGCCGCAGGCTGCTTGCTTTTCGTCTCTCGAGCGGTTCGTTCCGGCGGGTCTGGTGACTCTCTCGCCGGTTCGTCTGCTGACTGCTGCGTACCGCTGACTACCCGCATTGCACAAAAAATCGATTACACGAAGGGGATTATCATGGCGACATTTACAGGCACGTCCGGCAACGACTCCTTGTCCGGAACACCCGATGGTTCAAACACGAATGACACCCTGTCAGGGCTCGGTGGCAATGACACGCTGATCGGCGGCGATGGTGCCGATTCCCTGGATGGCGGCCCTGGGCAAGATTTCGCATCCTACATCGACTCGACCTCGGGTCTTAAGGCAAGCTTGGCAGACCCAAGCGTCAATACGGGCATTGCGACCGGTGACACCTATACTTCGATCGAAGGGCTGATCGGCAGCAACTTCAACGACACACTTATCGGCAACGGAAACACCTCCTTCCTGCAGGGCGGATTGGGAGCCGACTCGATCATCGGCGGCTCCGCCAACGACTATGCCGACTACGCGAACTCAACCACCGGAATTGTCGTCGACCTCGCCGATCCCACCCAGAACACCGGCGAAGCCGCCGGGGATACTTACTCCAACATCTTCAAGATCAGAGGCTCGGCTTTCAACGACACACTGATCGGTGACGCCAACGGCAATACGCTGCGTGGTGGCGCTGGCGCTGACGTGCTCAACGGCGGGGGCGGCTTTGACTTTGCTTCCTATTCCGAATCGGGAATTGGCATCACGGCAGATCTGGCAGACTCGTCTCAAAATACAGGCGAAGCCGCCGGCGACACCTATATCTCCATTGAAGGCCTGCGTGGCAGCGACTTCGCTGATCATTTGATCGGCGATTCCGGAATCAACCTCCTGCAAGGGGGTCTCGGTGCCGATACGCTGGATGGCGGCGCCGGCTTTGACTACGCCGACTATTTCACCGCTACGACCGGCGTCGTTGCCGATCTTGCCAACTCTGCCCTGAATACCGGAGAAGCCGCCGGCGACGTCTACATTTCTATCGAAGCGATCCGAGGAACGGCATTCAACGATACGCTGATCGGCGATGCCAACACCAATTTCCTCCGCGGTGGCACCGGCGCCGACTCGCTCGACGGCGGCGCAGGGTATGACTATGCCGATTACGGTAACGCGACCACGGGCGTTCTCGTCGATCTCGCAAACAACGCGCTGAATACCGGCGAAGCCCTCGGCGACACACTTACTTCGATTGAAGGCATCCAAGGAGGAGCCTTCAACGACACCCTGATTGGTGACGGAGGTAACAATAACCTGCGCGGCCAGGCCGGTGCCGACTCGCTCGACGGCGGCGCGGGCTTTGACTTCGCGGATTACGGTAATGCTGCGGTGGGAGTGGTTGCAAGTCTTGCCAATCCGGCTGTCAACACCGGCGACGCCGCGGGCGATACCTATACCTCGATCGAAGGTATCATTGGCTCGGCGTTCAACGATACCCTGACGGGTGATGGCGGAGACAACAATCTGCGCGGCGGTGCGGGTGCGGACGTACTGGACGGCGGCGCCGGCAATGACGTTGCTGAATATGTCAACGCCACCGCCGGCGTGCTCGCCAGCCTGGCTAATCCCGCCTCGAACACGGGCGAGGCTGCCGGGGACACCTACACCTCGATCGAGGGGCTGAGGGGATCGAACCTCAACGATACCTTGATCGGTGATTCCGGTAACAACCTGCTCGACGGCCTGGGCGGCGTAGATTCGCTCACAGGCGGAGCGGGGAACGATACCTACATTCTCGATAACGCCGCCGATGTCATTATCGAGAATCCGGGAGAGGGTACCGACACCGCGGTCGTTACAGGCAACTTCAACTACACACTCGTTGCCAACGTCGAGAACCTCGCGATTGCGACGTCCGCCAATGTTTCGGGCACCGGCAACGGGTTCGCAAACTTCATCACCGGCGGCACGGGCAACAACACGCTGGATGGCGGTCTCGGCGCCGACACGATGGCCGGCGGGCTTGGCAACGACACCTATTTCGTCGACGATCCCGGCGATGTGGTGGTCGAAAACACCGGCGAAGGCACCGACACCGTTCACACCACGATCACCTACAGCCTGACCGCAAACGTCGAGAATCTGATCCTGGATGGATCCGGCAATCTCTCGGGTATTGGCAACGGACTGGCTAACGTCCTGACAGGCAACGCCGGCAACAACTCCCTCTACGGCGGCGACGGCAACGATACCGGCTACGGAGGTGCCGGAGCCGATGTCCTCGTTCTCGGCAACGGCGACGACTATGGCGATGCCGGCGACGGCAATGACTACATCTATGCGGGAGCCGGCAATGACGTCCTGATCGGCGGCGCCGGGCTCGACGTTCTCCTCGGAGAGGACGGCAATGACGTGGAGTATGGCGGATCCGGCTTCAACTATCTGTTTGGCGGCAACGGCACCGACACCTTGATCGGCTCGGGCGGTACCGCCGGTAGCGACGTCAACGTGATGTATGGCGAAGCCGGGGCCGATTACCTCTATGGCGGGGTCGGCACCAACTACTTCTACGGCGGCGCCGGCGTCGACACCATGTACGGCGGCTCGGGCCTGAACATCTTCATCTCGTCGGGCGAGACTGACGGCAACATCATCTACGGCGGCTCGGGCCAGAACTACGTGTATGGCTCCAACGGCGGCGACACGGTGACCGGCGGAAGCGGCGTCGACGTGTTCCTGATGGGCACCGGGGCCGACAACATCAGCGGCGGCGGCGGCGTTGACTATGCGTGGGGTGGCGGTGGTGCTGATACATTCAACGTCAGCGACGCCAGCCAGGAGATCATGGTCGTCCAGGACTTCAATACGGGCGGAGTGAATGACTTCGTCAACTTCGCGGGTACATCGCTGCATTCGTTCGCCGATGTTCAGGCCGCGGAGACCTACGTTGCCGGGATCAACACCACGATCATCACCGACGCCGCAGGCAGTGCGGTTTGGCTGATCGGTGTCGCGCCGGGACAGCTGGACGCGAGCATGTTCAAGTTCAGCTGAAAATTGGGGCTCTGATCTCTAGAGCTTTGACTGCCAGACGCGCGAAAGAAGGCCGCCACTTGAGGCGGCTTTCTTATTTTCAATCGCATTCCCGCTCCGGTGGCTCCGCGCAAGAGCTCGCGTTGATCGTTAATCAGCCAAAGGGCAAGTTGGCCGACGCCATCCGCTATGCGCTCTCACTCGGATCACAAACCGCGACCAGGCTCGCTCGATCGATAAGATTGCCACCCAAGAGATCGGAATGACGCTTGGCGATACGCCCGCTGCCGGAGCGCGAGAAATATTCCAAGATCGTCGGCCTCTGGACCACCGAAGCCGGCCACCCCAATGAGGTCTGCCACATCTGAGCGAGGGCACGCAGGTGCTGGAGGAGATGCATTCGACCATCATGCTGCCGGCGCCGCATTCGCCGTTGCAGTGAGGGGCGATGGCACACGACGAAGCCAGGGCGGCATCATGTTGCGTGATGTCGCCGCATACAAACAGCGAACAGGATCGCAGCCAGCTGCCGGATTACGGTTCGCTGGCGGAAAGCGTCGCTCTCGGCTTCGGCAGCAGGGTGAGGGCGCCGCATTTGGTCAGCACCATCACCGCTCTTTCCACAAGATCGCCGGGTGTGTTGGGCAAGTGCTTGATCAGCTCCGACATCGACAACGACCGGCCGTTCTTCTCGAGGACACCGACGATCTCGTCCACAACCTGCTGCCTGGCAAGCACCTGAGCGGCCCGAGCAATACTTTCGGCGGAAAGCCTGCGGTGCACCTCCTTCAGATCGACGCCTTCGCCCAGCGCGAACACACATGCGCCATCGAGCGCTCGCGTCGGATAGGACTTGAACATCGTGAACGGATTGAGCCGGTCTGGCCGGATCGTTCCTGCCGGAACGGTGCCTTCGACCTTGCTTCGCCTGCGTGCTCCGAGTTCCGTCCAAAGCTGCGCATAGAGCTTCATGATCTGCGACCAGTCATAGGTATCGCGCGCGCGCTTCTGCCCCGCTGCCCCCATCTGCCGCCGCAGATCGGGATTGGCAAACAGCGTGGAATAGGCGGTTGCGGCGGCGGGGATGTCGACGGCGATCAGCTGGCTCGTGAGGGCGGTGTGGGTATCGTAATTGTCGAAGCCGAAATCTGCCCGCTCGACAAGGAAATCGGCTGAGCCGGGTGGCAGGGTGAGCGTTGGAACCCGGAAGCCGTCGGTGCCGTCACGAATGGTCTCCCTGTAGCCGTTCCAGTCCGACACCACAACGGGCAGGCCCGAGGCCATCGCTTCGACCGGCGTAAGGCCGAACGTTTCCTGAAAATTGTCGGCGAGCGAGGTGAATATGTCGGCCGACGCCCATGCGGCCCGCAGATCCTTGGCCTTGCGCCCGTCGACGAAGATGCGCCGCAGCGACGGACCAAATTGAGCGCACTCGCGGACATAAAGCTCTTCGGTGGCGTCGCGGCTGAACCAGCCCGCCAGCACCAAGACGACCTTATGTCCCTTGCTGGCCTGTTCCGCCGCCAGCAGCATTGGAATGTGGTGGGCCTTGGCATGGAAGGACAATCGTCCGACGTAGAGCAGGACGATCTCATCGTCGTCGATTCCCAGCATCTGCCTGGCGCGCTGCCGTTCGCCCTCGCGAAAGGTGAAGTCGGCGCAATTCACTCCGAGCGGGATGACCGGAAGTTGCGGTATCGGCATTCGCCGCGCACCGAGCCTCGCCTTCAGAAATGCGGCCTGTGCCGAAAGCAACTGGTCGACGGTCTTGTGCACCGCGAGCGAGGTGCAAATAATTGCATCCCAATGCTCGAGCGGACTGAGCGGCATCGACGACAGCATTCCCATCGCAACATGGGTCATCGTCGTGTGCGTGATGCCGCACAGGCTGTAGGCGCGGGGTGAATGGCGCGCACGCCGCCAAGCGTACGGGCTGAGGCCGGGGTCGGGCAGATACAGCAACCCTGGCTCGCCAAGACGTCGATGCGCCGGCGGCGGCAGCCATTCGATGGTGGTGGTATCCGATCCGGAACGCCGGATATCGGTCGCGAACTGATCGACGAATTCACGCTTTGGCGTGTAGCAGAACAGCCGTTCCGGTTTCTCGCGCGCCAACGCTTTGAGAAATCCCGCCCCGGCGGCTTGACGTCCCATGATGCGCTTGTCGCCAAGCGAGTATGCTTCGGGGAGATAGAAAAGTGCGGCAGTGGGAAACGACATCTGATTTTCCAAAATCAATAATTCCGGAGATTGATAGCAGGTGAGGCCGATGCATTGGAACCTGATTTCTTTTTGCCGCCGCCTTGAACCCGCAACCTGAGGGCGATAGCGTGTCCGGCAAAAGCCGTGTTAGCGTAACGGCTTATTTGAGGTCCGGCTGGTGGCCGGCATTGTTCGGGCTGGCTTCGATTTGCGGCCGCCCTCGCGTTTTTTTGGGGCTCGACGAAGCCTGCCTATTGACGGAGATGTTTCATGGTCGGCGCCCACACGCCAGCTTGGTTAACAGTGGAAGTGTGAGCGCGACCACAGTGACCGGCGGCGAATTCCTCTATTGTTAGATGGCGAGGCGGGGTCCGGGACCCTTCTTCCGAACTTCTTTTGGTGTTTTGAGCCGGAGCAGACGGCCTCGCAACTCCGGCTCTGGTGTCAAACGCCGGTCACCTGTCTACGGCCGGCTTTGGAAGTCGAAGCAGGTGTTTTTACGATTGCATTGAACCTCGCAACCATCGCCGATACCAAAACTGTTGGATGCTAGGTTAACGCCTTGTTTGAAGACCGGCCTTTTGAGGCCATTTCGTTCCCCGGCGGTTCCCCATATTTGGCCGCCTGCAATTTTTTTGGCCGGCTCGACGAAGAGCCAATATTGACGGAGATACTCCATGCCCGTGTTTTATGGCGATAGCAGCGACAACAGCGTCAGCAGCTCAGCTGGCTTCGACTCACTCTATGGCGGTCAGGGCAACGACACACTGGGAAGCAGCATCGTCGGTTTCGACTATTGGGAGGGTGGCCAGGGCGACGACTACCTGTATGCGCTCTGGAGCAGCACGGCCTTCGGCAATTTCTACGGCGGTGACGGCAACGATTTCATCCAGGGTGGCAACAGCGCCGCTACGCAGTTCGAGTATGGCGGCACCGGCGACGACTGGATTGAGGAAGATCAGAGCGGCCTGGCCACGCAGGCCCATATTATCGACGGTGGTGCCGGCCGCGATCGCCTGGAAGGCTCAAACGGCAACGACACGATCTACGGTGGCGACGGTAACGACAGCGGCGCCAATATCGTGGCCGCCGGCATCACCGTGGCGCCAGGACTGTACGGCGGCGCCGGCAACGACGTCCTTGCAGGCGGGGGCGGCGATGACCTCCTCTTCGGTGGCGACGGCAACGATTTGATGTATGGCGGCACCGGCAATGATACGTCGTATGGCGGCAACGGCAGCGATACGCTCGTCGGAAACGAGGGCACGGATCTGCTCGAAGGCGATGCCGGCAACGACTGGATCTACATGAGCGCCGGCGACCTCAGCAACGGCTACGGCGGAACGGGCAACGACGTCTTGATCGCCACCCAGGGCTCAGTGGTCGAGAATGGCGACGACGGCAACGACGTCATGTACGGCTCCAAGAGCAACGACTATTTCTACGGCGGCAATGGCGACGACACCATGTACGGCGGTGACGGCGTCGACGTTCTGCTCGGCGGTGCCGGCAATGACTATTTCGATGGCGGCCAAGGCGTGAACTACTACTTCGGCGGCGGCGGCAACAACACGTTCGTCTCCAACGATGTGCCGAGCGTCCAGGTGGTTCAGGACTTTAACGCAGCCACCGATACCGTGCTGTTCAATGGCAGCGGCTTCAGCTCGTTCGCCGATGTGCTGTCGCACTCCTACCAGAACGGCGCCTACTTCGTGATCCAGGTCGACGGCGACACCGCGGTCTGGCTGAACGGAGCGACTGCAGGCTCGGTCACGGCGGCGAATTTCTCGATTGTCAGTTGACGCGAAGGGCCCCGGGAGCGTTCTCCCGGGCCTCTTTACGCCGTCTCGTATCCGGACTGGATGGTTTAAAACCCCAGTTTTAAGATCGAAAACGCCCGTCCGCTCTTGCAGCGGCCGGGCGTGGTGTGTTTCGAACGGGCTGTACGGTAGTTTTGCGGGTGCCCGATGCAGCGAAGGGCGAATTGCACAGGCAAGCCGAAACAACTGATGATGGCCGGCAGAGGTTAGGGGAATGTTTGATTTCTTGAAGCGCAAGATATCTCTCAACAGGGCTGTCGAGGTTGGTTGGACGCTTGACACCAACAAGGCCACCTTCATGTGGGAGGCGCCGAGCCGGCTCAGCCGGGAAGAGAAGCGCAGCGCACACGCCAAGGCCGTCACATACTGCCCCGCCGTGATCGATCACGAAGCGCGCATCTTCCAGATCAACTGCCCGGTCGACATTCAGCTCCGCATCGAAATCGACCCGAAAACCAACGAGCCAAGGCTGCGCAGCACAGCGGGCGATATGGCCTCGATCCGGCCGAAGGCGCTTGCGGAACTGGTCAAGCTCAACTCCCCCAAGGAATGGCGTCATCCGAAGCGGCCCATTCTGCAAATTGGCAGCCCGTATGTGTTCCTGGCCGATGAACTCGTCTACATGATGCAGTTACCGGCTTTCAATCACTACTATACGACGGCGTTGCCGGGCGTGATGATCGGCGGCCGGCTGCCGATTCATATCTGGCCGCGCCCGATGATGTGGGCCTTCGAATGGCATGACATCAGCAAGGAGCTGGTGCTGAAGCGCGGCGACCCCTGGTTCTACGTCCGCTTCGAATTCCAGGATCCGACCCGGCCGGTCCGCATGGTCGAGGCGGATATGACGCCGCAGCTGCGAGAGTACATGCAGGGCGTGTCGGCCGTGACCAACTATGTCAGCCGGACCTATTCATTGTTCGAAACCGCCAAATCGCGGCGGCCGAAAACCTTGCTTGTCGAGAAACAGCGCTAGGAAAGCACCTCCACCCCAACCCAGATTGTCATGCGCATCCTTTTCATTCACCAGAATTTTCCAGCGCAATTCAGGCACATTGCTCAGCTCCTGAAGCGCTCCGGCGACCAGGTCCTGGCGCTTTGCGACAGCCGCAACACCAGGCCGGAAATCGTGCCGGTCCGGCGCTACCGTTTCAACGACGCGAATGTCGGCAAACCTTCCCCGCTGGCGGCTTCTTTCTCGCAGCACGTGGCGCGGGCGCGGCACGCCGCCGAGGAGATGCTGAGGCTGAGAGATCAAGGGTTCGTTCCCGATCTCGTTTTCGGCCATGTCGGATGGGGCGAAACGCTTGCGGTGCGGGATGTCTGGCCGTCTGCAAAGCTCGCCGTCCATGCCGAGTTCTATTATTCGGCCGACGGGGCGAATATCGGTTTCGACCCCGAGTTTCACTCGACATTGACATTCAACGAGCGCTTTGCCGCGCGCCTGAACAATGCGCCGATCCTGTTGGCGATGACGGACGCCGACGCCGCGGTCGCTCCGACGCAGTGGCAAAAGATGCGATACCCCTCGCATCTGCAATCCAAGATCCATGTGCTGCACGAGGGCATCGACACCGACGTGGTGGCACCCGATCCGGCGGCGACCTTTGTCTTGCCGAATGGCCGGTCGCTCGGCCCGCAGGATGAAGTCATCACCTTCGTCAACCGCAATCTCGAGCCCTATCGGGGCTACCATATCTTCATGCGATCGCTGCCGGCCATCCTCGAGGAACGGAAGAACGCGCAGGTCGTGATCGTGGGAGGCGACGGCGCCTCGTATGGGCCGAAGCCGAGGGACGGGCGCAGCTGGAAAGACATCTTCCTGGAAGAGGTGCGGGATTCGCTACCGCTCGATCGGGTGCATTTTGTCGGATCGATACCGTACGAAAAGTTCGTTGCCCTGATGCAGATATCGAGCGCGCACCTCTATTTGACCTATCCGTTCGTGCTGTCGTGGTCGATGCTGGAGGCGATGAGCGCCGGCGCGCTGGTGATCGCCTCGAAGACCGCGCCGGTGGAAGAGGTGATTGTCGATGGCGACAACGGTCTGCTGGTCAATTTCTTCGATTCCGAGAAGCTGGCCGAACTCACGGTCGAGGCGTTGGCCGCTCCGTCGCAGTTCCGGGGCCTGCGGGAAGCCGCGCGCCGCACGATCGTCAACCGGTACGACCTGAAGCGGCGCTGCCTGCCGGAGTGGGCGGAATTTGTCCGGCAGTTCGATCCGGCCAGACGCGGCAAGCCGGCAAAGGAAGGCATCGGGCGCGTCCTTGGTGTTGAAAGTGGTATTGCGGTTGTAGCAAGGGATAGTCATGACGTTGCAGTCAGCAATCCGCGATGACGACGCTCCGGCGTCGGTCGAGAAGGTCGATACCGGCTTGTATTCCGTTGCCGTGGTGGCGGGCTATTTCCGCATCGCCGCCGATCCGCGGCAACTCGGCCACGAGCTGGGACTGGCCGGACGGCTTGCTGAGTCCGCGGACCTCGTTGCGGCCGCAAAGCGCCTGGAGTTGAAGGCGCGCTGGATCGCCGATGCCACGGTGAAGCGCCTCACAAGCTGTCCCTTGCCGGCCATCATCGGGCTCAAGGAGGGCGGCTTCCTGGTGCTCGCGCCGGGCGGAAAGGCCGGCCAGTTCCGTCTCGCCGACCCGGTGCGCCGAGCCAGCGCCGAGGTCGATCTCGAGCAGCTGTCCCAGCAATGGGACGGCAACATCGTCCTGATCACGCGGCGGGCCGGCGGTGCCGGCATCAATCCGAAGACATTCGGCTTCAACTGGTTCCTGCCGTCGATCTGGCGCTACCGGCGCGTGCTCTCGCACGTCTTGCTGGCATCGTTCTTCGTGCAGATCTTCGGCCTGATCACGCCACTGTTCTTCCAGCTCGTGGTCGACAAGGTGCTCGTTCACAAGGCGATGTCGACGCTGATCGTGCTGGTTGTCGGGATGGTGTCGCTCGGCCTGTTCGAGGCGACGCTGCAATATCTGCGAACCTATGCCCTGAGCCACACCACCAACCGCATCGATGTCGAGCTCGGGCGGCGGCTTTTCCATCATCTGTTCCGGCTTCCCATCGCCTATTTCGAGACGCGCGCAACGGGTCAGACGATCGCGCGCGTGCGCGAGCTCGAGACCATCCGGAACTTCCTGACCGGCCAGGGACTGACGTCCCTTCTCGACCTGTTCTTCACCTTCGTCTTTGTCGGCGTTCTGTTCCTCTATTCGGTGCCCCTGACGCTCGTGGTGCTGGCGACGCTGCCGCTCTACGTGCTGATCGCGGGCCTGATCCGTCCGTTCCTGCGCGAGAAGATCCGCGAGAAATTCAATCGCGGCGCGCGCAGCCAGCAATTCCTGGTCGAGTCGATCGTCGGCGCCCTGACGCTCAAGGCGGCCAGTGTCGAGCCGATCATGCAGGCTGAGTGGGAGGACCGGCTGGCCGCCTATGTCCGCACCTCTTTCGAAGCGTCAATGCTGGGCTCACTGGGGCAGAACCTGATCCAGTATGTCGGCAGGCTCACCACGGCGATGATCCTGCTGTTCGGAGCGCAAGCGGTGATCTCGGGGTCGATGACCGTCGGCGAACTGATCGCCTTCAACATGATCTCGAGCCAGGTGCTGCAGCCGATCCTGCGGCTGTCGCAGCTTTGGCAGGATCTGCAGCAGGTTCAGGTGTCGGTCGAGCGCCTTGGCGACATCCTCAACACGCCGGTCGAGCCGATCCCGGCGAGCCTGCCGACCCTGCCGCCGCCGAAGGGCGATATCGAGTTGCGCGACGTGTCGTTCCGCTATCAGCCGGGCCGTCCGGAGGTTCTCCGCAACATCACGCTCAGGATAAAGGCCGGCGAGGTGATCGGGATCGTCGGGCCTTCGGGCTCCGGCAAGTCGACCCTGACCAAGCTGATCCAGCGGCTGTATTTGCCGGAGCGCGGTCAGGTCTTGCTTGACGGCGTCGACGTGGCGCAGCTCGACCCAAGCTGGCTGCGCCGGCAGATCGGCGTCGTGCTGCAGGAAAACCTGCTGTTCAACCGCACGATCCACGAGAATATCGCCTTGGCGAATCCGGCCATGACGCGCGCCCAAGTGATGCACGTCGCGCGCCTGGGCGGCGCGGACGAGTTCATTGGGGCGTTGCCGCAGGGCTACGACACGATGATCGAGGAGCGCGGCAGCAATCTGTCGGGCGGACAGCGTCAACGCATCGCCATCGCCCGGGCGCTGGCGACCAACCCGCGGATCCTGATCCTCGACGAGGCGACCAGTGCGCTCGACTACGAAAGCGAGCGCATTATTCAGAACAACATGCGCGCCATCACCAAGGGCCGCACCGTCATCATCATCGCGCACCGGCTCGCCGCGGTGCGGCCATGCAGCCGGATCATCGGCATGTCGGACGCCAGGATCGTCGAACAGGGAAATCACGATCAGCTGATTGCAAAGGATGGCAGCCTCTACGGCCGTCTATGGTCGATGCAGAACGATTGGACAAAGTGATGGGCAAGGAAGTGACGCCGGCTCGCCAGGTTCTTTTTCCATTCAAGTCGGACGTTCGCGGCGCCGACCGCGAGTTCCTGCCGTCCGCGCTTGAGATCCTGGAAACCCCCGCGTCGCCGGTCAAAGTGGCGCTGATGCTCACGATCTGCGGCTTCGTGGCGGCCGCGCTCGCCTGGTCGGTGTTCGGCAGGCTGGACGTGCATGCGGTGGCGCTCGGCAAGATTGTGCCTTCCGGACAGACCAAGTTCATTCAGCCTTTTGATCCGGGCACGGTGGTTTCGTTGTCGGTGACCAACGGAATGCGCGTCGAGGGCGGACAGGAGCTGATGGCATTTGATGCCGCCGAAGCCGAGGCCGAGGCCAGGCGGCAAAGTGAGGCGGCGAGCGCGCTTCGCGCAGAGGTCGCCCGCCGGAAGATGGCAATTGACCAGGCGAAGGCTTGGCCGGTCAAGCCGCTGTTCCCGGTGGCGGATGTCGATTGGCAGGATGACGTGCCGCCTGCGTTCCGCAGCCGCGAAAATCGTGTGCTGGCGGCAGATCTTTCCCAGCTTGCCGAGACCATCGGGACGCTGGAGAAGCAGATCGCACAGAAGCACGCGACCCGCGAACGCCTGAACATGAGCATCGCCTATCAGACCGAGCTGATCAAGACGCTGCAGGACCGTGTGGCCGTTCGCGAGGCATCGCTCAAGCTCGAGGTCGGCACCAAGATCAATCTGTTCGATGCGCTGGAGTCGCTGGACAAGTCCCGCTCGTCGCTTGCCAGCGACAAGGGCCAGCTGCTCGAGACCGAGGCTGCGATCGTCGAACTGCGCGGCGAGAAGGACAAGGACCTCGCGACATTCATCGCCGATAACAGCACGAAGCTAGCCGATGCCGAGAAAAAGCTCGACGACGCGGTGCAGCAATATGCCAAGGCCAGCACCAAGCTGGCCCGCACCAAGCTTCTTGCCCCGACCTCCGGAACCGTGCAGGCGCTTGCGGTCACGACGCTCGGCCAGGTCGTCACGACCGGCCAGCAGCTTCTGACCATCGTGCCGGATGGCGGGCGGCTGCAGGCCGAGGTCTATGTGTCGAACACCGACATCGGCTTCGTCAAGGTCGGCCAGGACGTGGTGGTCAAGGTCGACACGTTTCCGTTCACCCGCTTCGGCTCACTGCATGGCAAGGTCATCAACGTCGCCAACGACGCGATCGACGAGCAAACGGCGCGGCGCCAGCAAGCCAACCCGACCAGCACCGTGAATGCGATGGCCAACACGCCGGGCACTCCCGGGCAGCCGCAGAACTTTGTCTTCCTCGTCACGGTGGCGCTCGAGGAATCGGCGATGAAGATCGATGACTCGATCATACCGCTCACCCCGGGCATGACCCTGACCGCGGAAGTCAAGACCGACGACCGCCGCATTATCAGCTATCTGCTGTCGCCGCTGACCAAGGTTGCCTCAGAAGCATTCAGGGAGCGCTGAGCTCTTCGCTCCGCGCTCGTCACCGCTGAGAACTCGACCCACCGTCCTTTAGAGCGGTTCACAGATTTATTGAATCGGGAGGGATTCCGGATTTGGGGCGAATATGATTCAAGATGCTGGCTGGGCTGGAGGCCGGCATCCGATGGTCCGACCAATTTCCAATGATCTGCATAAGCGTGCGGTTGCGGCTGTTGCAAAGCGTCAGAGCTGCCGCTCGGTGGCATTGCGGTTTGGGGTTGCGGTGTCATCGGTTGTGAAGTGGTCGCAGCGTTATCGAGTGACCGGCTCGGTAGCGCCCGGTAAGATGGGCGGCACTGACCCTGTCGTTCAGCTTAGCAACAGCCATCTTGTTGATGGATTTGCCTTCCTCAACGTCAACGGAGCTGGCGAACTCATCGCCGAACGCTCCCCGCCATTTTGCGACGCTTTCGTTCCGATCCTCGTCGTAGGCTTCGTCAATCCATTCGCGGTATGTGCGTTCGCCACCAACAGCGCTTTCACGGCTTCGCGTGCGTCACCGCCGCGAGCTGCGATTGCCTGATCGGTAGCACGTCGCGCGGCTCACCCCTCTCCCCGACCAGCGTGCTCAGCCTCCATCACCCCGACGCCCGCACCGTGCCGTGGCCAAGTTGCCTTGAGATATCGCCCGCACAGCTGCGCAGCGCGGTTGCGATCGCGCTGTCCCAGCTGACGTCGAAGGTGCCCTCCGGTCCCATCGCGGTAATGACCAGGGCGACGTGGCCGGCGTGATCGAACACCGGCGCGGCGAAGGCGTTGACGCCGGGCAACGGATCTCCAATCGCCCGCGCGAGCCCGTGGCTGCGGACCTCGGCAAGCATCTCGGTGGCCTTCTGGCTGATCGACTCTCGCTTCGGATTGTAGCCGACTCCGAGGCGATCGAGGCCACTCTCGAGCGCCGTCTTGATTGCGTTCGGTGGCATGAAGGCGGCGAATGCCCGGCCGGTCGCGGTCTCGAGCAGCGCCACCACCGATCCGACGCGCATCGCGATGTGCACCGGATGGCTCGGCTCCTCGAGCCGCACCACGGTCGCGCCATGGGTACCCCAGACCGACAGCGACACGGCATGATTGATGCTGTCGGCGAGCGCTGCGATCCGCGGCGTCGCGATCCGCACCGCGGAGAGCCGGCGCAGACTGATCAGGCCGAGCTCGAGCGCGAGCGCCCCGATCTCGTAACGGCCCGTGGCCTCGTCCTGCTCGATCAGGCCGATGCGGGAAAAGCTCACCAGATAGGGGTGCGCCTTGGCCGGCGGCATGCCGGCCTCGCGCGCGAGATCGCGCAGCATCATCGGCTCGCCGCTGCGGGCAAGCGCGCGGAGCAATTCCCCGCCGACCTCGATCGACTGTATGCCGCGGCTTTCTCTCGTCATGTCGCCCTGTTCGCGTTCGCGTGCTCGCACTTAGCAGGAAACCTTGCCGTCTGCGAGATGCGGGGTGCTGGGAGTCGTTCTACCCGTCATCCTGAGGAGCCGCGAAAACTCGCTCCTCAGGATGACTGGACTCACAGCGCGCTCCTGTCCTGAGTAGCGCCCGCGAGGTGCTTGCCCGCGATGTAGCCGAAGGTCAGCGCGGGGCCGAGCGTGATGCCGGCGCCGGGATAGTTGCCGCCCATGATGCTCGCCATGTCGTTGCCGGCGGCGTAGAGGCCGGCAATCGGCTGGCCGTCGGCGTCGAGCGCGCGGGCACTGGCGTCGGTCCGGATGCCGGCATAGGTGCCGAGATCGCCGATCACCATCTTGATGGCGTAGAATGGACCATGCCGGATCGGTGCGATGCAGGGATTGGGCCCGTGCAGCGCATCGCCCTGGTAGCGGTTATAGGCGCGCGAGCCCTTGCCGAAGGCGGGATCGCGGCCCTCTGCGGCGGTCTTGTTGAACTCCGCGACGGTTGCCTCGAGCGCCCTGGCGTCGATGCCCGCCTCCGCGGCAAGCTCGGACAGCGTCGCGCCGCGCTTGAGATAGCCGGTCTTCAGATGGTGGCCGAGCGGCATCGGGCGCGGCGGCACGCAGCCGAGGCCGTATTTGCGCAGTGTCTCGTGATCGCAAACCAGATGCGCCGCGATCTCCTCGCCGGGTTTGGCCGCCTTGATCATCTCCTGCACGAAGTCGTGGTAGGAATTGCCTTCATTGGCGAAGCGCTTGCCGTCGCGCATCACCGCGATCACGCCGGGTTTTGCGCGGTCGATGAAATGCGGCATCACGCCTTTCGAGCCGTCCTTGCGCGTGGTGACCGAGACCGGCACCCAGGCCGCGGCATTCGGCAGCGAGTCCTCGACGCGGCCGCCGGCGGATTCCGCGAGGCGCAATCCGTCGCCGGTATTGCCCGTCGGTCCCGGCGAGTAATGCTCTTTTCCGGTCGGCGCATGCGGAAACATCTTCTGCCGCCGCGCGACGTCATGCGGGAAGCCACCGCAGGCGAGCACGACACCGCGCCTGGCGTTGACGCGAATGGTGCGGCCCGCGCGCTCGATGACCGCGCCGCGCACCGCGCCGTTCTCGACGATCAATTCGCGCACCGGCGCGTTGAGCCAGAGCGGGATCTTCAGGTCGAAGGCGGATTTCGCCAGCCGTCCGGCGAGCGCGTTGCCGTTGGTCAGCGTCATGCCGCGGCCGTTGCGCATGACGTCCATGGCGTGCTTCGACAGCCGCTTGGCGACATAGGCCGCCGACGTCAGCGACCGCGTCGCGCGCATGAAATGGACGATCTCCTTGCCGGAGCCGAGCATCATGCCGAACACGGTGAGCTCGGGCAGGGGACTGCCGAGATCCTTGATGGCATCGCCGAGCTCGTGGCCGTCGAACGGCCGCGTCACCATCGATCGGCCGCCCTGCGCGCCGCCGGGCGCTTCCGCATGATAGTCCGGGAAGGTCAGCGGCATGTCGAAGCGCACCGCGGTCCTGGTGGTGAAGAAGTCGACCGCCTTCGGCCCTTCGGTCAGGAACGCATCGACGCGCGCGGCATCGAAGCTGTTGCCGGCCTCGTGGCGCAGATAGGTTCTGGCCTGATCAGGGCTTTCCTCGATGCCCCAGGCCTTCGCCAGCGAAGTGCCGGGAATCCACAGCCAGCCGCCGGAGCGCGCGGTGGTGCCGCCGAAGCGCGGCTCCTTCTCGACCACCAGGACCTTCAGGCCGTGATGGCCGGCGGTGACCGCCGCCGACAGCCCGGCGCAGCCGGAGCCGACCACGAGTGCGTCGCAATCATACGTTTCTTGGGTTTCTTCGTTGGCCACGCGATCGATCCTATTTCTTGAGCAGCGGGCATTTGGACTCGGAGGCCGGACGGAAGGCGTCCTCGCCCTTCACCGTCTTGATGATATCGAGATAGTCCCACGGCTCCCTGGATTCCGACGGCTTCTTCACCTTCGCCAGATACATGTCGCGGATGACGCGGCCATCCTCGCGCAGTTTGCCGCCGTGCACGAAGGTGTCCTCGATCGGCAGCTCGCGCATCTTGGCCATCACCCTCTGCGGATCGTCGGTGCCGGCGGCCTGGATCGCCTTGAGATAATGCAGCACCGAGCCGTACACGCCGGTCTGGATCATGGTCGGCATCACGTTGGCACGGGCGAGGAATTTTTTCGACCACGCGCGTGTCTTCTCGTCCATGTTCCAGTACGACGCTGTCGTCATGTAGGTGCCTTGCGCGGCATTGAGCCCGATCGCATGCACGTCGGTGTCGAACATCAGCAGGCCGACCAGCTTCTGGCCGCCCTGCACGAGGCCGAACTCGCCGGACTGCTTGATTGAATTGTCGGTGTCCTGGCCGGCATTGGCGAACGCCACCACATCAGCCTTCGAGCTCTGCGCCTGCAGCGCAAAGGAGGAGAAGTCGGCGGTGTTGGTCGGGTGCCGGACACTGCCGAGCACCTTGCCACCCATCTCGTTGATGAAGCGGGTGGCGTCCTTCTCGAGCTGCTGGCCGAAGGCGTAGTCCGCGGTGACGAAGTACCAGGACTTGCCGCCCTCCGCGATCACCGCCGAGGCCGTGACCTTCGACAGCGCGTAGGTGTCGTAGGTGAAGTGCACGGTGTTGGGGCTGCACAGCTCGTCGGTCAGCGAGCTCGCACCGGGACCGGACAACAGCGCGATCTTGTTGCGCTCGCGCACCATGTTGTGCACGGCGATCGCAATGCCGGAGTTGGGAATGTCGACGACGGCGTCGACCTTGCCGTTGTCGAACCAGCCGCGCACGATCTGTACGCCGACATCGGTCTTCATCTGGTGGTCGGCCGAGACGATCTCGATCGGCTTGCCGAGCACGGTGGGGCCGAATTCCTCCACCGCCATCTTGGCCGCCTCGACCGAGCCCGGGCCGGAATTGTCACGGCCCCAACTCGACAGGTCGGTCAGCACCCCGATCCGCACGACGTCATCGGAAACCTGGGCGTGAGCGGCCGTGATCATTGCCGCGAGAATGGCTGCCGCCAAAACGTGTCTCATCATTCCTCCCTCTGATGTCCGCGTTCCCGAGCGGACCGTCTGTCCGCGTTCTTGGGCGGACGTTCTCGCGATTAGTAATTGTCTAACCAGTTTGTCAATGGCGAATGACATGTGTGGGAATGTTGCCACATGGCTGCCTGCTCGAATAAGGCGGTGCTTCACATTTGGTGAGCAGACGCTTACATGGCTGATTTGGGATGGCACCGTGGCGGGGCTTCCGGCCCACGCCGGAACTCTCGCCGCAGTGCCAAGTCAGGATGAAGCAGGGGAATTTTCGCGGACGGCGTTGCGATTCGCCGCCCGGGGCTAAGCCGCCCATCAAGGGTCCAGGCTGCTACGGGGGCAGTGCATCGCGAGCGCCGGCGGGCCGCGATCATAGACGGACCATGTTGAGACAATTCTTTGCGCCGCAGCTCGTCATTCTCTACGTGCTGGCGGCCTCCACTCTCTACGTACACTTCCGCGGCAAGCAACGGCTGCGCTTCGCCCGCCAGCTCGGCGATCACTCGACCTATCTCGCGCCCTACAATGTGCTGATGTATGCGGGCTCCGCGGTGCCCAACACGCCGGTGATCCCGGTCGAGCAATTTCCCGAGCTCAAGAAGCTCTCCGACAATTGGGAGACGATCCGCGACGAGGCCACGCGCCTGTTCGACGAAGGCTTCATCCGCGCCGCGGCCAAGAACAACGACTGGGGCTTCTATTCCTTCTTCAAGAGCGGCTGGAAGCGCTTCTATCTGAAATGGTACGACGACTTCCTGCCGTCGGCGCGCACGCTGTGCCCGCAGACCGTCGAGTTGTTGAACTCGATCCCGAACGTGCACGGCGCGATGTTCGCGATGCTGCCGCCCGGCGGCAAGCTCGGCGCGCACCGCGATCCCTTCGCCGGCTCGCTGCGCTATCACCTCGGGCTGGTGACGCCGAACTCGAACCAGTGCCGCATTCTCGTCGACGGCGTCGAGTGCGTCTGGCGCGACGGCGAGGCCTTCATGTTCGACGAGACCTTCATCCACAGCGCCGAGAACAAGACCGACGTCAACCGCATCATCCTGTTCTGCGACGTCGAGCGCCCGATGAAGTATGGCTTCATGACCAGGATGAACCGCTGGGTGAGCCACAACATCGTCAAGGCGTCGGCCACCCAGAATGTCGATGGCGAGCATGTCGGTGTGCTGAACAAGGCATTCGGCAAGCTCTACGAAGTCCATCTCGCCAGCCGCAAGGTCAAGGAGTGGAATCGGAACGTGTATTACGCGCTCAAATATTCCGCGACCGCGCTGATCCTCGGCCTGATCATGGTGTCGGCGCTGCGGTGATTGCGCCTGGCATGCCGCGTTGAAAGCGAAAGCCCCGGAGCGATCCGGGGCATTTGTCTGGGGTGTGAGCTGTGAAGCGCAACAGCATCAGTCGCATTCGAAAACCTTGGCGCCGGGGTAGACGCGCCTGGCATACGCGACGACCCACTCCCGGTCCTGGGTCTCCAGGAACGGTGTTCGGATCTTGCACGACCCGACGATGAGGTGCCACAGGCCGTTCAGCTTCTGAATGTTGACGATCATTTGAGTGTTCCTCGAGAACCCGCGTTCCAGTCGACACTTGCGTCTCGTGAGTGTCCTGCGCTTCACTCCTCGGAGCAGTGATCCCGATCACGGATTTCGGAACGCATCCCGCGCCGCTGAGACTTGCTATCGTGGGTCGCGCCCCTGAGAGAGAGGTTGTGAGCTGTGCATCCGTTGGAGCAGCCGCGAGTATAGAAATCGCTCGCCATCGCTCAACTGTACGTGCGTAAGCACGGGGCATCACAAGGAATCAGAGAGGCTATACCAAGGTATGTTGATGTCTGTCCGGAGGTGCAGCGGGAGCGTGCTTTCTTCGGGACGAACGCAGATGGCCCTTGGCCGAAATTGCGGCGGGCTGCTCAACTCTGCTAAGAGGTCCATCTCGCCAGGCGCAGCGTCGGGCGCCGTTCAACTTTGTGCGGCGCGGCGCCTTCGCGCTCCGATCCGTTACACGGGCGTGATAGAGTCCCATCAGACATTTCGCATTGAAGGGGATCTTGTCATGTCGCAGACTACTGGAGCTTTTGCGACCACTGCGCTGAGCGGCTATGAGCTGTTGGCCGATCCGCAGCTGAACAAGGGCACGGCATTTTCCGAGGCAGAGCGCGAGGCGTTCGACCTGCATGGCCTGCTTCCGCCCAACGTCGCGACATTGGACGAACAGGTCTCGCGCCGGCTGCAGGCGCTGCGGGGCTATGAGACCGATCTCGAGCGCTACGCGTTCCTGCGCGAGTTGCAGGACACCAACGAGACGTTGTTCTACGCGCTGCTGGTCGAGAACCTGGAAGAGCTGCTGCCGATCGTCTACACGCCGACCGTCGGCGCCGGCTGCCAGCAATTCAGCCGGCTGTTTCGCAAGCCGCGCGGGCTGTTCCTCAGCATCCCGCACCAGCACCGGATCGATCGCATCCTGGCGCAGCCGCGCTTCGATCACGTCGAGGCGATCGTGGTGACCGACGGCGAGCGCATCCTCGGCCTCGGCGACCAGGGCGCCGGCGGCATGGGCATCCCGATCGGCAAGCTCGCGCTCTACACCGGCTGCGGCGGCCTGCATCCCGCGACGACCTTGCCGATCATGCTCGATGTCGGCACCGACAATCCCGATTGCCTGGCCGATCCGCTCTATATCGGCTGGCGCAACGAGCGCGTTCGCGGCCGGGCCTATGACGACTTCATCGAGGCCTTCGTCTCGGCGGTGGTGAAGCGCTGGCCGCGCGTCCTGCTGCAATGGGAGGATTTCGCCAAGAACAACGCGACGCGGATGCTCGAGCGCTATCGCGACCGGCTCCTCACTTTCAACGATGACATTCAGGGCACCGCGGCGGTGGCGACCGGCGCCTTGCTCTCCGCGATCAACGTCACCGGCGTGCCGCTCATCGAGCAGCGCGTCGCCGTGTTCGGCGCAGGCTCGGCCGGCTGCGGCATCGCCAGCCTGATCCGCGCCGCGATGGCCGATGCCGGCCTGTCGGAGAGCGAGGCGGCGAAGCGCTTCTTCATGGTCGACCGCGACGGGCTATTGCTCGAGGGCATGAGCGGGCTCGCCCCGTTCCAGCTTCCCTTCGTCCAGGACAAGCAGGCGATCACCGGCTGGCAGCTCAGCCATCCCGATAAGATCGCGCTGCTCGACGTCGTGCGCAACGCCAGGCCGACCGTGCTGATCGGCGTGTCCGGTCAGGCCGGCGCGTTCTCCGAGCCGATCGTTCGCGCAATGGCCGAGTGCAACGCGCGGCCGGTGATCTTCCCGCTGTCCAACCCGACCTCGCGCGAGGAAGCGACGCCTGTCGACATCGAGGCGTGGACCGAGGGGCGGGCATTGATCGGGGTCGGCAGCCCGTTCCCGCCGATCACGCGCGATGGCGCCCGCTTCAAGGTCGACCAGACCAACAACTCCTACATCTTCCCGGGCGTCGGGGTCGGCGCGCTCGCGGTCGGCGCGAGCCGGGTCAGCGACGGGATGTTCATGGCCGCCGCCAAGGCGCTGGCCAGCGTCTCGCCGGCGCGCAACAACCCAAAACACAATCTGCTGCCGCCGGTCAGTGCGTTGCGCGATGTCTCGCAGACCGTGGCGCTGGCGGTCGCGCTGCAGGCGCACCGGGAGGGGCTGGCCACGGATATTCCGATCGACCAGGTCGAGGCGCGCATCCACGCCAAAATCTGGACCCCGCGCTACGTACCGTACCGCCGCAGCGATCGGCCCTAGAGCCCGCGGGGCGCATCAGTGCGGCGCGATCCTTCGCACCGCCTGCAGGCAGGCGATGGCTTCGGCCGTCGCGCGGCCGACTAAAGTTCTAACTTCGGCGTTCCGTTCCGTTGGAACCTTCCGGGGCGCCATGTCGTTTGTGCTCAAACGACCCAAACCGTCAGAATCCATCCGGGGGCTTATCCGAGGGAGACGCTCCCATGACGACACTCGGCGGCCTCGACGCCAACCAGCTCACTCCATCCGAGCATCAGGTCCAGCTGCGCCGTGCGGTGATCGCCTCCACGGTCGGGACCGCGATCGAGTGGTATGACTTCTTCCTCTACAGCACCGTCACCGGGCTGGTTTTCGCAAAACTGTTCTTTCCCCATTCCGACCCTTGGGTCGGCACGCTGGAAGCCTTTGGCATCTATGCGGTCGGCTTCGTTGCGCGACCGGTAGGGGCCGCGATCTTTGGGCACTACGGCGACCGCATCGGCCGCAAGTCGACGCTGATCGCCACGCTGCTGTTGATGGGACTGGCGACAGCCGCGGTGGCATTGGTGCCGACCTATTCCAGCATCGGCGTCTGGGGCGCGGTGATCCTCACCGTGCTGCGCTTCATCCAGGGCGTCGGGGTCGGCGGCGAGTGGGGCGGCTCGGTGCTGATGTCGATGGAATGGGCGCGCAACGACCGCTCCCGCGGCTTGATCGCGTCATGGCCGCAATTCGGCGTGCCCTGCGGGCTGTTCCTCGCCAATCTTGCCGTGCTGGCATTCAGCCAGATGTCGGGCGACCAGTTCCTGGCCTGGGGCTGGCGCATTCCATTCGCGCTCAGCATTGTTCTGGTCGGCGTCGGCCTCTATATCCGGCTCGGCATTCTGGAAACGCCCGTCTTCAGCAAGCTGCTGGCCGAGCGTCAGCTCGACCGCACGCCGATGCTGACCGTGATCCGCGACCATCCGAAAGAAATCCTGCTGTCCGCCTTCGCGCGCATGTCCGAGCAGGCGCCGTTCTACATCTTCACCGCCTTCGTGTTCTCCTACGGCGTCGGCACGCTGCATGTTTCGCGCGACTTCCTGCTGACCGCGGTGCTCGCGGCCTCGGTGCTGTCGTTCGTCTCGATCCCGCTGTGCGGGCATATCTCCGATCAGATCGGCCGCAAGAACATGTACATGATCGGCGCTGCCGTGACCGGCGTGTTCGGCTTTATCTATTTCGCGATGCTCAACACCGGATCGACAACGATCATCTTCCTCGCGATTTTCCTGTCGCTGATTCCGCACGACATGCAGTACGGGCCGCAGGCCGCCCTGATCGCCGAGAGTTTTACTGGCCGCCTGCGCTACAGCGGCGCCTCGCTCGGCTATCAGCTCGCATCCGTGATCGCCGGCGGCCCCGCGCCACTGATTGCGACCTGGCTGTTCGGCCGATTCCATTCGGCGACTGCGATCGCCGTCTACATCGCGCTCTGCGCCGTCATCACGCTGGTCGCAACCGCGCTGATGACCGACTACACCGGCAAGGACATCAATGCCGCAGCCGCGCATCAGCGGTGAGTTCGAGACAGCACGGGAGGAGCAGATGGTGAAATGGCGAAAAGAATCGGCGCTCGATCTCTATAACCTCGCCGCAGCGCTATTCCTGCTCGCTGCGCCGTGGCTGTTTGCGCACGCCAACCCGACGGCGGCGATCGATCTCAGGATCAGCGGTGCGGCGATCGCGATCATGTCGCTGGCTGCGATCGTCGCGTTCTCGATCTGGGAGGAATGGATCAATCTGTTCGTCGGATGCTGGCTGATCGTCTCGCCCTGGCTGCTCGGCTTCACGCACACCCGCGCGATGCATTTTGCCATCGCGGCGGGTGCGGTGGTCGCATTCATGGCATTGCTCGAGCTGTGGCTCGAGTACGAGAAGACGCATCTCGGCCCGGCCGCGTCGCCGGCCGCAGCAAAGCATTAGAAGCTAGCAGCCGCGGCAAATCCCCTTGATCTTGCGGTCGACGATCGCGTCCTCCTGATCGATGATCTGCTGCGATGCCGACGCCGCTGCTGGAATGTCGGCGGCGCGCGGCTGGCGATGGCCGACCGGTGCCGACCACGGCCGCGTCGCGGTTTCGTTTGATCCGTGAGCGTTGGGCTCTTGGACCGTCGGCTGTGCGAAGCAAGAGGTCGCCATCGCTGCAGACAGAACTGCAGCCAAGCCTGATCGTCGAAATCGTCGAAGATCGATCATGAGACTCTCCATGCCGTCATCGCCGCGTTTGCGCGCGGCCTTGATGAGATGGATCGGATCTCGCGTTCCGGTATTCCCCGGTCCGTCGAACGTGATCGGGCGCTCGCGGTTCGGTGATCGCGCGTGATGAAATAATTTTCCGGCATCCACAGTCATTGGTCTCAGGAGCCGAGCTTGGTCGGCTTCATCCACGTGCGGAGAAACCCAATGACCAAATTGACCTTCGTGACGCTTGCTCTGGTTGCGGCGGCTGCGTATTCGACTCAGGCGTCCGCCGCCAGCAACAATGCTGCGGTGCGGCGCGCCCATGCTTCGGTGACGACGACGACACCGATCAGCAGCAAGACGACCGATTGCGTGCGCGCGCCCAACGTCGGATCGTTCGCGACCGCTCCCTATACCGAGCCGCCCTGCATGCCCGGCACGATGCGCTGACAGCGCACAGCAAAAAGCCCCGGACCTGTGGTTCGGGGCTTTTGGCCTGGCCTCATCTCCTGAGGTCAGTCTATTCCGGCTTGCCGATCGTCACCTTCAGCGTGCCGACGCCGTCGACGCCGCATTCGAGCTTGTCGCCCACCTGCAGCTGCGAGACGCCGGCGGGTGTGCCGGTCATGATGATGTCGCCGGCCGCGAGCTTCACCTGCTGCGAGAGCTGCCAGATGATCTCCGGAACGTTCCAGATCAGCTCGGTAAGGTCGCCCTTCTGCGCCTCCTTGCCGTTGACCGTGAGCCAGATCTTACCAGCGGTCGGGTGACCGATCTTCGAGGCCGGCTGGATCGCGGAGCAGGGCGCGGAATAGTCGAACGACTTGCCGATCTCCCAGGGCCGCTCCTTCTTGCGCGAGGCGATCTGCAGGTCGCGACGGGTGAGGTCGATGCCGACTGCGTAGCCGTAGACATGCTCGAGTGCCTTGTCGGCGGCAATGTTCAGCCCGCCGCTCTTCATCGCCACCACCAGCTCGACCTCGTGATGCAGGTCCTTGGTCAGCGGCGGATAGGGGATGGTCGCACCGTCAGGCACCAGCATGTCGGCATGCTTGCCGAAGAAGAACGGCGGCGCCCGCTCGTCATTGCCCATCTCCCTGATATGCTCGAGATAGTTGCGGCCGACGCACCAGATGCGGCGGACCGGATAGGCGCCGGATTCGCCGACGACGGGGAGCGAGGGCTGCGGGGGAAGCGGAATGACGGTGGAGGCGGCGTTCATGAACGGGTCCCGGAGGGTTGAAGGAGGGAGCGCGGGCCGTATTTACGCGGTTACGGCGCCGGGGGCTAGGGGCTGCGGCTGCACCAGGCGCAGACGTGAGGCCAGCTTTCTGCCGAGCGCGGCCGCCTTTGGCCGGCGGGAGCGGTGATGCCGATGCGGAGATGGCTTTCGATCGGCCTCGTGCTGGTCGCGGCGGCCGTGGTCGCCGCAGCGCTTCGCTTTTTCACGGTCACTCCGGAGCGGATCGACCAGGCACAGAACAGGGTCCAGCGCGTGGCCCTCGATATCACGCCGGCTGCGCAGGCCTTGCAGGCGACGCTCGATGTGGCGGACATGCACGCGGACAGCCTGTTGTGGAAGCGCGATCTGATCGCGCGATCCGACCGGGGCCACATCGATCTGCCGCGCCTGATCGAGGGGCGATACGCGCTGCAAGTGTTCTCGTCGGTCACGAAGTCGCCCAAGGGCCAGAACTACGATGCCAACGACGCCGACACCGATACGATCACGAACCTCGCGATCATCGATCTGCAACCGCCCCGGACGTGGTTCTCGTTGCTGCAGCGCTCGCTGTGGCATGCCGAGAAATTGCGCAGCTTCGCCGAGCAGTCCGCCGGGCGGCTCCGCCTGATCACGACACCGGCCGACATCGACCGCCTGCTCGCGGACCGCAAGAGCGGCGCGACGGTGGTTGGCGGAATGCTGTCGATCGAGGGCCTGCACGACCTGGAAGGCAACATCGACAATCTCGATGTGCTCCACACCGCCGGATTCAGAATGGCCGGTCTCGCGCATTTCTTCGACAATGACGTCGCAGGCTCGATGCACGGTGTGGCAAAGGGCGGGCTGACGCCGCTCGGCCGGCAGGTGGTGCAGCGGATGGAGGCGATCGGAATGATCGTCGACCTCGCCCATGCGAGTCACGCGACGGTCGCCGACGTGCTGGCGATGGCGACGCGCCCGGTGGTGTCGAGCCACGGCGGCGTCCAGGCGACGTGCAAGGTCAACCGCAATCTCACCGATGATGAAGTCAGGGGCGTCGCACGGACGGGTGGAATAGTTGGCATCGGCTTTTGGCAAGGCGCGGTCTGCTCGCTCGATCCGAACAATGTCGCGCGGGCGATTGCCCATGTCCGCGACCTGGTCGGGATCGATCATGTCGGCCTCGGTTCGGATTTCGACGGCTCGACCACCACGGCATTCGATGCGAGCGGGATTGTTGCCGTGACCCAGGCCCTGATGTCCAGCGGGTTCTCCGAGGACGACATCCGCAAGGTCATGGGCGGCAATGTCCTGCGCGTGCTGCGCGCCGGCATTGCGGCGAGGGGATGAAATGCGATGAGCAGTAGATTCTAGTCTTGACGCGTTTTCTTCACGCGAACCGGTATCCACTTCGCTCGAAAACGCTCTAGCCAGTTGCGCTGATCGGCGCCAGTGCCAGCGGAGACGGGTCGTGATGCTGCAGGCGGAAGAACGAGGCGTAGCGGCCGCCGCGGCGCAGCAGCTCCTCGTGACGCCCGCGCTCGACGATTTCGCCGCCCTCGACCACCAGGATCGCATCGGCATGCATGATGGTGTGCAGGCGGTGCGCGATCACGATCGTGGTGCGGCCCCGGCAGAGATGCTCGATCGCCTCCTGGACCTGCTTCTCGGACTCCGAGTCGAGTGCGGCGGTGGCCTCGTCGAGCAGGATGATCGGCGCGTTCTTGATCAGCGCGCGGGCGACCGCGATGCGCTGGCGCTGCCCGCCGGACAGTTGCGTGCCGTGCTCGCCGACCGGCGTGTCATAGCCGAGCGGGAAGCTCATGATGAAGTCGTGCGCGCAGGCGGCCTTGGCGGCGTCGATGATCTCGGCCTCGGTCGCGCCCTGCTTGCCGAAAGCGATGTTGGCGCGGATGGTGTCGCGGAACAGATAGACGTCCTGGCCGACATACGCGGTCTGCCGGCGCAGCGACTTGCGCGAGATTGACAGGATCGACTGTCCGTCGATCAGGATGTCACCCTCGCGCGTCTCGTAGAAGCGCAGCAGCAAGGCGAGCACGGTCGATTTGCCGCCGCCGGAGGGACCGACCAGCGCGGTCACCTTGCCGGGCTCGGCGACGAAGCTCATGCGGTTCAGCACCGGTTCACCGGCGCGATAGGCAAAGCTGACGTCGCGCAGCTCGATCCGCGCATCGGAGAGCTTGAGCGTCGGCCTGTCGTCATCGGCCTGCTCGCTGGCCGGGCTGTCGACCACCTCGAGCAGCATCCGTGCGCCGACCAGCTGGCTGTTGAGGTCGATGTTGAGCCGCGCCAGCCGCTTGGCCGGCTCGGTCGCCATCAGGAAGGCGGTCAGGAACGTGAAGAACTGGCCCGGCGTGGAACCGAGCGCCACCACGCTGTAGCCGCCATACATCAGACAGCCGGCGACCGCGAAGCCGCCGAGCATTTCCATCAGCGGGTTGGAGCGGTTGGCGACGCGCGCCATCTTGTTGGCGTTGCGCTCGACGATCGCGATGTTCTCGTCGATCCGCTGCTGCATGGTGTCTTCCAGCGTGAACGCCTTGACGGTGCGGATGCCCTGCAGCGATTCCTGCATTGTCTCCATGATGTCGGCGGTGCCGGTGAACTGGTTGTAGGCGAGGCCCTTGATCCGCTTCACCAGCGTGCGCAGCATCAGCATCGCCGGCGGCACTGCCACGAGCCCGATGAACGACATCAGCGGGTCCTGCCACACCATGACGGCGACCATGCTGATCAGCATCAGGAAGTCGCGTCCGATCGCATTGACCAGCATGTTGAGCACGTCGGTGATCGACTTGGCGCCAGCGGTAAGCCGCGCCAGGAATTCCGATGAGTGCCGCTGGGAGAAGAAGCCGATGCTTTCGCTCATCAGCTTGGCGAACAATTGCCGCTGGTTCCGCGCCAGGATGGCGTTGCTGATCTTGGACAGGATCACCATGTGGCCGTAGGTCGCCACGCCCTTGACGAACAGCAGCGCGACCGTGATCCCGGCGAACATGGCGATGCCGGGGATGTTCTTGTCGACATAGGCCTGGTTGATCACCTGGCCGAGCACATAGGTGGCGCCCGCCGTCGAGCCGGCGGCAACGGCCATCAGGGCGAACGCCGTCAAATAGCGCCGCCAGTAGGTGATCCCCTGTTCCGTGACCAGGCGGCGAATCAGGATCGCCGCGCCATAGGGATCGTCGGTAATTTTCTTTGGAAACTGAGCCATCCGCGTTCCATTGACGGCGGGCGGCGCCGGCCGTCAGGGTTGCGGACCTCCTTGCCCGCTTGGCGGGGCTTTTTCAAGCACAATAACTGCTTGATAACGGCTTGATTTTTAGGCCGATTCTGCCTGTCGCGCCGGGGCCTCGCGCTCCCGGAACAGCTTCTCCTCCCAGGCCAGCGCATGGCTTGCGATGGTCTCGAGATCATCGTAGCGCGGGGTCCAGTCGAGCAGCGAGCGGATCCTTGAGGTATCGGCCACCATGGTCATGATGTCGCCGGGCCGGCGTGCGGCGTAGGCGACCGCGAAGTTGCGCATCGAGACCCGGCGTACCGCCTCGATCGTCTCGAGCACGGAATAGCCGCGGCCATAACCGCAGTTCATCGTCACCGATTGTCCGCCCGAGCGCAGATAGGACAGCGCCGAGCGATGCGCCTCGACCAGGTCGCTGACATGGACGAAGTCGCGCACGCAGCTGCCGTCCTGGGTCGGATAGTCGGTGCCGAAGACGTCGATCTTGGCGCGCTGGCCGGTCGCGGCCTCTACCGCGATCTTGAGCAAATGGGTGGCGCCGATGGTGGCAAGGCCGGCGCGGCCCTTCGGGTCGGCGCCGGCGACGTTGAAGTAGCGCAGCACGACGTAGCTCATGCCATGGGCCGAGGCGACGTCGTGCAGCATGATCTCGGTCATCAGCTTCGAGGAGCCGTAGGGCGACAGCGGACGCGTCGGAGCAATCTCCGGCACCGGCACCTGGTCCGGATTGCCGTAGACGGCCGCGGTCGAGGAGAAGATGAAGCGGTTGACGCCGCCCTTCACGGCAGCATTGAGCAGGCTGCGCGTCGTCATGGTGTTGTTGCGATAGTAGCCGAGCGGATCGCGCATCGAATCCGGCACCACGACCGAGCCGGCGAAATGGATAATGCTGTCGATGCCGTGCTGTGCGATCACGCCCTCGACGAGGTTTTCGTCGCCGGCATCGCCAATGAACAGCGGAACACCTTCGGGCAGGAACGCGGAGAAGCCGGTGGAGAGATTGTCGATCACGACGACGTTCTCGCCGGCATCGACCAGCGCATGGACCATGTGACTTCCGATATAGCCGGCACCGCCGGTCACGAGCACGGTCATGGATAGAGCTCTCCCGATATTCTTTAACTCGTGATGCTAGCGGGAGCGCGGTGAAGAGGGGGTTTCGCCGCGGCCGAACTGGCCACTATGCTTAATGTTGCGTATAGGAACTTGCGCGAAACGGAGACTTGCGTGCCGATCGAGAACACATCTTCCGGTGAGCTGCAGCTCATCGTGCCCAATCTGCACCGACGCTATTCGGGTGTCACCGCGACCAACCGCATGGTGGCGCCGAAGCTTGCAAACGTGTTTCGCGCGGCATGGCTCGGCTCGCATCGACCGGACGGCATCGAGGCGATGGGATTTGTCGATCTCATGCGCCTGTGGCGGCGGGCGTCGCCGCTGATCTGGCATGCGCGGCGTAATGACGAGATGATTGCAGGGCTTCTGCTGCGCGCGCTCGGCTGGCCGCTGAAACTGCTTTTCACCTCGGCCGCGCAGCGCCATCACACCTGGCTGACGCGCTGGCTGATCCGCAACATGGACGCGATCATCGCCACCAGCCCGCTGTCGGCCTCCTATCTGAAGCGCGATGCCACCGTTGTGATGCACGGCGTCGACACCGACCGTTATGCGCCGCCGGCCGATCGCGCCGCAGCTTTTGCCGAGAGCGGATTGCCGGGGCGCTATGCGATCGGCTGCTTCGGTCGGGTGCGCGCGCAGAAGGGCAGCGACGTGTTCGTCGAGGCGATGTGCAGGCTGCTGCCGCGCTATCCCGATTTCACCGCCGTCATCGTCGGCGCCGTGGTGCCGGAGCAGCAAGGCTTCGCCGGCGAACTGAAGCGGCGCATCGAGGCCGCCGGGCTGCAATCGCGCATCATCATGACAGGCGAATTGCCGATCGAGGATGTCGTGCGCTGGTACCAGCGGCTGACGATCTACGCCTTCACCTCGCGCAACGAAGGCTTTGGCCTGACCTTGATCGAGGCGATGTCGGCGGGCGCGGCGCTGGTGGCCGCGCGCGCGGGCGCGGCCGAATTCGTTGTCGAGGACGGTGTCACCGGCGTGCTAACGCCGCCCGGCGATGCCGCCGCGCTGGCGGCCACGCTCGAGCCCCTGATGGGCGATCCGGCATCGGCCGCGGCGATGGGGGCGCGGGCGCGCCAACGAGTTGTGGATAAGTTCAGCCTCGATGCCGAAGCCCGCGCGATAGCGGCGGTCTATCGTGCGTTGATCTGAGCCAGCACACGCTGCGCGATCTCCACGACCTCTTCGGGTGCGATGTCGCGCATGCAGCGATGATCGTTCATGGTACAGATCGTGCGCTGGCACGGCTGGCACGGCAGCTTGCTCTTGGTCTGCAGCACTGTCGCGGCGAGGCCGTTGAGGGGAGCCCAGAGATCGGGATCGGTCGGGCCGAAGATGCCCATGGTCGGGGTGCCGATCGCGGCCGCGATGTGCATCAGCCCGGAGTCGTTGGAGATCGAGACGCTGGCCGCAGCCATCGCCAGCACGCCGTTGCGCAAATCGGTGCCGGTGAGATCGCGCACCCGCGCGCCGCCGGTTGCGACGATCTCCTGCGCCAGCGCCTTCTCACCGGGCCCGCCGACCACCCAGACGTCGAAGCCGTGTTCGACGAACAGCCGCGCGGCTTCCGGATAATAGGTCCAGCGCTTGGAGACGCCGACCGAGCCGGGTCCGAGTGCGATCGCCGGTGCGGTGCCCAGGCCATTGGCTTGCCGCCATCGGCGGACCTCGTCCGCGGGGACACTGAGCTGCGGCACCGGCCATTCCGGTGGGCGCGCCGCGCCGTCGGGCAGCGCCAGGACGGCGTTCTTGTCGATGAAGCGCGGCTGCTTCTTTTCGCCCCATCGCATCGCATTGATCAGGCCGAACCGTGCCTCGCCAAAGAAGCCGACCCGCTCGGGGATACCCGCCAGTGCCGGCGCGAGGGCAGCCTTCCAGGTGCGCGGCAGCACCAGCGCGGTGGCGTAGTTCCGGGCCCGAAACTCGGCGGCGAGCGCCTGCTGCTGGGCCAGCGCCAGCCGGCTACGCGGCAGGTCGAAGACAACGGCGGCGCGGACACCGGGCATATAATCGACCAGGGGCGCGCAGAGGCTACTGGTCAGCAGGTCGACCGGCCGGTTGGGCCAGCGCTTGCGGAGCACGCGGACCACGGTGTGGCCGCGCACGAAATCGCCGATCCAAACATAGGGCACGACGAGGATAGGTCTGGTATCCTCGGTATCCTGCGTTTCGATATCAGATATTGAATCAATATTCATTTCTAAATGGGCCAAAGCCGGATCGGGCGCGGCCAAGTCGGTAACCGGTTCGCGATTAGAGGTAAAGCCGTCGTTGCCTGTGGCGCGGGACTGGGGCAAAGCTGGCGGCTGCAAAGGAATCTGGCGGGATTTCATCATGTTTCTGGTAACCGGGGGTGCCGGTTTTATCGGATCGAACGTCGTGGCCGCGTTGAATGACGCCGGGCGCAGCGACGTTGCGGTCTGCGATATCCTTGGGCAGGACGGCAAGTGGCGGAACCTGGCCAAGCGTCAGCTTGCCGATTTCGTCCCCCCGGGCGAGCTCAGCGCCTGGCTGCAGGGGCGGCGGCTGGACGCCGTCATCCATCTCGGCGCCATCTCCGAGACCACCGCGACCGACGGCGATCTGGTGATCGAGACCAATTTCCGCCTGTCGATGCGGCTGCTCGACTGGTGCACCGCGAATGCCACGCCGTTCATCTACGCCTCGTCGGCGGCGACCTATGGCGATGGCGAGCAGGGGTTTGACGACGACGCGTCTGCCGAGGCGCTCAAGCGGCTGCGGCCGATGAACCTCTACGGCTGGAGCAAGAACCTGTTCGACCTTGCGGTCGCCGGGCGCGTGGCGAAAGGCGAGCGTCTGCCGCCGCAATGGGCGGGGCTGAAATTCTTCAACGTGTTCGGCCCGAACGAATATCACAAGGGCCCGATGATGAGCGTCCTGGCGCGCCGCTTCGATGACATCAGAGCAGGCCGCGTCGTGCAGCTGTTCAAATCACATCGCGAGGGCATCGCCGACGGCGATCAGCGCCGCGACTTCATCTATGTCGACGACGTCGTGCGGGTGGTGATGTGGCTGATCGCGACGCCGAGGGTCAGCGGGTTATTCAATGTGGGTACCGGCAAGGCGCGCAGCTTCAAGGACCTGATCGTCTCGGCCTACGGCGCGCTCGGGCTTCCACCGAACATCCAGTATGTCGACATGCCCGAGCAGATTCGCGGCAGTTACCAATACTTCACCCAGAGCGTTGTCGATCGTCTCGGACGTGCCGGATACAATGGCGGCTTTACCCGGTTGGAAGACGCGGTCGAGGCCTATGTGAAGGGCTTTCTCGATCGCGCGGATCGCTATCGCTAGAGCGGAATGACGGTGACCGATGTTCGATTTTGAAGCGATCTCGCGTGCAATGTCCGGCCAGACCGTGCTCTGCGTCGGCGACCTCATGCTCGACGAGTTCGTCTATGGCGAAGTGTCGAGAATCTCGCCGGAGGCGCCGGCGCCGGTGATCGCGGTCAGGCGCAGCGAGGTCAATATCGGCGGCGCCGGCAACGTCGCGCGCAATATCGCCTCGCTCGGCGGACACTGCATCTTCGTCGGCCTGATCGGCGAGGATGCCGCTGGCACGGTGTTGACCGAGGCGCTGGCGAAAGAGGCCGGCATCGAGACCGTGTTGGTGCGCGACGCCGCGCGTCCGACCACGCGCAAGGTGCGCTTCGTCTCCGAACAGTTCTCGACCCACATGCTGCGCTCCGATTGGGAGCTCGCCGCGCCGGCCGCGCCGGCCGTCGAGCAGCAGCTGATCGATGCGATCCTGCCGCGTCTTGCGCGCGCCGACATCGTGCTGCTGTCGGATTATGCCAAGGGCGTGCTCACCGCGCGGGTGATCCGGAACGTGATCGACGCCGCGCGCCAGGCGCAAAAGCGCGTGATCGTCGATCCCAAGAGCGCCAATCTCGCGATCTATCGCGGTGCGACCGTATTGACGCCGAACCGCAAGGAATTCGCCGAGGCGACCCGCAGCCGCGCCGATAGCCAGGACAGCATCGCGCAGGCCGCGCCTGATGCGATGCACCTCGCGGATTGTGAGGCGATGCTGGTGACGCAGGGCGAGCGCGGCATGACGCTGGTGACGCGGGCAGGCGAGTCGATCCATGTGCCGGCGCTGCCGGTCAAGGTGCGCGACGTCTCCGGGGCCGGCGATACCGTTGCAGCGGCGCTGGCACTGGCGCTGGCGGGCGGTGCCGACTGGGAAGGCGCGCTGCGGATTGCGAGTGCCGCAGCGGCGGTTGCGGTCGGCAAGACCGGTACCGCGATCGTCAAGCCGGCCGAATTGCGGCGAAATATCCTGCCGCATGCTTCGCTGGCGGCCGAGGAGAAGATCGTCCCGGCCGGCGGCGATATCGATGCGCACCTTGCGGAATGGCGCCGGCGGGATCTGCGCATCGGCTTCACCAACGGCTGTTTCGACATCCTGCATCCCGGCCACGTCAAGGTGCTGACCGCCGCGCGCAGCGCCTGTGACCGCCTGATCGTCGGGCTGAACAGCGACGCCTCGGTGAAGCGGCTGAAGGGCGAGGGGCGTCCGGTGCAGAACGAGCGCGCCCGCGCCGAGGTGCTGGCGGCGCTGGAAGCCGTCGATCTCGTCGCGATCTTCGAGGAAGACACGCCGATCAATCTGATCACCAAGGTGCGGCCGAGCGTGCTGGTCAAGGGCGGCGACTATACCCGCGAGCAGGTGGTCGGCCACGAGATCGTCGAGGCCGCCGGCGGCGAGGTGGTGCTGGTCGAGGTCCTGCCCGGCCACAGCACGACGTCGCTGGTTGCGCGCGCCCGTGAGGGCAAGGCGTGAGCGCGAGCATGGCATCCCCGGCACCCGCCGCGGCGTGCCCGGCCTGGCGCGATCCGGCGCGCTGGCACACCACGACCGATGTGGTCGCGGTGCTGATCGCGCTGTCGCTGCCGTGGTCGACGTCGCTGGTCGGCATCTTTGGCGTGGTGCTGCTAATCGCGATTGCGCCGACCGTCGACCTGAGGGCGTTCTGGGCGCTGCTGAAGCGGCCGATCTGCGTGGCGCCGATCGTGCTGTTTTGCCTCGCGCTCGCCGGCACGCTCTGGTCGGACGCCGAATGGGGCGCGCGACTCTACGCGGTCGGGCCGACCGCAAAGCTCCTGGTGCTTCCGGTCCTGCTCTATCATTTTCAGCGCTCGACCCGCGGCACATGGGTGTTCGTGGCCTTCCTCGTGTCCTGCACGCTGTTGATGCTGATGTCGTGGCTGGTGCTTGCTTATCCCAACCTCGCGCTGAGGGCGCCCGCCCCTGGCGAGCAGGGAGTCTTCGTCAAGAACTACATCGACCAGAGCCAGGAATTCACCTTGTGCGCGGTCGCGTTGGCCTATCCGATCGTCATGCTGCTGCGGGCCAAACGCATCCTGCCGGCCATGCTGCTGATCGCGATTGCGCTCAGCCTGTTCGCCAACATGGCGCTGGTGGTGGTATCGCGGACTGCCTTGGTGACAGTTCCGATTATGTTCGCAATATTCGCGCTGCTCCATTTGCGCTGGCGCAGCATCGTGCTGATCCTGTGCGCGGCCGCTGCGTTATCCGTGGTGGCGTGGTATGCGTCGCCGCAATTGCGTTCGACGGCCGAGTCATTCGAGCGCGACTACAAGCTCTACAAGGAGCGCAACGAGCCGACGTCGGTCGGTTTGCGGCTCGAATTCTGGCGAAAGTCGCTCGGCTTCTTTGCCGAGGCTCCGGTCGTCGGCCATGGCACCGGAGCGACGCGCGGCCTGTTCGAGCGCGTCGCGACCGGCGGTGTGACCCAGGCCTCTGGCGAGGTGATCGGAAACCCTCACAATCAAACGTTGAACGTCGCCGTGCAGTGGGGCATTCTGGGTGTAGCGATCCTGTATGCGATGTGGTTACTGCACCTCTTGCTGTTCCGAGGCGACGGTCTCGTCAACTGGATCGGACTTCTCGTCGTGGTACAGAATATTACGAGTTCGTTATTCAATTCACACATCTTCGACTTTCACGAAGGCTGGATGTATGTGCTGGGTGTCGGGGTCGCGGGCGGCATGGTGCTGAAGGAGAGATTGGGCCCCAATGTGGAACCTGAACCTCCTGTTCGTCCATGATCGCTGGCAAGGACACTGCAGATACGCTATCAGCCTGCCAATGTCTCATCGCGAACTCCCAGTTGCCGGCAACCCGTCCGTTAGATGACGCGCCTTTCACAACTCACCCTGCGCAACTTCCTGATTCTGCTGCATGACGCGCTCGCGACGACATTTGCGTTGTTGGCGAGCTTTTATCTGCGTTTCGAGGGCAGCCTCCTTACCGATCGATTGCCGCATTTGCTGCGCATTCTGCCCTGGTTCGTGCTGTTCAGTGTTGTGGTCAGCTACCTCTCCAATCTGACCACGGCGAAATGGCGCTTCACCTCGCTGCCGGACGCGGTGAATATCCTGCGGGTCGCGGCGGTGCTGACGCTGGCGCTGGTCGTGCTGGACTACGTCTACTTCTTCACCGGGGCGAATTCGCCAAGTCCGGTTTTCCTCGGCCGGGTCACGATCATCCTGTTCTTCTTCCTTGAGGTGTTCGCGCTCAGCGCGTTGCGCCTGGGCTATCGCTACTTCCGTTATTCGCGCACACGTTCTCATGCCCGGTCCGACAACGCCGCGCCGGCGCTGCTGGTCGGACGCACGGCCGACGCGGAAGTCGTGCTGCGCGGTATCGAGAACGGCGCCATCAAGCGGCTCTGGCCGGTCGGCGTGCTCTCGCCGTCGAACGCGGATCTGGGCCAGATGATCCGCAACATTCCCGTGCTCGGCGGCGTCGATGACATCGAGGCCGTGATTCGGGATTTCGAGAACCGCCAGCGGCCGATCAAGCGCGTGGTCATGACGCCCTCGGCGTTCGAGCCGGACGCCCATCCGGAAAGCGTGCTGATGCGCGCCAAGCGGCTCGGTCTGATGGTCAGTCGCCTGCCGTCGCTGGAGGGCGGCGATGCTCCGCGGCTCACCAATGTCGCGGTCGAGGACCTGCTGCTGCGTCCGAGCCAGAAGATCGACTACGCGCGGCTCGAGACACTGGTGAAGGGCAAGTCCGTCATCGTGACCGGCGGCGGCGGCTCGATCGGCGCGGAAATCTGCGAGCGGGTCGCGACCTTCGGCGCGGCGCGCTTGCTGGTCGTTGAGAACTCGGAGCCGGCGCTCTATGCGGTCACCGAGGCGCTGTCCGCGCGCGACAGCGGTCCCGAGATCGAGGGCCGGATCGCCGACATCAGGGATCGCGAGCGCATCACGCGCCTGATGAGCGAGTTCAAGCCCGACATTGTGTTCCATGCCGCGGCACTCAAGCATGTGCCGATCCTGGAGCGTGACTGGAGCGAGGGCGTCAAGACCAACATCTTCGGGTCGGTGAACGTGGCCGACGCTGCGCGCGCCGCGGGCGCCAGCGCGATGGTGATGATCTCGACCGACAAGGCGATCGAGCCGGTGTCGATGCTGGGCCTGACCAAGCGTTTTGCGGAAATGTACTGCCAGGCGCTGGACCACGACCTGATGACCGAGGCCAAGGGCAAGCCGCACATGCGGTTGATCTCGGTGCGGTTCGGCAACGTGTTGGCGTCCAACGGATCCGTGGTGCCGAAATTCAAGGCCCAGATCGAGGCCGGCGGACCGATCACGGTGACCCATCCGGACATGGTTCGTTACTTCATGACGATCCGCGAAGCCTGCGATCTCGTGATCACGGCAGCGACGCACGCCGCGACGCCGGCGCGGCCTGACGTCTCGGTCTATGTGCTGAACATGGGCCAGCCGGTCAAGATCGTCGATCTCGCCGAGCGGATGATCCGGCTGTCGGGCCTGCAACCCGGCGTCGACGTCGAGATCGTGTTCAGCGGCATCCGCCCCGGCGAGCGGTTGAACGAGATCCTGTTCGCAAGCCAGGAGCCGACGCTCGAAATCGGCGTCGCCGGCGTCATGGCGGCCAAGCCGAACCAGCCTCCGATGTCGACGTTGCGCAAGTGGCTTGCAGCGCTGGAGGATGCGATCGAGAGAGATGACCGCGTGACCATCCGTGCCGTCCTTCAGGACGCCGTGCCCGAGTTCGGATCGAATGCCGCCTGACCGCGTCGTCCTGCGGGCGATGGGGCAGTACCGTTTCGAAAGCCATTGATGCGTAGTTCTCGAAAAGTCGTGGTCGTCAGCCAGCACTATCCGCCGGACCACAGCACGACCGCCGCGATCATGTCGGCGATCGCCGAGCGGATCGCGCAGGAGGCAGACGTGATGGTCGTCTCCGGGATGCCCGGTTCGGCGTGTGCGCCTGCGCCCGGGCGACCGGTCGTCGTCGAGATCAGGAACCGGCTGCCGGGAAAGGCGGCGCTGATCAAGCGCGCGCTGGCGGAAGCGCTGTTCACCGGCCGGATCTTCTTTGCGCTGCTGTCACGGCTGCAGCGAGGTGACGTGGCCCTGACGGTGACCGCTCCCTTCGCGCTTCCTTATGCGGTCGCCGCCGCGGCAAGGTTGAAGGGGGCGAAGTCGGCGCTGATCCTGCACGACCTGTTTCCCGACGTCCTCGTGATGGCCGGGCTGCTGCGGCCGGCCTCGCTGGTTGCGCGGGCGATGCGCGCGATCAACGTGCTGATGTTCCATGCCTTGAACGCCGTCATCGTCATCGGCCGCGACGCCGAGAAGCTGTTGCTGCGGTATGGTGGAATGACACAGGACAAGATCAGGTTTATCCCGAACTGGGCCACGCTCACCCCCGGCAACCGCCCTGTCAGCCCCGACAATCCGTTTCGCAAGGCCATTGCCGCCCACTTCGTCGTCGGCCTGTCCGGCAATCTGGGCTTCACCCACGATCCGGACATCGTCTTCCAGGCCGCGGGGCTGTTGCGTGACGAACGCGATATCCATTTCCTGCTGTCGGGCTGGGGCATGGGCTTCGCGCGGTTGAAGGACATGCAGGCCACTGCGCAACTGGCCAACGTCACGCTGGTCGACCGCGTTGCGGACGGCGAGCTGGATGCGCTTCTCTCCAGTGCAGACGTTTGGCTCATTCCCTATCGCAAGGATGTCGCCGGCGTGTCGGTGCCGAGCCGGTTCTATAATCTGCTCGCAGCCGGCCGGCCCGTGATCCTCGTCTCCGAGCCCGAAGCCGAGGCGGCGCTCACTGTCAGTGAAAACGGGCTGGGCTGGGTCGTCACACCGGGAAGGCCTGATCAGCTCGCCGATGCCATCAGGCTGGCGTCGCGATCGCAGGACGAAGCGATGGCCGAACGCGCCGTCGCGACCGCGCGGACCTTCAGTCCGGAGCGGGCGCTGGCGAGCTACGCCGCGCTGGTTGAGGAGCTGCTATCCAATCGCGATGTGGAGCGGACCGCATGACTGATAGCCGCCGGAGGGTTCTGGTGACGGGTGCCAGCGGCTTTGTCGGTCGCCATGTGGTGCCCGTGCTCGCGCGCAGCGGCTGGGTGGTGCGCCGCGCGGTGCGAACCCCGCCGCAAGATGCCAACGACGTGATGATCGACTCGCTCAGTCCCGCCACCGATTGGCGCGCCGCGCTCGACGGCGTGGACGCGGTCGTTCACCTTGCGGCCCGCGTTCACCAGCAGTCCGACGAACACGCGATCGAGCTCTACCGCAACGTCAATATCGAGGGCACGCTGCATTTGGCGCGTTCCGCGGCCGCTGCGGGCATTCGGGATTTCATTTTCGTCAGCACGATCCTGGTGCATGGGCGCAGCAACTACGGGCGTCCTCCGTTTCGCGAGGACGATGTCCTGACACCCCGCGGCCTCTACGGAAACTCGAAGGCGGCCGCCGAGGTTGGCTTGAAGGAGATCGTGCCGGGCAGCGGCATGAGGGTGACCGTCATCAGGCCGCCGCTGATCTACGGCGCCGGTGCAAAGGGAAATTTCGCCTTGCTCAAGCGTGCAGTGATCAAGCGCATGCCGCTTCCGCTCGCTTATGTGAAGAATCGCCGCGCGTTCCTGTCGGCGGAAAACCTGGCGTCGTTCATCCTGCACCGGCTGTCGCAACCGGGAAATGATTTCGACGTGTTTCTGGTGGCTGACCGCGAACAGGTCTCGACGCGGGAATTCGTCGAGCGCCTTGCCCGCGCGGCAGAAACCTCGCCGCGCCTGTTCTGGCTGCCGTCATCGCTCCTGAGGATGTCGCTCACGATGGGTGGCCGCAAGGAAGCCTATGACAGCCTGTTCGCCTCTCTCGAGCTTGATCTCTCCAAGGTTGCAAGCACCGGATGGCAGCAGCCGATCAGCCTCGATGAGGGGCTGAGGCGAGCGCTGCGTCAGACGGATGTCTGACCTGACGTGATCAGAGCGGTCGCGAGAAGCGGCGCAGCTGCCAGGCGGCGGCGAGCACGCCGGCCACCAGCAGCGCGATGTCCGCGGTGAGGGAATTGAGTGCGACCGAAGCGAATGCGAGCAGCGCCAGCACCACGTTAAGTCCAAAGACCTCGCCGACGACGCGCCACACCGTGAATCCGTTGTCGGTCGCGCGCTGATAGAAGTGCGAGCGGTGCGCGGCCCAGAATGGCTCGCGCCGCGCCATGCGACGAAACAGCGTGACCGTCGCATCCGTCAAATAGTACAGCGGCAGCAGCAGCGCGGCGGCGAACTGCTGATGCAAAGCGAGTTCGAGCAGGCACCAGCCCAGCAGCAGCCCGATCGGCAGGCTGCCGACATCGCCGAGGAAGATCTTTGCCACCGGCCGATTGAACGGCGCGAAGCCGAGCAGCGCTCCGCACAGGGCTGCCGCGACCAGCGCAGGCGCAGGCGGGACATGGCCGAAGCTGCCGAGCAGGGCGACCGCCACGGTGATCGGCACGGCTTCGGCGGCGGTCATCAGGTCGAGCCCGTCCATGAAGTTGACGAGGTTCACGAACCAGAGACCGGCAATCAGCAGCAGGCCGCGCTCGAACCAGGCCGGGCAGGCCGGGATCAGCCTGAGATCGCCCGGCACCGCAAACACCACGGCCGCAACCGCGGCACCCTGCAGCAACAGCCGCGGGACGACGGGCAAGGAGCGGATGTCGTCGGCAAAGCCCACCACCGCGATGAACAGGCAGGCCGAGAGCACGACGAATGGAATAGTCAGGTCCGGCGATCCGGTGAGGGCGATGACGAGTCCGCCCGCGAGCAGCGTGGCTGCGATGACCGCGATGCCTGCGCCCTGCGGCGTTGGAGTGCGGTGCGACGAGCGCGCATTCGGCTTCGCCAGTGCCACACGCAACAGCAGAGGCCGCGTCGCCCGGATCAGGACGGCCGAGATCGATGCGGCCAGAACCGCTGCGATCAACGACAGGAGGATTTCGAAAGCGTTCATTCTGGTCCGGCTACTGCGATCCCGGGACTCGCGATTGCGATCCCGGGACTCGCGATTGCGATCCCGGGACTTCGATCGGCTCGGCGCCCTTGGCGGCCTTTTCCGGGCTCAGGATCCATACCAGGCCGCCAAACACGCCGACCACGAACGACACTGCGCCGAACAGGAGCGAGATGTTGACGCCCTCGTTCGCGATCAATCCGGCATAGCCGAAGGCCAGCGCCATCGTGGCTTCGCGCACGCCCCAGCCCGCGATCGAGATCGGCATCATCGTGATCAGCATCACCGGCGGCAACAACTGGAAGATCTGGCCGAAGGTGACGGGAGCCGTGATCGACTTCACCACGCACCAGCCGATCACGACGGTCACCACGTGAATAGCGATCGAAAGCGTTGCGACCCTCAATCCATGCTCGCGGCTGAACAACACGCGGTTCGCGATGACCGCGCAGGCGTGGATGTGATGGGTTGCCCACCATTGCTTCAGCCAGGGCCACGGCAACACGCCGATCAACAGGAAGCCAAATCCGGCCGCGAGTGCGGCGAGGTCGAGCAGCAGCAAAGCCGTCCAGCCGTGGGAATCGGAAATCAGCCGATAGCTCCAGGGCAGGGTGGCGGCGATCACGACGGCCAGGGCGATCAGTCCGATCGCGCGGTCGACGAAGATCGAATAGGTGGCCGCGCGCCAGCCCGCGCCGGCGCGGGCGACCAGCCAAAGCCGCACGGCGTCGCCGCCGATCGAGGACGGCAGTGTCTGGTTGAAGAAGGTGCCGATCACGTTGAAGCGCATCGCCTGCCGGGTCTCCAGCGGTGCGCCGCACTCCACGCCGATTTCGCGCCAGCGCAACACCCCAAGGAAGATCTGCAGGAACGTGACCGCGATCGCGAGGCCGAGCCAGCCCAGGCTCTCGATCTGGATGCGGGCAGCAAGGTCATACAGATTGACCTTGCGCAGCGACAAATAAAGCAGCGCTGCCGAGATCAGGATCTTGATGGTCGAAAGCAGGATTTGGCGCATTTCCGTTCGCGCTGCCAGGTTTCAGAGTGTGTCAAAAACAGCGCAAAACGCTTTCGCGCGCCCAAATTCGCCGCCTTGGTATGGTTTCCGCACCGATCTGGCAATACCCGTACTCACCCCTATTGCGGCGGGCGCGACCGGGCGGCTAAAGAGGTCGGAACGGGGGGCGGCCAGCCACTCACCGGGGGTTTACGATACCGGTAAAATCCGACCAGACGCGTGGGGGCGCGTGATACTGCTCGGATAGTGCTTCTCAGGTAACAGGGCTGTCGGTCGCGGCGGCCCGGACCAATTTGGTGTGTCGTCCGCGGACGGATACGGATTTGCACGACAGCACTCTTGCACGACAGGACTTGAGGCATCGATGGATCGACGAATTATTCCCCTGATCATGTGCGGCGGTGCGGGCACGCGGCTTTGGCCGGCGTCACGCGAAGTGCATCCGAAGCAGTTCCTGTCGCTGTTTGGGGCGCGCTCGACCTTCCAGGAGACGATGCTGCGGGTCTCCGACGCAGGCCTGTTCGAGCGGCCGATCGTGATCACCAACGAGGCCTATCGCTTCATGGTGCTGGAGCAGCTGGCCGAGATCGGCCGCGAAGCCGACGTGCTGCTGGAGCCGATGCGCCGAGACTCGGGGCCCGCGATCGCGGCCGGTGCGGTGTTCGCTCAGAGCCGCGACAGCGAAGCGATCGTGCTGGCGCTCGCCGCCGACCATCTGGTGCGCGATACGCCGGCCTTCGTCGCCGCGTGCCGCGGCGGATTGGTGGCTGCGGAAGCCGGCCGGATCGTGACGTTCGGCGTCAAGCCGGAGCGGCCCGCCACCGAATATGGCTACATCAACCCGGGCGAGGTGGTCGCCGGCGAGGTGCGCGCGGTGGCGAAGTTCGTCGAGAAGCCGGATGTCGCAACCGCAGCCGGTTATATCGATGCGGGCCATCTCTGGAACAGCGGCAACTTCATGTTCCGCGCCAGCGTGCTGCTCGACGAGTATCGCAATGTCGATGCGGACAGCGTTGCCTCGGTGGAGCAATCGGTTGCCACGGCGGCGCGCGATCTCGGCTTCGTCAAGCTCGACGCCCAGGCCTTCGGCGCAGCAAAGGCGATCTCGATCGATTACGCGGTCATGGAGAAGACGTCCCATGCGGCAGTGGTGCCGGTGGCGTGCGGCTGGTCCGACATCGGCTCTTGGCGCCAGGTCTGGGAGCTCTCCGACAAGGACAGCCTCGGCAACGCTGCGCGCGGCACCGCGGTGTTCGAGGACTCACGCAATTGCAACGTCTCGACCGACCGGGCGCTGGTTGCGCTCGAAGGCGTCGACGATCTCGTTGTGGTCGCGACCCAGGACGCCGTGCTGGTGTCACGCCAGAATGACGCCAATGGGCTGAAGCGGCTGGTCGCGAAATTGAAAGTGTCCGCACCCGAGGTGACCGAGAACCATATCAAGGTGCACCGCCCCTGGGGCTCATATCAGTCGGTCGACAATGGCGACCGCCACCAGGTCAAGCGCATCATCGTCAAGCCGGGCGGGCGGCTGTCCTTGCAGAAGCACCATCACCGCTCCGAGCACTGGATCGTGGTGCGCGGGACCGCACAAGTCACCGTCAACGAGCTGATCAAGACGGTGCACGAGAACGAATCGATCTACATCCCGATCGGCGCGGTGCACCGGCTGGAGAATCCCGGCAAAATCCAGCTCGAGCTGATCGAGGTGCAGACCGGCAGCTATTTGGGCGAGGACGATATCATCCGCATCGAGGACGACTATCAGCGCACCTGAGCCGGGTCCCGGGTCCGATCACGAGTCACGGGCGATGTAACTCTTTGAATCAAAACGTGTCCGGATTTCGTTGTTGGCATTCGCCACATTTGTGGCGCCGTGCTATAGCGGCTGCCAACGAAGCGGGGGCGTGATTTGCGCCAAAAGCGCCAGATCGGAATTGAGCGCCAAGTCGAAATAGAGCTTTGGTGCTGATTCCCTCGGAGCCGGGGTGGCTTCCTGAGAAAGCCGGACAACCGCCAGAACGTCACTTGGGGTCTACAATATGAATGCAAAAGTGTCCGCAGCCGGCGCGAAGGCCGATATCGGCCGCGCATTGCGCGTCGGCGTGATCGGCGCCGGCGTGATGGGCAGCAACCATGCCCGCGTCCTGGCTGGACTGCCCGGCGTAGTATTGATCGGCATCGTCGATCCGCTCCCGGAGCACCGCGCGCGCGCCATCGATCTGGTAGGCTGCCGCGCCTTCGAAAGCCTCGATCAGCTGCTCGCCGAGGGCATCGACGCGGTGACGATCGCAGCCCCCACCCACCTGCATCACGAAATTGCGCTCGCCTGCATCGCGCGAAACATCCATATCCTGGTCGAGAAGCCGGTCGCATCCACGGTCGAAGAGGGCCGCGAGATCGTCGCTGCCGCCGAGAGGGCCGGCGTCACGCTGATGGTCGGCCATGTCGAGCGTTTCAATCCGGCGGTCGCCGCGATCAAGCAGGCGATCTCGGGTGAGGACATCCTGTCGATCGGCATCACCCGGGTCGGCCCGTTCCCGCCGCGGATGTCCAATGTCGGCGTCGTGATCGACCTCGCCGTGCACGACATCGACCTGATCCGCTGGTTCACCGAGTCCGATATCGTCGAGGTGCAGCCGCAGCTCTCGAGCGCGGTCGCCGAGCGCGAGGACATCGCGCTGCTGCAATTCCGCACGGCGTCCGGCGTGCTCGCCCACATCAACACCAACTGGCTGACGCCGTTCAAGGCGCGCAACGTCACGGTCGCAACCCGCGGCAAATACGTGATGGGCGATCTGCTCACCCGCCAGGTCACTGAATGCTTCGGCTTCAAGCCCGACGGCAGCTACTCGATGCGTCATCTGCCGGTCGGTCACGACGAGCCGCTTCGCGCCGAACTGATCGCCTTCCTGGATGCCGTGCGCAGCGGCAAGCTGCCGGCGGTGACCGGCGACGAAGGCGTGGCGAGCCTCGAGATCGCGATCCGCTGCCTGGAATCGCCCGCCCGGCCCGCCGCCTCGACGATGCGCAAGGGACCGCGCCGCATCGCCGGCTGATTGCCTTCACTGGCTGATTGTAATCCATTCAACACGTGCAAAGAGCTTCCATGAACCAGCATATGCAGCTTGAGCCCATTCCCTTCATCGATATCGCTGCGCAGCGCCGGCGGCTCGGCAAGTCGATCGATGACGCAGTCGCGCGTGTGCTCGACCATTGCCAGTTCATCAACGGCCCGGAAGTCACGGCGCTGGAGAAGGCGCTGGCGGACTATAGCGGCGCCAGGCATGTGGTGAGCTGCGCCAGCGGCACCGACGCGCTGCTGATGGTCCTGATGGCGAAGAATGTCGGGCCGGGCGACGCGGTGCTGTGCCCGACCTTCACCTTCTGTGCGACCGGCGAGGTCGTGACGCTGACCGGCGCGACGCCGGTTTTCGTCGATGTCGACGAAGAGACCTTCAACATCGACGTCAATTCGCTGAAGCGCGGCATCGCCACGGCGCGGGCGCGCGGGCTGAAGCCGGTCGCCGTGATCCCGGTCGATCTGTTCGGCCAGAGCGCCGATCACGATGCGATCGTCGCGGTCGCCGACGCCGAGGGCCTTTTCGTGCTCGACGACGCCGCGCAGGGCTTTGGCGCAACCTACAAGAACCGCAAGCTCGGCACTTTCGGGCTCGCGACCGGGACCAGTTTCTTCCCGGCCAAGCCGCTCGGCTGTTTCGGCGACGGCGGCGCGATCTTCACCGACGACGAGGAGCTCGCGCGCACGCTGCGCAGCATCCGCGTGCACGGCCAGGGCTCGGACAAGTACGATAACGTGCGGCTCGGCCTCACGGCGCGGCTCGACACCATGCAGGCGGCGATCCTGCTCGAGAAGCTGAAGATCTTCGACGACGAGATCGCTGCGCGCAACAAGGTGGCGGAACGCTATTCGCGGGCGCTCGGCAACCTAGTCGCGGTGCCGCGCGTTGCTCCGGGCTGCACCTCGGTGTGGGCGCAGTACACCATCCGTCTGACCAACGGCATCGATCGTGACGCTTTCGCGGCCGCCTTGAAGGCGCAGGGCGTGCCGACCATGATCTACTATCCGAAGTCGGTCCACCAGCAGACGGCCTACAGCCACTATCCGGTTGCCGACGGTGGCCTGCCGGTCAGCGAGCGCCTGTCGAAGGACGTCATCGCCCTGCCGATGCACCCCTATCTCGACGAGGCGGCGCAGGACCGCGTCATCGCGGCTGTCCGCAGCGCGCTGCAGGCATGATCCCGAAAAGTGGTTTCCGGTTTTCGGGCCGGATCATGCCTGGATCGTTAACGTCCTGAATACGTCATTTTGACGTAGGGTGATGATGCGCTAGAAGCAGCGCATGCTTGGGCGCATCTTCACCGTCGGCGGCTATACCCTGCTATCGCGGGTCACAGGGTTCGCGCGCGACATCATGCTTGCGGCGATCCTCGGTGCCGGGCCGGTCGCCGACGCCTTCTTCGTGGCGCTGCGGCTGCCCAATCATTTCCGCGCGATCTTTGCCGAAGGCGCGTTCAACGCCGCCTTCGTGCCGGCCTATGCCCATGTTCATGGCGAGCGGGGCGAAGCATCGGCGCGGCTGTTCGCCGACCGCATCTTCACGCTGCTGTTTGCCTCGCAGGTGATCCTGCTGGTGGTGGCGATGGCGTTCATGCCGCAGGCGATGAGCATCCTCGCGCCGGGCTTCACCGATGACGCAGCACAGCGCAAGCTCGCGATCGAACTGACGCGGATCACCTTCCCCTATCTGCTCCTGATCACGCTGGTGACGCTCTATGGCGGCATGCTCAACGTGATGCATCGCTTCGCCAGCGCCGCCGCGGCGCCGATCTTCCTCAACCTTGCCATGATGATGACGCTGGCGCTCGCGGCGTTCTTCCCAAGTGCCGGCCACGCCGCGGCCTGGGGCGTCCTGATCTCGGGCTTTCTGCAATTCTTCCTGCTCGCGGGCGATCTCGCGCGCCACGGCGGCCTGCCGCGGTTCGCGCCGTTGAAGCTCGACGAGGACGTCCGCGCCTTCTTTCGCGCGCTCGGGCCGGCAACCCTGGGCTCGATGGGAACGCAGGTCGCGCTGTTTGCCGACACCATCATCGCGACCTTCCTCCCCGCAGGCGCGCTGTCGGCGCTGTATTATGCCGACCGCCTCAATCAATTGCCGATCGGCGTGATCGGGATCGCGATCGGCACCGTGCTGCTGCCGGAGATGGCCCGGCGCCTGACCGCCGACGATCACGCCGGCGCCATGGCCGCGCAGCGCCGCGCCTTCGATTTCACGCTGCTGTTCTCGGTGCCGTTCGTGGCGGCGTTCCTGACCGTGGCCGATCCGATCATGCGCGCGATGTTCGCCCGCGGCGCGTTCTCGAAGGCCGATGCCGCCAGCGCCGGCGCCACGCTCGCGGCCTATGCCGTCGGGTTGATTCCCTTCGTGATGATCCGCAGCGCGGTGGCGACCTTCTACGCCCGCAAGGACACCGCCACCCCGGTGAAGGCGGCGCTGACCGGGGTCGCGGTCAACGTCGCGCTGAAGATCGCGCTGGTCGGCACGCTGGCGCAGGTCGGGCTCGCGCTCGCGACCGCGGTCGGGGCCTGGGTCAATCTCCTGCTGGTGCTGCTGTTCGCCGTGCGCCGCGGCTATCTCGCGTTCGATCGCGCGCTGATCCGCTCGTTCGGCACCTTCGCGATTTGCGGCCTGCTGCTCGCGCTCGCACTGTGGCTGACCTCGCATTTCGCCTATGTGTGGTTCGCGCCGATGCAGATCTTCCGCGATGAGCTGATCCTGCTGCTGCTGGTTACGGTCGGCATCTTCGTTTACGCGCTGCTGATCCTCGCGCTGTTCGGCCGCGGCTGGCTGTTCGCACTGCGACGCGTATAGTTTTACCTGTCAAATCAAATGCATAGGAGCCGGCTGTGCGATAGCGCCGCGTGTGGCGGAAAGCGGTTTGCGCTTCGCTGACAACCACGCCAATATGCATACAAACAACCAAGGCAATTGGAGAGACGATGGCAGCTCCCATCAAGTTCGGCGTCGGACAAAGTGTGCGGCGCAAGGAGGATGACGCTCTGATTCGCGGCAAGGGCCGCTATACCGACGACGTCGCACCGTCTCCCGCATTGCACGCGCTGATGCTGCGTTCGCCGCATGCGCATGCGACCTACACGATCGATGCCGGCAAGGCCCGCGGCATGCCCGGCGTGGCGCTGATCCTGACCGCGGCCGATGTCGCCGAGCTCGGCGGCCTGCCGTGCCTGTTCAACCTAGAAACCGATCCGTTCACCGCACCGCCTTATCCAATCCTCGCCAAGGATGAAGTCCGCCATGTCGGCGACGCCGTGGCCTTTGTGGTCGCCGATACCGTCGATCATGCCCGTGACGCGATCGAGGCAATCGATGTCAAATGGACGCCGCTGCCGGCGGTGGCCGGCCTGATCAACGCGGTGAAGAAGGGCGCGCCGCAGGTGTGGCCGGACAAGCCCGGCAATTTGCTGTTCGACGTCTCGATCGGCGACAAGAAGGCCGCCGAAGACGCGTTCGCCAAGGCGCATGCGGTGGCCGAGATCACCATCGTCAATCCGCGCGTCATCACCAATTTCATGGAGACGCGCGCCGCGGTCGCCGAATACGACGCCAAGAAAGATCATCTGACGCTGACGATCGGCAGCCAGGGCAGCCACCGCCTGCGCGAAATCCTCTGCGACATGATCCTGAAGATGCCGAAGGAGAACATGCGGGTGATCTGCCCGGATGTCGGCGGCGGCTTCGGCACTAAGCTGTTTCCCTATCGCGAATATGCGCTGATCTCGGTCGTGGCGCGCAAGCTCAAGAAGTCCGTCAAATGGACCGCCGAGCGCTCCGACCATTTCATGGGCGACGCGCAGGGCCGCGACAACCTCACCACTGCGAAGATGGCGCTCGCCGAGGACGGCAAATTCCTCGGCATGGATGTCGACCTGATGGGCGACATGGGCGCCTATCTCTCGACCTTTGCGCCCTATATCCCGCATGGCGGCGCCGGCATGCTGCCGGGCCTCTATGACATCCAGGCCTTCCATTGCCGCGTCCGCACCGTGTTCACCAACACGGTGCCGGTCGATGCCTATCGCGGCGCCGGCCGCCCGGAGGCCGCCTATGTGATCGAGCGGCTTGTGGATGCAGCCGCGCGAAAACTCGGCATGACGCCGGACGCCATCCGGCGGAAGAACTTCATCCCGCCGAAATCGCTGCCGTACACGACCGCGACCGGCAAGGTTTACGACTCCGGTGACTTCGTCGCGCATATGAAGCGCGCGATGGAGATCGCCAACTGGAAGGAGTTTCCGAAGCGCGCCAAGGCCGCCAAGAAGGACGGCCTGGTGCGGGGCATCGGCATGGCGAGCTATGTCGAGGTCTGCGGCACCATGGGCGAGGAGACCGCCAATGTGGCGCTCGATCCCAATGGCGACATCTCGATCCTGATCGGCACGCAGTCGAGCGGGCAGGGCCACCAGACCGCCTATGCGCAGATCGTTGCCGAGCAGTTCGGCGTGCCGCCCGAGCGCGTCCATGTGCTGCAGGGCGACACCGACAAGATCGCAACCGGCCTTGGCACCGGCGGTTCGGCATCGATTCCGTCGGGCGGCGTCAGCGTGCAGCGTGCAACCCACGACCTCGGCAACAAGCTGAAGGAGCTTGCGGCGCAGGCGCTGGAAGCCGGCGCCGGCGACCTCGAAATCGCCGATGGCCGCATCCGCATCGCCGGCACCGACCGCTCGATCAGCTTTACCGATCTCGCCAAGCGTCCCGGCGGCGATACGTCGAAGATGAATGCGAGCGCGACCTTCGCCAGCGCCGACGGCACCTATCCGAACGGCACGCATCTCGCCGAGGTCGAGATCGATCCCGCCACCGGCATCATCAAGATCGTCAGCTACGTCATCGTCGACGATTTCGGTGTCACACTCAATCCGCTGATGCTCGCCGGCCAGGTGCATGGCGGCGCGATGCAGGGCATCGGGCAGGCGCTGATGGAGCAGGCGGTGTACAGCCCGACCGACGGTCAGCTGGTCACCGGCACCTTCATGGACTATGCGATGCCGCGCGCTTCCGACGGGCCGTCCTTCGTGTTCGAGACCCATAACGTGCCTTGCACGACCAACCCAATGGGCGTGAAGGGCGCGGGCGAGGCCGGCGCGATCGGTTCGTGCCCGGCGGTCGTCAACGCGATCGTCGAGGGTCTGCATCGCGAGTTCGGAATCGACCATATCGACATGCCTGCCACGCCGGAGCGGGTCTGGGTCGCGATCCGCGAGGCGCAGCGACGTCATAATCTCTGATAAATTGTCGCAGGCGGAATGAAGATTCCGCCTGCGGTGTTTGCAAACCAGGCCGGCCGCAGACCGCGGACCGGGACAAACGGGATTGAGGGGTTAGCCGATGAAGCGGATCGTCGTCATTGCTGCGGTGCTGGCGTTGAGCGCCGGTGCGGTCGTCGCACAGCAGGATCAGGTCAAGCAGACCCAGGCCCAGATGAAGGACAACGGCAAGAACGCGGGAGCGCTGGCGGCCATGGTCAAGGGCGAGAAACCCTACGATCAGTCGGTCGTCAATGCCGCGTTGGCCCAGTTCGAGGACACCGTCAAGAAGTTTCCGACGCTGTTCCCCGAGAGCATCAAGGGCCTCAAACCGGAGGGCGACTACTCCGCCTCGCTGAAGATCTGGGAAGACAAGGCCGGCTTCGAATCCCATATTGCGAGCTTCGCCAAGGCCGTCGCCGATGCCAAGGGCAAGATCAAGGATCTCGACACGCTGAAGGCGGAGCTACCGGTTATCGGCAAGCAATGCGGCGGCTGCCACGAGACATATCGCATCAAGAAGGGCTAACCCGGATTTCTCACAGTGTTGAGGCGCATCGGGGCGCGAATCAGCGAAAGTTCTTTTGCGAGAAGGACTTTGCGGTGGTTCAAGGAATGCCCCGA
>NZ_JBNDLA010000015.1:0-152267 GCF_050435825.1 Bradyrhizobium sp. I1.14.4 | reverse complement strand
CGGATAATCTCTCTCACGGACGGCTCCCTTGTCTGAGATTTGCAACAACCTCATTCTGGCACAACTGATGCCGTAGGGGGCCGTCCACCCCATCAGCCACAGAGGTCAGATATGAAAGCGATTGCGGCCGCAGCGTAGTGCAATAACGTAGATTTGGGGTTATGGGTCCCGGCCTTCGCCGGGACGACACCTGTTATGCGGCGCACTCTTGCGCTTCTTTACCATCTCACACGTTGAGATTGATCCACACCGCCTTCGGCTCGGTGAAATTGTCAAGTGCGGCGGTGCCGTGCTCGCGGCCGAGGCCGGAGTCGCGCTCGCCGCCCCACGGCAACCGCACATCGGTGTAGCCATAGGTGTTGATCCACACCGTGCCGGCGCGGGCCTTCCTGGCAAAGCGCTGCACCCGGCCCATATCGGCGCTCCAGACGCCGGCGGCGAGGCTGTAGGCGGTGCCGTTGGCGAGACGCAGCGCGTCGGCCTCGTCCTTGAACTTGATCACGCTGACGACAGGGCCAAAGATCTCTTCCTGCGAGATGCGCATCTCATGCGCGACATTGGCGAACACCGCGGGGCTGATGAAATAACCGCGGTCGCCGACGCGTTGCCCGCCGGTGGCGAGCTGCGCGCCCTCGTTCCTGCCGATCTCGACATAGTCGAGGATCGAACGCATCTGTTTCTCGGAGATGACCGGCCCAAGCGTGGCAGCGCGATCGGAGGGATCGCCGATGCGCAACGCCTCGGCGCGGGCGACGAGGCGTTCCACCACCTCGTCATACGCCTTCTCCTGCACCAGCACGCGCGAGCCGGCCGAGCAGACCTGCCCGGCGTTGAAGAAGATGCCGGCCGCAGCGGTCTTGGCGGCGGCCTCGAGATTGGCATCGTCGAAGATCACATTGGCGGACTTGCCGCCGAGCTCGAGCGAGACACGTTTGAAGTTGCCGGCGGCGCCCTTCATGATGCCGCGGCCGACACCGGGCGAGCCGGTGAACGTCACCTTGTCGACATCTGGATGGTTGACCAGCGCATCGCCGACGACACGGCCGGGCCCGGTCACGATGTTGAGCACGCCCTTCGGCAGGCCGGCCTCAAGCGCGAGCTCGCCGATCCGCAGCGCCGACAGCGAGGTCAGCTCGGCCGGCTTCATCACGACCGTGCAGCCGCAGGCCAGCGCCGGCGCCAGCTTCCACATGCCGATCATCAGCGGAAAATTCCACGGCACGATCGCAGCAACCACGCCGACCGGCTCGCGCACCGTGTAGGTCAACGCGTCGTCGCGCGTCGAAACCACGTCGCCGCTGATCTTGTCGGCCCATCCGGCGTAATAGGTCAGCGTGTCGATGGCGGCCGGGAAATCCTGGCGCAACACCGCCGATATCGGCTTGCCGGCATCGAGGCTCTCGAGTGTTGCGATCTCGTCGGCGTGCTGCTTCAGAAGCTCGGCCCATTTCAGCAGGATGTGGCCGCGCTCGGCGGCGCGCATGGTGCGCCAGGGGCCTTCGAAGGCGCGGCGGGCAGCGGCGACCGCGCGGTCGACATCCGCCTCGTTGCCTTCGGCGATGACAGCGATCACCTGCTCGGTGGCGGGATTGAGGGACGTGAAGGTATTTCCGGACAGCGAGCGGACGCGGGCGCCGTCGATCAGCAGCAATTCGTCCCTGGCGGTCGGGGCGCGGCGGGCGCGTTCATAATCATATGCAACGGACATCATATTTCCTCCCAGTGTCATCATGCAAGGTAGGAGGCCTTTGGCCGCAGTAAATATGATATCTTGTGCCTATTGGCATGTCAGGATATGAAGTCGATTTCATAGCTGGTGACCACGATGCTGCAGATCGAGATCGAGACCGTCTGGCGCTTTCGCAAGGAGAACTCACCGCAGACCGCGGTCGTGATGCTCGGCATCCTCAACGAGATCAGGAAGACCGGGAAGATCACCAGCGCCGCTAACGACGCGCAGCTGTCCTATCGCCATGTCTGGAACCTGATCGAGCAATGGTCCGACTTCTTCGGCGTTCCGCTGGTGGAAACCCAGCGCGGCAAGGGCTCGAAGCTGACGCCATTCGGCGAGAAGCTGGTCTGGGCCGGCGAGCGCATGCAGGCGCGCCTCGGGTTGCAGCTCGAGAACCTCGCGCAGGAACTGGTCACCGAGATCAAGCCGTTCCTCGAGCAACGGCCGTCGGTGATCCGTGTCCATGCCAGCCATGGCTTTGCGGTATCCAAGCTGCGCGAGTTCCTCGATCGCGAGGGCGGCGTCGGTGTCGATCTGCGTTACGTCAGCAACCAGAATTCGCTGGTCTCGCTGGCGCAGGGCGCCTGCGATCTCTCCGGCCTGCATCTGCCGCGCGGCGAATTGCGGGCGCAGGGCATCAAGGCCTGCCGCGAATGGCTCGATCCGCGCGAGGACCGCGTGATCAATTTCGTCACGCGCGAGATGGGCCTGATGGTCAAGCGCGGCAACCCGCTGAAGCTCACCACACTGAAGGATCTGGTCGAGCGCAAGGCCCGCTTCGTCAACCGCGACCATGATTCCGGCACACGGCTACTGTTCGATCAATTGCTGGCGCTGCACAAGATCCCGGAAAGCCGGATCAACGGCGCCCAGCACATGGAGTTCACCCACGCCGCGGTCGCCGCCTATGTCGCGAGCGGCATGGCGGATGCGAGCTTCGGCGTCGAGGCCGCCGCGCGGCAGTTCGGCCTCGATTTCATCCGCCTGCTCACGGAAGATTACTTCTTCGTCTGCAAGCGTGCGTTCCTGGAGACCGAGCCGATGCAGCGCGTGCTCGACATCATGAAGAGCAGCGAGTTTCACAAGGCCGTGGGCGCCCTTCCTGGCTATGTCGCCTCGCATACTGGCGCCGTCAGCGGCGTGAAGCAGTTTCTCGAGAAGATGCATTCCGACCGCTGATCAGACAGCCTCGGCGTCCGTTACCCATCGAGCCTGCCGATGTCGGCGACCAGCACCGAGCCTGTTACCGATTCCGTAATGTAGAGACGGTCGCGGTTGGCGCCGCCGATCGCGACATTGGTGCAGCTCGGGCCGGCGCAGGATTTGATCCGCGCGATGCACTCGCCGTTCGGCGCGAACACGAAGACGTGGCCGAGCGAGGCGTGCGCGACGAACAGCCTTCCTGCGGCGTCCATTGTCATGCCGTCGGGCCCGCTCGGGCCGAACAGCGAGCAGAAGCGCCCGACCTTGGAGACGCTGCCATCCTTCATGAATGGCGCGCGCCAGACCGCGTTGTCGCGCGTCATGGCGACGAACAAGACCGCCTCATGCGGATCGAGCACCAGGCCGTTCGGGCTGATGCCGGTGTCGATCAGGCAGTCGAGCGCTCCGCTCGCGCGCAATCGATAGACACGGCCGGTCGGATCGTGCAGCCCGGTCTGGCCCTGGTCAGTGAAATAGATGTCGCCGTTCGAGGCGATGTGCAGATCGTTGCAGCCGCGGAACGATTCCGAATTTCGCGAGCGCAGCAGCGGCGTGACCTGGCCCGACCTGGCATCGAGTTCCATCAACCCGTGCCGGTAGTCGGCGATCAGGATGCGGCCCATCGCATCGATCTTCAGCCCATTCGGCCAGCCGTCATATTCGGCGACCTGCGACCATGATTTGTCCGGCGCAATCCTGAAGATGCGGCCGAACGGAATGTCGACAATGTAGAGATTGCCATTAGAGTCGAACGACGGGCCCTCGATGAAGCAATCGGTCACCGCGCCCGGCCGGTTGGCGTCGGCCCATTCGCTCGTCACCTTGCGGCGGAATTCGGCCGGCACGGCGGAGAATATCTCCGTCGCGATCAGTTTCGGCGGCGTTTCCAGGAACATCATTGTTGGTTCACCCGTTGGCGGAACGGAGTGGACCATAGTGACTTGTCTGCGTCATTGCGAGCGCAGCGAAGCAATCCACCTATCCGCTAAGCGCGCAGATGGATTGCTTCGTCGCTTCAGCACAAAATTGTCTTGCAAATTTGTCGGAGCTCCTCGCAATGACGACGGAGAGTCAATTCCCTTACGGCCTTCCTACTCGGCCGCCTGCGCGCTGCCATAGGCTTCCGATATCATGTAGCTGGACAGCGTGCCGTAGGCCGCGGTCCATGCGGCGGCGACGTCAGGCGTCCAGGCTTCGCCGAGCCCCTTCTCCAAGGTCCACAGCAATGCGCCGCCAACCACCGGATAATGCTCGGGCTTGGCGCCATAGCCGACATGGCGCTTGGCGAGCGCGCTCGCGGCGGGAAGCACCGACGGCAGATTGCTCAATCCATTGACGACGACGGCAAGCGTCGCCATCAGCTTCTTGCGCTGCTCGGTCATATCTGTGGGAAACATCGCCTTCACGCCGGGCGCGACCTCGAACAGGCGGTCATAGAAGATGACCGCCGCCTGCTCCGAGATCGGCGCAACCTTGGCGAAGGTCTCCCGGACGAGCTTGACCTGGTCTTCCGTCATGTGTGCCTCCGTGCACGCAACTTCCTTGCCGCGCCATTGCGGCGAGGCAGAAAAGCTCTCACGTGAGCAGGGGCCTGCTCATGCGTTCATCTCCTTGGGCATGATCATTTCGGAAAACCGGCTTCCACTTTTCCGGATCATGCTCTACGCCGCCTCGACGAAGCTGTGGCGCTCATAGAGGAATTCGAGCACGCGCTGCCTGCACTTCAGGTAGCCGGTGCTGGTCGCGAGCTCGAGCCGCTTGCGCGGACGCGCCAGCGGCACGTCAAGCACCTCGCCGATCCGCGCGCTCGGGCCGTTGGTCATCATGACGATGCGGTCCGACAGCAGCACGGCCTCGTCGACGTCGTGGGTGATCATCAGGATGGTGTTGCCGAGCTTCTGGTGTAGCGCCATCACCGAATCCTGCAGATGCGCCCGGGTCAGCGCGTCGAGCGCGCCGAACGGCTCGTCGAGCAACAGCACCTTCGGCTCCATGGCAAGCGCACGCGCGATGCCGACGCGCTGCTTCATGCCGCCCGAAATCTCGCTCGGCCGCTTGTCCTTGGCGTGCGCCATTTGCACGAGGCTGAGATTGTGCATCACCCAGGCATCGCGCTCGGCCCTGCTCTTGGCTTTGGCAAACACCTTGTCGACGCCGAGCTTGACGTTCTCGTAGACGGTGAGCCACGGCAGCAGGCTGTGGTTCTGGAACACCACGGCGCGATCCGGCCCCGGCGAGTTGACCTCCCGGTTCTCCAAGAGCACGCCACCATTGGTCGCACCGGTAAGTCCAGCGACGATGTTGAGCAAAGTCGACTTGCCGCAGCCTGAATGGCCGATGATCGAGACATATTCGCCCTTCTCGATCGTCAGGTTGATGTCCTTCAAAACCTCCGTGGTGGCGTTGCCGCGAGTGAAAGTCTTGTCGATGTGGTCGAGCTTCAGATAGGCCTGCATGACTTTTCCCTCAGTTCGCAGCCGTGCCGCGGGTCACGACTTTGCCCAGGCCCGCAATCAGACGGTCGAGCACGAAGCCGATGATGCCGACATAGAACAGCGCCAGGATGATCTCGCTGATGTGCGAGGAATTCCACGCATCCCAGATGAAGAAGCCGATGCCGACACCGCCAATCAGCATTTCCGCGGCGACGATCGCGAGCCAGGACAGACCGATGCCGATGCGCAGGCCAGTGAATATGTAAGGCGCGGCCGCCGGGATCATGATCTTGGTGAAGAACTCCAGCGGATTGAGCTGCACGACGGCGGCGACGTTGCGGTAGTCCTGCGGGATGTTGCGGATCCCGACCGCGGTGTTGATGATGATCGGCCAGATCGAGGTGATGAAGATCACGAAGATCGCCGAGGGCTGGCCGTCGCGGAACGCGGCGAGCGACAGTGGCAGCCAGGCGAGCGGCGGGATGGTGCGCAGCACCTGGAACAGCGGATCGAGGCCGCGCATCGCCCAGACCGATTGTCCCACCAGCGTGCCGAGTGCGACGCCCGCGATTGCCGCCAGCGAGTAGCCGTAAGCAACGCGCTGAAGGCTGGCGGAGAGATGCCAGAACAGGCCCTTGTCGATGCCGCCATTATCGAAGAACGGATCGAGGATCAGCTCCTTGGTGTCCTTGAACACTTTGGATGGCGGCGGCAGGCTGGAGCCGGCACGCCGGCAGATCAGCTCCCACACCACGAGCAGCAACGCGACCACGATCAGCGGCGGCACGACATGCGCCGCGGTCTCCTTCGCCATCCTGGCGTATGTCTCGGCGCGCGGCGCGCGCTTCGGCGTCATGGTCACGACCGGCGCCACAGTGGCGGCCTGCGGGATCGCCACCGCTGACACTTCGGTCTTCATGGCAGGCATCGACATTGACAGACAATCTCCGTGGTCATGCGACGGGCCGCGCAAAAGCGCGGCCCTGTGGGGCTCAGACGTCGACACGCTTAATGGACAGCGACTTCAGGTAAGCGGCGGGATTGGCGGGATCGAACACCTTGCCGTCGAAGAAGGTCTCCTTGCCGCGCGAGGTCGAGGCCGGAATGTCCGACACGCCAAGCTCCTTGGCGGCCTCCTTCCAGAGATCCTCGCGGTTGACCTTGGCGATCAGCGCCTTGGTGTCGAAGCCTGCCTCATACTTGCCCCAGCGGATGTCCTCGGTGAGAAACCAGAGGTCGTGGCTCTGGTAGGGGTAGGACGCGTTGTCGTTCCAGAACCGCATCTGCTGCGGCGAGTTCTCGACCACGCGGCCGGTGCCGTAGTCGAACTTGCCCTTCATGCGGTCGGTGATGTCCTCGACCGGACAATTGATCCACTGCCGCTTGGCGCAGATCGCCGCGGTCTCCTCACGGTTCTCGGCCTTCTCGCACCACTGCTGGGCTTCCATCACCGCCATCAGCAGCGCCAACGCGGCCTTCGGGTTCTTGTCGACCCAAGCGGCGCGCAGGCCGAACGATTTCTCCGGATGCTTGTCCCAGAGCTCGCCGGTGGTGATCGCGGTGTAGCCGATGTCCTGATGGATCAGCTGCAGATTCCACGGCTCGCAGACGCAGAAGCAGTCCATCGTGCCGACCTTCATGTTGGCCACCATCTGTGCGGGCGGCACCACGATGGTCTCGATATCCTTGTCAGGATCGATGCCGCCGGCGGCGAGCCAGTACCGGATCCAGAGATCGTGCGTGCCGCCGGGGAAGGTCATCGCTGCCTTCACGGCCTTGCCGCCCGCCTTCTTCTTCTCCAGCGCCGGTTTGAACGGCGTGGTGTCGACGCCGATCTTCAGGTCGGCATATTCCTTGGCGACCGAGATGCACTGGCCGTTCAAATTGAGCCGCGCCATGATGTACATCGGCGTCGGCTGATTGTTCTGCGTCACCTTGCCGGCCGAGATCAGGTACGGCATCGGGGTCAGGATATGCGCGCCGTCGATGCCGTTGCCCTCGGAGCCGAGCACGAGATTGTCGCGCGTGGTGCCCCACGAGGCCTGCTTCTGCACCTCGACATCGGGCATGCCGTATTTGGCGAAGATGCCCTTCTCCCTGGCGACGAACAGCGGCGAGGCATCGGTGAGCGCAATGAAGCCGAGCTTGGCGCCCTTCACTTCCGGACCCGCGCCTTGCGCGAACGCGCCGGCGGGAAAGTTGAGCTTGGCTGCGGCGAGCAGCGCGGCGGCGCCGCTGGTTGTCTTCAGCAGCTGGCGACGGCTGATCGCACGGCCTGAGGGCTTGTTGGTCGGCTTGGTCATCGGTCGTCCTTTGCGTCGTTGCGTTGCGGTGATGCGGCTGTGCGTCGAGCGCCGTTCGGGTGGCGACGCGCGCAGGGCGCAAAAGGGCATGCACCGGGGAGGCCCGGTCTGGCGGCGTCAGAAATCCGATGGGGTGGCCTCGAGGGACGGCTTCAATGGCGTCGGCACCTGACCATTCAAGCCTTGTGCCAAGCTACCGCACTGCAAAAATTGATTTTATTGCAAAGTCTTGCGCAACATGTCGCAGCGCGCGTGAACTTTCAGCGCGCTTCCAAAATTTGCCTTTCGCTCAATTCTTGTGCGACGCACAAGGATTGAGCAGGCGGGTTCGACAGCAGCGATCAGGCGTCTTCGGTGGCCTTGGTGCCGAGCGGCGCGGGCGCCATTCCGCCACCTGGCTTCACGTGGAATTCGTAGGTCATCAGGCTCCACGGAGCGTCCGACCGCTGGCCATCGGGCATGACCGGATCGGTGCGCCGCTCGACCCTGGCGATCAGTTCGTCCTTCACGCCGAACACAACATCGGAATCGATGTACTTGTCGCCCTCGACGAACACATGCGTGATCAGCGGCTCATGGCCCTTGGCGTTGACCAGGAAGTGCACATGCGCCGGCCGCATCGGATGACGGTTGGTTTGCGTGATCATCTGCCCGACCGGGCCGTCGGTCGGGATCGGATAGCTGCACGGCACGATGGTGCGGAAGAAGAAGCGGCCGTCGGCATCGGTGACGAAGCGCGCCCGCGACGACGGGCCTTCGGTGGCATAGCTCGGCTTCTGCGAGTCATAGAACCCGTCATCGTCCGCGTGCCAGACATCGACCGGCACATTGGCAAGCGGCTTGCCCTTGAGGTCGGTGACGCGGCTCCGCACGAACATGCGCTCGCCGGGCAGGCTCGCCGAGATATCGGTGCCGTGCGGTGTCACCTTGTGCTCGCCGACATAGAACGGGCCGAGCACGGTGGTCTCGGTCGCGCCGTCGCGATCGCGGTGGTTGACCGCATCGACCAGCATCGACACGCCGAGCACGTCGGACAGCAGGATGAATTCCTGGCGGATGTCGGTGCACTTCTGCCCGGTCCGGGTCAGGAAACCGATCGCGTGGTCCCACTCCTCGAAGGTGAGGTCGGTCTTGCGCACATAATCGTGCAGCGACTTCACCAGTTCCTGCAGCAGGAACTTGGCCCGCGGATCGGGCGTCTGGTCGAAGCTGCGGATGACGGCGGCGGTGAGCTCGGTTTCGTTGAACTGGGTCATCTCGGCGTTTCCCTTGAGCCCCTTGGGGCGCGATTGCAGGGGCCAGCGTACACCACCGGTCCTGAGCCGGTAAGCAGCGGCCGATTGGTTAAACGGACACTTTTCGGCTATCAAGGCGGCCTCGCAGCCGGAGAAATGCCCGATGTTAGCCCCCACGCCTGCCTCGCCCGAATCCGCGGGAATGTCGACCACAGCGCTGAACCGCCTCGAAGCGCATCTGAAGAGCCGCTACATCGAGTCCGGCCGCTTTCCCGGCACCCAGCTCCTGATCTACCGCCGTGGCAAGATCGTGCATTCCACGGTCCAGGGCTTTGCCGATCTCGAACGCAAGGTGCCGGTCAAGGACGACACCATCTTCCGCATCTATTCGATGACCAAGCCGATCACGTCGGTCGCCTTCATGATGCTGGTCGAGGAAGGCAAGGTCGCGCTCGACGAGCCGGTCGCCAAATACATTCCGGAGTGGAAGAACCTCGGCGTATTCGTCGCCGGCATCATGCCTGCCTTCCTGACCCGCCCGCCGACGCGGCCGATGCTGATCATCGACCTCTTGCGCCACACTTCGGGTCTCACCTACGGCTTCCAGCAGCGCTCCAATGTCGACGCAGCCTATCGCGAGAAGAAGATCGGCGAGGTGATCAAGGCCGGCACGCTCGACAGCATGATCGAAGATTTAGCGAAGATCCCGCTGGAGTTCTCGCCGGGCGAAGCCTGGAACTACTCGGTCGCAACGGACGTGCTCGGCTATCTCGTCGGCAAGATCTCCGGCCAGCCGTTCGAGCAGTTTCTGAAGGAGCGTATCTTCAAGCCGCTCGGCATGAACGACACCGACTTCTTCGTGCCCGCCGACAAGGCGCACCGCTTTGCCGCCTGCTATTCAGCCGATCCGCAGGGCGGCTTCAACCCGCTTGCCGCCGAGCGCAAGGGCACGCTGACGCTGCAGGACGATCCGGCCACCAGCTCGTTCCGGTCGCCGCCTTCGCTGGTCTCGGGCGGCGGCGGACTGTGCTCGACCGCGGCCGACTACCTGACCTTCTGCCGCGCCCTGCTCAATGGCGGCGAGCTCGGCGGCGTCAGGCTGCTCGGCCCGAAGACGCTGAAGCTGATGGCCTCCAACCATCTGCCCGGTGGTGTCGACCTGCCGGCGATGTCGCGCTCGATGTTCGCCGAAGCCGCCTATAACGGCATCGGTTTCGGCCTCGGCTTCGCCGTCACCATGCATCCGGCGCAGACGATGATCGCGGGCAGCCCGGGCGAATTCAACTGGGGCGGCGCGGCGACAACGTCGTTCTTCATCGATCCGGCCGAGGAGCTGATCACGATCTTCATGACCCAGGTGCTGCCGTCGAGCGCCTATCCGCTGCGGCGCGAGCTGCGCACCATGGTCTACGCGGCAATCACCGAGAGCAATCTCTGACCAACGCTCTTCCGCGGCGCAGACCGGGCGCCGCGAGATTTTCCCTGAGAGGGACGGCCTCGCCTCACCCGCGACATTTTGGCACGCAAGTTGCTAAGCTGTAGTGGTTGGTGCCGGCCAGAGACAGGGGGAAGTCATGTCGACCATCGCAGCTGAAGCCACAGTGGCACGCAAGCCGCTCTACACATCACTGTTCGTGCAGGTGCTTGTCGCGCTGCTGCTCGGCATCGTCATCGGCATGGCCGCGCCCGATTTCGCGATCGGGCTGAAGATCTTCAGCGATGCCTTCCTGAAGTTGATCTCGATGATCGTGGCGCCGATCGTGTTCTGCGTCGTGGTGCACGGCATCGCGGGCGCCGGCGACCTCAAGAAGGTCGGACGGGTCGGCGTCAAGGCGCTGGTCTATTTCGAGGCGATGACGACGGTCGCGCTCGTGGTCGGCTTGATCCTGGCCTATCTGTTCGGGCCCGGGCACGGCATGAACATCGATACCTCGACGCTGGACGCCAAGGCGCTCGGCAACTATGCCAGCAACGCGCAGAAGCTGAAGGGCGAAGGCATCGGCAGCTTCCTGCTCAACATCATCCCGACCACCTCGTTCGACGCGCTGTCGCGCAACGACGTGTTGCAGGTGTTATTCTTCGCCATCATCTTCGGCGTCAGCCTGGCGCTGGTCGGCGGCGAGAAGGGCGAGAAGATCTCCTCCTTCATCGACGCGGTCTCGACCGTGTTGTTCCGCGCCATGGGCCTGATCGTGCGCTTCGCGCCGATCGGCGTGCTCGGCGCCGTCGCCTACACGGTCGGCAAATACGGCGTCGGCTCGCTGAAGCAGCTGCTGTCGCTGGTCGCCCTGTTCTACGTGTCGGTCGCGATCTTCGTGGTCGGCGTGCTTGGTGGCGTAATGGCGCTCGCCGGCATCAACATCCTCAAATTCCTTGGCTACCTGCGCGAGGAACTGATGATCGTGGTCGCCACCGCATCCTCCGACGCAGTGCTGCCGCAGGTGATGCGCAAGCTGGAGCATTTCGGCGTCAAGGATTCGGTGGTCGGTCTGGTGATCCCGACCGGCTATTCCTTCAACCTCGATGCGTTCTCGATCTACCTGACGCTGGCGGTCGTGTTCATCGCGCAGGCGACCAACACGCCGCTGTCGTTCGGCGACCTGATGCTGGTGCTCGGCGTGTCGCTGATCACGTCGAAAGGCGCTCATGGCGTTCCGGGCTCGGCGATCGTCATCCTGGCGGCGACGCTCAACGCCGTACCGAGCATCCCGGCGATCGGCCTCGTGCTGGTGCTTTCGGTCGACTGGTTCATCGGCATGGCGCGCGCAGTCGGCAATTTGATCGGCAACTGCGTCGCCACCGTCGTCGTCGCGGCATGGGAAGGTGATCTGGATCGTGACAAGGCCCGTCGCGTGCTCGAAGGCGCCGAGGCGGTTGACGTGACCGCGGGCTAAGCCACGCGGCGCGAGGCCAACTGCGTCCCGCGCGTCGCGCGGGGCGCAGGCTTACTTGATCAGCCTCAGATACGGTGGCAGTTGCCGGGTGGTCGCCGGTTCCCGCGCCGGCTCGTCCGACGCGATCATGTCACACAGCGCCTTCAGCTCGGAATCCGTCACCTTGTGGAGCTCCATCCGAAGCTCAAGGATAGCAAGGGACAACAGCTGCGCCGTCTCCGTGCTCGACCGGTCTGTCAGAAAGGCCTGACATTCTTCCAGGGTTGCAAGCAGCGCCAGCAACCGTTCTTCCGTGTTTGCGACCGGCATATCTTCCACTCCCGAAGCCGCGAGGTAGAGTCGAGGCGTTTCCCTCTTTCGCTTCATTGGCCTCTCCCGCCAGAGTTCGCCGGCTTCTCCTAGGCGCACAATAGTTCCAGATGATCCAGAACTTTTGGGCAATTGTCCAGCAACATTCCGAAAGCCTGACTTGGACTTACGTCAAACTTTTCGCATTGACGGCGATTCAGTCAAGCAACCGGAAAGCGTCTCTGCGACCTCAGGCTGCACTAGCTGGGGTTGCATCCACACAAGCACGCTCGTACAATATCGGGGCCCGTAGAACTACGGGCACTGTGCATTGCCGCCCAGTAAGTATGAGCAAAATCTGTGTCGATCAAACTCGCGCTAGTTGTGGTTTGGTCAATATTTTGCCAAATGTAGAGGGCGGGGTGTCGACAGACACCTCGGCCCGGTCGACTTCAGGTAGTCGACCGAGTCGGTACTAGGGTGCTTCCAATGCGCATTCGCGTTTGGATACCATCCCGCGATCTTCTTGGATTTCGTAGTTCAGACGAACTGACGATCCACTCGAGTTTAACGCGGTACATCATCAACGTGTCCCTGACCCATCCGGGCCAGGGATTCTCGATTTGAAGGACGGGTCACAAGAATGAACAGATCAGCAAAGAAGATGAAGCAGCGCAGTGCCGGCAAGCCGGACATTGAGTTGGGCAAGCGGATTCGCCTGCGCCGCGTCGAGCAGAAGATCTCGCAGGCCGAACTCGGCGACAAGCTCGGCGTCAGCTTCCAGCAGGTTCAGAAGTACGAGAAGGGCGTCAACCGTGTCGGCGCCGCCCGCCTTCAGCAGATCGCGACCGCGCTCGATGTGCCGGTCACCTTCTTCTACGACGGCGACAACAAGGCCCGCGAAGTCGAAAGCCTGCTGTTCCTCGACAGCGCGTTCAGCCTCCGGTTGCTGCGCGCCTACAGCAAGATCAAGGATCAGACCGTGCAGCGCCAGCTGGTGTCGCTGATGGAATCGATCGCCGCCAACGAAGACTGAGCCGCGGATCGGGTCGCGACGCCGCGAACGCGATCCACCACGTCGCAGGGATCGGCTCTGGCCGGTCGCTGCGACGGCCACGCGCCGGTCGGGCTGGAGATGTCAAAGCGCTGCCATCAGCAATGGCAGCGCTTTTTCTTTGGCTGCGGCGGTCGCTCAAGAATTTGTGATCCAGGCAAGCTCTTCAGTGCCGCTCCGAATGCGCGGTCATGAAGCGACGGCAAGCGTCGTGATCTCGCATCTCGGCTTGAGCATAGTCTTCGCGCACGTAGCTGCGCATAGCGCAGACCTTTCCGGCTCACGCTCTGACTGCGCATCTCATGCCGCGAGCGCGACGCGTCGCTATTCTGTCGCGCGGCCAATTGTCGCCCGCACATGGAGCGACCTCACAACTCCCGCATTTCCTGCGTTGAACCGCCATCCCCTAGAACCAAGTGCACGGACTCGTCTTTTTTGTCGCAGTAACGAAGTGGCCGCATGGACGTTTTCAGGCTTCAACCAAGGAGATCTCAATGAATATCAAGCTTGCCGTTATCGGACTGGCCGCGCTCGGAAGCGCAGCGTTGATGTCCGGCACGGCATCGGCGATGCCGAACGGGCTTCCGCAGGCCAGCCACATCGCAGGCGAGACGTCCAATGTCGACAAGGTGCGCCAGGTCTGCGATCGCTGGGGCCGCTGCACCTGGCAACCAGGCTACGGCTACGGACCGCGTCATCACGGATGGCATCATCGTCCGCACTTCCACCATCGCCATCATCACGGGTATCGCCATCATGGCGGACACAATGGTGGCGGACATCACGGTGGCGGACATCACGGCGGACACCGGCGCTGATCATCAGCGAGGGGGCTTCGGCCCCCTCACCCTTTTGCGCTAGAGCGCCGCCAGCACGGCCTTCGCGACATCGGCAGTGCCGTTGCTGCCGCCGAACTCGAACGGCTTGATGCCGCCGGCATAGACCTTGTCGACCGCGCGCTCGATGCTTTCGGCAGCTTCGGCGGCGCTCTCGAGACCGTGCTTGTCGGCGAGCCAATCCAGCATCATCGCAGCCGACAGGATCATCGCCGTCGGGTTGGCCTTGCCCTGCCCCATGATGTCGGGCGCCGTGCCGTGGCACGGCTGAAACACCGCGTAGCGATCGCCGATATCGGCCGACGGCGCCATGCCCATGCCGCCGATCAGACCGGCGGTGAGATCGGACAGGATGTCGCCGAACATGTTCTCGGTCACCATGACGTCGAAGTCCCAGGGACGCTTCACCAGCATCGCGGCGGTCGCGTCGATGTAGAGGTGATCAGCCCTGACGTCGGGATGACGCTTGGCGGTCTCGTCGAAAATGCTCCGGAAGAACGCGAACGCCTTGAACACGTTTGCCTTGTCGACGCAGGTCAGTCCGCCGCCGACGCGGCCGCGCGCCTTGCGGCGTTCGGCAAGCCGGAATGAGAACTCGAACAACCGCTCGGAGGTCCGGCGCGTGATCACCATGGTCTCGCGCGCCTCGCCGTCGGTGACGACGCCCTTGCCCATCGAGGCGAACAGGCCCTCGGTCGATTCCCTGATCACGACGAGGTCGATGCCTTTCTGATCGGCACCGACGATGGTGCTCGGCACGCCCGGGATCAATCGCGCGGGCCGCACGCCGGCATAGAGATCGAAGATCATGCGCAACTCGATCTGCGGCGCGATCTCGGTATTGTCGGGGTAGCGCACCGACGGCAGACCGCAGGCCCCGAGCAGGATCGCGTCGGCCTCCTCGCACAGGCGGATCGTGCTCTCCGGCATCGACTTGCCGGTTTCCTTATAATGTCCAGCGCCGGCCGGTGCTTCGGTGAAGCGGAGCTTGATGCCGGCCGAGGCCTCGATCTTGCGCAGCACGTCGAGCGCCGGCGCCATCACCTCGGGGCCGATGCCGTCGCCACCGAGAACTGCGATGTGAAGTGCGTCGTTGGCGGACATGGGGATTCCTCAAGACATCCGGGAACGGGCGACCTGTCATTGCGAGAAGCGAAGCGACGAAGCAATCCACGTCTCAGCAAGCGGAGGGATGGATTGCTTCGCTTCGCTCGCAATGACGGTTGAGATTTACGGCGTCAGCACCGCACGGCCGACGAGCTGGCCCTTTTGCAGATTGGTCAGTGCCTCGTTCGCTTTTGCCAAAGGCATCGGTGTGACCGGGATCGCCGGAATCTTCCTGGTCCGCACGAGGTCGAGCAGCTCCTGCGTTTCGCGCAGATTGCCGACATAGCTGCCCTGGATGGTGACCGCCTTGATCGGGATCAGCGGCAGCGCCCAAGTTGCGCCACCGCCGAACAGGCCGACGATCACGAGCTTGCCGCCCTTGGTCAGGCAGTCGAAGCCGAGCTGCGAGGTCTGGGCGTTGCCGACCAGGTCGATCGCGGCGCGGATCGGCTGGCCAGCCTTCTTGATGAGCTGCTCCAGCGCGTCGGGCGCCTTGCCGTCGACGGTCGCAAGCGCACCGGCAGCTTCGGCGGCCTCGCGCTTCCTGGCGTCGATGTCGACCACGATCGCGCCCTTGCCGCCCATCGCCTTCAGCAGCGAGAGCGCCATCAGACCAAGACCACCGGCGCCGAAGATCACGATCGGCGTGTCGAGATCTTTCTCGACCTTCTTCAGTGCGCTGTAGGTCGTGACGCCCGAGCAGGCATAAGGCGCGGCGGTGACGGGATCGAGTCCCTTGAGGTTGAGCAGATACTTCGGGTGCGGTACCGTCATGTGATCGGCGTAGCCGCCGTCGCAATAGACTCCGAGCGCATTCGGCTTGATCGCGCACATGTTCTCATCGCCACCGAGGCAGGTCGGGCACTTGCCGCAGCCGAGCCAGGGATAGGCCAGCGCGACATCGCCGACCTTGAGGCCACCTCTGTCCGCGTCCTTGACATCGGGCCCGAAGGCTATGATCTCGCCGACCGTCTCATGGCCCATCGTGCGCGGCAACGAAACGCCGCGATCCTTCAGCGACAGCGGCTTGCGGCCATGGCCGAGATCATAGCCGCCCTCCCAGATGTGCAGATCGCTGTGACAAACGCCGGCGGCCTTGACCTTGATCAGCACCTGCGCGCCCGACGGCTGCGGCGTCGGTTGATCGACCTCTTTCAAAGGGGCGTTGAAATCGACGACCTGAAAACTCTTCATCGCTGTTCTCCCGAAGCTTGTTGTTGCGGCGGACCTTGCCACGCCTGCCCGTCCGGGACAAACGCTCATGACCCCGTTTTCGAGCAAGCCGCCATGCAGCTCGCTTGAAGGCTGAGGCCTATTCAGACCAGCGGATGATGGCAAGCCGCGAACTGGCCGGACGCAACCACGCGCAGTTCCGGCATTTCGCTGGCACAACGCGCATCGGCCCGCGGGCAGCGGGTGCGGAAGCGGCAGCCGGAGGGTGGCGCGATCGGCGACGGCGGCTCGCCGACGGGCACGCTCTGGGTTGGGCGGACGTCCGGATCCGGCACCGGGATGGCCTCGATGAGCAGCGCGGTATAAGGATGCGCCGGTCGTGCAAACAGCTGCTCCGACGGACCGACCTCGCAGAGCCGGCCGAGATACATCACCGCGACGCGATCTGAGACCGCCTTCACCACGGCGAGGTCGTGGGCGATGAACAGCAGGGTCAGCCCGTAACGCGCCTTCATCTCCTCCAGGAGATTGAGGATCTGCGCGCGGATCGAGACGTCGAGCGCGGAGACCGGCTCGTCGCAGATCACGAATTCCGGATTGAGCACCAGCGAGCGGGCGATGCAGATGCGCTGGCACTGTCCGCCGGAGAATTCATGCGGCAGGCGTCCGCTCACCAGCGCGGGATCGAGGCCGACCGCCGACAGCACCTCGCTGACCCGCCGCCGGCGTTCCTCGGGATCCTTGACGCCCGCGATCACCAGCGGCTCGGCGACGATATCGCCGATCCGCCGCCGCGGATTGAGCGACGCAATCGGGTCCTGAAAGATCAGCTGCACGCGCCGGCGCATCTTGCGCAGCCCCTCGCCCTTCAGGGTGGTGAGATCGTGGCCGTCGAACAGCACTTTGCCGGAGACGGCCTGGCGCAACTGCAGCACGGCGCGGCCGAGCGTGGACTTGCCGCAGCCGGATTCGCCGACCAGCCCCAGCGTCTCGCCGCGGGCGATTTCGAGGCTGACATCGGATACGGCATGGATGGTCTTGCCCCCCACCGAATATTCGACGACGAGGTTTTCCACTTTCATCAGCGGATTGGGTGCGGCCTGCAGCATCATGCGCCGCCCCCCGCAGCGATCGGATGGAAGCAGGCATAGAGATGCTCCGGCGTCTCCGCGGGGCTGAGCCGCGGCTTCTCCGCGCCGCAGCGATCGGCGGAATAGCGGCAGCGCGGCGAGAACGAACAGCCCTTGAGCGGCCGGGTCGGATCGGGCGGCCGTCCCGAGATCGCCGGCAGCGGCGTATGCGGTGGGACGTCGAGTTTCGGCAGCGCGCCGAGCAGCGCCTCGGTGTAGGGCATCCGCATCTTCTTGAACAAGGCCGGCGTCGGCGCGCGCTCCACGACGCGTCCCGCATACATCACCGCGACCTCGTCGGTGCGGCCGGCGACCACGCCGAGGTCATGCGTGATGATGATCATCGCCATATGACGGCGCTGCTGCTCGCGTGCCAGCAGATCAAGGATCTGCGCCTGGATGGTGACGTCGAGCGCGGTGGTCGGCTCGTCCGCGATCAGAAGCTGCGGCTCGCAGGACAGCGCCACCGCGATCGCGACGCGCTGGCGCATGCCGCCGGAGAGTTGGTGCGGATATTGCGCCAGCCGCTGCTCGGGCGCGGGAATGCCGACCGCCGCCAGCAGTTCGATGCTGCGCTGCCTGGCCTGGGCACGATCGAGCTCGAGATGCTCCTGAATGGTCTCGATCAGCTGGGTGCCTATGGTCAGCACCGGATTGAGCGACGTCATGGGGTCCTGGAACACGACCGCGAGCGAGCGGCCGCGCAGCTTGCGCAACTTCTCCGCCGACAGTCGTGTCAGATCCTGCCCGTCGAACATCACGCGGCCGGACAGTTTCGCCTTCTTGGGCAGCAGTTGCAGGATCGCGCGCGACAACATGGTCTTGCCGCAACCGGACTCGCCGACAATGCCGAGCGTCCTGCCGGCGCCGACGGCGAGATCGACATGATCCACCGCCCGCAAATTGCCGCGTGGGGTCGGCAGGTCAACCACCGCATTCTCGACCAAGAGCAGCGCACCGCTCATAGCGCACCTTGCCTGGGATCGGTCAGCGCGCGCATCGTGTCGCCGATCAGGTTGAACGAAAGCACGGTCAGGAACATCGCGATCGCCGGAATGAAGGCGAGCTGTGGCGCCACATCGAGGCTTTCGCGCCCCTCCCCGATCATGCTGCCCCAGCTCGAGATCGGCGGCGGCACGCCGAGACCGAGGAAAGACAGCGCCCCCTCGACCACGATGGTGACGGCGACGCCGAGCAAGAAGAAGGCGAGCAGCGGCAGTAGCACGTTGGGCAGCAGTTCGCGCAGCACGATGCGCGCATGGGTGGCGCCCAGCGCCTGCGCGGCAATGACGAATTCGCGCCGCGCCAGCGACAAGGTCGCGGCCCGCGCCACCCGCATGAAGGCGGGAATGCCGAGCACGCCGAGGATGCAGGTCAGATTGAAGATCGACTGGCCGAGATAGGCGGTAACCGCAAGCGCCAGGATCAGCGGCGGGAACGCCAAGAGCACATCCATGCTGCCGACGACGAACGATTCGAAGCGGCCGCGGAAATAGCCGGCGAGCATGCCGAGCGCGCCGCCGATGGTGACCCCGATCATCGGTGCGCAAAGGCCGACGATCAGCGAGATGCGCGCGCCATAGATCAGGCGCGACAGCTCGTCACGGCCGAGGCCGTCGGTGCCGAGCCAATGCTCGGCCGAAATCGGCGCCCGCCGCTCCAGCATGTCCATGTCGGTCGGGCTCGGCAGCGGCAGCAGGTCGGCAAAGATCGCGACCGCGAACACCAGCACCATCCAGCCGATCGCGATCCAGAACAGCGCGCCAAGCCGGCGGCGGGCCGGCGTCGCACCGGCCTCGTCCTCGAGGCTGAGCTCAAGCGTGGCCATGGCGGATCCTCGGGTCGAGAAGGGCGTAGAGCATGTCGACGATGAAATTCATGATCACGAAGCCCACGGCGACGAGCAGCACCACGCCCTGCAGGATGATGAGGTCGCGGGTATAGATCGCGCCGACCAAGAGACGGCCGATCCCCGGCAGGGCGAAGATCGATTCGACGATGACGGCGCCACCGATCAGGCGGCCGATATTGATGCCGGTGATGGTGACGAGCGTCAGCGACGACGGCTTCAGCGCATGCACGAACAGGATGCGCGACGGCTTCAGGCCCTTCGCCTTGGCGAGCGCGATATAGTCCTCCTGAAGCGCCGCGATCATGTCGGAGCGCAGCACCCGCATGATGCCCGGCCATTCCGCAAGCCCGAGCGTCAGCGCCGGCAGCACCATGAAGCGCAGATTGGCGACCGGGTCCTCGGTGAGCGGGACATAGCCGGTCGCCGGCAACAGCCGCAGCTCGACCGCAAACAGGTAGATCAGCAGGATCGCGGACAGGAAGGTCGGCACCGACAGCATGCCGAAGGCCGAGCCGGTCATGAAGCGGTCGAACGCACTGCCGGCCTTGGCCGCGCAGGCGATCGCAAGCGGCACGCCGATCGCAAGCCCGATCAGCTCGGCGAAAATCATCAGCTCGAACGAGACCGGGATGCGTTCGCTGACAGCCTGCAACACGGTCTGCCCGGTGCGGAAGGACCGTCCGAAATCACCCTGCAGGATATGCCACAGCCAGCCGAGATAGCGCAGCCAGATCGGCTGATCGAGCCCCATGTCGTGACGCAGCGCCGCGACGTTCTCAGGCGTCGCCTGGTCACCGAGGATCACATAGGCCAGATCGCCAGGCAACAGCGAGGCGATCACGAAGGTCAGCACCGAAACGGCGATCAGCACCGGCACCAGATACAGGAGCCTGCGCGCGACGAAGAACAGCATGAAAGGCTATTCCTTCCAGGCGTAGGAGACGTCGAGCACCCCGTTGAACATTTTCGGCACGCCCTTCACCTTCGCGCTCGAGATCGCGTAGTAGGTGTTCTGGAAGGTCCAGAACCAGATCGCTTCCTTGTTGATCAGGCGACTGATCGCGCAATAGTCCTCGATGCGCTTGGCGACGTCGGCCGTGGTTCGCGCATGCTCCAGCAACCGGTCCAGCTCCGGATTGGAGTAGTTCGCCAGCGCCACCGGGCTGCCGGTGTGGAAATTGGCGTACATCTGCGGATCGGGATCGGCGAGATCGACGATGCGCCACGGCGTGAGCTGGAACTGGCGCATGAAGGCGCGCGGCGGAATGGTCGCCTGATCGACCTGCTCGATCTCCATATTGGCGCCGATGCGCTTCCAGAATTGCTGCAACACCTGACCGCCGGTGCGGCCGCGCGGCGTCGCCGTGACCAGCATCTTGAACTCGACCGGCTTGCCGTAATCGTTGATCAACGCCTTGGCCTTTTCGACATCGTAAGGCAACGCGCCGTCATCCTTGCACTTCACCCACGAGCCGTCGCCATAGGGATTGCTGGCCGGTCGCGCCAAGCCATTGGTAATCGCTTGCGACATCTTCTTGCGGTCGAGCGCCATCACCAGCGCCTGGCGGACACGCACGTCGTCGAACGGCGGGACCTTGGTGTTGAAGGCGGCGACCGCAGCGCCCGAGCCCTCATAGGTATGCACGGTCAGACTAGCGTCTTTGCGCGCCTTGATAATGTTGTCGGCGTCGGCCTCGTCGTCCCAGATGATGTCGGCCTCGCCGGATTGCAGCGAGGCAAAGCGCGACTGCGCATCCGGCAGCGGCTTCAGGATGATGCGGTCGAGATAGGGCTTGCCCTTGTCCCAATAGTCCGGGTTCTTCTCGAGCACCATGCGGTCGCCGGCGGTCCAGGATTTCAGGATGTAGGGACCGGTGCCGACCGGGTTGCGGTTGTAATCGTCGCCCTTGGTCTTCCACGCGGTCGGCGACTGCATCACGTTGTTGGAGCTTTGGATCGACTGGGTCGCCGGGAAGTTCACCGACGGGTCGCTGAAATTGTAGACCACGGTCAGGTCATCGACCGCCTGCACGCTGATGATGCTCGTGATGTAGAAGGCGCAGCGGCACTTGTTGGCCGGATCCTTCTGGCGGTCGAAATTCTCCTTCACCGCCTGTGCATTGAACGGCGTGCCGTCGTGGAATTTGACACCGGGCCGCAACTTGATGGTCCAGGTCTTGAAGTCGTCGGAATGCTCCCAGGACAGCGCGAGCTTCGGCTTCGGCTCGCCCTTGTCGTCGAGCGTGGTCAGCGTGTCGAAGATTGCGGCCGCCGCGGTGTTGGCCGATGTGTCGTAGACGCCGACCTTGAGCGGGTCGAAGCCCGGAATGTCGAGCTCCTGGCCGACGGTGAGCGTACCGCCCTGCTTCTGCGCATTGGCCGGCACAGCGAATGCCGCCGCAGCTAATCCCGCCACAAGAAATATGCGCGCAACTGCGTGCGCGCGCCCGACCAGCTTCATCCGTGCTCCCTCCCAAGTGGGCGACGTCCGGTGTTCCGGATCGTCGTATGTCGGGAGGCAGCTTGTCCGGAATCGCCGCGCGCGACAAGACCGTAAAACGGATGAAAAGCCGCAGGCTTAACTGTACGCGGTCTTTTCCGGTTGCGCGGCGAAGCCTGCGATCTGATCGTCGGAGAGGCCGATCTCCTTCAAGTACGACAGCGTGTGCTCGCCGAGCGTCGACATCCGCTTCCGTGCCCCGACGGTCGCACCGGACATGCGGAACGGCAGATTGAGCACCTTGAAGCTGCCGCCGCCGTCCCTGACCTCCGCCAATGCGCCGCGATGGGCGATTTGCGGATCGGCGAGCGCCTCGCGCACGGCGCGATAGGCCGACGACGGCACGCCATATTCGTTGAGCGCGGCGAGGCAGGCATGCGTGCTGACCGCACGCGACCACGCCTCGACGCCCTCCATCAGGCCCGCCCAGTTCTCCCGCCGATCGGAATATTTGGCGAAGCGCGGATCGGATACCCATTCGGGCCGGCCGATCACCTGCATCAGGTTCTGGAACGTCTTCTCGCTGGCGATCGCCACCATCACGTAGCCATCGGTGGTTTCGATCGGGCCAAACATCGGGCGCTGCGTTTGCTTCACCTCGAATTGCGACCACTGCAACTCGTTCAGGGTCAGGCTCAGCATCGATTCCAGCATCGAGACGTCGATATGCTGGCCCTTGCCGCTCGCACTGCGCTGATAGAGTGCCGCCGAGATCGCGCCGAAGGCGTAAACGCCGGTCAGCACATCGGCGTGATAGATGCCGCAATAGTCCGGCCGGCTGCGGCCCGGCTGATAGGCGAGATGCGCCATCTCGTAGCCCGAGGCGGCATGGATCACCGGCGCATAGGCCGGCAATTCCGCCGACGGGCCGGTCTGGCCGTAGCCGGAGATCGAGCAAAAGATCAGCTTCGGATTGATGTCGCGGACCGAGGTATAATCCAGCTTCAGCCGCCGCATCACGCCGGGGCGGAAATTCTCCACCAGCACGTCGGCGGTTGCGATCAGCCGGCGCACGGCTTCGACGCCGGCCGGCGACTTCAGGTCGAGCACAAGGCTGTTCTTGCCGATATTGAGCTGGCCGAACGCGGTCGAGCAATTGTTGCGCACCGGCGGCCGCGTCCGCATCGTCTCGCCTTCGGCGGGCTCGATCTTGATCACCTCCGCGCCCATGTCGGCGAGCATCCGCGTGCAATGAGGTCCGGCGATCGTGGTCGAAAAATCGAGCACGCGAAGGCCGTCGAAGCTCTGTGTCAAATTCCCCTCATCGTCAGCAGCTATTGTCGTTACCAAGGCTTCCTCCAGCTTCGTCATTCTGCGTCGTTTGGCGCGGCGTGACCCTAAAGTGAGCCGCCCTGACAGGAAAGCGTCTCGTCCAGACCGGGACCGCGGACCGTCTTGCATTTTACTCAAAGGCAGATTGGACCCGATCTTGCATAGCCCGGTCACGGGCTGGAACGAGGGCGCTTGTTGAAGGTCTTATTCGTCACGACGGAGATGGACGATTTCGTCCGCGTGGGCGGGCTCGGCGCCGTTTCCGCTGCACTTCCCCGGGCGCTCCGCCCCTGGAGCGACGTCAGGATCATACTTCCCGGTTACCGGGATGTGGTCGAACAGTTCACTCATATTGAAATCGTTGGACAATGCGCAGCCCTTGCCGAGATGCCGGCCTGCACGCTCGGCCGCGCATCGACCAGGGACGGGCTGCCGGTCTACGTGCTGCTGTGTCCGCAACTCTACGACCGGCCGGGCAATCCCTATGGCGATGAGTCCGGCCGCGACTGGCCCGACAACGACATCCGCTTCGGCCGCTTTGCTTCGGCCGCTGCCGAACTTGCAGCCGGAACGCTGGACAAGAATTGGGCAGCGGACCTCGTTCACGCCAACGATTGGCAGGCCGCGCTGACGCCGGCCTACCTCGCATGGCGCGGCGCGCGGATTCCATCAATCCTGACCATCCACAATCTCGCCTATCAGGGCCTGTTTCCGCGGTACTCGCTGCGGCGGATCGGCGCGCCGGAAAGCTCATTCAACATCGATGGGCTGGAGTTCTACGACAAGCTCTCCTTCCTCAAGGGCGGCCTCGTCTACGCCTCACATCTGACCACGGTCAGCGCGACCTACGCGAAGGAGATCACCACGGTTGAACTCGGCTGCGGTCTGGAGGGCCTCTTGCGCGTCCGCTCCGAGGCCGACCAGCTGACCGGCATCCTGAACGGCATCGACGAGAGCTGGGACCCGCGCCATTGCGCGCAGCTCGCGAAGCCGTTCGGCGCCGGCGACTGGAAGGGCAAGCAGGCCAACGCAGACTATGTCCGCCGGCAATTCGGGCTTGCGGTCTCGCGCGGGCCGATCTTCGGCCTGGTCGCGCGGCTCGTGCATCAGAAGGGCGTCGACCTCGTGCTGTCGGCCGCCGACGAGATCATCAGGGATGGCGGGCAGATCGTCGTCACGGGCAGCGGTGAGCCCGCGCTCGAGGACGCGCTGGTGGCCGCGCACCGGCGCAGGCCCGACGCGATCGGCGTCATCATCGGCTTCAACGACGCGCAGGCGCGCCGGATCTTCGCCGGCAGCGATTTCACCCTGATGCCGTCGCGCTTCGAGCCCTGCGGCCTCAGCCAGATGTATGCGCAGCGCTTCGGCTCGCTGCCGATCGGCCACCAGACCGGTGGCCTTGCCGAGACTATCGCCGACGGCGAGACTGGCTTCCTGTTCTCGCAGCCGTCGGCGGAATCCTTCCTCGGCGGTGTCAGGCGCGCCTTCGAGGCCTACGGCGCCAAGGAGCGCCTCAACACCATGCGCGCCAGCGCGATGGCCAAATCCTACAGCTGGGACCTGTCGGCCGCCTGCTACGGCGCGCTGTACAAGAAGCTGATCATGCCGCGGGCGGTCGCGTAGGCCGCCTGCCTCGCAGGTTTGTGAAGGCAGACGCTCTGGGATCCCAGCAGCTCAGTAACAATCGGCCTCTTCCGCCGAACCTATTCGTGCGATCATGCCGGTCTCCCGGGTGCCCGCCCGGACGACGACGCGTGCATGAAAATTGCGAATGATGGACTTTTCTCAAAACCCGATTGCGATGGAGGAACATCATGGATGTCAACGAGGAGCGCCTTAATTCATTCATGGGAAAGATGATTGGCGATGTCGGCGCGGCAATGAACGCCTCGCTGATGCTGCTGGGAGACAAGCTCGGACTCTACAAGGCTCTCGCGCAGCAAGGACCGATGAATGCCGCGGCGCTGGCGAAGGCAACGGGAACCGCCGGGCGTTACGTTCAGGAATGGCTTTCCGCACAGGCCGCTTCCGGCTACGTCGAGTACGACAGCGCAACCGGAAAATTCTCGATGCTGCCCGAGCAGGCACTCGCGCTCGCCGACGAGGACAGCCCGGTCTTCCTCGGTGCCGTGGGGAGCCTTGTCGGCGCGACCTTTCTCGACGAGCCGAAAATTGCCGACGCGTTCAAGACCGGCAAGGGCGTCGGCTGGGACAAGCGCAGCGAGTGCCTGTTTTGCGGCACCGCCCGCTTCTTCCGCACCAGCTACAAGCATTATCTGGTGCAGGAATGGCTGCCGGCACTCGACGGCGTCGTCGACAAGCTGAAGAGAGGCGCTGTCGTCGCCGACGTGGGCTGCGGGCATGGCGTCTCGACGCGGTTGATGGCGGAGGCGTTTCCGAAATCAACCTTCTACGGTTTCGACTATCACGACGGCTCGATCGAGGCGGCGCGAATGTCCGCGAGGGAGGCGGGACTGTCGGACCGCGTTCATTTCCAGACGCACTCCGCCAAGGACTTCCCCGCCAACCGGTATGACCTGGTGTGCTTCTTCGACTGCCTGCACGACATGGGTGATCCGGTCGGCGCCCTCAGGCACACCCGCTCCACCCTCGCCGACGACGGCACTTGCATGCTGATCGAGCCGTTCGCCAACGATCGGCTGGAGGACAACCTCAACCCGATCGGGCGGGTCTACTACGCCGCCTCGACGATGATCTGCACGCCCGCCTCGCTGGACCAGGAGGTCGGGCTTGCGCTGGGAGCGCAGGCCGGCGAGACCAGACTGCGCGAGGTCGCGCGCCAAGGCGGCTTCTCACGGTTCCGCCGCGCGGCCGAAACGCCGTTCAACCTGATCCTGGAAGCCCGGCCCTAACAGCACTACGCGATCGGACGGTGGTGCCACACCGCCGTCCGACGTTCACAGTGCGGTTGTTTCCTTGCGGCTACGCTGCCGGCGCCCTACCAGTCCTGCGATTGCCAGTAGTACTGGCCGCCGCCGCGTCGGCGCGGATTGGCGGCTTGAGGATTGCCATAATACGGAGTGCCGTACTGGGTCGGCCCTTGCGGATTGCCGTATTGAGGATAGCCGTATTGGGTGCCCGACTGGGGATTCCAGCTGCGCTGACTGAAGAAGCCGAAGCCGTCGTCCCCGCTCGCAACCATTTCGTCGTTCATCATCGGCCTGGTCGGCTTGCGCGTGATGAAACCGCCTTGGGGCTGGTTGCTCAGCACCGCAACGAACTCGGTGCGGTAGTTGGTCTCGGCGCTCAGCGGCTCGTCCGAGATGATGATCGAAGAGCGCGGCATGGCGGTCGGCGCAATGCGATCCAGCACATCCTGCGGGATGGTGATGCGGTCGAGCGCGTCCTTGGCGTTGTCTCCGTCATCGATCGTCACCTCGGTCCAGCGCAGGCCGGTGTCGTTGCGCGCTATCGCCGTGAAGATATGCGTGCCGATCGGCTTGTCCGGATCGCGAATGGTGACGGGAACCTCGATGCTTGAATCGAATACCTCGCCGCCATCAGCCCATGGCTTATGGGTGTTGCGCCGGACGTAAAGTTTCTGCGTTGCGCGACTGATGTAGACAGAGACCGGCTCGAGCACGAGCTTCGCCTCGGTCGCCGCCTTCTGGGTGTCGACCTTCCTGGTCTCGGCCGCCTTGGCCGCATCCTTCGCGGCCGCTGCGGCATCGAGCTTCGGCTTCGCGTCACCCTGGGCAGAATCGAACTGCGCGGTCGCTTCCGCGGCCTTCGCGGCAGCCTTCTGCTTCATATCCTCGGCGCGCGCCTTGGCCTGGTCGGTCTTGGCACTAGCGAGCGTCTTGTCGGCGAACGCAAGCTCGGCGTCGGCACGGGTCTTGGCCCGTTCCAGCTTGCGCAGTGACAGCGGCGTGAACTGCGCAGCTTCCTTTGTCGCGGCCGCGGAAGCCTTCTTTGCCTCGTCGGCCACCTTGGCGGCATCCGCAGCCTCGCGGGCGAGCGTCTCGGCACGCGCCGGAGCAGCCGCGATCGCCTGGGCGTTCGGCACGAACAGCGCCGGGTGGGTGAAATCGACCGGAGCCGGGTCGTTCGGCGCGATGATCACCCGCATCCCGATGCGCGTCTTGTCGAACAGCTTCTCGGCAAAGTCGTAGGGCATCCGCACGCAGCCGTGCGAGGCCGCATATCCCGGCAGCGGCCCGCCATGCAGCGCGATGCCGTTCCAGGTGATGCGCTGCATGTTCGGCATCCAGGCATCGTCGTACAGGGTCGAGTGGTGGTCCTTGTCCTTCTCGATCAGCGCAAACACGCCGGCCGGCGTCTCGCGTCCCGTGACGCCGCTCGACACCGGCGCGCGGTAGATCCAGCCATCGGCGTCGTAGAACGTGACCTTCTGGGCCTTGATCGAGACGATCGCCATGATCGGCTCGCCCGCGGTGCGCGGCGCCGTCGCCTCGGCGGTTGCCGCCGGACGCTGCTGTTTCGCCGCGACAGCGCCGGTCAGTGACGCAAGTGTGACCATCGCTGCGAAAGTCACAAAGGCAGGATGCCCCCAACGCCGCATCGTTCCGGTGGTTTGCGCCATCGTCGCTCGATTTACCATTGCCATTCCTCGGTCGAAATGCCTGTCCGCGCTGCGTCGATCCGTACCAGATCACGATTTTGGATTAATTAATCGCTGTCGCGAACTCGCTCTTGGGGAACCATTCATTCATATAAGACGGCGCATGCAGGAGGAAGGGTACGCGCGGCTAAAACCGACCCGTAGCCGGCGAAATCCGTGGTCAGGAAGGTGGCGGCCAATGGCGCCGCAGGCGCGCTTCGCCGTCATGCGGTCCGCCGCGTCTCCGGCATCACCAGCCAGGTCACGAGCAGCCCGAACGCGGCGACGGCGGCCAGGCCCATGAAGGCGGTGCTGCTGCCGAGCTTGTCGCTGACATAGCCGGCCAGCACCGTGCTGAGCGATGCGCCGATACCGACCGCGGTGCCGACAATGCCCTGCGCCAGGTTGAAATGGCCGCTGCCGAACGCGACGTCGGCCACGATCAGCGGCACCATCACGCTGAAAATCGCCGCGGTGATACCGTCGAAAATCTGCACCATGACCAGCAGATAGGGATCGCGCACCGTTGCAAACAGGAGGCCACGGATCGCAAGCGCGGCGAATGCAATCAGGAGCAGCGGTCGCCGGCCCCGGGCCTGGGCCCTGCGGCCGACCGACGGCGAGGTCAGCGCGACGATCGCCTGCGGCACAATGATGCAGGCCGCGATCAACACCGGCGCCCACTGGCTCGACCGGGTCGTGACCACGCCCGCCATCAACGGCAGCATCGCGGCATTGGCCAGCTGGAACAGCATCATCGCGCCGGCAAAGATCAGGAGTGTCCGCTGCCGTACCAGGCCGATGACGCTGGTGGCGCGCTTGTCCGGGACCTCCCGCTTCACCGCGCCGTGGGCCTGCGCGATGTCGATCTCACGCTCGCGGATCCGCGCCAGCGACAACAGCGTCGGGATCGCCAGGATGAAGGTGACGAGGAACACCGAGCGGCTCGACAACAGATAGCCGCAGGCGCCCATCAGCGCCGCGGCCGAGCCGTTGCCGAGCGAGGCGAAGCGCGCATTGCGGCCGAGTCGCTCGCCCATCGCAAGCGGCCCGACCAGGCCGAGGCTGATCGCGGCGATCGCCGGGCCAAGCACGCAGCTTGCAAGCGCGTGCAATATCGCGGCGAGCGTCACCACGGGAAAGATCGGCCAGAGTGCGTAGGCCAGCGCGCTTGAACCGATGGCGGCAACCGCACAGCCCGCCACGACCCGCTCCGAGCGCGCCGCATCGACGATCGCCCCGCCGGGCACCTGGCCCAGCAGGCCGATGATGCCGCCGATCGAGAGCACGAAGCCGATCTCGACCTGGGTCCATTTCTGCGTCGTCAGATAGACCGCAATAAACGGCCCGAAGCCGGTCTGCACGTCGGCCAGGAAGAAGATGAACCAGTCGAGCCCGCGCTGGCTTTCGCGCGACGGAGCACGCGGTTCCTCGGGACCGGGTTGATCGGGCACAAGCGGCACAACGTTAGCGTCGCTGGCTGATCGCTTGCCACGATCGTCGCCAACCGTCTCGAAGGAAGAGTCCGGACGCGCGACCAGCTTTATCCCCCTAATGTTCATAATCCCATGGATGGAGATTGCCGGCCGCGCCCAGCACGATCAGCGGCGCATCTTCCTTGTATTCGGGCGCAGCGCTCACCTGCTGCTTGTTCAGGTCCAGCGTAATGCTGTCGCTCTTGCTGGAAACGCCGGCGAAGCGCAGCGCGTTCCAGTCGACCACGATCTTGCGGCTGCCGACGCCGAGGAAGCCGCCGAAATCGATCACCGCGGCGCGGACCTTGCCGTCGCGGTCGACGATGACGTCGACGATGCGGCCCATGTCCTCATTGGCGGAACTGCGAACGTCGCGCCCGAGGATGCCGTGCGCATCGCGCGCGCCGATCACGGTCACCGAAGGCGGCGGCGACGGCTCCTTGGCCTGCTCCTTCGGCGCCGCAGGGGCTGCCGGCGGCGCAGGAGGTGCTGGCGGCGCCTGGGCTGCCGGCGGCGCCTGGACTGCCAGTGGCGGTGATGGTGCCTGCGACGGCGATTCATCGTTGGCGGCGCGGACACCTTCGCATGTCAGCAGCGCCGCTGCGACCAGCATGATTACGATCCTCGGACGCATGTTACTCTCTCCCCACGATTTTCCGGCGCACGCATGCCGCGACGCTCAATGCGTCAGCACGATCGACACCTGGATCTGGCCGCGCGTGTGCAACACTTCGAGTGATACTTCGTCGCCATGGCGGCGCAGCCTCAAATCGACGCTGGACGCGCCGAGCCTGAGATCGCGCAGTACCACGTCGTTGAGGAATTCCGGCAGGCACGGATCGCGCAGCCGGATCTCGCCGCGCGCGGTGTCGAATTCCAACCCGAGCGCCGCCTCCAGCAGCGTGAACGGCGTCGCGCTCGCCCAGGCCTGCGGTGCACAGGCCACGGGATAAAGCACCGGGCCGCGCCGACGCTCGCGGCGGAAGCCGCAGAACAGCTCCGGCAACCGCCGCAGCTCCATATAGCTCGCGGCGTCGAACAGGCCCTTGAACAGATGCGCGACCGAATGCTTGAGGCCGTAACGGGCAAGTCCGAGTGCGATCAGCGCATTGTCATGCGGCCAGATCGAGCCGTCGTGATAGGACATCGGATTGTAGCGCGCCTCGCCCGCGGCGACGGTGCGGATGCCCCAGCCCGAGAAGAATTTCTGGCTCATCAGGTCGGCGGCGACCCGACGCGCGCGATCCTCGAGCACCATGCCGGAAAACAAGGTCTGTCCGGCATTCGACGTGCGCACCTTGCACTGCCGTTTGGCGCCGTCGAGCGCGAGCGCATAGGTGCCGAGCTCCTCGCACCAGAATGCCTCCTCGAACCGCGCGCGCAGCTGCTCGGCCTCGGCATCGAGCTTCGCAGCTTTGTCCGCAAAGCCGAGCTGGCGCGCCGCACGCGCGGCAAGCCGCTTGCCGGCGAACACATAGCCCTGCACTTCCGCCAGCGCGATATTGCCCTCGGCAAGCGTTCCGTCGGCGTGGAAGATGGCGTCGAAGGAGTCCTTCCAGCCCTGGTTCCGCAGGCCCTCCTCGGTCGCGCGCTGATACTCGACGAAACCGTCGCGATCGGGGTCGCCCGGACCGTCGATCCATTGCAACCCGGCTTCGACCGCCGACCACAGCTCGCGCAACGTCTCCACATCGCCGGTGCGCTCCAGATAGAGCCCGGCGAGCAGCACGAACAGCGGGGTCGAATCGACGCTGCCGTAATAATGCGCGAAGGGCACCTCGCGAAGCGCAGCCATCTCGCCGCCGCGCATCTCGTGCAGGATCTTGCCCGGTGCGGCATCGGCGAGCGGATCGACCGCCTTGGCCTGGAACAGCGCGAGCCGTTTCAGCACGCCCTTGGCGATCCGCGGATCGACCCACAGCATCTGCAGCGCGGTGATCAGCCCGTCGCGGCCGAATGTCGTCGAATACCACGGAATGCCGGCATAGGGATAACGGCCCTGCGGCGTCTCCGTCATCAGCATATTGAGGTCGGCCATCGCCTGGCACAGCACCTCGTTGAAGATGTTGTTGGAGGTCTCGATGCTGGCCGCACCGGCCGACGAAGTCCGCATCTCGCGGCGATGCGCCAAGAGCCCGCGGAAGAACGGCACCGGCTTCTGCATGATCGGCTTGTTGCAGGACACCGCGACGAACAGCGACGTGACCTGCCCCGGCTCGAGGTCGAAATGATAGGTCGCGGCGTTGACCGACAGCCGCGTCGGCCGCGGATCGAAGTGCAGCGCGGTGATCCGCGTCTGCTCGTCGAGGCCGCAATATTCCAGCACGACGTCGGTCGGACCCAGCAGCTTGCTCGAGCCGATGCCACGCCGCGGCCGCCGCTCGCCGCGCACCTCGAACAGGTCGGCGAAATCATTGTCGAACAAGAGAGTGAGATCGAAGCTCGCGGCATGATCGCCGTGGTTCTGCAGACCGATGCGCTGATAGGCGGTGCCGCGCCACAGGAAGATCGAGCGCACGATGTGCAGCGTATCCTTCTGCAGGGTCAGTCGGCCGTCGCGATAGACGTCGGAGTTGGTGAGATCGACCGTCAGCGCCGAATTGTCGTCGCGCATGTTGGAGCCGAGCAGGAGCGGCTGCACGTCCTCCAGCACCATTTCCAGCCGAGCAAGGTAGCGCGTGTCGGCGTTGAACAGGCCGTCCGGCCCACCAGCCGAGGCGCCGATGTCGCCATGGCTGTCGAGCACGATGAAGGTGTCGTCATGCTTGAGCGAGCGCCGCGGCCGCGCCGCGGGCCCGGTCATCGGAATGTAGAACGGCGATTCGGCGACGTGCTCAGTGATGCGAGCAGTAATGATCTGCGTAACGACGTCAGCTGCCATCTGAACCTCTGGCGACTTTGCTTGGCTCGAATCTCGGCTCGAATCTCGGCTCGAACGAACGCAGCGGAACGCAAGCACACCCTTGATGTCGCGGGGTCAGGCCGCGCTGGTGGACAGGCGGCCCATTTCGCGCGCGACCAGGTCGCGGTAGGGACCCCTTCCCTTCACGAGGATATCGGGCGGACCGTCCTCGACGATCCGGCCTCCCTGCAGCACGATCACGCGGTCGAAGCTGCGCAGCGTCGCGAGGCGATGCGCGATCGCCACCACCGTACGCCCACGCATCAGCCGCGACAACGCCTCGCGGATCGCCTCCTCGGAGTCCGCATCGAGCGCCGCGGTGGCCTCGTCGAGCAGCAGGATCGGCGCGTCCTTCAGGAAGGCGCGCGCGATCGCGATCCGCTGGCGCTGGCCGCCCGAGACCTTGACGCCGCGGTCGCCGACGATGGTGTTCATGCCCTCGGGCAGGCTTTCGATGAAGTCGCAGCGTGCCGCGATCGCCGCCCGCAGCACCTCGTCGTCGGTGGCGTCCGGCCGGCCGTAGCGGATGTTCTCCAGGATCGAACGGTGGAACAGCGAGATATCCTGCGGCACCACTGATATCGCGGCGCGCAGACTCTGCTGGGTAACGCGGGAGATGTCCTGGCCGTCGACCGTGATGTTGCCCTGCTCGACGTCGTAGAAGCGCTGCAGAAGGGTAAACAGTGTTGACTTGCCGCCGCCGGACTGGCCGACCAGGCCGACCCGCTGGCCGGGCTGGATGCGCAGGCTGAACCGCTCGAACACCTGCAGGCCGCCGGGATAGCGGAACGAGACATTGTTAAAGGCAATCGCCGCGCCGCTCTTCACCAGCGCCTCGGCCTCCGGATGGTCCTTCAACTCATGCGGTTGCAACAGCGTCGCCAGCGCCTCGGTGAGGCGGGCGACATGCTGGGTGACGTCGACCAGCGCAACGGCAAGGTCGCGGGTGGCGCTCAGGATCGAGATGCCGAGCGTGCAGACCAGCACGACATCGCCGGTGGTCGCCGCGCCCTGCTGCCAGAGAGAGAGGGCCCAGGCCAGCATCGCGATCGTCAATATAACGGTCACGGCAGCGTGAACGAGGCGGAGCTTTTCGAGATAGCGCAGTGAACGGCCGCGCGCGACCAGTTCCCGATTGACGGTCGCGTCGAAGCGGTCGTGCTCGTAGCCAAGGCCACAGAACGCACGCACCAGGGGCAAGTTGTTGATGACATCGACCATTTCGCCATCGACAGCGGCCGCCCTGTTGGCGAAATCGTCATGCAGCGGCCGGCCGGCGGCCGCCATGCGGAACATGGCCACCACCATGGTTCCCGCGATCAGGATCAGCACGGCCGACATCGTCACGCTGACGGTTCCAACCAGGGTGATCGCCGCGAAGGTGGCGATGCAAGGCGGCAACACGTTCCATACGAACATGTTCTCGACGGTGAATACCGCGTTGGACGTTGCCGTGATCCGGCTGGTCAGCATGCCCGGCAGCCGGTCGGTGAAATAGCTCGGCGCGTGGCCGGTGAGATGACGGAACATGTCGCGGCGGAGGTCGCCGGTGACACTGACAAAGGTGTAGCTCGCGGTCCAGCTCGCGATCCGCCACAGGAAGTTGTCGGCTGCGATCAGCGACATGAGCAGAGCGAATGCCAGCCATACGCCATTGGCGGATGACGGCCCGGCCGACAAGGCATCGACCAGATTCTTCACGCCGTACTGCGTGCCCACCGAGCAGGCAACCGCCGCAACAACGGCCGACAAAATCACAACATGCGACGGAAGCCGCCGGCGCAGATAGCGCAGCACAAAGGGAAATGGGCGGTGCGCATATCCTGACAGATGGTCCATGACGTCCTGCAAACCTGTTGAAGGTGAACGAGAAAATTTTAGTCGAAGCTCTCGTGCACGATGACGTGAAGGGCGGCGGTGGGATTCCTTGATGCAGCCATCACTGCGCAACAATTTTGCAACGCTGGCGTCGGCAAAAACGTGTTGGACCGAGATGGCATCAGCAAGACCACAGTGTGATGGAAGAAAGAAGCGGCAGATCTCCCACATCTAAGGAACCTCGCACGTGCGAGAACGTTCCCGTCTTTGGCATGTCGCTGCCATCAGAGGGCTGAGGGTCTGGTTCATTCCACATCACAAACAGGAGACGGAGAAATGCGCATCGCGCAGGTTGCCCCGCTGACGGAGGCTGTTCCCCCCAAGCTCTACGGCGGCACCGAACGGGTCGTGCACTGGCTGACCGAAGAACTTGTAACACTTGGACATGACGTGACGTTGTTCGCCAGTGGCGATTCACAGACCTCCGCGAAGCTCGATGCGACCTGGCCGAAGGCGCTGCGCCTCGACGGCTCCGTCCGCGACCCCAATGCGCTGCACATGGTGATGCTGGAACGCGTCCGGCAGAAAGCCGACGACGAGGAGTTCGACTTCCTGCACTGCCATCTCGACTATTATCCATGGTCATTGTTCGCGCGGCAGCCGACGCCATTCGTGACCACGCTGCACGGACGGCTCGACCTGCCGGAGCACCAGCCGGTCTTCAACACCTTCTCCAAGATTCCGGTGATCTCGATTTCGAACGCGCAGCGACGGCCGGTGCCGCAAGCGAACTGGGTGCGCACCATTCATCACGGGCTGCCGGAGAATTTGCTGACGCCGCAACCGGCCAAGCAATCCTATCTCGCCGTGCTCGGGCGCATCGCGCCGGAGAAAGGCGTTGATCGGGCGATCAAGATCGCGACCCGCTGCGGCATTCCGCTGAAGATCGCAGCCAAGGTCGATCGTGCCGACCAGGAATATTACGATGAGTTGATCAAGCCGTTGATCACGAACAACCCGCTGGTCGAGTTCATCGGCGAGATCAGCGACCGCGAGAAGCCGGATTTTCTCAGCGGCGCGATCGGGCTGCTGGTTCCAATCGACTGGCCGGAGCCGTTCGGCCTCGTGATGATCGAAGCGATGGCCTGCGGCACGCCCGTGATTGCGTATAACCGTGGTTCGGTGCCCGAGATCATCGAGGATGGCCTGACCGGCTTCATCGTCGAGGACGAGATCAGCGCGATCTCCTCCGTCGGTCGCCTTGCGACGCTCAACCGCGATGCGATCCGCAAGCAGTTCGAGACCCGCTTCACCGCGCGCCGCATGGCGCTCGACTATCTCGCCGCCTATCGCAGCCTGATGGAAGCCAAGCCGCGCTTCAAGCTGGTGGCAAGCGCAGAGTAACCGTTGCAGCGGCCGATCGAATGATCCGGCGGGCCGGCCGGCACTGTCCGCGCCGGTGCGTCGGGTCATTCGATTGTCAATAATACCGTCATGTCCGGCGACAACTCTCGCGCAGCGAAACAATCCGAATGCGCGCGTCGCGCGATTGCTGCGACGCACCAGTCGTGGTACGGTCTCCCGATGAGCTTGGCCGATATCGCCTTTGCGATTGCCGAATTACGTGCTCTTATGCGCCCCGCTTGAGCCAAAAATAATAAGCGAGCGGACGGAGCAACCGTGCCGTGGTCGCACAGGGGGAACGCCATGACAGGGGACCGCAAGCCGCCGGCCATTAATAATGCCGCGCCGACCAAAGCCTCACAGAAGAAGCTGAACCGCCGCAAATTCCTGGTCAAAACCGGCGGCGTAATTGCAGCCGGCGCGTTCGGCGCCGTCCCTCTGCGCGGCTGGGCCGCCGATCCGATCAACATCGGCGCGCTCTATCCGACCACCGGCAGCATGGCGCAGATCGGCACCGGCTGCGTTGCAGCGGCCAGGCTCGCGGTCGACATGGTCAACGAGGCCGGCGGCATCAAGTCGCTCGGCGGCGCCAAGCTCAACCTCATCGTCTCCGACGTGCAGAGCGACACCACGGTGACGCGCACCGAGACCGACCGTCTGATATCAGGCAACAAGCTGTCGGCGATCCATGGCTGCTATGCCAGCGCGCTGACCTTGATCGCGAGCGAGGTCTGCGAGCGTGCCAGGGTTCCGATCATCACCGGATCGAGCTCCGACCAGCTCAACAAGGGACGCACCTACACCTTCACGCCGTTCGCGCGCGCCTCGCAATTCGCCAAGGCGCAGTTGCAGATGGCCAGGCTGGTCAGCGAGCAGGCCAAGGTCGCGGTCATCTTCGAGAACACCGCGTTCGGCACCTCGACCTCGAACGGGTTGAAGGAGCTGGCACCCGGCGAAGGCGTCGAGATCGTGATGTTCGAGCCCTACTCCGCCGGCTTCACCGATGCGAGCCCGCTGATCAACAAGGTCAAGGCCTCCGGCGCCAACACGCTGTTCTCGCTGTCCTATCTCAACGATCTCATCCTGATCGTGCGCACGGTGAAGCAGGTCGGGCTCAACATCGCGATCAATGGCGGCTCCGGCGGCTTCGTGATGCCGGACTTCTACAAGAATGTCGGCAAGGCGGCCGAGGGCCTGCAGGGCGTCGCGCACTGGAACCACGACGTCAACGACGATGCGCAGAAGGTGAACGCCGAATTCAAGAAGCGCACCGGCGAGTTCGCCTTCGAATATGCCGGCGGCCTGGTCGCGCAGACCTTCATGCTGGCCGACGCGCTGGAGCGCGCCGCCTCCGCCGATCCCAGGAAGGTGCGCGAGGCGCTGTCGACGCTCGACGTCTCCTCGGGTTACGCGGCGATGGCGCCGGGCGGCAAGGTCAAGTTCGGGCCCGACGGCAAGAACGTCTATGGCCGTCCGGTCGGCGTGCAGTGGCAGAACGCCGATCTCGCCAGCATCTTCCCCAAGGAAGACGCCCGCGCCCCGCTGATCAAGACCTGAGCCACGGTCGCATCGCATGTGGGAGACACTGGCCCAGGCTGTGATCAACGGCCTGCTCATCGGCGGCATTTACGCGCTTGTCAGCATCGGCGTCACGCTGATCTTCGGCGTGGTCAAGATCGTCAATTTCGCCCAGGGCGAGTTCGTGATGATCGGGATGTATATCTCGTTCTTCCTTGCCACACAGTTCGGCATGGATCCGCTGATCTCGCTGATCGTCTCGATGCCCGTGCTGTTCGTGATCGGCGTCCTGATCCAGCATTTCCTGATCCGCAGGGTGCTCGGGCCGAACGACATGCCGCAGATATTCCTGACGTTTGCGCTGTCGCTGTTGCTGCTCAATCTCTCGCTGATGCTGTTCAGCGCCAACTACCGCACCGTCCACACGTCTTATTCCGATGAAGCGTGGCACGTCGGCGGGCTGTATATTCCGGTGGCGAAATTGATCGCCTTCGCGGTCGCGATGGCGCTCAGCGGACTGCTGTGGATCTTCCTGCACACCACCGATCTCGGCCGCGCGATGCGTGCGGCATCGCAAAACCGCGATGTCGCAATGCTGATGGGGATCAATCCGAACCGTGTGTTCGCGGTTGCGTTTGGCACCGCGCTGGCGCTCGCGGGCGCCGCCGGGTCGCTGCTGATGCCGTTCTATTCGGCCTATCCATTTGTCGGCCAGGTGTTCGTGCTGATGGCGTTCGTCGCCGTCGTGATGGGAACGCTCGGCAATGTGATGGGTGCATTGATCGCGAGCCTGATGATGGGCGTGGCAGAATCGCTCGGCATCCAGTTCGTCGGCGCCGATTCCGGCCTGATCGTGGTGTTCGCGATGCTGCTGTTGACCCTCGCCTTCAGGCCGAGCGGCCTCGGCGCCAGGAGGGGCCGCTGATGCAAACCTCGGGAAAAATGAAATGGCTGTGGCTGGCGATCGGCGTCGTCGTGATGCTCGCCCTGCCCCAGCTCGTCACCTCGTCATTTGCGATCGACATCTTCATCCGCATCCTGCTGTTCTCCTTCATCGGCGTCGCCTGGAACCTGATGGGCGGCTACGCCAAGCAGCTCTCGCTCGGGCACGCAGCCTATTTCGGGCTCGGCGCCTACACCTCGACCATCATGCAGGTGAACTACGGCATCTCGCCCTGGATCGGCATGATCGCGGGCGGCGTGGTCGCGATGCTCGCGAGCCTGCCGATCGGCTGGCTCTGCTTCCGCCTGCGCGGCCCCTATTTCACCATTGCCACCATCGCGACCGCGCAGGTGCTGATGCTGATCTTCCTCAAGTTCCGCGATTTCGCCTGGGGCGCCGAGGGCACCACGATCCCGAACCTCGGCAGCGCGCCGCTGATGATGCAGTTCGAGGAGAAGTCGTCGTATTACTATGTCGTGCTCGGCCTGCTCGTGGTCGGACTGTGGATCACCCACAGAATCGAGAAATCCTGGATCGGCTACTACCTCGTCGCGATCGGCGAGGATGAAGATGCCGCCGAAGCGATCGGCGTCAACGCGCCGAAGGTCAAGCGCGACATCTACATGATCAGCGCGTTCCTGACTGCGCTCGCCGGGACCTTCTACACCCAGTACATCTACTTCATCGATCCTGCGACCGCGTTCAGCTTCAACGTCTCGATCGAGGCGGCGCTGGTGTCGATCGTCGGCGGTATCGGCACGCTGTGGGGTCCCGTGATCGGCACCGTGCTGCTGGAGACCACCTCGGCGCTGCTGCAAAGCTGGCTCGGCAGTTCGGTGGGCGGCGTCCAGCTCACCGTCTACAGCCTGATCCTGATGGCCGTGATCCTGTGGCGGCCGACCGGGCTGATCGGGTTCGCCACCGACATCTATCACCGCTATGTCCGGCGCCGGCCGGCACGCGCCTGAGGTCGTTGCGATGGCGGAAGTACTGGTCATCAAGGGTCTCAGCAAGCGCTTCGGCGGCCTGCGCGCCGTGCAGGACGTCGGCTTCACGGTGCAGGAGAACGAGACGGTCGCGCTGATCGGGCCGAACGGCGCCGGCAAGACCACGAGCTTTCACCTGATCACGGGATTTCATCGGCCGGACTCCGGGTCGGTGCTCGCCTTCGGTCACGAGGTCGTGGGGCTCAGGCCACACGACATCTGCGCGCTCGGTCTCGCCCGCACCTTCCAGGTCGCAAAGCCGTTCGGCGCCATGACGGTGCTTGCCAATGTGATGACCGGCGCCTTCCTGCGCGATCGCCATGTCGCCGCCGCCCGCATCAAGGCGCGCGAGGCGATCGAATTCGTCGGCCTCGGCGCCAAGGAGCAGACGCCGGCCAAGGACCTCACCACCATCGACCAGCGCCGTCTGGAGATGGCCCGCGCGCTGGCAACGCAGCCAAGAATCCTGCTGCTCGACGAGGTGATGGCAGGTCTCAATCCATCGGAGATCGACCAGGCGGTGGCGCTGGTGAAAAAACTTTCCGCCAGCGGCCTGACCATCGTGATCGTCGAGCATGTGATGCGCGCGATCATGGCGGTCGCCCGGCACATTGTGGTGCTCGACCACGGCCAGAAGATCGCCGAGGGTGCGCCGAAGGACATCGTGGAGAACCCGGAAGTGATCCGCGCCTATCTCGGCTCTTACGTGCATCCGCCGGCACAGGGAGATGCCCATGCTTGAGCTCTCCCGTGTCAGCGCGAGCTACGGCTCGGTCCCTGCCATCACCGATGTCAGCATTTCCATTGGCGAGGGCGAGGCCGTCGGCCTGCTGGGGGCCAACGGCGCCGGCAAGAGCACGACGCTGCGCGCGGTCTCCGGGCTCGCCAAACTGTTCTCCGGCAAGGTCACGTTGGACGGCGTCGACCTCGCGACGCTGCCGCCGTACCGGATCCCCGAGCTCGGCATCGCGCATGTCCCGGAGGGTCGTCAGGTGTTCCCGGACATGACAGTGCAGGAGAATCTCGAGATCGGCGCCTATGTGCCCAAGGCCAAGGCGGATCGTGCGCGCACGATGGAGCTCGTCTACAGCATCTTCCCGCGGCTCGCCGACCGCAGGAAGCAGCTCGCCGGCACCATGAGCGGCGGCGAGCAACAGATGCTCGCGGTCGGACGCGGGCTGATGCTGAAGCCGCGCCTGTTGATGCTGGACGAGCCCTCGCTGGGCCTCGCGCCTGTCATGACCGACGTCACCTTCGAGAAGATCGGCGAGATCCACAAGATGGGCACCGCGATCCTGCTGGTCGAGCAGAATGTCAGCCGCGCACTGTCGCTAGTGCAGCGCGCCTACGTATTGGAAAGCGGCAACGTGATCATGCAGGGCACGAGCGCCGAGCTCGCCGACAACAAGCAGGTGCAGACGGCGTATCTGGGGATTTAGAGATAGCCGTTAGCGCCTCCTCCGTGATTGCGAGCGAACGGGTCGCGCGAACGCGCGCCCGATGACAGGCTCCGCGAAGCAATCCATTTTCCCACGCGAGGAGAGATGGATTGCTTCGTCGCGGAGTCTATCATCGGGCCGACCGAAGGTCGGACCCGTTGGCTCCTCGCGATGACGGATGGATTTTCCTAGCTCACCACCGTCCGCTTCGGCTCGACGATCTCCCACATCCGCGGGAATTCATCCATCAGCATCATCAATTCGCCGAGCCGCAGCGGCTCGCCTGATACCTTGACCTTGCCGGCGCCGACCGCTTCCGGGAACGTGGTCAGCTTGGCAATGACCTCGTCCAGAACGCTGCGTGCCAAAGTGAAGCTGGCGTGCGCGTCAGCTGCCTGCGCGCCCTTGACGTAGGTCAGCGCCGAATTCTCGAGATTCAGCACGAAGGTCTCGCCGGTGTCGGTAAAGCTCCAGTTCAGCACGATGCGCTTGCCCTCGGCCTTGGGGCCGTTGAGGCGGATACCGAGCACGTCCCAGAGCTGCTCGGTGCGGAGCGCAGCCAGCGTCTCGCGCGGCATCGACGAACGTGGCGGCGTCTTCGGCATGCCCTGCCGCAGCTCCTGGGCACCGAACAGATAGGCGTTGCGCCAGGTCGAGCTCTCCGCGGCATAGCCGAGTTGCTCGAACGTGTCGGCCAGCAATGCGCGAGCCGCCCGATTGTCAGGCTCGGCGAACACGAGGTGGCTGACGGCTTGCGCCACGAAGCGGAATTCACCCTTGGCGAAATCCGCGGCGGCCCGTTTCAGGATCGCATCGGCACCACCCATATACTCGACATACTTCTTGCCGGCCTCGACCGGCGGCAAGGAATCGAGATTGACCGGATTGGCGTCGTACCAGCCGAGATACTTCTGGTAGATCGCCTTCACATTGTGCCTGATATGGCCGTAATAGCCGCGGCCGTGCCAGGCGCCTTCGAGGCTCGAGGGCAGGCGGATCGTCTCGGCAATCTCGGCCGCATTGAGCCCGTGGTTCATCAGCCGGATGGTCTGGTCATGCGCGTATTTGTAAAGGTCGCGCTGCTGGCGGATCATGGTGTCGATCCGCTCCTCGCCCCACACCGGCCAGTGATGCTGGCCGCACATCGCCTCGGCCTTGCCGCCCCACATCTGCAACGCCTCGCCCAGATACTTCGACCAGGCCAGCGCGTCGCGCACATCGGCGCCGCGGAACGGCAGCAGATTGTGGAAATTGTGCGTACAGTTCTCCGCGAGATTCAGAAGCTTGTAGCGTGGAATGAAGAAGTGCATCTCCGCCGGCGCTTCGCTGTTCGGCGCCATCTGGAATTCGAACTCGACGCCGTCGATGATGCGTCTGTCGCCGGTCGCCATGATCAGATCGGTCGGCCGCAGCAGCGCCACCCCGCCCGCTGCCATGGTCTTGCCGAGGCCGCAATCGACCTGACCGCGCACCCCCTTGGCGAGGAACGGCCCGAACTGGTATTGCGCGCGGCGCAGCATCGCCGGCCCTGCGATGATGTTCTCGGAGACCGCGTGTTCCATGAAGAAGTTCGGCGCGATGATCGGCACGCCCGCCGCCAGCATGTCGTCGTCGAGCACGCCACGCGCGCCACCCCAATGGTCGGTGTGGGTGTGAGTGAAGATGACGGCGGCGACCGCCCGCTTACCGCGATGCTGGAAATACAGCTCCAGTGCAGCGCGAGCGCCCTCGATCGAGGTCAGCGTGTCGACCACGATCACGCCCTTGTCACCCTCGATCAGCGTCATGTTGGCGATGTCGAGCCCGCGCACCTGGTAGACGCCCGGCACCACCTCGAACAGGCCGTGATGCATGTTGAGCCGTGACTGCCGCCACAGGCTCGGGTCGACGGTGGCCGGCGCTTTCTCGTCGGACAGGAAGCCGTAAGGTTCGAGGCTCCAGACCACCCTGCCCTGGGCCGAGACGATGCGCGCGTTGTCTATGGTGCCGAGGAAGCCGCGCGCGGCATCGTCGAAATCCCTGGTGTCGGCGAACGGCAGCGCCTTCAGCGTGGCCTCGTGCTGCGCGATAACCGGCGCGGAGGCCGCCTTCGGAAGTTCCTGCGAGGTCTCACCTGCGGTTGTCTGGGTCATACTCAAGCACTCCCTCAATTGCCGGACATCAGTCCCGATCGCGCATCCCTCAGCGGAACTGCACGCCTTCGAACTGGCCGCTGCGGCGCCAGCCGTCGATATATTTGAAGTAGGCCAACGCGCCGGCCGGATGCCCGACATTGAGCTTGGCTGCCGGCCCGGGCTCACGGCCCTCATTGTTGTAGTAGCCGGGCGTGCAGTCCGGCCCGCCGATCATCCGGCCGACACTGGTCAACAGCAGCTCGACCCAGCGATCCTCGGCTTCCTTGCTGACTTCGATCTCCTTGAAGCCGTTGTCGCGCGCATGGCCAACCATCAGGGCGATGGTCCGCGCCGCTTCCGTCAGATTGTGCGGCACGTTGGAGATGAGGTTGGCGCCCTGCGTCGGCTGCACGAAGAACACGTTGGGAAAGCCGTGCACGTGGATGCCATGCTTGGTGCGCATGCCCTCGGCCCAATGCTCCGACAGCTTGATGCCGTCGCGGCCGGTCAGATCGAAGCCCGCGCGCCTACGATACTCGGTCCCCACCTCGAATCCCGACGCGTAGATGATGCAATCGAGCGGGTATTCCCTGCCCGCGGCGACGATCCCGTTCTCGGTGATCACCTCGACGCCCTTGCCGTCGGTATCGACCAGATGCGTGCCCGGCGTGTTGAACGCCTGAAGATAAGCATCGTGGAAACATGGCCGCTTGCAGAGCTGGCCGTACCAGGCCTTGAGATTCCTGGCCGTCTCGGGATCGCGGACGATGGCGTCGACCCGGTTGCGGATTTCCTCCATCTTTTCGAAGTCGGAATCCTCGAACGCGGCCCTCATGTTTTCCACGCTCCGCTGCTCGCGCGGCAGCAGCATGATTTTGGCGCGGATCCGCTTCGACAGGTCGGTCCAGCCGTCCTGCACCAGATCCTCCTCGGCCGATCCACCGGCCTGATTGGCGGTGAAATTCTCCAGCCAGTGCTGTTGCCAGCCCGGCGTCGCGATATCGGCAAACCAATCGGGATCGATCGGGCCATTGCCGCGGACGTCGACCGACGACGGCGTGCGCTGGAACACGTAGAGCTCCTTGCAGGCGCGCGCGAGGTACGGAATGCACTGCACCGACGTTGCGCCGGTGCCGATGATGCCGACCCGCTTGTCGGCAAGCTTCTCCATCAGCGCGCCTTTGGGATCGCCGCCGGTGTAGTCGTAATCCCAGCGGCTGGTATGGAACGAGTGACCCTTGAAGCGCTCGATGCCGGGAATGCCGGGCAGCTTCGGCACATGCAGCGGGCCGGTGCCGATGCCGACATATTGCGCGGTGAAGGCGTCGCCCCTGGTGGTGCGGATGCTCCAGCGCGATTGCGCCACGTCCCAATCCAGGCTCGTCACCTCGGTGTGAAACAATGCGTTGTCGTAGAGGTCGAACTGCCGCCCGATCCGCTGGCAGTGCGCCAGGATTTCTGGCGCATGCGCGTATTTCTCCGACGGCATATGGCCGGTCTCTTCGAGGAGCGGCATGTAGACCATCGACGCCGTGTCGCATTGCGCGCCGGGATATCGGTTCCAGTACCAGGTGCCGCCGAAATCGCCGCCCTTCTCGACAATGCGGACATCCTTGACGCCGGCCTCGGTCAGCCGCGCCGCGGTGGCGAGCCCGGCGAAGCCGCCGCCGATGAAGGCGAAGGTGACGTGGTCGGTCTTCGGCGCGCGCGCCACCACCGGCGTGTAGGGATCCTCGAGATAATGCGCGAGCTGGCCCTTGATCTGGAGATACTGGTCATTGCCGTCAGGACGCAGCCGCTTGTTGCGCTCCTCCAGATATTTCAGGCGCAGCCGCTCCTTGTCGATCGCGGAGGGTTTTGCGTCTCGGGCTTGCTCGGTCATCGTCATCGGAAGGCGCCTCGCTCCAGCGGTTCTTTATCCTTATTCCCGGCAGATAAACCGATATCGACACGGTTTGCAAATTCATTTCAGTATATTGACAAACTGCCTAATTCCGGACCATTATTTCGTATGACAGCGACTTCCCCTGCCGAAATCCAGGCGGATCCGTCCTTTGCGACCACCCTGGCCCATGGGCTCGACGTGCTGGCGGCTTTCCGCCGCCACCCAGGCTCGCTGTCGAATGCCGAACTCGCGCTGCACACTGGCCTGTCGCGGCCGACGGTGTCGCGGCTGACCTACACGCTGGAGCAGCTCGGCTATCTCAGGCGCGACACCAAGGGCCGCTTCGTGCTCGGGCTCGGCGCGCTCGCCGCCGCCTATCCCGTGTTGTCGTCGCTGAAGGTGCGTCAGCTCGCGCGTCCGCTGATGCGCGACTTCGCCACCTACGCCGGCGGTACAGTGTCGATCGCGATGCCGTTCGGGATCGACTTCATCTATGTCGAGACGCTGCGCACGACGGACGCGGCGCCGCACGTGCCCGATGTCGGCTTCGTCAGCACGCTGGCGCCGACCGCGGTCGGGCGCGCGCTGCTGTCGCTGTTCACCGAGAACGAACTCGGCGCCTATGTCGCGCGGGTCAAGGCCGAGCGCCCCGACGAGTTCGACTACGTGCAGGCGCGCACATTGCCCGATGTCGAATTGTGCCGCGAGCGCGGCTTTGCCATCTCGCTCGGCGAATGGCGGCGCGAGATCTTCGGCGTCGCCGCCCCGCTCTATCGCACGCCGACGGGCGAATGCCTGTCGGTCAATTGCGGCGTCCCCTCCTACCGCTTCAGCGCCGAGCAGATCGAGCGCGAATGTGGCCCGCGCATCCTCGGACTCGCCCGCAGCATCCGAGCGCTGGTGGAGGAAGGCTAGGCAGCGCATCAATCGCACCCGTTGCCTGCCATAGCACCACACTCGCTTCATTGCGAAGACCGCCGCGGCCACGCTAGTCCTGCATCGCCGGCCCGCTGTCGCGGTAAGCCCACAAGCATTCGCGCGGCAGCGACACAGGCGCCTCGACGCCGACCTGGTGGCGCGCGGCGGTGCCGAGCTCGATCGCTTCCAGCCGCTTGCCGAACAGCTCGATGCCGTAGGCGGTCTGGGTGCCTTGGTAGCGACGGTCGAGCACCTTTGCCGAGAACGTGTTGGCGCCGTCGGGCCGGCCGATCGCGATGTTCTCGGGCCGCAGCGCGATCCGTACCTTTTCGTCGGGCGCCAGCGTCTGGCACAACGCCACCTCACCTCGCCGGCCGTCACCGAAATCCACCACGCCATAGCGGCCGTCGCAGGCGACCAGCGTGCCGGCGAGCTCGTTGGTCGCGCCGGTGAAATTGGCGACGAACAGATCGGCCGGACGGTTGTAGATCACGTCGGGCGTGTCCATCTGCAACAGCTTGCCGTCGCGCATGACGCCGATCCGGTCGCCAAGCACGACCGCCTCGGCCTGATCATGGGTGACATAGAGCGCTGTCATCCCGGTCTGCTTGAGAATGACGCGGAGGTCGTCGCGCAGCCGCAGGCGCAATTTGGCATCGAGGTTCGACAGCGGCTCGTCGAGCAGCAGCAGTTGCGGCCGGTACACCATGCTGCGCGCCAGCGCGACGCGCTGCATCTGCCCACCCGACAGCGCCACCACCGGCCGGTCGGCGTAGTCGGACAGCCCGACCAGCGCCAGCGCGTCCTCGACCATGCGGGCGGCATCGTTGCGTCCGATCGTCCGGTGCTTCAGCGGATAGATCACGTTCTGCCGCACCGTCATGTGCGGCCACACCGCATAGGATTGGAACACCATGCCGAGGTTGCGCGAGCGCGGCGGCACCAGGATGCCGCGCGCCGGCGACGAAACCACTCGCCCGGAAATGCTGATCTCGCCACCGGTCGGATGCTCGAGCCCGGCCACGCAGCGCAGCGTCGTGGTCTTGCCGCAGCCGGACGGCCCGAGCAGCACCACGATCTCGCCGGCCGGAACGCCAAAGCTGACGCCGTCGATGGCCGGGCGGCCGATCGCAAACTGCTTCCTGAGATCGGTGACTTCGAGCGTTGCCGTCATCGCTGCACCATCAGCCTATTGCCGGTAACCGAAAATCTTGTCCCAGTCCGCCACCCACGCCGCGTGCAGCTTCACGTACTGGTCGAAGTTCGGATACCAGAGCTTGACCTTCTTCGGATCGAACCCCTCCGGATACGCCGGCGGCTCCTTCAAGGATGTGAGATTGCCGAGCTCCTTGATCATGAAGGTCTGTCCTTCCTTCGACAGGCACCAGTTCAGGAACAGCTTTGCTGCATTGGGATGGGCAGCCGTCTTCGGAATGCCGGTCGCGTAAGGGTTGACCGGGGCGCCTTCGGGCGGAAAGAAAATCTCGATCGGCGCGCCGTCCTTCTTCTTCTGGTAGACCACGTTGTAGAGCAGCGGCGCGATTGCGATCTCGCCGCGCACCAGGGCATCGGCCGTCGGCGCGCCGGAGGGATAGAGCACCGGATGGGTCGCGGCCTGCTTGGCCCAGTAGTCTTCGCCGAGCACCTGGCGTTCGAACATGATCCGTGTCCAGGTCGTGCCGCCGGACTGCGCGAACACCTGTCCGATCAACTTGTCATATCGCGGCTTGGTCAGGTCCATCCAGGATTTCGGCGGATCCTTCACCAGCTCGGTGTTGTAGGCGATCGACCATGCGATGGTCGCGCGCGGCCAGTATTTTGGCGAGATCAGCGCGTTGGGATCGTAATCGGCTGCGTTCGGCGGCGCGTAGTCCTGGAACAGATCCTCCAGCGGCTGCATGAGCGCGCGATCGGAGTGGTCGACGACGTCGGCGATCAGCTTGCCGGCGGCGGCCTCCGTCTTCACGCGGGTGATGAGCTGGCCACCGGGCGCGCGGACCATCTCGACTTTGATCTCGGGAAAACGCTTGTTGAAGGCCTTGATCACCTGCTGCTCGATCTCGGCGAAATTCGCGGTGTAGAAGACGAGCTTGCCTTCGGCCTTCGCGGCCGCGATCAATTCCGCCGAGCCGAACTCCTGCGCCCGTGCGGCCGGCGCCAGCGCAAGCGTTGCCACACCCGCCAAGGCCAGTGTGGTGAAGGTCCGTCTATCCATCGCCAATCCTTCCCTTGTTCATTGTTATCCGGTTCGCGCCACATTGCGCTGCGCGGACCCGCGCGACAGCCAGTTGGCGCCGCCGATCAGAACGCCGAGCAGCACCGTCTGCACCAGGCTGAAGGCTGCGGTCTTTCCGATATTGCCGCCCTCGTAATAGTCGAGCAGCAGCACCGACATCACCATGGTGTTGCTGGTGTAAAGGAACAGCGACGAGCCGAGTTCGCGGATCGCCAGCACGAACAGCAGCGTCATCGACGCCAGCACGCCCGGCCGCGCCAGCGGCAGCACGATCGTCCTGATGGTGCCGAGCATGCCCCGGCCGCAGACCCAGGCGGCCTCCTCGAGCTCGCGATGGATCTGCAGGAACGAGGTCGACAGCGCCTTCACGGTGTCGGGCATGAAGCGCGCGATGAAGGCGAGCGCGAGGATCCAGATCGTGCCGTAGAGCCCGCCGGGCACGCCGATCCAGGCCCAGAGATAGGCGACGCCGACCACGAGCCCGGGGATCGCGACCGGCAGCGTCGAGATCAGGTCGATGGCGCCGCGCCCGCTGACGCGGGTGCGATGGATGGTGTAGCCGATCGCAAAGGCCAGCGCGCCACCGACCACAGCCGTGATGATACCGACCTCGACCGCGTTGTAGATCGACCTCATCGTCAGCGGATTGTCGAAGATGCTCTCGAAATGCATCAGCGAGTACTGCCGCATGTCGAACAGGCTCGCGGCGTCGCGGATGAACATGAACTTGCGGAAAGCGGCGACGATCAGCGCCAGCGACGGCAGCACCACCACAATGAGCAGATAGACGACCCCGAGCGCGAAGGTGAGCCAGCGCCACGGTCCGAGATCGAGGCTGCGCGGCCGGAACGCCTTGCCGGCGACGATGGTGTAGCTGCGCCCGCTCAGCAATTTCTGCTGGAGATAGACCAGAAGCCCCGTGACCACCGTCAGGATGATCGCGACTGCCGCTGCTGTGTTGTAGAGCGGCGGCGACCAGTTGGTGAGCTTGAAAATGTAGGTCGTGAGCACGTTCAGGTTGGTCGGTGCGCCGAGCACCGCCGGGATGCCATAGATGCCGAGCATCACGATGAACGACAGCAGCATGCCCGAGACGATCGCCGGCATGATCAGCGGGAATGTCACCGTGAACAGAGTGGCGAACGCGCTGGCGCCGGAGATTTCCGCAGCCTCCTCCAGGCTCGGATCCATGTTGCGCAGCGCCGACGAGGTGAACATGTAGACATAGGGCGCGTAGTAGATGCCGAACACGAACACCAGGCCCCACATCGAATAGAGATCGATGCGCAGGTCCGAGCCCATCCACTTGAACATCGTGTTGATCAGACCGGTCTTCGGCGAGCCGAGGATGGCCCAGGCCACGCCGGCCACCAGCGGCGGCGCGAACAGCGGCAGGATGCTGGCCGCGGCGATGAAGCCCTTGAACGGCGTATTGGTGCGAACGACGATCCAGGAGAACAACAGCCCGATCGCGACCGCGATGACGGTGCCGCCGCCGCAGGCAAGCAGCGTGTTGAGCAGCGCCTCCCCGACATTCGGATTGGCCAGCACGGCGAGGAAATTGGCGATCGACAAATGGCTCAGGCTGAGACGGATGCCGTCGACCACCGGATTGGTGTCGGTGAGCGCGCCGAGCAGCAGCATGAAAACGGGATAGATGACCAGAAAGGTGAGGATCGTGAGCAATGCCCCGACCCAGAGGCCAGTAAATGCGCGGCGCCGGGTTCCCTCGCTGGCGCTTCGCATGGCTTCGCTGCGCCGGTCGGCCTGTCCGTGCAATGCGCGCTTCCCTCTTGCGGCCCGATCTGTCGCCGGGCCTGCTTGTATGCCAAGCGTAGTCGATCGCGACTGTGACGCAAGCTATCCGAAAGTCGCTTCGGCGCGATTCTGTGACGCAGCGCGGGAACGCGAATTCGATTGATCGCGCTCACGCGCCACAATCTCGGTGTCGTCCCTGCGGAAAGCAGGGACCCATACTCCGCGGCGGAGGTTGCTGGCGGGACTCATTGTTGAAGTCCTGGCGAAGGCCCAGGACCCGTAACCACCGCATTTTAATGATGAACGAGATCGTCGCCTCAGCGTCGCGCAACAATGCGCATTTGGGGTAAAAGCGGGTGATCCAGTATTCCAGAGACGTCTGTGCTTGAGCCGAGAGGCCGTGGCGTACTGGATCGCCCGGTCCCGTCTACGCCAAGGCTTCGACGAGGCCGCGAATCCCTGGCACGCCGGAGCTTTAGCGAAGGCGGCAAGCCGGGCGATGACAGGTGTGGATGAGGACGCAGCTTCGTGCTCTCGCGACAAGAATTGCCCGAGCTTTGCTCTTCGTTTGACCCTCTCCTCTTCGCAGAGGGCGCAGGGAAAGCCGGGTGCCGATCGCACCCATGGGCCCCGAGCAAAGGGTAGAAAGCTCGGGGGTAGGACCACAGGTGTAACCGGAGCAATCCGGCTTTCCCTGCGCGATGGCTTACGGCTTACTTCGTGCTCTCCCCGGCGAGACTTGGCTTTTTTGTCACCGTCTCGCGAAGATGCTTCGCATCTCGCGGGAGACACCTACCACTAGGGCGTCAGGACCACACGACTTCCCCGTCCGCCTTGCGTGTGCTCGTCAGTACCACGCGCAGCGTCCACCGCATCTCGACCCACGTTCGTGACGACCGCGAAGCGCCCCTCGATCGGGTGAGACGGATGCATTGAACATCTGAGTTGGGTCAGGTGTCAAGTTAAATTCTGAAAAAGCGAAGAAGCTCCGCGAGGTCGTCCTCGGCTACAGACCGCCGGTGCGCCCTCCCGGCCGCTTCGCATACGCATCATGCAATGGCGCGGCTGGGGAACAGGATGCCGGCGTAGTACATGGCGACCCCGGAGACAATTTCAGACATGCTCGAGAAGACCCCGATATCAGGCGCGGCCGCTGCGCCGATCACCGATGGACTTCCCTGGGAACGGCGGCGCTGGGCGGTGGCCGCGATCTTCACGGCGCTGGCGATGGCCTCGCTCGATACCGCGATCGCCAACATCGCGCTGCCGGCGATCGCCAACGATCTGCATGTCAGCCCTGCGGAAGTGGTCTGGGTCGTCAATGTCTATCAGATCGCCTTGGTCGCGACGCTGCTGCCGCTCGGCGCGCTCGGCGAAATCGTCGGCCACCAGCGGATCTATCTCGGCGGCCTCCTGCTGTTCACATTGGCGTCGCTCGGCTGTGCACTGGCGTGGTCGCTGCCAAGCTTGCTGGTCGCGCGCACCCTGCAAGGGCTCGGCGCCAGCGGCTTGATGAGCGTCAACACCGCGCTGGTGCGGTTCGTTTATCCGAGCCGGATGCTCGGCCGCGGCTTCGGCCACAATGCGCTCGTGGTCGCGACCGCCTTTACGCTCGGGCCGACGATCGCCTCCGGGATCCTCGCGCTCGGTCCATGGCCCTGGCTGTTCGCCGTCAACATTCCCTTCGGCGTCGTCGCATTGCTGATCGGCATCAAGACGCTGCCGAAGACGCCGCGCGCCACCCACGCCTTCGACTTCGCCGGCGCGGCGCTGGCCTGCGCCTGCCTCGGCCTCTTCATCATCGGCATCGGCAGCGCCGCCCACAAGACCGCGCCGGCGCTGGTGATCGCAGAGCTCGTCGGCGCGCTGTTGTTCGGCTGGATCCTCACCCGGCGGCATGCCGATCATCCGGCGCCGATGCTGCCGATCGACCTGTTCCGCCGGCCGATCTTCGCGCTGTCGGCCGCGACCGCCGTCTGCTCATTCGCCGTGCAGGGCCTCGCCTTCGTGTCGCTGCCGTTCTACTTCGAGGACATACTGCACCGCTCGCAGGTCGAGACCGGCTTCTTCATGACGCCCTGGCCATTGGTGGTCGCCTTCATGGCGCCGATCGGCGGCCGGCTGTCGGATCGCTATCCGGCCGGCATCCTCGGCGGCATCGGCATGCTGCTGCTCGGGCTTGGCATGGTGCTGCTGGCGACCCTGCCGACCGAGCCCGGCATCGCCAACATCGTCTGGCGCACCATGATCTGCGGCATCGGCTTCGGCTTCTTCCAGACCCCCAACATGAAGGCGATCATGTCGAGCGCCCCGCCGCATCGCAGCGGCAGCGCCAGCGGCATCGTTGCGACCGCGCGGCTGACCGGGCAGACCACCGGGGCTGCGCTCGCCGCGCTCTGCTTCGCATTGGCCGACCGCGAGGGTGCGACCGTCGCGCTGGCGCTGGGTGCTGGATTTGCCGCGCTCGGCAGCGTCATGAGCTTCCTGCGCCTGGCGGTCGCTTCAGGGCAGAAGACATGACAAGCATGTTGCGCGCGCGGGCGCGACCAAACACCGCGCCATCAACTTTCTTCCGCGCCGCAAACGCGTTTTCTTGATTTGAACCGTTCCAGATTCAAGGCCAACATCGCGCTGAAGTCCGATCGGAGGATTGGACCATTCAGGGGAAAGCGATGGCAAACCTCAAAATCAACGGCAAGACAATCGACGTAGAGGTCGAGGACGACACGCCCCTGCTGTGGGCGATTCGCGAGAATGTCGGACTGACGGGGACCAAATACGGCTGCGGCATCGCACAATGCGGCGCCTGCACCGTGCATGTCGACGGCGTCGCGATGCGCGCCTGCGGCGTCACAGTCGGCGAAACGGCCGGCAAGGACATCACCACCATCGAGGGTCTCGCGGCGGGCGGCGTGATGCACAAGGTGCAGCTCGCCTGGATCGCGAACGACGTGCCGCAATGCGGCTATTGCCAGAGCGGCATGATCATGGCCGTGGCGGCGCTCTTGAAGGACAACCCGAAGCCGACCGACGACGACATCAACGACGCCATCACCAATATCTGCCGTTGCGGCACCTTCCAGCAGGTGCGCGAGGCGATCCATGCCGCCGCGAACGCGTAAGGAGGCAGTGATGAACCAGCACGTCATGCCAAAGCTCTCTTCAAGGCTCAATCGCCGCGCCTTCGTGATCGGCACGGCAACCGCCGGCGCCGGTCTCGCGCTCGGCCTCGACCTGCCGTTCGGCGGCCCCTCCGTGGTGCGCGCGGCCGACGGTGCGCCTGAAGTCAACGCGCCTGAAGTCAACGCCTGGGTCGTGATCCGGCCCGACGACACCGTGGTGATCCGCATCGCCCGCTCGGAGATGGGCCAGGGCACGCTCACCGGCCTCGCCCAGCTCGTCGCTGAAGAACTCGAATGCGACTGGTCGAAGGTCACCACCGAATATCCGACGCCGGGCCAGAGTGTCGCCCGCAAGCGCGCCTGGGGCGATTTCTCCACCGGCGGCAGCCGCGGTATCCGCAGTTCGCAAGACTATGTCCGCAAGGGCGGCGCCACCGCGCGCGTGATGCTGATCCAGGCTGCGGCGAATGAGTGGAAGGTGCCGGCCGCGGAATGCAAGGCGGCGAACAGCGTCATCACCCACACGCCCTCGGGCAAGACCACGACCTACGGCAAGGTTGCGGAAGCCGCCGCCAAGCTCGAGCCGCCGGCCGACGTCAAGCTCAAGGATCCGAAGGACTGGACCATCGCCGGCAAGGGCCTGAAGCGGCTCGATACCGTGGACAAGACCACCGGCAAAATGACCTATGGCATCGACGTCAAGCTGCCGGGCATGCTGAACGCCGCGATCAAGGACTGCCCGGTGTTCGGCGGCAAGCTGAAGAGCTTTGACGAAGCCAAGATCGCCGGCATGAAGGGCGTCAAGAAAGTGGTGCAGGTCGGCGACAGCGCGGTTGCCGTCGTCGCCGACACCTGGTGGCACGCCAAGACTGCGCTGGACGCGCTGCCGATCGTCTGGGACGAAGGCGACAACGCAAAGGTCTCCAGCGAGACGATCGCGAAGTGGCTCGCCGAAGGTCTCGACAATGCGCAGCCGGCCTATGTCGGCAACCAGAACGGCGACGCCAAGGCGGCGATATCAGGCGCCGCCAAGAAGGTCGAGGCGGTCTACAGCTATCCCTACCAGAACCACGCCACGATGGAGCCGATGAACGCCACCGCGCTCTACACGGCGGACAAATGCGAGGTGTGGTGCGGCACGCAGAATGGCGAAGCGGCGTTCGCGGCCGCGCTCGAGGCCTCCGGCCTGCCGGCCGAGAAGGTCGACGTGCACAAGCTGATGCTCGGCGGCGGCTTCGGCCGGCGCGGCATGACCGACTATGTCCGCCAGGCGGTAGCGATCGCCAAGCAGATGCCGGGTACGCCGATCAAGTTGTTGTGGTCGCGCGAGGAGGACATGCAGCACGGCAAGTATCACCCGGTGACGCAGTGCAAGCTGACCGGCGCGTTCGATGCCGACAACAACCTGGTCGCGCTCCACTACCGGCTGTCGGGTCAATCCATCCTGTTCTCGGTGCGCCCGGAAGCGCTGCAGAACGGCATGGACCCCGCCGCATTCCAGGGCGTCGCGCAATCCGGCGAGGCCGCGATCGGCTATTCGGTGCCGAATTTGCTCGTCGAGCATGCGATGCGCAACCCGCACGTTCCGCCGGGGTTCTGGCGCGGCGTCAACGTCAATCACAACGCGATCTACATGGAATGCTTCATGGACGAGTTGGCCCAGGCTGCCGGCCAGGACCCGCTCGAATTCCGCCGCAAGCTGATGGGCAAGCACCCCAAGCATCTCGCCGTGCTCAACGCCGTGGCCGAGAAGATCGGCTGGGGCACGCCGGCACCGCAGGGCGTCTATCGCGGCATCGCGCAGGTGATGGGCTATGGCAGTTATGTTGCCGGCGCCGCCGAGATCTCGGTGACCGACGGCAGCAAGATCAAGGTGCATCGCATCGTCGCCTCCACCGACCCCGGCTATGTCGTCAATCCGGCGCAGGTAGAGCGGCAGATCGCGGGCTCCTTCGTCTACGGGCTGAGCGCACTGTTCTACGGCGGCTGCACCGTGAAGGACGGCCGCATCGAGCAGACCAATTTCGACACCTACAACTCGATGCGCATCAACGAAATGCCGAAGGTGGAAGCGGTGATGGTGCCGAGCGGCGGGTTCTGGGGCGGCGTCGGCGAGCCGACCATCGGCGTTGCGGCGCCGGCGGTGCTCAACGCCTATTTCGCGGCGACGGGAAAGCGCATCCGCAGCTTCCCGCTGCGCAACCAGAACATCTCTTTCGCCTGATCAAACCAGAAGCGGCGGCCCCGACCGGCTGCCGCTTCCTTTTTCCGGATTCCCGTGCATGGCCGTCACGCGTCATCAGACGCGCAGGGATGTGATCCGCGGCGCCGCTGTCGTCGCAGCGGCGGCGCTGGCGCGTCCGGCACTGGCGCAAGCCGCCCCGCGCATCGCGGTGATCGGCGGCGGCTTCGGCGGCACGGCGTGCGCGCGGGCGCTGCGGCGGCTCAACGCCAAGCTTCAGGTGACGCTGATCGAGCCGAACAAGACCTTCACCGCCTGCCCGTTCAGCAACGAGGTGATCGCAGGTCTGCGCGAACTCTCCGCGCAGCAATTCACCTACGACAAGGTTGCAGCCGACGGCGTCACCGTTGCCGCACAGGCGGCCACGAAGGTCGATGCGCAGGCGCGCACCGTCGCGCTTTCCGACGGCACAACGCTCTCCTATGACCGGCTTGTGCTGGCCCCCGGCATCGACATGCGCTTCGACGCCCTGCCAGGCTATGACGAGGCGGCCGCCGCAAAGATGCCGCACGCCTGGAAGGCCGGCGAGCAGACCGTGCTGCTGCGCAAGCAGCTCGAGGCCATGGACGACGGCGGCCTCGTCGTGATCGCGGTGCCGGCCGCGCCGCTGCGCTGTCCGCCGGCGCCTTACGAGCGCGCCAGCCTGATTGCGCATTACCTGAAGACGAACAAGCCGCGCTCGAAGATCCTGGTGCTCGACGCCAAGGACAATTATTCGCAACAGAAGCTGTTCGAGAAAGCCTGGGCGGAGCTCTATCCCGGCATGATCGAACGGATCGCGTTGTCGCAAGGCGGGCGCGTCACGTCGGTCAATCCGGCGACGAATGAAATCGTCACCGACTTCGGCAACTATACCGCGGCGGTCGCCAATGTGATCCCGCCGCAGCGCGCCGGCCGCATCGCGGAGATCGCTGGCGCCGCCGACCACACCGGCTGGTGCCCGATCGATCCGGTCAGCTTTGCCTCCAAGCTGGTGCCAAATATCCACGTCATCGGTGACGCCGCGATCGCCGGTGGCATTCCGAAATCCGCCTCCGCGGCGGCGGCGCAAGGCCGGGCCTGCGCGGCAGCGATCGCCAACTCTCTTGCGGGCAAGGCGCCGGAGACACCGCGGCTCGATGGCGCCTGCTACAACACGGTCGCGCCGGGCTACGCGTTCTCGTTGAAGGGCATCTATCAGCCGAAGGAAGATCAATATGCCGAGACTGAGGTGACCACGAGCCCGGTCGACGCCTCGCGTGAGGTGCGCCAGCGCGAAGCCGATCAGGCGGTCGACTGGTTCAGGAGCATCACGGGAGACGCCTTTGGCTAGGCTCGCCCTCACGACATTGCTCGCCGCGGGACTGTTCGCAGCCTCCTGCACGGCCGGCGCCGAGGAACTGCGGCCGTACACCGTGGTCGGCGATGCGATTCCGCAACCGCTGACGGGAACCAAAGGCGACGCCCCCCGTGGCCGTGCACTGATCGTCGAGCGTTCCTCTACTTGCATCCTCTGTCATAGCGGCCCATTTCCCGAGCAGGCGTTCCAGGGCGACCTCGCGCCGAACCTCGCGGGCACCGGCAGCCGCTGGTCGGAAGGACAGTTGCGGCTCCGGCTGGTCGATGCATCGCATCTCAATGCGGCGACGATCATGCCGTCCTATTATCGCGTCGACGGGCTCGCGCGCGTCGCCCCATCATGGCGCGGCAAGCCGATTCTGTCGGCGGAGCAGATCGAGGATATCGTGGCCTATCTGGTCACGCTGAGGAATTAGGACAAACGATGGCGGATTCCAACCACCCCTCTCGCCGGACATTCCTGAGCCTCGCCGGCGGTGCCGCCGCCGTGCTGGGCACCGTCCCGACCGTGATCGTCCACCCGGCGGACGCCACACCGGCGATGCTGTCGGCGGCGATCCGCAATGTGGTCGGCGAAGCCAATGTGCGGATCGGCAAGGTCAAGCTCGACATTCCGCCGCTGGTCGAGAACGGCAACACGGTGCCGATGACGGTCAGCGTCGCGAGCCCGATGACGGCGGACGAGTATGTGAAGAGCATCCACGTCTTCAACGAGAAGAATCCGCAGCCGAACATCGGCAATTTCTATCTCGGGCCGCGCGCCGGGCGCGCCCAGGTATCGACCCGCATCCGCCTCGCCGACAGCCAGAAGGTCACCGCCATCGCACGGCTCTCCGACGACACGTTCTGGTCGGCGACCGCAGACGTCGTGGTGACGCTCGCCGCCTGTACCGAGGAGGCGATCTGATGCCGTCGGCCCTGATCAACGTGCCGGCCAAGGCCAGGCGTGGCGACCTCATCGAGATCAAGACGCTGATGTCGCATATCATGGAGACCGGCTATCGCCACACCGCGTCGGGCGGCGTTGTGCCGCGCGACATCATCACGAGCTTCATCTGCCGCTTCAACGGCACGGAGGTGTTCCGCGCCGATCTGTTTCCTGCGATTGCGGCCAATCCGTTCATCACCTTCTTCACTGCCGTCACCGAGAGCGGCAAGTTCGAGTTCGAGTGGATCGGCGACAAGGGGTTTTCGGAGACCGCGCAGGCTTCGATCACGGTCGAATGAGGATTGCGGTCTGCATCGCGCTGCTGACGGCGATGGCGGGCGCGGCGCTCGCCACCGAGATTCCGCAGGCCGAACGCCGTTCCGGCTACAGCTTCATGAGCGCGGACACCAAGGCGATGCAGGACGAGGACACCGCCAATCCCGGGATGCTCGCTGTGCTCGACGGCGAGGCCCTTTGGAAGCGCAAGGTGGGCGGAGCGGACAAGGCCTGCGCCGACTGCCACAATGATGCGCGCGTCAGCATGAAGGGCGTGGCAGCACATTACCCGGCCTTCGAGAAGACGCTGGGAAAGCCGGTCGATCTCGAAGGGCGGATCAACCTCTGCCGCACCAATCACCAGCAGGCAGCGCCCTTCGCCTATGAAAGCCGCGAGCTGCTGGCGCTGACCGCCTACGTCGCACAGCAATCACGCGGCATGCCGATCGCGGCCGGCGACGATCCGGAGCTGGCGCCGTTCGTCGAGAAGGGCCACGCGCTGTTCATGCAGCGGCAGGGCCAGCTCAATCTCGGCTGCACCAACTGCCACGACGACAATTGGGACAAGAAGCTCGCGGGAAGCGCGATCACGCAAGCGCAGCCGACCGGCTATCCGCTGTACCGGCTGGAATGGCAAGCGCTCGGGTCGTTGCAGCGGCGGCTGCGCGCCTGCATCACCGGCATCCGCGCGCAGGCTTACGACTACGGTTCGCCCGAACTGGTCGAGCTCGAGCTCTATCTGATGTCGCGGTCGCGCGGCATGCCGATCGAGACGCCGGCGGTCAGGCCTTGAATTGGATGGCTCGGGGCGATCTCTTACCTCATCCTGAGGAGCTTGCGGAGCAAGCGTCTCGAAGGACGAGGCCCGAGTGCGGCCTCATGGTTGGAGACGCGCGTGCCGCGCTCCTCACCATGAGGGGCTAGAGCTCGCTCGCTTAGCGCTCGGCGAACGCCTTCTCGACCACGAACTGCGCGGGTTCGCCGTGATTGCCTTCGACGAAGCCGCGGCCGCCCAGCAGCGTGCGGGTGTCGGCGACCAGCGCCGGCGAACCGCAGATCATGACGCGGTCATCCGCGGCATCGAGCGCCGGCAGACCGATGTCGGCGAACAGCTTGCCCGAGGTGATGAGGTCGGTGATGCGGCCGCGGTTGCGGAACGGATCGCGCGTCACGGTCGGGTAATAGATCAGTTGATCGCACACCAGCTCGCCGATCAGTTCGTCCTGCGGCAGCTTCTCGGCGATCATCTCGCCATAGGCGAGTTCCTTGACGCGGCGGCAGCCGTGCAGCAGCACGACCTTCTCGAAGCGGTCATAGGTCTCGGGATCCTTGATCACGCTGAGGAACGGCGCGAGGCCGGTGCCGGTGCCGATCAGATAGAGGTTGCGGCCGTCCTCGAGGTTGTCGATGACCAGCGTTCCGGTGGCCTTGCGGCTGACGATGATCTCGTCGCCTTCCTTGAGATGCTGAAGACGCGAGGTCAGCGGGCCGTCCGGAACCTTGATCGAGAAGAACTCCAGCGTGTCCTCGTAATTCGCGCTGGCGACGCTGTAGGCGCGCAGCAGCGGCTTCTCGCCGACCTTGAGCCCGATCATGGTGAACTCGCCGTTGCGGAAGCGGAACGACGGATTGCGGGTGGTTTTGAAGGAGAACAGCGTGTCGGTCCAGTGGTGAACGCTGAGGACGCTTTCCTGGTTGAAATTGCTCATCGCACCAATCCCCGATTTGTGCTGGCGGGTAAGGACCTGAGCCCCGTTGACCGGCCGGATCGTTTGTATACGATCATTCGTATACAAACGAATAATCCGGCTTGATCGAAAAGTCAAGCCGGGCTCAAATTCCTGGGCAATTTCGGCAGAAACAGAAGGAAAACACCCATGGCTCACGACGCGCCCCAGGCCACCGGCCCCAGCAAACTGGTGATCCGCAATATCGGGCTACTGCTGTCGGGAGCCCTGGAGAAGCCGATCCTGGATGCCGATACCATCGTCGCCGAGAACGGCAGGATCACTGCGATCGGCCGCTTCAAAGATGTCGACACCGAAGGCGCCACCACGACCGTTGATGCCAACGGCACGACGGTCGCGCCCGGCCTGATCGACAGCCACGTCCATCCCGTCGCCGGCGATTGGACGCCGCGGCAGAACCAGACCAACTGGATCGACAGCTATCTGCATGGCGGCGTCACCACCATGATCTCCGCCGGCGAAGTGCATATGCCGGGCCGGCCGCGCGACGTGGTCGGACTAAAGGCGATGGCGATCTTCGCGCAGCGCGCGTTCTGGACGCTGCGTCCGGGCGGCGTGAAGGTGCATGCCGGCGCGCCCGTCATCGAATGCGAGATGGTAGAGGACGACTTCAAGGAAATGGCCGCCGCCGGCGTCAAGCTGCTCGGCGAGGTCGGGCTCGGCGGCGTCAAGGACGGTCCCACCGCGCGCAAGATGGTCGGCTGGGCGCGCAAATACGGCATTCAAAGCACGATCCACACCGGTGGTCCCTCGATCCCCGGCTCCGGCCTGATCGACAAGGACGTGGTGCTGGAAGCCGACACCGATGTGATCGGCCACATCAATGGCGGCCACACCGCGCTGCCCGACGACCAGATCCGCTGCATCTGCGAGGGCTGCAAGCGCGGGCTCGAGCTGGTGCATAATGGCAATGAGCGCTCGGCGCTGTTCACGCTGCGCATCGCGCGCGAGATGGGCGATCTGCACCGCGTCATCCTCGGCACCGACGCGCCGGCCGGCTCGGGCGTGCAGCCGCTCGGCATCTTGCGGATGGTCTCGCTATTGTCCTCGCTCGGCGAGCTGCCCGCCGAGCTGGCATTCTGCCTCGCGACCGGCAACACCGCGCGGATGCGCGAGCTCGATTGCGGCCTGATCGAGGTCGGCCGCTCCGCCGATTTCGTGCTGATGGACAAGGCGCAGCACTCGCCGGGCAAGAACATCCTGGAGAGCGTTCAGCTGGGCGATCTTCCGGGCATCGGCATGACCGTCATCGACGGCATCGTCCGCACCCAGCGCAGCCGCAACACGCCGCCCGCGGGCAAGGTGCCGGAGATCGTGGCGAAGTAAACGAGCGATAGATCACCATCACCCCCGCGCAACGGCTTCGCCGTTGTCGCTGGATGCGCACGCGCGAGCGTGCCTCGAAGGACGCACGGTCCGCGGCAGCAGCGGGGCCGTTGACCCTTCGAGACGCCGCGCTCCGCGCGGCTCCCCAAGGGTGACGTCCTAGACTTTTGTCAGCGCAACCTGCCGAGCAGCGCGATCAGCGTCTCGCGCTCCTTGGCGTCGAGCGGCGCCAGCGTCTCCTTGGAGATCACGAGCGCATTCGGCGCGGCCTTATCGGCCATCTGCTGGCCGGCGCGCGTGAGGCTGACCATCAGCCGTCGGCCGTCGTCGGGATCGGGCGAGGTCTCGGTCAGGCCGCGCGCGGTTAGGCGATCGATCACGCCCTTGATGGTCGCGACGTCCATCGAGGTCAACCGCCCGAGCTGGTTCTGCGAGCACGGCCCAACCTCGGACAGCTTCGACAGCGCCGCCCATTGCGTCGGCGTCAGGTTGATGCCGATCTCGCGGGCAAAGATCATGGCGTGGCGTTGCCACACCTGGCGCAGGATGAAACCGATTTGCTCGTCCAGTACATAGCCCGGCTTGGCCGCCTTGACGTTTCGCTTCTGTACAGCACTCCTTGCCATCGTCCTATCCTGCCATTTACAGCGACAGATGCGCGTCGCGGATATCCGGACGCGCATCGAGTTCCGCCATGGTGCCGCCAAAACAGATCCGGCCGCGCTCGATGATGTAGGCGCGATCCGAGATCAACCGGGCGAAATGCAAATTCTGCTCGGAGACGACGATGCTGACGCCCTCCTTCTTCATCGCCAGGATCGCATCGACCATCTGCTCGACGATCTTCGGCGACAGGCCTTCCGACGGCTCATCGAGCAACACCAGCGACGGATTGCCCATCAGGGTGCGCGCAATCGTCAGCATCTGCTGCTCGCCGCCGCTCATGCGTCCGCCGGGCCGGCCGCGCATTTCGCCGAGATTGGGGAACAGCTTGAACAGCTTGTCACGATCCCATTGGGGCGCATTGGGCCGCTTCGGCTGGCGGCCGACTTCGAGGTTTTCCTCGACCGTGAGATCAGTGAAAATGCGCCGCTCCTCCGGTACATAGCCGAGCCCGCCGCGCACGATCGCATGCGTCGGCAGCTCCGAGACGTCCCTGCCCTCGAACATGACGCGGCCGGAGCGGTTGTCGACCAGCCCGACGATCGAGCGAAACGTGGTCGACTTGCCGGCGCCGTTGCGGCCGAGCAATGCGACCACCTCGCCCTCGCCGACCTCGAGCGCGATGTCGAACAGGATATGCGCCGGGCCGTAGAAGCTGTTGAGATCCTTCACCGTGAGCTTCATGCGGATGCTCCCTCGCGGTGCCGGGCGTCGTAGACGAGGCCTTCGCCGAGATAGATTGCCCGCACCTGGGCATTGCCGCGGACCTCCTCGGGCGAGCCTTCGGCGATCAGGCTGCCGCGGTTGAGCACCAGGATGCGGTCGGCATGTTCGAATACCACGTCCATGTCGTGCTCGGTGAACAGCACACCGATCGAGTGCTCGCGCGCAATCCGCGCAGTCAGCTGCATCAGCTCGACGCGCTCGCGCGGCGCCATGCCGGCGGTCGGCTCGTCCATCAGCAGCAGCTTCGGCTGGTTGGCGAGCGCGATCGCAAGCTCCAGCCGCTTGACGTCGCCATAGGCGAGCTCGCCGCAGGGCCGCTCCGCATAGGCGCCCATGCCGACCAGGTCGAGCAGCCGCCCGGCCTCGTCGCGTGCCTGCCTCGCGGTCGAGGCCCACAGATTGAACAATTGCCCGCCATGCGACACCAGCGCGACCTGCACGTTCTCGCGCACCGTCATGGTCGGAAATGTCGCCGCGATCTGGAAGGTGCGGCCGACCCCCATGCGCCAGATCACACGCGGCTTCTTGCCGGTGGTGTCCGCGCCCAGCACGCGGATCCGGCCGCTATCGGGAGTGTTCTGGCCGTTGAGCATGTCGAAGCAGGTGCTCTTGCCCGCGCCGTTCGGCCCGATCAGCGCCAGGATCTCCCCGGCGCGCAGTTCGAACGAGACGCCGCGCACGGCATGCACGCCGCCATAGGATTTGGTCAGCCCCTCGACCGACAGCAATGTGGGGACCGGGCTCATTCGGCGGTCTCGATATGGGAGGTCAGCAACGGCGATGCCGACGATGCGGATTTGCGGCGGCGATGCATGAACGTCGCCAGCGTGCCGACAATGCCCTTCGGGAAGGCGACCACGATCAGCACGACGAAGCCGCCAAGCACCAGCTTGGAGAGATCGGTCTGGCTGACCAGCCAGATGTTGAGCGCCTTGTAGACGATGGCGCCGACCACCGCGCCCGACACCGTCTCGACACCGCCGAGCAGCACCATGACCAGCGCATCGACCGACAGCGAGATGCCCATGTTATCAGGGAAGACGCTGCCCTTGAGATAGGCGAACAGCGCACCGGCGAGGCCGGCGACCGTGCCCGCGATCACGAAGGCGGTCCACTGGATGCGCTTGCCGTTGATGCCGATGGCTTCGCTGCGCAGAGGAGAATCGCGCGTGGCGCGCAGCGCAAATCCGAACGGCGAGAACACGATGATGCGCAGGATCACGACCGCGAGCGCGGCGATGCCGAGCGACAGCCAGTAGAAATGCGACGGGCTCGCCGCCCATTTTTCCGGCCAGACGCCGAGAATGCCGTTGTCGCCGCCGGTCACCGACACCCACTGGAACGCGATCGACCAGACGATCTGGGCAAAGGCCAGCGTCAGCATCGCGAAATAGACCCCCGAAAGCTGCACCGCGAAGAAGCCGAACACGGCCGCGCCCAACAATCCCAGCAGCGGGCCGAGCAGCAGGCAGGCGATCATCGGCAGGCCGGCCATCTTGGCAAGCAGCGCCACGCCATAGGCGCCGAGACCGAAATAGGCGGCATGGCCGAACGACGCGAGCCCGCCGACCGACATCAGGAAGTGCAGGCTGACCGCGAAGATCACGAAGATCGCGATCTCCGAGCCGACGGTGAGCATGTAGTTGCCGGCGACGAACGGCAGCGCAGCCGCGACAATAAGCACCGCGATCGCGGCAAGCCGTTCATTCGTCGTCAGCGGCCGCCATGGATTAACGGTGAGGCCCGGTGTGCGCCGCGCCGGCGCCTCCGGCTTGCCGAACAGGCCCCACGGCCGGACGATCAGCACCACCGCCATCACGAGGAACACCAGGATAATGGAGATCTTCGGGAAGATCAGGATGCCGAAGGCGTTGAGCTCCGACACCAGCACCGCCGCGACAAAGGCGCCGATGATGCTGCCGAGCCCGCCGATCACGACCACGACGAAGACCTCGACGATGACACGCAGATCCATCGCATGGTTGACCGCGTCGCGCGGGATCTGCAGCGCGCCGCCGAGCGCGGCGAGGAAGACGCCGAGCGCGAACACGCTGGTGAACAGCCATTTCTGATTGACGCCGAGCGCTGCGACCATGTCGCGATCCTGCGTCGCGGCGCGCACCAGCACACCCCAGCGGGTGCGCTGGAACAGGAGCCAGAGGACACCGAGCACGACCGGCCCGAGCACGATCAGGAACAGGTCGTAGCTCGGAATATTCTGGCCGAAGAAATCGATCGCGCCCTTGAAGCCCGGCGCGCGGCGACCGACCAGATCGTCCGGCCCCCAGATCAGCACCACGAGATCCTCGACCATCAGCGTCAGGCCGAAGGTGGCGAGCAACTGGAACAGCTCCGGCGAATGGTAGATCCGGCGCAGCAGCACCATCTCGACCAGCACGCCGATGGCAGCAACGGCCAACGCGGCAACGACGATGCCGCCCCAGAAGCCGAACGCACCTTCGAGGCGCTCGGTCAGCGTGAAGGCGACATAGGCGCCGAGCATATAGAACGCGCCATGCGCGAAATTCACGATCCGCGTCACGCCGAAGATGATCGACAGACCCGAAGCGACCAGGAACAGCGCCGCCGCGCTGGCAAGACCGGTCAGGAACTGGACGACATAGAAGGCCATGAGCGGTCCACGTTGGAGTAAGCGCGTCGATCGAGATCGCCGCGTCGGTCTTCTTCACCTAGCCCCGCTTGCGGGGAGAGGTCGGATCGCGGAGCGATCCGGGTCAGGGGCTGCCTCCACGAACACGGTTCGCGGAAAGGGCCCCTCACCCCGACCCTCTCCCCGTAAGAACGAGGAGAGGGAGAAGGTCGCGGCCTCAATCCTTCGGCCGCAGCTTCTCGATTTCGGCGTCGCTGGGCAGATAGTCCGCGCCCTTGCGATAGGCGGCATCGACCATGATGCCCTTGCCGTCCTTCAGCGCGGTCTTGCCGGTGAAGGCACCGAGCGTCGACTGGTGATCGATCTTGCGGAAGGTGATCTCGCCGAACGGCGACGGCATCGAGATGCCTTCAGCCGCCGCGATCAGCTTCTCCGGATCGGTCGAGTCGGCTTTCGCGAGGATCGCCGCCGCCGCCTTGATGGTCTGGTAGCCGACGATCGAGCCGAGCCGCGGATAGTCGTTGTACCTGGCCTGGTAGGCCTTCAGGAACGCGTCGTGCTCGGGCGTCTTGATCGCATACCAGGGATAGCCGGTGACGATCCAACCCTCCGGGGTCTCATCCTTCAGCGGATCGAGATATTCCGGCTCGCCGGTCAGGAAGCTCACGACCGTACGGCCCTTGAACAGGCCGCGGGTGTTGCCTTCGCGCACGAGCTTGACGAGGTCGGCACCGAAGGTGACGTTGAGGATCGCCTCCGGATTTGCTGCGGCAACCGCCTGCACCACCGGGCCGGCGTCGATCTTGCCCTGCGGCGGCCACTGCTCGTCGACCCACTGGATATCGGGCCGCTTCTCCGACATCAGCTTCTTGAACACCGCGACCGCCGACTGGCCGTATTCATAGTTCGGCGCGATCGTTGCCCAGCGTTTTGCCGGAAGCTTCGCCGCCTCCTCCACCAGCATCGCGGCCTGCATGTAGTTGGAGGGACGCAGGCGGAACGTGTAGCGGTTGCCCTTCGACCAGGTGATGGCGTCGGTCAAAGGCTCCGCGGCGAGGAAAAACACCTTCTTCTGATTGGCAAAATCGCTGACGGCGAGGCCGATATTGGAGAGGAAGGTGCCGGTGAGCATCGCGACGTTTTCGCTCGACACCAGTTCGTTGGCCGCGGTCTGCGCATCCGCCGGCTTGCCGCCGTCATCCTTGGAAATAACGACGAGCTTCTTGCCGTTGATGCCGCCGGCCGCGTTGATCTGTTCCACCGCCAACTGCCAGCCCTTGCGATAGGGCTCGGTGAACGCCGGCAACAGGGAATAAGAGTTGATCTCGCCGACCTTGATTTCGCTCTGCGCCAAGGCCTGCGTTGTCATGGCGCTCGTTGCCATGGACGCGACCGCAATCGCCAATCCCGCCCCTACGAAATAACCACGCATCCCGTCCTCCAGTTGTTCTTCAAAGAGATTATCGCAATCCGTCTTCGCCCTTGACCTCATCAACCGTCAGCCCTCCGACGCGCGGCAGCGGCCGTCCGCTGTCGGTCACCGCGACCGCGACCATGATCTCATTGGCCCGCGGCGCGTCGTTGATCTGCACCTCCATGCCGTCGAAATGGCTGCGCACGAAGGCGGCGTCCTTATGCCCGAGCGGAATATCCAGCGTCGTGCCCGGACCCGAGCGCTTCTTCGACGACGGGATCAGCGCCGCTCCCTTCGAGAGCACCTTGCGCACCGGCGCGCCCATCTTCGGATGCAAGATCGCGGCCGCATGCTCGAGCTCGCCATTCTCGCCGACGGCGGCGGCCTTGCCGTAGCTATGCGCCTTGGCGCCATCGATGCCGAGCGCGGCCACTGCGCGCTTTGAGAGCAGTTCGCCGAGTTCCTCGCCAATCGCGATCAGCGGCGACAGATCCTCGACATAGCGGCCGGCAAACGGGTTCTCGATCACGGCGATCGCGGCCGCCCGCCGGGTCGGCGGCGCGATGGTCTTGCCCATCTCCAGATGGGTTTCCTCGACCACGGTGACGATCTTGCGAATGACGGCGCTCATTGTGTCAGCCTCGCTCCCGGTCGTGCCTGCAGCATGTGTTCTGTCGTTCTTTGCTGAAACGCATGCGAAGCCGGCGCTCCGTTGCCGGTTGCACCGACAATCCGCGTTTCGCCCAGTAGACGCAATGCCGCGCCCTCGATCAATCCCGACGTCAGGAGGTCGCGCGCCCGTGCCGCCCCCGCCTCAAGCGCCTGTTCGATCTCCTGTTCCGCCAGCGGCCCGACGTCGCGCGTCACCAGCCGTGCGCCGAGATCGCTGTCCGGCTGCAATTCGTTCGCCGGAAGGCGCAGGATCGCGGGGTGGTTGGGCAAATCGACCGCATTGGCGATCACGGTCGCGGCGGCATCCGCCTGCGACGCCGTCCGCGCCAGCACAGTCACGGCGTCGGCAATGCCGAGCGAGAAGCTCCGGCCGTGGCGGCCGCTGGTCGCGATGCCGCGGATAGGCATGTCGCTATCTACGGTCATCGTGCGCATCAGGCCGTGACGGTCCGGCCGGTCCATCAGGCCGACGCTGAATTGCTCGCCATCGCCGAGATGCAGCGCGATATCGCCGCCATTGTTGACGTAGGCACGATCGAGCGCTGCCGCCTCGACCATCGCGCCGAGAATTTCCTCGGCGACCGAGCCCGCGACTGCCGCCATCGGCGTGATGAAGCAATCGCCGGCAAACGGCGCGACCGCCGCATGCATACGCCGCGCGACCACGCCTTTCAGCGCGCGGTGCCGCGGATCGGCCGCGCTGCGTAGCTCGGCGAGCTCCGCGCAAAGCTCGTCCAGCAAACCGGTGAAGCGCCTCGCCGCCGCCTGATAAGCGGCACCAACGTCCTCGTCCCCGCCCCTGGCCTCGATGATGAGATCAATGGGACCGTCCTGCAAATGCAGCCGCTTGCCGTCAGGAAGAAGCGCGATTTGCGGGAGCCTCGAGCCTTTTCCGTTCCGATGGAATCGGAACGGGGCTCTAGATTCTTGTTTTGACGCGTTTTCTTTGCGCGAACCGGTATCCACTTCGCTGGAAAACGCTCTGGTCATGCGCGCCGCCCGGGGAGATGCGGCATCGGCCGGACTTCGGCGCTGTCCCGCAGCGACGACAGCGGCCGGACAAAATCCATATGGCCGCCGAGCGCCGCGTAATCCGACAGCTTCATCGTAAATTCGATCGGCGCCACCAGCGCCGGGGTCGGGACATAGCCGAAAGCACCGGCCGGCATCTGCGTGACATCGACCATGAAGGTGATGCCGCCGCCCGGCCAGACATAGACCGGCGCGCCGCCGCTGGTCACCCGCGTCAGCGCGTCCTTGACCGAGCGCGTCAGCCGCACCGGGTTGTCGGTGACGCCGGCGCGCAGCGATCCGCCCGCGCCGCCCATGAACAGCACGGTGCACAGCGCCGGCTCGCAATTCTCCTGGATGCGCTCGACCGAAAATTTGAGGTCCGCCGGCATCTCGGTCTCGACCGGCTTCAACGCTTCGTCGAGCACGTAGTAAGAAGCGTGCTCGCCGGTCGTCGAGACCATCAACATGGTGAGCCCCGGCCGCGCCTCCTTGGCATTGAAAGGGCCCAGGATCGACAGCGGATCGGAGATGTTGGTGCCGCCCCATCCGGTGCCGGGATCGGCGACCTGGAAGTAGCGGCCGGGCGTCGAACGGCGCCCCTTCATCTTGATGCCGGTGTCGCCGATGTCGAGCAGCTTGCCGGCCTGGTGCTCGCTGAGCACGCCGGTGATGTGGTCATCGACCACAACGACCTCGTCGACCTTGCCGTGCCACTGCTTGGCGAACATGCCGATGGTCGCCGAGCCGCAGCCGACCCGCATGCGCTCTTCCGCCACGCCATTGACGATCGGCGGCTTGCCGGCCTGCACCACGACGGCGGCTCCGCCGTCGATCGTCAGCTCCACCGCCTTGCAGTTCGAGAGATCCATCAGCGTGTCGCAGGTGACGCGGCCTTCCTTCTTGGAGCCGCCGGTCAGATGATGCACGCCGCCGAGCGAAAGCATCTGCGAGCCGTATTCGCTGGTCGTGACATGGCCGACCGCCTCGCCGTCCGCACGCACGATCGCGGTCTCGGGACCGAGATAGCGGTCGGTGTCGATCTTCACCTTGATGCCGCAATAGGAGAAAATGCCCTCGGTCACGACCGTGACCATGTCGACGCCATCGACTTCCGACGACACGATGAAAGGTGCCGGCTTGTAGTCCGGATAGGTGGTTCCGGCGCCGATCGCGGTGACGAAGAGTTCGGGCTGACGGACGATCTTGCCGTCCCAGTCACCGCTCACCTGGAACGGAACCAGCTTGCCGCCGTGCGAGACCGTGCGCTCCAGCACGACATGCGGATCGACGCGCACCAGCGTGCCGTCGTGGTTGGCGTAGCGGTCGCACGCGCCGGCCGCGCCCGGCTTGATGTAGCACATCACCGGACAGGCATCGCAGCGGATCTTGTCGCCGGCGGCGACGGTCATTGTGTCAGCCATCGTGACCAAGCCTGGACTTGCGGTGGCGGTCGATCATACTGTGCTTTCGCCGCTCCGCCTATATCGTTCGTATACGAATGATCCTGCGCGCGAGCCCGAGACCTGTCAAGCGGCCTTTGCAATCAAACGCTGCCATTCGCTTGCGCACCCTGTTCATAAAGCGTGCATTCGTTGCAGCGCGGCATGCCGCCGCTTGCACGTTTGTATACAAACGTTATCCTCGTTTGAGATTTGACGCTGACTTTGCAGTGCAAACGCGAGGGGAGAACCGGGGCAATGCGCCTGACCGTGAACGGCAGGAATCATGATGTCGACGCCGCTCCCGGCACCGCATTGCTTTACGTGCTGCGCAACGATCTCGAATTGAACGGACCGAAATACGGCTGCGGGCTCGGCGAGTGCGGCGCCTGCGCGGTTTTGATCGACGGCGTTGCCGCGCGCGCCTGCGTGATTCCGATCGAAGGCTGCGCGGGGCGCGACATCGTTACGCTCGAAGGTCTCGGCAGCCGCGAGCATCCCGATCCCGTGCAGGATGCCTTCATCCGCGAACAGGCCGCGCAGTGCGGTTATTGCCTCAACGGCATGATCATCACCACCAAGGCGCTGCTTGCGCGCAATCCCAATCCGTCCGAGCACGAAGTGCTGGAAGCGCTGCGCTACAATCTCTGCCGCTGCGGCGCGCATATCGAGATCGTCCGCGCGGCGATGCGCGCCGCCGGCCACGCGCTCGAGGCCCGCGATTGATGGTGGACACGCGCACGCCAGAGCAACGCATGCGCGGCTCGCTGTCGGTCGTCCGCCCTGCCGTGCTGGGCGCAGAAGGCGCGTTCGAGACCTTCATCACCGTCACGGCCGACGGTTCGGTCAACGCCTATAACGGCCATGTCGATCTCGGTACCGGCATCCGTACCGCGCTCGGACAGATCGTCGCCGAAGAGCTCGATGTCTCCTTTGCCCGCGTGGTCGTGATCCTCGGCGACACCGCCGTGGTGCCGAACCAGGGCGCGACGATCGCAAGCGAAACCATCCAGATCACCGCCGTTCCCTTGCGCAGGGCCGCCGCGCGGGCGCGGCATTTCCTGCTCGCCCGCGCGGCCGAACGGCTCGAATTGCCGGTCGACGATCTCACGATCGAGGACGGCTTGATTCGCGGTCACGACAATCGCAGCGTCAGCTATGGCGAGCTGATCGCGGACGAGACCATCCGGCTCGAGCTCGCCGACGACGTTCCGGTCAAGGCCGTCAGTGCCTATTCGGTCGTCGGCAAGTCGGTGCCGCGCGTCGACTTGCCGGCGAAGGCCACCGGCGAACTCGTCTACGTCCACGATGTGCGCGTACCCGGCATGCTGCATGGCCGCGTGGTCCGCCCGCCCTATGCCGGCGTCGATGCCGGTCCGTTCGTCGGCACCAGCCTGATCGCGGTCGATGAAGGCTCGGTGCGCGATATCCCCGGCCTCGTCGCGGTGGTGCGGATCGGCGACTTCGTCGGCGTCGTCGCCGAGCGCGAGGAGAACGCGATCAAGGCCGCCGCGCAGCTGAAGGTGAGCTGGAAGCCGGGACCGGCACTGACCGACCTCGCCGACATCGAAAAGGCGCTGCGCGCCAATCTCTCGACGCCGCGCCAACTGATCGACAAGGGCGACGTCGACGCCGCGATCAAGGCGGCCGCCAAACCGATGCAGCGGACCTACGTCTGGCCCTACCAGATGCACGCCTCGATCGGCCCGTCATGTGCGGTCGCCGACTGCAGCGACGGCGCGATCCGGGTCTGGTCCGGCACGCAGAACCCGCACATCCTGCGCGGCGATCTGGCGCTCTTGATCCAGCGGCCCGAATCCGAGATCGACGTGATCAGGATGGAGGCCGCCGGCTGCTACGGCCGCAACTGCGCCGACGACGTTTCCGCCGATGCGCTGCTGCTGTCGCGCGCGGTCGGGCGCCCCGTGCGCGTCCAGCTCACCCGCGAGCAGGAGCATGCCTGGGAGCCGAAGGGCACCGCGCAGCTGATGGACGTCAATGGCGGGCTCAATGCCGACGGCAGCGTCGCCGGTTACGATTTTGCCACGCGCTATCCGTCGAATGGCGCGCCGACGCTGGCGCTGCTGCTCACCGGGCGGATCGCGCCAGCGCCTGACGTGTTTGAAATGGGCGATCGCACCGCGATCCCGCCTTACGACTACGAGAATCTGCGCGTCGTCGCCAACGACATGCCGCCGATCGTGCGGGCCTCCTGGCTCCGCGGCGTCTCGGCGCTGCCGAACACCTTTGCGCATGAATCCTATATCGACGAGCTTGCAGCCGAGGCCGAAGTCGACCCGATCGAATACCGGCTGCGCTACCTGAAGGACAAGCGCGCGATCGATCTCGTCAACGCGGTTGCCGAGCGCGCCGGCTGGACGCCGCGCCCAGTGCGCGAGGCGCCTGAAGCGGACGGCGATATCGTCCGCGGCCGTGGCTTTGCCTATGCGCTCTACGTGCACAGCAAGTTTCCCGGCTACGGCGCAGCATGGTCGGCCTGGATTGCCGACGTCGCGGTCAACAAGGCGACCGGCGATGTCAGCGTGACACGCGTCGTCGCCGGCCAGGACTCAGGACTGATGATCAATCCCGAGGGCGTGCGGCACCAGATCGAAGGCAACGTCATCCAGTCGACCAGCCGCGCGCTGATGGAGGAGGTCTCGTTCGAGCGCGGCGCGGTGACGGCGCGGGAATGGGGCGCCTACCCAATCATCAAATTTCCTGATCTCCCGAAGATTGATGTGTTGATGCTGCAGCGGCAGGACCAGCCGCCGCTCGGCGTCGGCGAGTCCGCTTCGGTGCCGAGCGCCGCCGCGATCGCCAACGCGATCTATGACGCGACCGGCGTGCGCTTCCGCGAGTTGCCGTTCACGCCGGAGCGCATCCTGAAGGGATTGCACGGCGAGCAACCCGCAGCGCCCGCGCCGCTTCCGCCACCTATGCAGACGGTGCCGCTCAACAGATGGCAGAATCCATTCGCCAAACGCGGTGGCCTGCTCGCAGGCATGGCCGCGATCTGCGCCGCGGCGATCGGGATCGGCGCGGCCGTACTGCCCTGGCGCGCGATAGCGCCGATCGCCCGCCCCGATGCCTCGGTCTATTCCGCCGCGACGATCGCGCGCGGCAAGGAGCTTGCGGCGCTCGGCGCCTGCGCCGTCTGCCACACGTCGGAGCACGGCATCCTCAACGCCGGCGGCCGGCCGCTCGAGACGCCGTTCGGCACGATCTACACGACCAACATCACGCCCGACGTCGACACCGGCATCGGCGCCTGGTCCTATCCCGCCTTCGAGCGCGCGATGCGCGAGGGCATTCATCGCGACGGGCGACATCTTTATCCGGCGTTTCCGTACACGCATTTCGCCAGGACCGATGATGCCGACCTGCAGGCGCTCTATGCCTATCTGATGGCGCAGGCACCGGTGCGCGCCGAGACGCCGGCGAACGCGCTGGCCTTTCCGTTCAACCTGCGGCCGCTGCTCGCCGGATGGAATGCGCTGTTCCATCAGGCGGGCGCGTTCCAGCCCGATCCATCGAAATCGGCGACCTGGAATCGCGGTGCCTATCTGATCGAGGGGCTCGGCCATTGCAGCGCCTGCCACTCGCCGCGCAATGCGCTCGGCGCGGAGCAGCAGCGCGCCTATCTGGCCGGCGGCTTTGCCGAGGGCTGGGAGGCGCCGGCGCTGACGTCGCTGTCGAGGGCCCCGATCCCCTGGAGCGAAGATGAACTCTACGCCTATCTCCGCACCGGCGAGTCGCGCCTGCACGGCGTCGCCGCGGGGCCGATGGCGCCGGTCGTGCAGGAGCTCGCCGCGCTGCCCGACCAGGACATCCGCGCGATGGCGGTCTACCTCGCCTCGTTCAACGAGATCACCGACCGCTCGGCCCACAGTGTCCTTGCCGCGGAGCTTGAAGCCGGCACCGTTGTGACCATCGCCGCCTCGACAGGCGCCCGGATCTATCAAGGCGCCTGCGCGGTCTGTCACGAGGTCGGCGGTCCGCCGCTGTTCGGCAGCCGGCCGTCGCTGGCGCTGAACAGCAATTTGCACAGCGATGTGCCGGACAATCTGATCCAGGTGATCCTGCACGGCATCACCAGGCCGGCCGTGACCGATCTCGGCTACATGCCGGCCTTTCGGGACAGCATGAGCGACAGCCAGGTCGCCGAGCTCGTCGGCTTCCTCCGGCGGCAGTTTGCCCCTGATAAGCCGGCCTGGACCGATGTCTCCGTCACGGTCGGCCGTATACGGCAGACCATAGCGCGCTGATCTGCCATGTTCCGGGCGAAACCCACTGGGCGGGCGGCGCCCGGCAGGCTAAGGTTCCGGCATGACCGTGACAGATATCGCGACCCGGACCTACAACCACGGCTGGCGGCTCGACCCGATCGTGCGCAGCCTGCTGGACACCGATTTCTATAAGCTGTTGATGCAGCAGATGATCCGGGAATGCTATCCGGACACGCGCACCACCTTTTCGGTGATCAACCGCTCGACCCATATCCGGCTTGCCGAGGTCATCGACGAGGGCGAGCTGCGCGCCCAACTCGACCACGCCCGCACCATCCGCTTCAGCAAGAAGGAGCTGATCTGGCTCGCCGGCAACACGTTCTACGGCAAGACCCAGATGTTCTCGCCCGATTTCATCAACTGGCTCTCGACCTTCCGCCTGCCCGAATACGAGCTGAACAAGGTCGACGGCCAGTATGAGCTGCATTTCCACGGGCCGTGGACCCACACCACGATGTGGGAGATCCCGGCGCTCGCGATCCTCAACGAGCTGCGCTCGCGCGCGGCGACCAAGGCCTACGGCCGCTTCGCGCTCGATGTGCTCTATGCCCGCGCCAAGGCCAAGCTGTGGGCCAAGGTGGAGCGGCTGCGCAAGCTGGACGGATTGCGGCTGTCCGATTTCGGCACGCGCCGCCGCCATGGCTTCCTGTGGCAGCGCTGGTGCGTCGAGGCGGTCAAGGAAGGCCTCGGCCCGTCGTTCACCGGAACGTCGAACGTGCTGCTGGCGATGGACAACGACCTCGAGGCAATCGGCACCAACGCGCATGAGCTGCCGATGGTGGCGGCCGCACTCGCCAACGACGACGAGGAGCTGCGTTGGGCGCCCTATCGCATTCTCGATCAATGGCGCCACACCTATGGCGGCAACCTCCTGATCGCGCTGCCCGACGCGTTCGGCACCAAGTCATTTCTGCGCGACGCGCCCGATTGGGTTGCCGACTGGACCGGCTTTCGCCCCGACAGCGCGCCGCCGATCACGGCCGGCGAAGAGATCATCAAGTGGTGGAAGCAGAAGGGCCGCGATCCCAAGGAGAAGCTGCTGGTGTTCTCCGACGCGATGGATGTCGGCTCGATCGAGGAGACCTTCCGTCACTTCAGGGGACGCGTGCGCGTCAGCTTCGGCTGGGGCACCAACCTCACCAATGATTTCGTCGGCTGCGCGCCCGACGACTCGGCCGAACTCGACCCGATTTCGATCGTCTGCAAGGTGACGTCGGTCGATGGCCGGCCGGCCGTCAAGCTCTCCGACAATCCGGAGAAGGCGACCGGCATCCCGTCCGAGGTCGAGCGCTATTTGCGCGTGTTCGGCAATGTCGGCCGTGTTCGCACCGCAGTTCACGTATAAAAGCGTTTTCAAGCGAAGTGGACACCGGTTCGCGCGAAGAAAACGCGTCAAACAAAAGACTTCTCCCGAACGAACCACTCCCATCGACTGACCTGACGAGTTTCGCATGCCCGCACCCAAGCCGCCTGCCTTCGAAACCCTGAGCCTGCATGCCGGCCAGCGCCCCGATCCCGCGACCGGCGCGCGCGCGGTTCCGATCTACCAGACCACGTCCTACGTGTTCCAGGATGCCGACCATGCCGCGGCGCTGTTCAACCTGGAACGCGCCGGCCACATCTACACCCGCATCTCCAACCCGACGACCGCCGTGTTGGAAGAGCGCATCGCGGCGCTCGAATGCGGCGTCGGCGCGATCTGCACCGCCAGCGGCATGGCGGCAATGCATCTCGCCATCGCGACACTGCTCAATGCCGGCGACCACATCGTCGCCTCCGCCTCGCTCTATGGCGGCACGATCAACATTTTGGCGCACACACTGCCGCGCTTCGGCATCACCACGACCTTCGTGAAGCCCCGCGCGCTCGACGAGTTCCGCGCCGCGATCAAGCCGAATACGCGGCTCGTGATCGGCGAGACCATCGGCAATCCCGGCCTCGAAGTGCTCGATATCCCCGCGGTCGCGCAGATCGCGCATGATGCAAAGATTCCGCTGCTGATCGACAACACCTTCGCGACGCCCTATCTGAGCCAGCCGATCGAGCTCGGTGCCGACCTCACGATGAATTCGGCGACCAAGTGGATGGGCGGCCATGGCATCGCGATCGGCGGCGTCATTGTCGATGGCGGCCGGTTCGACTGGCGCGCCTCCGGCAAATTCCCGCAGCTCACCGAGCCCTATGCCGGCTATCACGGCATCGTCTTCGACGAGCAGTTCGGCAAGGCCGCCTTCATCATGCGCGCCCGCACCGAGGGCCTGCGCGATTTCGGCGCCTGCCTGTCGCCGACCAACGCCTTCCAGCTGTTGCAGGGCATCGAGACGCTCGGCGTCCGCATGGACCGCCACGTCAGCAACACCCATGCGGTGCTGGACGCCCTCGCCGCGAACAAGGCGGTCGACTGGGTGCTGCATCCGTCGCTGGAGACCCACCCGGACTACGCGCTGGCGAAGAAGCTGTTGCCGCGCGGCGCCGGCTCGATCATAAGCTTCGGCATCAAGGGCGGCCGCGCCGCCGGCAAGAAGTTCATCGAGCAGCTGAAGCTGATCAGCCATCTCGCCAATGTCGGCGATGCCAAAACGCTGGTGATCCATCCTGCCAGCACCACGCACCAGCAGATGGATGCCGAGCAGCTCAAGGCCGCCGGCGTCGGCGAGGAGCTGGTGCGACTGTCGGTCGGCATCGAGACCGCGCAGGACATCATCGACGATCTCGGCCAGGCGCTGCGCGCCGCGCAAAGGACTTAGGGCCATGCAGCTTTCCGTCAACGGGTCAGACACCTTCATCGCGACCGGCGGCAAGCCGTTCGATGCTTCGCTGCCGGCCGTGGTGATGATCCACGGCGCCGGCTTCGATTCCTCGACCTGGGCGCTGCACAGCCGCTGGTTCGCCCATCACGGCTATGCCGTGCTGGCGCCGGATCTGCCGGGCCACGGCCGCTCCGCCGGCAAGCCGCTGAAGACCATCGCCGAGATGGCCGACTGGGTCGCGGCGTTGATTACTGCCGCCGGCGCATCGAAGGCCCGATTGATCGGCCACTCGATGGGCTCGCTGATCGCAATCGAGACCTCGGCACGGCATCCCGACAAGGTCTCCGGCCTTGCGCTGATCGGCACCGCCGCCACCATGACGGTCGGCCCCGACCTGCTGAAAGCCGCCGAGGCCAATGATGTGGCCGCGATCGACATGGTCTCGATCTGGGGTCTCGGCTTCAAGGCCGAGCTCGGCGGCAGCCTCGCGCCGGGGCTGTGGATGCATCAGGGCGCGCAACGGGTGCTGCAGGAGGCGAAGCCGGGCGTGCTTTACAACGACCTCAACGCCTGCAACGCCTACCAGAACGCGCTGACGGCTGCGGCCGCGGTCAAGGTGCCCGCGACCTTCATCCTCGGCGAGCGCGACATGATGACCCCCGCCAAGGCCGGCAAGGCGCTTGCCGCGGCGACGCCGAATGCGCGCACCGTGGTGCTGCCGGGCGCCGGCCACATGATGATGGTCGAGCAGCCCGACGAACTACTGGCGGCGCTGCAGTAGCGGGAGCCGCGGGCTCCTCTTGCACTGCTCGTGATGTTGGAGAGCTTCCTTCGAAGGTGAGCACCCCCAAAAATATCGAAAACAACCCCATGCAAAGTAGCCGGGCGGCCGCCGGCACTCGGACAAGCAGCTTGACGTGTCGGGCAAATCAGCGATATCTTCTATTATTCCGAACTCCTGCGAAGTCGACAAGTCCGAGAGCGGCCAGACGCGGAGATTCAAGCCAGCCAAGAGCGAATTGGCTTGCCTTGCTTTGAGTCCTTTTGCACTCTCTGGCGAGGAGGCCGATGCATGATGAAGATGGTGACCGTCGCATGCGCTCTCGGAGCGGCCCTGGTACTGTGTACCCTCGGGACGTCCGGTGCTGAAGCCCGGGCGCGGAAGGCACAAATCGTTCATGAACGAACGAGGGTCGTTATTCCGACGCCCGTGATAAGGCCGACTCCATGGGATTACTATATTGTTCCACGATATCGCTATCGCCCTGAAGACGACCGGGTCGATCCATACGGGCCACCCCTGGTGTCGTCTTGGCGCCTCTATGAGGGGTGGCGGTGGCCATACTGGTGGTGAACAGCAATCACGCCAAGCAGATCGCGTTCCGGGAAAATCGGACAAGCAACTTGACGTGTCGGGCAAATCAGCGATGTCTTCTATTATTCCGAACTCCTGCGAACACCCTGCCGCCACGCAACAGCGTACGCGTCCGTTGCGATCGCGGCCGAAAATTCTCACCCACCATGCCAGTGCAAGGGCGACTTGGCAGGTAAGCACTCGATCCGTATCAATGAGCGATGGCACGTCGTGTTCAGGCGGACCGACGCGGCTCCGGAGGACGTGGAGATCATCGACTATCACTAGCCAGGGCGTGTACTCACAAATCGAGACGGCTCGGATCACGCGCATTGGATGTCTGCTATGGCCCTGACAGGAGCGCGAAACCGGACATTGCCGTGAGTCCGAGAGGGGCCAGCGGATTTCGGCCGAGCGACCACCGCGCAAGATGGCGGGCTGCTGTCTTGCCGCTGCGCATGCGCCGAGACTATGGCGGAAGGCCGGCCTTTTGCAGCCCGTCAACCAGGTGCTCCAGGTCTTCGGCGCGTTTGAGAACGGATACCTGCTTCTGGGTGCCGCTGATGCTGTATCTTGGATTCAAGCGTAGAACTTCGCTTGCTTCTGCACGAGCATCTTCCATTCGTCCCAGCTGAGCATACGTCGCGGCCAAGAAGGCGTGGCCATACTGGTGATTGGGCGCGCGGCCAATCGCTTCAGTCAACCACTGTTGGGCATCGTGGTACTCTTTGAGGTGGTAGTGAGCTACGCCGGCCATCAACGGCGCAAAATGCGGATGGAATGGATCAAGGCGCATTTGCAACTTGGCGATGGCAATAGCTCTGGCCGGCTCTCCCACCGAGTAAAATATTTGCGCAAGGCGGTAATCCGCGAAATTGGGGTTCAGCGCAAGCGCTCTTTCGGCGGCGGCAGTCGCTGCGTCGAAGTCACGCTTCCGGATAATGTTGTAGCCCAATTCGGCATAGGCTTCGGGCAGGCTCGGATTGAGCGCAATTGCCGTGCGCGCCAATTTGATGGCCAGGTCAAGGATGGTCGGACTCAAATATTCATCATTCAGGGGATTGAGCCAAGCCACCCGGTGAGTGCTGGCCAGCATTGCATGGCAACGGGCATATTTCGGATCGATGGCCAGCGAGTCTGCAAGATGCCCTCGTGTCCTCAATAATTCCGCCCTTTGCCACGAGGACTGGAACGATACCCAAGCCGCAGCCGCGCGCATGTAATGATCGTAGGCCTGCCAAGTCGCGGGCGGCTTGAGCAAGGTGCGTTCGGCTTCCGCCATGTTCACATGCGCAACCAGAATTGCGGCGATCGTCCGCGCAACGTCGTCCTGGATTGCAAATACATCCTTCAATTTCTGATCATAGCGCTCGGCCCAGCGGTGGACGCCATTTGCAGCATCAATCAGCTGCGCCGTGATCCGGACTCGGTCACTGACCCGACGAACGCTGCCCTCCAGAACATAGCGCACGCCGAGTTCTCGACCCACCTGACGCAAATCAACCGCTCTGCCCTTGTATCGAAAACTCGAATTGCGGGCGATCACGAACAAGTCGGAGAAGCGGGACAACTCGGTGATAATGTCTTCCGAAATTCCATCCGCAAAGTACTCCTGCTCCGGGTCGCGACTCATATTCTCAAAAGCCAGGACAGCCACCGATGGCTTCTCGGGAAGCGCAAGCGCCGGTCGCGCGGGAGCGTTGCCGAACGACACGCGATAGACCCGCACCGGCCGCGCAATGTTCTTCAGTTGATGCTCGCCACTATCTTCGAATTCGACGTCAAGCTTATCCTGCGTATCTTCCCGTACGCGTTGCGACACACAGATACCGCCCGGCTCGCAAAGCGCCTCGAGCCGAGCCGCAACATTTACCCCGTCCCCAAAGATATCGCCGTCTTCTATCATGATGTCGCCAGCATTGATGCCGATGCGGAACTCGATCCGTTTCTCAGTTCGCACATCGGTGTTTCGGGTGATCATGCCACGCTGTATCGCAACGGCGCATCGCATCGCGCTGACCACGCTGGCAAACTCCACCAACATTCCGTCGCCGGCGCTTCTGATGAGCCGCCCGCCGTGTTTTTCGATCTCGGGATGGAGGAGGACGGACAGATGTTCGTTCAGCCGGGCGTGCGTACCCTCCTCATCAGCACCCATCAGGCGGCTGTAGCCAGCCACGTCGGCTACGAAAATAGCACTCAGTCGCCGTTCCACACGGTCTGCGGCCATAAGAGCTCGCCCATCCGATCCGATCTTTAATCAAAGTCTATTGTCAGAAGCAGGAGGTGTCTATCGAGCTCCAAACACCGGTGTCCTTCAGGCCGCGCCAGCCCGCGTACGAGATGGGCGAGATCGACCTCGGTATCGAATTCTGCCTGTTTTGACGGCGAACCGCGTGCGATTCGCGGACGGATGGGCGCACCCGCAGTGTGCCGGAGAGCGCCAAGCCGGTCAGGTGACGTTCTTTCGGAGGTTGCGCCCTTGAAAGGCGCGTGGTCCAGTTGTCTTTGAAAATCGCGATACCCGTCGAAAGGGATCGGCGCATGACGAGACTCAGGCCGCTATTTCTCGCCGCGCTTGTGATGCTCTCCAGTCCCGCACTGCCGAATGACGGGCAGATTACATTGGTTGTGGGATTTGCAGCAGGAGGAACCTCTTCAACTGCAGCCAGAATCGTTGCTGAAGCCGTAGAGCAGATTACGCGAACCTCGACGATCGTGGAAAATCGACCTGGTGCGGGAGGGGCGATAGCGGCGGATTGGGTACTTCGGCAAAAGGGGACTCAGACACTCTTGTTCATGTCCTCCACGTCGTCGCTCAGAACGTCTCCTCAAAGCGAGCTCGTGCCCATCGGAATTTTGGCGACCTTCTCATACGTTGCTGTCACGAGAAAAGACGCTGCCGCGCATCTTGCTGAATACATGAAGGCAGCCTCGCGCGAGGAGAAATATCGCACCGTAGCCACCGCAGGCGCCGGGAGCATTCCCCATCTCATAGGTACAAAGCTCTTCAACGACCACGGAGTGCCGATGGTGCACGTGCCCTATCAAGGGTCGGCGCCGGCGATCCTCAGTGTCCTTGGGGGGCACGTCGCGGTTGCGATCGTTCCTTTTCCAGACTTTCTCCCGTTTCAAGATTCGCTTCGCATTCTTGCGCAAACCGGCAGCGGGATTGAGACGGAAGGATGGGTCGGCATCTTCGCTCCGCCGGAAACATCAGCGGAGGAAGTCGCCCGGCTCTCCGGGATTTTCCGGCAAGCATCGCAACGTTCTCAAGAAAAACTGCAAGATGTCGGATTTAAGCATGTATGGCGATCCGGTGCTGAGGCACGAGCGATGCATGAGAAAGATTACGCCCAGTGGGCGCCAATACTTAAGGTGCTCGGAATTCAACACTAGGCCGCGTACTCATAAACGCAGCGGCGTGATGCAACGAACGCAATGTCCGCTTCACCCCTATAGCGGCTGAGTTCGTGCGGCGGCGCAATATGTCGCGATGGGACAAAAGCTGGCTCAGGTGCCGACCGGTTCTCCGCTACGAGCAGCAGTCGTGTTCCAGTTACCAGATAGTGTCGCGGGAATATTACCCCTCGGCTACGAATACGTACCTGTTGCCATCCTTGGCCAGCGTGCCGACGTTCGGCATCAACCAGTGAGTACCCGAAATAGTGAGCTTGTCGGCGACCGCGCGATCGAAGATCTTCCTTCGCGTTTCGACAGCCATTTGCGGATCCTGGTCGATAGCGAGCTGCCACTCGGGATTTGTTGAAATGTGTGGCGCAAGATTGACCACGTCAGCGCTGATCAGGAACTGTTCGCCGCCGGAGGTGACCAGATGCGCGACCATTCCCGGGCTATGGCCGGGCGCCTGAACGGCGTGCACACCGGGCAGGAGTTCTGGTTCTCCCTCAAAGGTCCTGACGTTTTTCCAAGTCGCCACCGTGGCCTGAATTCGCTGGGCGAGGCCTTTGCGCGTCGGTCCGAGATCGATCGACTCGACCCCCGGGTGCGTCCACCATTTCAATTCCGCGGCGGGCACCACGATGTCGGCATCCGGGAAGACCTGCGCATTGCTCTCATTGTTCATGAGGCCATAAATGTGGTCGCCGTGGAGATGGGAGATCAGGATCGTCTTGACTGCCTTGGGGTCAAGGCCCGCCGCCGCCATGCTCTCGAATAACCGGCCGTTCCCCTCACCATAAATTGGATGACCGCCTGTACCCGAGTCGATCAGGACCACTTGATCGCGCAGCTTGAGCGCCATGACGATAAACCGCAGGGGCGCCTGATTGTCGGGAAAACCGGCACCACGCAACACGGTCTTGACCTGTTCGACGCTGACATTCCTGACCATGCCCTCCCGCAGCGGAATGTCACGCATGCCATCGATCAGAGAAAAGATTTCAATGTCGCCGACCTTGTATTTGCGGAAAGGTTGAGTGACGGACTGTTGAGCGTGAGCCGCGTCGACAAACGTGATCGGCTTGTCGAGTCCAAACGCGGCATAAGCACCGGCTGCGCCAAGTGTCACTGCTCGACGCGAGATATCGGACATCGTTCGGGACTCCCCGCTGACCGGATCGAGCATATCAATGGGGATGTGCACTGCACAAGGTCGGCTTTGGGTCATTTTCGACGGTTTTTACAGGGATTGTCGGCGGGTTGATGTCCGCTTCTGCCCGTAAACGTCCAACCGGCGCCTGCCTCGAAGCGCTGCGTCGGACCAGATCGCTGTGATTCAAGCTTCCAAACTGGGGCTCGAATCATGCGTTACGAACTCGCCGATCATGAATGGATTGCCATCAAGCCTATGCTGCCGAACAAGCCGCGTGGCGTTCCTCGGGTGAACGACCGTCGTGTCCTCAATGGCATCTTCTGGGTCTTACGCTCTGGAGTTCCTTGGCGTGATCTGCCCGACATGTTTGGTCCGTACACCACCTGCTACAACCGCTTCGTTCGTTGGCGGCTGGCGTTTGGGGCCGCATGATCGACGCGCTTGCCGCTGCCCATGACGCTGCTGTTCAGATGATAGACACCTCCATTGTCCGCGTGCATCAGCATGGGGCCTGCATCACAAGGAACCAGCGCCAACCGATGGGAAATTCGCGCGGTGGCCGAACGAGCAAAATTCATGCGGTCGTCGATAGCAATGGTCTGCCCGTGCGGCTGGCGCTGAGCCCGGGTGAGGCCCACGACGTCCGACTTGCCGAAAAACTGCTGTCTCGTCTGAAATCCGGGTCAATGCTGCTTGCCGACCGTGGTTATGACGCCAACTGGATCAGAGAGCTTGCCATGAAAAAGGGCGCATGGGCCAACATCCCGCCAAAAAGCAATCGCAGCGATCCGATCTGCTTCAGCCCCTATCTCTACCGCGCTCGCAACCAGGTCGAGCGGTTCTTCAACAGGATCAAACAATGTCGTCGGGTGGCGACGCGCTACGACAGGCTTGCCGCCAACTATCTTGCCTTCGTTCAACTCGCGTCGATCAGGCTATGGCTGCGCCTTAATGAGTCCGCGTCCTAATACAGCCGTAACAGTGGCCGGCCACGACGTGACCAAGGCCTCACACCCTGCCGTCCGGAGCAGCGTCGATTTTGCGTGCCCTGGGTCAGGCGCTCCGCCGTCTTTTCCGCATTCGGCAAGCCCATGTTTAGGGGCTGCCTCGAACTCCGATCACGGAGCCCCTGCACAGACGAAGCACGGAGACCAGATTTGCAAGCCTTGTCGGGCGCTGGCGGCCCGGGCACTAACGGCGCTTTGATACTTTCTGAACCGTCTTGAGCGCTTGGTTGACGCCCTTCAGTGATTCATTGACACCCTCCAGCTGCGCTTGCAGAGCATCCCTGCGCTTCTGTAGGTCCTTCAGCAGTGCTTTCCTTTGCGCCGCGGTCAATTCCTCGAAGTCGATGAGATCCACTGCAAATCTACACATCGCCGCCTCCAAGTGGCAAAACTAGATTTTGATCAATCCCTTATCCAATACGCGACTGAATTGTCGACAATTTCCGGTGGATAATCAAGCTGGATGATACTCGGATCGGACGAATTTTGGGCGACCTCGCACGTGGCAGGACACCGGCACAAAGCGTTGCACTTTTTTCACCGGCTTGGTGCGACTGACCTGATCGTTTCAAGGATCAATCAATCGGCCAAGCTGCTCGTTGGGGTTCTCGGCCGCATTGGCCAAGATTGCCGTGTAATCGGCAATCCAATTCTGGACGGTGTTTGGCTCGAACAAGTCGTCCTTACGCCCGCATATGCCGGTAAACCCCGACGGGGTGTCCTTGAGGGTTATCGAAAGCCAAGCGCGATCGATCGGCATCGCAGATCGTTCTTCCTGGTAGCCGAACGGCCGAACCGTCAGATCGGGCACCTGGAGCGCGCGGCGGAACGCAACTTGGAGCACGAAATAAACCTGAACGAGTGATGCCGGGCACAGGCCGGTTTCTTCCGTTAGTCGGCTGGCAATGATATCGAAGGGAAGCTCTTGTCTGGCGTAAGCCTCCAAGACGGCCTTGCGCACGCGATTGAGCGTTTCTCCAAAAGTCAGATCAGCATCAAGCTGGGTGCGGATGATCGTTGTGTTCGCGAACGGACCGATCACGCGTTCTGTCCTGAGTTGAGGCCGATTGGCCATCAAAGTCGCTACGCAAATGTCGTTGCGTTCGCTCCGGAGCAACAGCAGGGTCTTGAAACCGGCGAGTAAACTCATGAACAGAGTTACGCCCCGGTCGCGGCTCATGGCGCTCAGCTGCGTCACCAGACTGTTCGATATTTGAAATGGTTCCTGGAGAACGCGCGAGGTCAATTCGCCTCCAACGCTGCTTTTCGGGGCCGTAAATGGAGGTGAGGCTTTGTCGAGGCACCGCTTCCAGTAAGCGAACTGTCTGTTTGCTTCCTCGGTGCTGGACCACAAGCGCTGCCAGCGAACGAAGTCGGAAAACTGAAACGATGGTTCGGGCAGCTGCGCCTTCGCACCGGCAATCGAAGCGGCATAGATCTCCAAAAGCTCCTCCATGAAGATTGCCATCGACCAGCCATCAATGATGATATCGTGCATGACCAAAAGAAAAACATGATCGCTGGCGTCGAGCCGGAAGATATAGGCCCGGAACAGCGGCGCATTGTTCATGTCGATCGGCGCCAACGAGCCCCGCTCGGCTTCCAACTTCGCCTTTACCAGCAGAAGTTCCCTGGCCCGGGCATCTCCGGTATGCGCCGGGGCTGCGTAGTCCTTCACGGTCAGGATTGATCTGACATCGACGTCCGGCACGACGCGAGCGAGAGGAACCTCACCCTGCCAGATAAACGCCGTGCGCAGCACGTCGTGCCGACGCACGACCTCGGCAAGGCTCTGCTCGAGCACGGGAATGTTCAGTCGGCCCTGCAATCGATAAGCGAACGGGAGATTGAACTGGGGTAATCCGGGTAGTTTTCGCTCGATGCGTAGCATGCGCTCCTGCACGATGGACACCGGCTGTGGGCCATCTCCATCAGCGCGCGATATCTCCGTTGGCGGATCGTGCGGGCGCGCCAACGAGCCGGCGCCCTCTCCTGATGAGTCAAGGCGAAGCGCAAGAGCCGCAACGGTTGACGAATTGAAGATATCCTCGAATGACAGGGTGATGCCGAAGCGCTCTTCCACACGCAAAATCATCTGCGTCATGGCAAGTGAATCCACCCCGAGCGCGAAGACATCCTGGTCAACGCTGATCTGATCGATGTCCAGGATCTCGTTCCAGATATCGGCCAGTTGACGCTCCAATTCCGAACTGGGGGCAGCTCCCTTGCCGCCGTCCTGGATTGGTTGAGTCCTTGAAAAGCCGGCCGCAAGTTCATTGCGCTTGATCTTCCCGCCGGCGCCTTTCGGGATCTCCGGCACAATCAGGATGAGGCCAGGGACCTTAAACCCGGCCAGGCGTCCTCGGGCAAAGTCTCGGAGATTTTGTGCGCTCACCTTTGCGTCCTGACGCAGCACGACAGCGGCGGCGACGTCCGCGCCTAGTCGCTCATGGGGGACAGGGAAAACAGCGGCTTCGATCACAGCCGGGTGGCTCAGCAAGGCCTCCTCTACCTCGGCGGGGGCAACCTTCTGCCCGCCCTTATGGATAATCTCCTTGATGCGACCAACGATGAAGAGATACCGGTCGGCGTCCAGGTACCCGAGGTCGCCGGTCCGGAACCAGCTGTCCTGAAATGCGGACGCGGTAGCGGCGGCATCATTGTCGTACCCCCTGGTTATGGTGGGACCTCGCAACGCGATCTCTCCACGTTTGCCGGATGGCAAGCGACGACCTCCACTGTCCAGTATCCTGATCTCGGGGCCGGCTGGCCGACCGACTGAACCGCGCTTTCGCCGCTGCAAGGGATTTGCCGCGATCTGGGTGGCGGCCTCCGTCATGCCGTAGGTGTCGATAACGGGAACACCAAACAACGCTTCCAGTCCGTCGAGCACTTCCGACGACAGAGACGTCGAAGCCGAACGAACGAGCCGCAAGGAGGACCGCTGCGCAGCCTGCCTGTAGGGATCCGCCGCCGCCAATAGCGCGCGATGGATTGCCGGAACCGCCGTGTACCAGGTTGGTCGAAACTCCGTCAGCCAGCCGAAGAACATTGTTGCATTGAAGCCGGGCGGACAGACCGCACTGGAGCCTGCCGCAAGCGCGGCCAGAAGTCCCGAGATCAAGCCGTGCCCATGAAAGAGAGGCAGCACGCTCAGCAATCGGTCGCGAGCTTCAAGCTCCAAGGCGGCGCCAACGTTGTCGGCCGACAGACAGACGCTCGCATGGGTCAGAGGGACCGTTTTGGGCCGCGACGTACTGCCGGATGTCATCAGGATGAACGCGTCGTCAGCGCTGGACGCAAACTCACCGTCAGCCAGCCGTTGTGGTGCCCGATCGATAACACTGAACGCGCCGGCCCCCTCGCTGGGCCGCATCGACACATCGATCACGGGCACGCCCTGGATGCGGGCGGCGCTTCGGCTGGCCGAATTCAAGTCAGCGTGCGTCAATAGCGCCGCGAGGTGCAATTCGCCGAAATAGCGCTGGTATTCATCACAGGTGAAACCCGGGTTGAGAGGTACACAAACCGCGCCGGCTGCAACCGTGATCGCCGCTACCGCGGCCTCTGGTCCGTCCGACAACACCACCGCCACCCTGTCAGTTCGGCGCACGCCGATGTTCCGCAACCCGAAAACCACTTCGTTGGCCTGTGTCCACAGCGCGCCATACGTCATCGGGAGGCGTGCGGGAGCCAGAATGGCGTGGCGCTCCGGCGCATTTTCCGCATGGTCGGCGAGGAGATCTCGAACGCTCGGAAAGGGGCGTCTGCCGGCGCTTTTGCGTGCGATATCGTCCTGCGCTGTTGAAGTCATTTCCCAGAACCATCAAGCACATTGAAGGGTGAGAATAGGCGGATGACGTCGTCGGGCGCAGGCGCCTCGGCTGCACTCAGGCAAGTTGCCCGCTCTGACAGCATCTGATGAAGCTCAACGCTTATAGCAGTATGTTGAGCCGCTGTCCGGCATCGCCGACGACCGTTTCGGGTCACCCGGTAAAGCTCAGGATGAGCACAAGATTTCCGCTTCGGCTCCAGGACCCGACATTTTGCACGTTCATGAGTGCACGCCCTGGTCTAGTCTAGTCTAGTCGGTCCACACGGATCGCGTAGCCAGAAACGCTGACGAGCACGACCGCGCGGGGTCGGAAAGAATTTTCACGCGGCTGCTGGCGGCACGCCTCGGACGGCGAAGGCAGTTTGGCGGACGATGCCGCGACGCCGAACGCCCGCATTGTGGTGCTGCCCGGTGCCGGCCACATGATGATGGTCGAGCAGCCCGACGAGTTGCTGTCGGCGCTGCAGTAGTATCCTCGCGCTCCACTCCCCCCTCATCCTGAGGAGCGCGGAACGCGCGTCTCGAAGGATGAGGCCACCGGCCGGGCCTCGTGGTTCGAGACGCCGCGGAGCCTGTCATCGGGCCGCGCTTTGCGCGGACCCGTTGGCGGCTCCTCACCATGAGGATTGAGATTGGGCGCGTGTCGTCACTGCTTCGCAGGCCTCCGCTCGATCGGGTGGATGTCGATCGCGCGCAGGCGGCCGAGGCGGAGCACGTCCATCAACAAGGTCCGGTCGATGCGATCGCGGTCGAGCGCGCGGATCAGATCGTCGACGCCGTTGATCTCGATGCCGTCGAGCCTGATCACGACGTCGCCCGGCAACAGCGTCGCCCGCGCGGCCGGGCTGTCCGGCTCGATCTGCATCAAGAGCGCGCCCATCTTGTTCTCGACGCCGGCGAGCACCGCATGCCGCCTCGGCACCGGCGCGGTTTGCCCGGCGACGCCGATATAGGCGCGGCGGACATAACCGTGGCGGATGATCTCCGACAGCACGAACTGCGCGGTGTTGCTGGCGACCGCAAAGCAGATGCCCTGAGCACCGTTGATGATCGCGGTGTTGATGCCGATCACCTCGCCCTTCGACGACACCAGCGGTCCGCCGGAATTGCCGGGATTGAGTGCGGCATCGGTCTGGATCACGTCCTCGATGGTCCGCCCGCTCACCGAGCGGATCGAGCGGCCGAGCGCCGAGACCACGCCGGCAGTGACCGTCGATTCGAACCCGAGCGGATTGCCGATCGCAACCACGAGCTGGCCACGCCGCAAGGACTTGGAGTTGCCGAGCGAGGCATAGAGCAGATCGCGCGCGCCGTCGGCCCGCAGCAGCGCGAGATCGGTGTCGGGATCGACGCCGAGCACGTGCGCGTCGGTGACGAAGCCCTCGGTGTCACGCAGGCGGATCTCTTTCGACGATCCGACCACGTGGCTGTTGGTCAGCACGAACCCGTCGGGCGAGATCACGATGCCCGAGCCGAGCCCGCCGCGCTCGCGCGCATTGCGCACCTTCGGCCCGGTTTCGACGCGGACCACGGCCGGACCGACGCGGTCGGTCACGTCGATCACGGCATTGGAATAGGCATCCAGCAAAGCCCGGTCATCATTGCGGGCAGCGTCAGCCGTTCGCGGTGACGTCGTGTCACCGGCGGTATCTGAGGTAAAATCCAGCATGGCGAGAGTCCTTTGGTCTCCTCAGATGGTGACCGGCTTCCCGCGCTGCAAGTGGTTACGCCAACCGCCTGCCCGATCGGCTAGGGCACCCGCCGCAACGTGCCGCCGCGCTCCCTGACGGGATCGAGCAGCGACCAGTCGCCGTCGGGCAGCACGTGGCCCTTCGGGAACGGCGCGCGCAGCTCGATCCCGAGCGAGCGCAGCACGCGGTCGTCGCGGTAGTAGCATTGCAGCACCACGCGGACGAGCGTGGCTGCGGCAGCGCCGCCACGGGCGCGAAACTCCTGCGCCACCACGTCGCGCCTGGCATCGTCGAGCTCGGCGAACGGCTGACCCGCAAGCTGCGCCAGATGATCCAGCGCCTGCGCGACCCGCGCGGTGTCGCGGCCGAGCGTGGCCAGCATGTCGGCCTGGATCGCGGCATCGTCCGCCCCCGGCACCTGATATTCGTCGCTGGCCGGAACGATCATCGCGGCGACGGTGCGGAGATCGGCGCGCTGGGCTGCGGTCAGTTGCTTGCTATCGGACATGTCGGTCTCTGGCGGTCTCAGTCGAACAGATTGGCGAGGCGCTGCTTCATCTGGTCGGCGATGTAGAGCGCAAGGGCCTGGATGGTGGATGTCGGGTTCACCCCGCCCGAGGTGACGAAGATGCTGCCGTCGACGATGAAGAGATTCTTCACGTCGTGCGAACGGCCCCATTCGTTGACCACGGAGCGCGCCGGATCGGTCCCCATCCGCGCGGTGCCGAGCAGATGCCAGCCGCCCCAGGGGATCGGATCGTTGATACAGATGTCGGTGGCGCCGGCGGCCTCGAGGATCTCCCGGCCGCGCGCCAGCCCGTGGTCCATCATCTTCCGGCTGTTTGCGCTGATCGTGTAGTCGATCCTCGGCGCGGGGATGCCGTGGCCGTCCTTCAGCACGGGATCGAGCGTGACGCGGTTGTGCTCCTCGGGCAGGTCCTCACAGATCGCGGACACCGCAAGGCGATGACCGTTGAGCTTGCGGAACACGCGGTGATGATCCTTGCCCCAGGGCAGGATACCCTTCTGCTCGCTCGCAACCGCCTCGAACACCGGCCCGGCGCCGCGGCCGAACTGGATGCCGTAGCCGCGGACGAAGCCGCGCGACAGATCGGTGTCGTAGAACTGCTTGCTCCACAGGCAGGTCGGCGGCGCGCGGTTACTGTCGGTCGGCTCCTTCACGAAGCCGTAGATCTGCGCATAGGGGTGGAACATCAGGTTCTTGCCGACCAGGCCGGACGAATTGGCCAGGCCATTCGGGAATTTTCCCGACGCCGAATTGAGCAACAGCCGCGGCGTGCCGACGCCGTTGCAGGCGATGATGACGACCTCGGCCGGCTGGAATTGCTCGACACCGTCCTTGTCGTAATAGACGACGCCGGAGGCCATTCCGTCCTCGTTGGTCAGGATCTCGCGCACCCGGCAGTGGGTCTTGAGCTCGACCCCGGCGCGGATCGCGTGCGGCCAGTAGGTGATATCGGTCGAGGCCTTGGCGCCCTGCGCGCAGGCCGGCGTGCAGTGGCCGAGATTGATGCAGCGCGCCCTGCCCTCGTAATCCATCGTCGCGACCGTCGTGTCGGACGGCCACCAGTGCCAGCCGAGCTTGTTCATGGCCTTGCCGATCAGCGGGCCGGACAGGCCGAGCGCCTGCTGCGGCATCGGCGGATGGCTCAGCGGCGACAGCGGGTCGCCTGACAGGCCCGAGACGCCCATCATGCGATCGTTCTCTTCGAAGAACGGCGTCAGCACGTCGTAGTCGATCGGCCAGTCGTCGGCAACGCCGTCGAGCGTCTTCACCTTGAAGTCGGAGGGATGCAGCCGCGGCCAATGCGCGGTGTACATCACGGTCGAGCCGCCGACGGCGTTGAAGTTGACGACCTTGATCGGCGAATTGTCGTCGTTAACAGGGTAATCCTCGGGCCGCTTGCGGACATTCGGGCTGGACGACCACTCGCCGTAGAACTTCGCCTCCCAGTCGCGCCCGGTGCTGGGATAGTCGGCAGGATTCATCCAGCCGCCCTGATCGAGGCAGAGGATATGCATCCTGGTATCGGCGAGGCTCCAGGCTATCGCGGCACCGGAGGCGCCGGCGCCGATGATCAGGACGTCAACGGGATCGTTCTTCATTCTTGTTCCTTGGAATTGCCAACATCGTCATTGCGAGGAGCTCACGACAAAATTGCGAAGCAATTTTGCGCTGAAGCGACGAAGCAATCCATCTCTCCGCTTGTGGCTGCATGGATTGCTTCGCTTCGCTCGCAATGACACGTCTGGCAGCTCAATTGACGATTCTCACCGGCAAGCTTCGTATACCGCGGATGAAATTGGAATAGAGCCTTTGCGGCGGACCCATCATCTCAAAACGCAGATCGCGCGCCAGAACCTCCTCCCAGAGGATGCGCAATTGCTGCTCGGCGAGGCGATCGCCGACGCAGCGATGGATGCCGGCGCCGAAGGCGAGATGCTGGCGCGGCTTGGCGCGGTCGATGATGAACTCGTCGGTGCGCTCGATCTTGTCCTCGTCGCGATTGCCGGAGATGTACCACATCACGACCTTGTCGCCCTTTTTGATCCGGCGGCCGGCCAGCTCGACATCGTTGCGCGCGGTGCGGCGCATGTGCAGCACCGGCGTATGGTAGCGGATGGTCTCGGACACCAGGTTCGGGATCAGCTCCGGCCTCCCGCGAACCAGCTCGAACTGCTCCGGATTCTCGCACAGCGCCATCAGCCCGGCCGACATCGAGTTGCGCGTGGTGTCGTTGCCGCCGACGATCAAGAGCCCGATCGTGCCGATGAACTCGCGCGGCTCCAGATTCCGCGTCGCTTCCGAATGCGCCAGCATCGAGATCAGGTCGAAGGTCGGGGGTGCGTTGACCCGCGCATCCCATAACTGTCGGAAATATTCTCCCATCTTGACCAGCTCGGCGGTGCGTTCAGCCTCCGAATGCACGACCGCGTCGGGGGACTCGACATTGGCGATTGCGACATCCGACCACCAGGTCAGCTTGACGCGGTCTTCAGAGGGGAAATCGAACAGCGTCGCCAGCATCATGTTGGTGAGATCGACCGAGACCCGCTCGGCCCAGTCGAAGGTCTCATTTCGCGGCAGCGCGTCGAGCACAGCCGAGGTGCGCCGGCGGATCAAGGCATCGAAATTGGCGAGGTTCGACGGCGCCACGATCGGCGCCACCGTGCGGCGCTGCGCGGTGTGGCCGGGCGGGTCCATGCGGATGAAGCTCGGCCGCTCCTGCCCCTTCGGCTGGTCAGCGACCTGGATACCGCCGAGCTCGGAGGCAGAGGAATAGTTCTGGTGATCCAGCTCGACCGCAAAGATGTCATCGTAGCGCGTCACCGACCAGTACGGGCCGTAGGGCGAAGCCGCGCAATAATGCACGGGATCGTCGCGGCGGAGCTGCGCGAACAGCGGACGCCAGCTGTCGTCCTGATAGAGCCGGGGGTTGCTGACATCTGTTGATGTCGGTCTGCGCAGCGCCTCTCCCATCGCTTCACTCCCGCTGGTTTCGTCGCCGCTTGGCAGGCGATCGTATTGTCGGGCCGACGATAGAGGGAATCCCGCGGTCGAGTAAAGCCACGGGGGCGGACAGTCCGCCGCACGGAATGCCGGCAGCCAGGCGCACCAGGCAAATCGCGATGGCTGCCCCGCTCTTCGATGTTTGTCGGCCGCAGCGAGACCGGCTAGCCTTGCCGGCAATCAATCCATCAGGGAGCAACGACAGGTGGCCGCATTGCGCCAGGACAACAGCCCCCAGACGGCTGCGCTCGATTACGATGTCATCATCATCGGCGCCGGCCTGTCCGGCATGTACCAGCTCTACCGGCTGCGCGAGCTTGGGCTGACGGCGCGCGTGTTCGAGGCCGGGACCGGGGTCGGCGGCACCTGGTACTGGAACCGCTATCCCGGCGCGCGCTTCGATTCCGAAAGCTATTCCTACGGCTACTCGTTCTCCAAGGAGCTGTTGCAGGAATGGGAATGGTCGGAGCATTTTGCCGGCCAGCCCGAGACCTTGCGCTACTGCAACTATGTCGCCGACAAGTTCGATCTGCGCCGCGACATCCAGTTCGAGAGCCGCGTCAACGCCGCGATCTACCAGGACGATACCCGAAGCTGGCAGATCACGCTCGAGAGCGGCGCGCGCCATAGCTGCCGCTTCCTGATCACCGCGATCGGCCCGCTGTCGACGCCGACCCTGCCGCGCATCGAGGGCCGTGACGATTTCAAGGGCCAGTCGTTTCACACCGCGCGCTGGCCGAAACAAAACGTGGATTTCACCGGCAAACGCGTCGCCGTGATCGGCACCGGCGCGACCGGCATCCAGACCATCCAGACCATCGCCGGCGAGGTCGGGCATCTCACCGTGTTCCAGCGCACCGCCAACTGGGCGGCGCCGCTGCACAACGGCAAGATCGACGCCGAGACGCAAGCCAGGATCAAGGCCGGCTATCCCGAGATCTTCGCGCGCTGCAAGGAGACCTTTGCCTGCTTCGTGCATACGCCCGATCCGCGCGGCGCGTTCGAGGTCAGCGATGCCGAGCGCGAGGCGTTTTACGAAAAACTCTATGGCGAGCGCGGCTTCGGCATCTGGCAGGGCAACTTCAAGGATATCCTGATCGACCGCAGGGCGAATGCCACGATCAGCGACTTCGTCGCGCGCAAGATCTGTGAGCGCGTGAAGGATCCCAAGGTCGCGGAGATGCTGATTCCGAAGAACCACGGCTTCGGCACGCGGCGGCTGCCGCTCGAGACCTTCTATTACGAGGTCTACAACCGCGACAATGTCGAATTGGTCGATCTGAAGGCGACGCCGATCGAGCGGATCACGCCGGAGGGCATCCGGACCACCGACAGGGACTACGCCTTCGATATCATCATCTACGCCACCGGGTTCGACGCCATCACCGGCAGCTTTGACAAGATCGATTTCCGTGGCGCGAAGGGCGCGCGGCTGAAGGAGAAATGGACGCACGGCCCGGAAACCTATCTCGGGCTGATGGTCGACGGCTTCCCCAACATGCTGATGCTGATGGGCCCGCACACCGCGCTCGGCAACATCCCGCGCAGCATCGAATACGGCGTCGACTGGGTCACCGGGCTGCTCCGCTTCGCGCAGGAGAAAGGCCTGACCTTCCTCGACGCCACGCCCGAGGGCACCGTGGACTGGACCGATCATGTCAAGGCGCTCGGCGCAGGCCTGCTGTCCAACGAGGTCGATTCCTGGATGACCGGCATCAACCGCAACGTCGAGGGCAAACAGACCCGCATCGTCGCCCGCTACAGCGGCAGCGCGCCGGCGTATCGCGAACGCTGTGACGCGGTCGCGGCGAACGGGTATGTTGAGTTGCGGTTGGGGTGACTCTCTTGATGAAGGGCAGCGCCGACCACACACATTGCTGTCGTCCCTGCGAAAGCAGGGACCCATACGCCGCGACGGGCGTTGTGAAGGGGGCTCGTCATTCCAGCATGCGTAACAATCGGCATTGGTGGTTATGGGTCCCTGCTTTCGCAGGGACGACATCGAGTATGTGGCCCCTTGTGAGGCATATGTTCGAGAGGCATATGTCCGCATTCTCGCGACATGAATTGTCCGAGTTTTTCCTTTCGTTATGTCGCACCTTGCGCCTCCCGCCCGTCATTCCAGGGCTCGCGTAGCGTGAGCCCGGAATGACGGAGAGAGAATGAAGCGCGCCCCGGACTGACGGCGTGGAGAGATCATCACCACGCATCGATGCACGGCCGCTTGCGATGCGTGCGCGGCTCGGGCTTCGGCACCGAGCGCAGGCCGGCCATGATCCAGTGCCTGGTGTCGGCGGGGTCGATCACCTCGTCGATCTCGAGCACCGAGGCGATCGAGACCGCCTTGCCGTTGGCGTAGAGTTCGGCGACCTTGGTCTGGAAATACTTCTCGCGCTCGACCGGGTCCTCGATCGCCTCCATCTCCTTGCGGAAGCCGAGCCGGACATAGCCTTCCAGGCCCATGCCGCCGAATTCGCCGGTCGGCCATGCCACCGTGAAGAACGAGGCGTGGAAGCCGCCGCCGATCATCGATTGCGCGCCGAGACCGTAGCCCTTGCGCAGCACGACGCCGAACAGCGGCACCGTGATGCTGGCGCCGGTGACGAACATCCGCGCGACGTGGCGCACGATCGCAGTCTTCTCGGCCTCGGGGCCGACCATGAAGCCCGGCGTGTCGCACAGCGAGACGATCGGGATGTCGAAGGCGTCGCAGAGCTGCATGAAGCGCGCGGCCTTGTCGCCGGCCGCAGCGTCGATCGCGCCGCCGAGATGCTTTGGATTGTTGGCGATCAGGCCGAACGGCTTGCCCTCGATCCGGATCAAGGCCGTGATCATGCCGACGCCGAAATCGCGCCGGATCTCCAGCACGGAGCCCTGGTCGGCGATCAGGTCGATCACGTTGCGGATGTCGTAGACCCGCAGGCGATTTTCGGGAATCGCACGGCGCAGCAGCCGCTGGTCCGGCGCGGTCCAGTCCTGCACCGCGCCCTGGAAATAGGACAGGTATTTCTGCGCCGCCGTCGTGGCTTCGGCCTCGTCCTCGACCAGGATGTCAATCACGCCGTTCGGCGACTGGAACGAGACAGGGCCGACCTCGGCCGGATGGTAGACGCCGAGCCCGCCGCCCTCGATCATCGCCGGACCGCCCATGCCGATCGAGGCGTTCCTGGTGGCGATGATGACGTCGCAGACGCCGAGCATCGCGGCGTTGCCGGCGAAGCAATAGCCGGAGACCACGCCGACCACGGGCACGAGCCCGGAGAGCTTTGCGAACTGCACGAAGGACGGCCCGTCGAGGCCGGTCATGCCGAGCCGGTCGGTATCGCCGGGACGGCCGCCGCCGCCCTCGGCGTAGAATACCAGCGGCATGCGCCACTGCTCGGCAAGACCGAGCATGCGGTCGATCTTCTTGTGGTTCATATGGCCTTGCGTGCCGGCGAGCACGGTGTAGTCGTACGAAATCACCATGCAGCGCGCGCCGTCGGCGCCGAAGTCCTTGGCGTTGACGGTGGCGACGCCTGATATCAGGCCGTCGGCCGGCGTGTTCTTGATGAGGTCCTCGACCTTGCGGCGGCGGCGTTGCGCCGCGATCGCAAGCGAGCCGTATTCGACGAACGAGCCCTCGTCGACCAGCTGGGCGATGTTCTCGCGCGCGGTGCGCTGGTTGGTCTTGCGGCGGCGCTCCACCGAGGCCGGGCGGTTCTGGTCCAGCGTGATCGCCTTGCGCGCGATCAGCTCGGCCAAATCAGGGCGGATGTGATCGAGATCGATCGCGGCCTCTTCCGCCGCGTGATGGCCGTCGACCTCGGCAGGCTCGAGAAACAGGATCGGCTCGCCATGCATCAGGGTGACGCCGACACCGCCCGCGATTTTCGTCACCCGGCCGCCATGTGGTGCTGTGACGAGATGCTCCATCTTCATCGATTCCAGCACCGCGATCTGCTGGCCGGGACGGACCAGATCGCCCTCCGCGACCTCGATCGCCACGATCGTGCCCTGCAACGGCGCGGGCACCGGGAGCGATCCCTCGGGCGCTGTTTCAGTGGCGACGGCTTTGGTCGCGGCCGCTTCGTTCACCTCGACCAGCGGCGCGGCGAGATCCCTGGCCGCGCCGACCAGCGCTGCGACATGGGTATCGATGAAGCTGGTGCTGATCTTGTTCCTGGCAAAGCTCTGGTGCGCCAGCACTGCGCCGAGGAACGGAATGTTGGTAGCGACGCCGCCGATCCGGAATTCGCGCAAGGTGCGCGCCGCCTTGTGCACCACGTCTGTCCACTTTTGGCTCGGCGAATGTACGATGACTTTTGCCAGCAGCGAGTCGAACGCGGCACTGGTCCTGTAGCCGGAATAGCCGAACGTGTCGACGCGGACGCCGGGGCCCGACGGCAGGTCGAACACACTGAGCGCGCCGCCGGTCGGCTTCGTCATCCCCTTCTCGTCCATCACCTCCATGTTGACGCGGAGCTGCATGGCATAGCCGCGCGGCAGCGGCACAGCGGACTGCGCCAGCCCGAGTGAGGCCAGCGTGGCACCGGCGGCAACGGCGAGCTGCGCGCGCACGAGGTCGATGCCGAGCACTTCCTGGGTGACGGTATGCTCGACCTGGAGCCGCGGATTGGCCTCGATGAAAGCGAAGGCGCCCTCGCCTTCCCCCTTGCTTTCCTCTGCCTCGTCATCGACCAGGAATTCGAAAGTGCCGAGACTGTCGTAGCGCGCGGCGGACGCGAGCTGCTTTGCCGCCTCGATGATGCGGGAGCGCAGACCGTCGCTCAGCGACGGGCTCGGCGCCACCTCGATGAGCTTCTGGTTGCGGCGCTGGATGGTGCATTCGCGCTCCCAGAGATGGCTGGTCGCGCCATGACGATCGCCGATGATCTGCACTTCGATATGACGCGCTTTCCGGATCAGCCGCTCGACATAGACCGCATCGTTGCCGAACGCCGCCCTGGCCTCGGACTGGCAGCGCGCATAGGCTTCATCGAGCTTCGCTGTGTCCTCGACCACCCGCATGCCGCGTCCGCCGCCGCCGGCGATCGCCTTGATCATCACGGCGGCGTTGGCGCCGAGCGAGGTGAAGAAGGCCTTGGCCTCGTCGAGCGAGGTCGCACCCGAGGTGCCGGCGATAACAGGCACGCCGCATGTCTTGGCCAGTGCCTTTGCCTTGGCCTTGTCGCCGAACAGATCGAGCGCCTCCGGCGACGGGCCGACGAAGATGATCTTTTCCTCGGCGCAGTGCCGCGCAAGCTGCGTGTTCTCGCTGAGGAAGCCATAGCCCGGATGCAGCGCGTCACAGCCTGCGGCCTTGGCGGCCTCAATCATGCCCTCGATGTCCAGATACGCGCGCGCGCCACGGCCGGGCACCTCGCGGGCCTCGTCGGCGGCGCGGACATGGAGCGAGGCCGCATCATCGGCGGGATAAATAGCAACAGTCGTGATGCCGCTCTCGGCAGCGGCGCGGGCAATGCGGATCGCGATCTCACCGCGGTTGGCAATCAGCAATTTCTTGAAGGACATGACAATTCCACCTGAGGTCAACGATCCTTCATCGTGGGATCGAGCACGACACGCAAGGACTCCCCAAGCGCATTGAACGCCAGGGAGACGACGAGAATGGCAAGGCCCGGCGCGTACATCTGCTCCGGGGCGATCTCCATATATTGATAGGCGCGCGCCAGCATGGCGCCCCAACTCGGCTCCGGCGGCTGGATGCCGAGGCCGAGGAACGACAGGCTGGCCTCGGCCAAGAGCGCTGCGGCGAGCAGCAAGGTTACCTGCACGATGACCGGCTGCAGCGTGTTCGGCAGCACGTGGCGCCACAGCACATGCCAGGTCGGTGCGCCGAAGCCCCTCGACGCATCGACATAGAGCTCCTGCCGCACGATCAGCGTGCGGGCGCGGACGATCCGCGCCAGCGCCGGGAACATCGTGATGCCGACCGCGATCATGCCGTTGGTGAGCCCGATGCCGAGCGCGCCGGTCACCGCGATCGCCAGCACGATGGCGGGGAACGACAGGAAGGTGTCGATGATGCGGCTGATGATGTCGTCGATCCAGCCGCCGAAATAACCGGCGATCAGGCCGACCGGCAGCCCGATCGCAACCGCGACGCCGACCGCAAGCAGGCTGGCATAGACGGTGGCCGGCGCGCCGTAGATCAGGCGCGAGAAGATATCGCGGCCGAGATCGTCGGTACCGAGCAGATGCAGCGGCCCCGGCGGCGCCAGCATGTTGTTGACGTCCTGCGCGGTCGGCGGATACGGCGCGATCCAGGGCGCGCCGATCGCGACGATGACAAGCACCAGCAGCACCAGGATCGACAGCGCCGCGCGCAAATCGCCGACGAGCCAGCGCGCGAGGCGGCGCAGCCGAGTCGGCTTTGCGGGCGCCTTGAGCGGAGCGAGCGCCATGTCGGTCATTGCTCGATCCTCGGATCGACCGCGGCACAGAGCAGGTCGGTGACCAGGTTCACGACGATGACGACGACCACCATGGTGAACACGACGCCCTGCACGATCGGGAAATCGCGCTGGATCGCACCGCGCACGATCAGGCTGCCGAGGCCGGGAATGGCAAACACCGCCTCGATCACGACGGTCGCCGCCAGCATGCGGTTGACCAACAGGCTGATGATCGTGAGCAGATTGACGCCGACATTCTTCAGGCCGTGCTGCCAGAGGATGCGGGACATCGACAGCCCCTTGGCGTGCAGCGTGCGGACATATTGCGACGACAGCACTTCCAGCAGCGCGCCGCGCAGCTGGCGCGCGACTTCGGCCATGCCATAGGCCGCGATCGCGATGCCCGGCAGCAGCGCGTGTCGGATCGCATCAATCGGCGAGGCGCTAAAGGATTTTGCGCCGGTCGCCGGCAGCCAGTTCAGCTTCAGCGAGAGCTCCGCCACCAGGATCATCGCGAGCCAGAAGCCGGGGACCGCGACGCCGAGCGACGCAAGCACACTGATCAGTTTGTCGACCCAGCCGTTGGGCTTGATCGCGGCCATCACGCCCATCGGAATGCCGGTGACCAGCGCCAGCACCAGCGCGATCACGACGATCAAGAGCGTGTTCGGGAAGGCGCGGCCGATCGAATCCGCGACCTTCTCGCCGGTCAAGAGCGATTGCGAGAGATCGCCCTGCGCGACATGGCCGAGCCAGGCGCCATATTGCACCAGGAACGGCCGGTCGAGGCCGTAGATTTTCCTGATCTCGGTGATCCGCGCGTCGGTCGCGTTGTCGCCGGCGAGCGTCACGGCGATGTCGCCCGGCACCAGCTTGAGCAGCGCAAACACCATGAAGGTCGCGAGCAGGATCACGGGCAGCGCCTGCACGAGACGGCTGCCGATGACCTTGACTGGTGACCGTCGCGCCATGGTTCAGCCTTCCAGCCAGACGTCGTCGTATTTCGGCTTGCCGAGCAGGTTCGGCCGATAGCCCTGCACCTTCTTGTTCATGGCGACGAGCTCGAACTGGAACGCCAGCGGCACCACGAAGGCGTTCTCCATCACCAGCCGCTGCACGGTGGAGAAGGCCTTGCGCCTGACCTCGATGTCCTCCGAAGCGCGCGACGCCTTGATCGCGGCTTCGAGCTCGCCCGGCACCGGCGCGCGGCCGCCGTTGTAATAGGCATCCTTGGTGAACATCAAAGAATAGGTCAGGCTCGGGTCGGGCCGCCCGGTCCATGCTGCAAGCAGGCCGGAGCCCTTCTTCTCCGGACCGAAGAACGCGGCCGAGGCTTCCGCGATCGGTGCGTTGACGAAACGAACGTTCATGCCGGCCTTGCGGAACTGCTCGATCAGAATCTCCTCGCGCTGCACCGAATCCTGATCCGAATAGCCGCCGATCTCGATCGGCGTGCCGTCCTTGAAGCCGGCTTCTGCAAGCAGCTTGCGCGCTCTGTCGGGATCGTAGGGATAGAGTTTTGCGACCTCGGAATCATAGGCCCAGTGCGCCTTCGGCAGGTTCATGTAGGCCGGCTCGGCGAGGCCGGCGAGTGCGGCCTTGACGAAAGACTCGCGGTCGATCGCGAAGTTCAGCGCCTGGCGCACCTTGACGTTGTCGAACGGCGGCTTGGCCCAATTCAGGAAGATCTGGAACACGTAGAGCGTCGGGCCGTGGACCACCTTGACGCTCGAGGCGCGCTCGATGATCATCTTCTGCCGCGGCGGCAGCTGATAGATCAGGTCGTTCTGACCCGCCGTGACCGAGCGGGCGCCGGTGGTGAGCTCCGGAATGATCGAGAACTCGATGCCATCGGGAAGCGGCCGGTCCGGCTTCCAGTATTTCTCGTTGCGCTTGACCACGATCTTCTCGCCATCGGCCCAGCTCACGAACGCGTAGGCGCCGGCGCCGACCGGCTTGCGCGTCACGACGCCGCCCTCGGCCGCCTTCAACGCAGTCGGCGACACCATCATGCCGGCGCGATCGGAGAGAATGCCGGGGAGCGCGGTATCCGGCGTCTTCAGCTTCAGCGTCACCTGTTGCGGACCGGTGACATCGACCGAGGCGACCGACAGCAGATCGGCCTTGATGTTCGACTTCGCATCGCTCCGGTTGCGATCGAGGTTGAACTTGACGGCTTCCGCATCGAGCGCCGTGCCGTCGTGGAAGGTGACGCCGGCGCGGATGTCGAGCACCAGCGTGGTTGGATCGGTGAACTTCCAGCTTTCGGCAAGCCCGGGCTTCGGCTTCAGCGTGTCGAACTCCCACTCGGTCAGCGTGTCATACATCGTGAACAGGAAGGCGTGGTCGGAGCCGGCGCCGCCGGTCGCCGGATCGAGGCTCGACGGGTTGGCCGGCGCGGAGATGCGCAAGGTGCCGCCCTTCTTCGGCGTCGCTTGCGCGAACGCGCGGCCGGCGATGGTCGTGCTGGCCAACGCGCCCGAGATCAGCGCCATGGCCTCGCGTCGTGTCGTCGTTGTCATGGCGTTGTCTCCGGTGTTGTTCGTTTGGTGCATGATCTTGTCGGAAAACCGCTTCACACTTTTCCGGATCATGCTCTAGTTCGGCGAAAAATTCGGGCGGTCGGCGAAATGGCAGGCCACCCAGTGATCGGGCTTCAGCTCGCGCCACTCCGGCACACGGTCGGTGCAGAGCGGCTGCGCGTGCGGGCAGCGGGTGCGGAAGCGGCAACCCGACGGCGGATCGATCGGGCTCGGCACCTCGCCCTGCAGCACGATGCGGCTCTCCTGCCGCATCGACGACGGCAGCGGCCGCGGCTCGGCCGAGAGCAGCGCGATTGTGTAGGGATGCAGCGGCCGCTCGGCGACCTCTTCGGTCGGCCCGAGCTCGACGAACCGGCCGAGATACATCACCGCGACGCGCTCGCTGATATGCGAGACCACGGAGAGGTCATGCGTGATGAAGACGTAGGTCAGCCCGAGGTCGCGCTGCAGATCGGCAAACAGGTTGAGCACGTCGCCGCGGATCGACATGTCGAGCGCGGCCACCACCTCGTCGCAAACGATCAGTTTCGGCCTCAAGGTCAGCGCACGGGCGATCACCACGCGCTGCTTCTGGCCGCCGGAGAGCTGGTGCGGATAGCGCTCGCCGAATTCCTGCGGCAGCCCGACCCGCTCCAGCGCTTCCCGCGCCTGCCGTTCCCGCTCGGCGCGACCGCCGATACCGGCAAGTTCCAGCGGCTCCAGCACCGAGGCCAGGATCGTCATGCGCGGGTTCAGCGCGGCGTTCGGATCCTGGAAGATGATCTGGTAGTCGCGGCGATGGTTCTGAAACTCTTTGCGCGACAGGGCCGTTGGGTCGATGCCGCCATGCAGGATGGCGCCGGCGCTGGGCTTCAGCAGAAACACCAGCGCGCGGCCGATCGTGGTCTTGCCCGAGCCGGATTCGCCGATGATGCCGAAGGTCTCGCCGCGGCGGACGTCGAAGTTGACGCCGTCGACCGCCTTCACGGTGGTGCGGCGGTCCGAGGTCTGGAAGTGGACCTGGAGGTCGCGCACCGAGATGATGGCATCGTGGCTGGGCTCGACAGCGGCTTCGGTCATTGTCGCGCAACCTTGGCGCTCGTGGCAGTATCCGGCGGGTGCAGCGCGCCCGGCAGATTGAGCTCGGCAAAGCGCCAGCAGCGCACTCTTCTACCGCCGCCGGCGTTCTGCAGTGTCTGCTCGGCCTCGCAGCCCTTGGCCGCATGTGCGCAGCGGGCGCGGAAACGGCAGCCATTCGGCATCTCCGCGATCGACGGCACCCGGCCCGGGATCGACGGCAGCCGGCCGTGGCGCGGGCTTAGATGCGGCAGCGAGCGCAGCAGCCCTGACGTATAGGGATGCAGCGGCCGCACCAGCGCTTCGTCGACGGTGGCGTCCTCGATCACCTCGCCGGCATACATCGTGATCATCCGCGTACAGGTCTCGGCGACGACGCCGAGATCGTGGGTGATCAGCATCAGCGCGGTGCGCGATGTCTCGCTGATGTCGCGCAGCAGTTCAAGGATCTGCGCCTGCACGGTGACGTCGAGCGCCGTGGTCGGCTCGTCCGCGATCAGCAGCTGCGGCCCGCAGATCAGGCTCGCTGCGATCATGACGCGCTGGCGCATGCCGCCGGAGAGCTGGTGCGGATAGTCGTCGATCCGCCGTTCGGGCGAGGCGATGCCGACGCGGCGGAGGATCTCCAGCGTCTTCGCGCGCGCTTCCTCATAACTGACATCGGTGTGAACGCGCAGTGTCTCCGCGATCTGGTGGCCGACGGTGAAGACCGGATCGAGTGCGCTCATCGGCTCCTGAAAGATCATCGCGATGCGCTTGCCCCTGATCGCGCGCATCTGCCGCGCGCTGCAGGATGCGAGATCGATGCCGTCGAACAGGATCTTGCCGTCGAGGCCGGCAAAATTGCCCGGCAACAGCCGCAGGATCGATAGCCCAGTGATGGTCTTGCCGCAGCCGCTCTCGCCGACGATGCCGACGCGCTCGCCGGGCGCGATGTCGAAATCGATTCGGCGCGTCGCCTGCCAGATGCCCTGCGCGGTCTTGAAACGAATGCCGAGCCCGCGCACGGACAGCAGCGGCCGCGCGCTATCGCGCGCACCCTCCGCCCTGCGCTGTGCCGGCTGGCCTGCCTCCATTAACCCGCCGCCCGCTTCTTCTCTTTCACCAGCTGCTCCTCCATCAGCATCTCGGTGCCGATGATGCCCTCGCTTGTGAGCTCTTCAAGTTCGGCGTCGGAGAGGCCAAGCATGCCGCCGAGGATTTCGCGGTTGTGCTCGCCGAGCGTCGGCGGAACCGAGCGGATCATGAACGGCGCATCGCCCTCGCGAAACGGCATCGATGGCTGCGGATGTTGTCCGATGAAGGCGCGGTCGACTTGCTGGATGAAATCGCGGGCGTGGAGCTGCGGATCGTCAAGGAGATCGATCGGCAACCGCGCGACGCCGGAGGCGACACTGGCGCCTTGCAGCTCGGTCATTGCAGCGTCCGCATCGCGCGCCGAGGTCCAGGCCGTGATCGCAGCCTCGATTTCGGTTTCGATGGTGCGGCGGCCCGCGGCCGTCTCGAGCGCCTCGTCCTCGGCCCAGTCCTCGCGGCCGAGCAGCCGCGCGAGCTTGGGCCACATGGCGTCATCGGACACCGCGACCACGATCCAGTTGTCCTCGCCAGCGCAGCGAAAGCAGCCATGCGGCACGAAGTCCGGATGGCGGTTGCCGTATTTCGTCGGCTCGCTGCCGTCGATCGAATGCGCGACGATCCAGGGCGCGGCAAACGGCATCATGCATTCGATCTGCGCGAGATCGATGAACTGCCCCTGCCCCGTGAGCTTCGCGTGGATCAGCGCGGTCAGCACCGCGGCAGCGCCGTTGAGGCCGCCGACAGCGTCACCGAACGCCGTGTGGCTCATCACCGGAGGCCCGCCGGTATTGCCGATCACGCTCGGCAGACCGGAGCCCTGCTCCAGGGTCGAGCCATAGGCGCGGCAGTCGCGATGCACGCTGCCGGCGCCGAACGCCGACATCGACATCATCACGAGCTTCGGATTGATTTTGCTCAGCACGTCGTAGCCGAGCCCGAGCTTGGGCAGCACCTCGACCGAATAATTGTCGACTACAAGGTCGGCATCGGCGAGCAGGCGTTTTGCCAGCGCAAGCCCCTTCGGCCGGGTCAGGTCGAGCGTGATGCCGCGCTTGTTGCGGTTCATGATGCAGTAACGCACCGACTTCTCGTACATCTGCTCCAGCACGTAGGCCGGACGGCGGTCGACGCCGCGCCACCAGTCCGGATACTGGGTCGCCTCGATCTTGATGACGTCGGCGCCGAGATCGGCGAGCGTGCGGGTGCAGATCGGTCCGGCCCAGCCCATCGAGAAATCGACGACCCGGATGCCTTCGAGCGGCAAGCGCCTGGTTGCAGCAGGCTTGGGCATCGGCGCACGCGGCGCGGCCTCGCGGCCGGCCTGTTGCTCGCCAATGTCAGGCACAAGGCCGCCGCGCAGCGGCGGCGTTCCCGTCAGCCGCTGCATCGTGCCGGCGGAAAACCCGGCCTCGTCGCCGACCATGATCGGGACGATGGCGCCGCGGGCGCGCTTCTCCTCATCGGCGATGAGATCGGATATCTCGGGCACCGGCACGATCGGGATCTTGCGCTCGAGGCCTTCGGCAAACCATTCCTGCGCGGTGCGCTGCTTCAGCTTCGGCAGGATCCTGCCCTCGATCTCGGCGACATGACGCAGCCGGTCGACACCCATCACCAGCGTCGGATCGTCGCGCAAATCGTTGAGCCCAAGCATCTCGCAGAACGCGCGCCACTGTGCCGGGGTCACCGTGGTGACGCCGAGCCAGCCCCGCTTGGTCTCGTAGATGCCGACCGGAAAGGTCGGCCAGAACCGGTTGATGCCGATCCGCCGCATGATGTCGCCGCGCTGGAGCGCCTCGAACATGATGTATTCGGTGACGGCGATGCTGGCCTCGAACAGGCTGAGATGGCTGGTGCACCCGCGCCCATCCTGCATCCGCCCGAGCACCGACGACGCGGCCGCGATGAAGCCCCATAGTCCGCCCAAGATTCCGGTCTGGAAATCCGGGGCGTGCATCGGCGGCCCCTGCTCGGGTCCCACCAGCTTCACGAGCCCGGTGAGCGCGCGGATCGTGGCGTCCGTCGCCGCATAGTCGGCATATGGACCGCGATCGCCGAACCAGGCGAGGTCGAGATGGATCAGGCCCGGATTGTCCCGCTTGATCGCATCGAGATCGATGTCGGGACAATCCGCCGCAGCGATGCCGCGCCCGTCAAGCAGGACGTCAGAGGTTGCGATGAGCTCGCGCAGGCGCGATGCGGCACCTGCCTCATTTCCGTCGAGGACGATGCTCGATTTGTTGAAATTGAGAAACGCAAACCAGGCGCTGTGGCCGTGCGGCGTCAGCGGCGCGACACGACGCAGCGGATCGCCCGCCGGCGGCTCGACCTTCTGCACATCGGCGCCGAAATCGGCAAACAGCCGCGCGCAATAGCTGGTCGCCGCAGCACTTCCGATCTCGACAATCCGCAGATGCGACAACGCGCCCATCAGGCTTCCTCGCGACAACATGACCAGCCGGTGACAGCGACTGATTCAGTTTCTTGTTGCCTGAACTTGAAGCCGCGCCGACTGTGTGATGCAAGTGGAATTTTCTTCCGCTTGACGGAATAAGTCAGCGTTTGACTGGACTTGTTGCTCGGCGCGAAACGAAGATTGTGCAGCTAATTGCAGGTGAGCTGCGCGTCGAACCAGTGTTGCAGTGAGTTCGATAGTCGCGGCCATGCGCGCAAGACATGCGCGTATGTGGCAGCGTTCGCGCGGTAGATGCCGCGCAGTTCCTGCTCAATGCCGGGAAGATCAACACCGAGGCACCGGCCGGCCTTGGCGACGCTGCGACCATCGACCACAAGCTCATTGACCAGCGACGCATTGCCGCGCGCGAACAGCAAGTCGAGCGGATCGGCATCAAGAACCTGATCGCGCTCGAGGCGGCCAAGATCGATGCTGACGAAATCAGCCGGCGCGCCGACAGCAAGCTCGCCCGTGCCCGGCGCACCGGTGGCGCGGCGGCCATTGCGGACGGCGAGCGTGAAGAATTCCTGAGCAGTCCAGGTGCGCTTGAAGCCGAGACCACCGTGCATCATCTGCACCAGCCGCATCTCGCGCAGCACATCGTCATCCTCATCGAGCGCCAGGCCATCGACGCCGACGGCAATCGCGCAGCCGCAAGCGTGCGCCGCCGCGATCGGCGCCAGCCCGGAGCGCAGATGCAGGTTCGAGGAGAAATTGGTGACGATGCGCGCGCCTGACGCCGCGATCATCTCGATCTCGTCGGGCCGGGCGTGGACGCAATGCGCGAGCGTCAGCCGTTCCGAGAGGAAGCCGATGTCGCGGAGATAGCGGACGATCCCATCGGGGAAATGCTGGTCGGCCCAGGCGCGCTGATAGATCGTCTCGAGCAGATGCATGTGGATACGGCGGCCGGTGTGCGCGGAGTTTTCCGCGACTGCCTCGAGCAGCGGCTTCGAGCACCACTGTACCCCCGCGGGTCCGAGCTGCACGTCGACCTTCGGCCCGCCGATCGCCGTAGCGATCGCATCGGTCAGCTCGATATAGGCCCTCGGCGACATCGGAGCACGAACGAACAGCTGTTCGATCGTCTGGCGGTCCTCGCGCGGCAGAGCGGACAGCACCGGTTCGCTGTCGCCATAGACGATCGGATTCTGGTCACGTACCGCGATCGCAAAGGCGATGCGGATGCCGATATCGCCGGCGGCACGGCCGATCGCCTTGACCTCCTCGAGCAGCGGCATGGTGCCGCTCGGGCGGGTGTAGTGCACCATCATCGCCGCGCAGCCCGCCTGCGCCGCGCGTGCCAGTGCGGAGGCTGCGGTCAAATAGGGATCGACCGGCGTACCCACCACTGTGCGCAGGATCCAGCTTTCCAGCGGCATGCCGACCGCGCCGAACGCAGATGCCCGCGGGCGGGCGTGGTCGTGGGCATTGACGAAGGCAGGAAGGATGAGGGCATGCGGGGCGGTGTCCGGGGCTGCCGCTTCCGAGATGTTGGTGATGATGCCGCAGTCGTGATGGAGCACGACGTCATTGCGGACGCCGCGGTTGGGGCTGGAGAACAAACGGGTTGCCGTGACGTCCATCGCTTCCCTCCGCGGTCATTGTGAGCGAAGCGAAGCAATCCATGCCGCAGCACGGGGAGGGATGGATTGCTTCGTCGCTTTGCTCCTCGCAATGACGAGCTACCTCAGTTCGCCGTATACACCAGCTCCCGCTCCGCGCGCGGCGGCAGGAATTCGCGGGAGAACACCTCGGCCGGGGTCGGCGCGCGGGCGAGCTGGTAGCCTTCGACGATGATGCCAATGGCGCGGGCCATGCGGTCGTCCTTGACGTCGCCGACGCCGATGTCCCTCATCTCCGGCGACACGATCAGCTTCTCGAAGGAATATTGCAGCCGGCGCTTCTCGACATCGACATTGATCAGGTTGTCATAATTCAGCGCCGCCTTCATGCCGGCGTTCTGATCCTTGGCGACCGCGATGGCGCCCTTGTTGATGGCGCGGACGAGGCCGGCCACCGCCTTCGGGTTCGAGGCGATCAGCTTGCGCGAGACCATCACGCCGTTGGAATAGAGATCGAGCCCGTAATCGCCGAACGAGAACCATTTGAAGTCCTTGTCCGGATCCTGGCGGTTCAGCACCAGATTGAAATAGCTCGTGATGTTGAACACCAGCGCGGCGTCGATGTCGCCCTTTATCAGCATCGGCTCCTGCAGGTTCGGCGCCATGTTGGAGATCTTGATCTTCTCGCCGTCGAGCCCATTCTTGTGCACGAACACAGGCAACAGCCGGGTGGTCGGCGTGCCCTGCGCGCCGCCGAGCGTGTGGCCCTCGAAATCCTTGATCGACTTGATGCCGCTCGAGTTCTTGGCGACGATCGCGAACGGCGGCTGGTTCCACATCATGTAGACCATCACGGGCGCATCCTGCGGCTTGGTCGCGGCGTTCTGGATGATCGCGTTGACGTCGCCGAAGCCGGCGTCATAGGCGCCCGACATGATGCGCGTCACGGTCGCGCCGGAGCCCTCGCCCTGGTCGATCACGACGTTGAGGCCTTCCGCTTTGAAGTAGCCGTTGTCCTTGGCGTAGAAGAACGCGGCGTCCGAGCCTTGCGTCTTCCAGCCCAGCGTGAACTTGATGGTGGTTTCCTCGGCGCGCGCGGATCCCGCGACCACGGCCAATCCCAACAGTACGGCGCTTATTGTCTTCAGCATGGCGACCTCCTCAACTCCAATGAACGGCAATTGACCGAAAACTTCAGGTGGCGATGGCATTGTCCTTGCGCGTCGCCCAGCCTGTCACCCGGCCCTCGATCAGCGAGAACAGGACGTAGAGCGCGACGCCGAGGCCGGCGAGCACGAACAGCCCGGCGAACACCAGCGGCACGTTGAAATTGGAGGACGCGGTCATCATGACGTTGCCGATGCCGCGGTTCGAGGCGACGGTTTCCGACAGCACCGCGCCGACGAAGGCGTAGGAGACCGCGACCTTCAGCGAGGCAAAGAAGAACGGCATCGTCCGCGGCAGCCCGACATTCCAGAGAATATCGAACTTGCTGGCACCGAGCGCCTTCAGCACATCCTCGAGTTCGGGTTCGGTGGTGGCGAGACCGGTGGCGATGTTGACGACGATCGGGAAGAAGCAGATCGACAGCGCGGTCAGCACCGCCGGCACGGTGCCGGAGCCGAACCACAGCACGAAGATCGGCACCACCGCGACCTTCGGGATCGACGAGAACCCGACCAGCAGCGGATAGCAGGTATCGTAGGCGGTTTTCGAGACGCCGATCACCGCACCGAGCGCAACGCCAAGGGCCACGCCGAGCACGAAGCCGATCATGGTGGTCACCAATGTCTGGATGATATGCGGCCAGAGGATCGGGAATTTCTCGAACAGCGTGACAAAGATCTGCGACGGCCGCGGCAGCACGAGGTCCGACATCCCCGTCATCAGGCAGAACAGCTCCCAGGCGACAAAGAACAGCACGATCAGGGCCACCGACCAGGCCTTCTGCCTGATATCAGACACGGACATGGTCAGGCTCCCTCTCGCGCCGCGGTGCGCGCATCGACGATGAAGGCGCGGAGCTTCTGGTTGAGCGCGACGAAATCCGGCTCAAAGGTCATCGCCACGGTGCGCGGGCGGGCGAAGTCGACCCTGGAGTCGTCGAGGATGCGGCCGGGCCGCGCGCTCATCACGCAGATGCGGCTGGCCAGGAAGCCGGCCTCGCGCAGATCGTGGGTGACCAGCAGCACGGTCGGCTTGTGGGTGATCCAGAGCTCTTGAAGGATTCCCCACAGCTCCTCGCGGGTGAACTGGTCGAGCGCGCCGAACGGTTCGTCGAGCAGCAGCATGCGCGGTTCGTGGATCAGCGCGCGGCAGAGATTGGCGCGCTGGAGCATGCCGCCGGAGAGTTGCCAGGGATAGCGGCTGCCAAACCCCTTCAACCCGACCTGATCGAGCAGCGCATTGGCCTTGTCGCGGAAATCGGTCTTGCGCAGCCGGCGGAATTGCGAGCGGAACGGCTCGACGATCTTCAGCGGCAGCATGATGTTCTTTTCGATCGTCATCCACGGCAGCATGGTGGGGTTCTGGAACGCCATGCCGACCCGCAGCGCGCGCGCCGCGACCTCGCGGCCGCCGACGATGACGACGCCGGTGGTCGGCCGCGCCAGGCCACTGACCAGCCGCAAGATGGTAGACTTGCCGCAACCGGACGGGCCGACCAGCGCGACGAACTCGCCGTCGGCGATCCGAAGCGTGGTTGTCGACAGCGCCGGCACGGCGCGGGCGCCCCGGCCGAAGGTCACGGAAGCTTCCGACAGCTCGATCGCGGTCGGCACGGATCCGGCGGCAACAGGCTCGCCGGCGAAATCGGAACTTGGTTGCATGCGCATCACGGGCAAAGTGCATGCAAGCTGGATGCCAGCGGCCCGCCCGTTGAAAATCAAGGGAATCGCGCAATCGGTGACCGAAGGGGCGGATTCCGTTTAGGCAATCGGGCGCCCAAACTGCATGCAATTCGAGCGCCCGATTGTTTCGCCGGTATGATAAAGAGGCGTTCGAAGCACCTTTCGAGAGGGATTCGCGGCAATGGCGGCGCGCGCCGGCAGCAGCAAGACGGCTGAATCGTCAGACAAGGTCAGCGTGATCTGCCGCGCGCTGCGGCGGGCGATCATCGAGCAGGCGCTGGAGCCCGGCGCAAAGCTGCCCGAGGATTCGCTCGGCGAGCGTTTTGGCGTCAGCCGCACCATTGCGCGGCATGCGCTCGGGCAATTGGCGGCGGAAGGCCTTGTCGAGCTGCGCCGCAACCGTATCGCCGTGGTGGCGACGCCGAGCTGGCAGGAGGCGCGCGATGCCTTCGACATCCGCATCGAGCTCGAACGGCTGGTGGTGCGGCAGCTCGCGGGCAAGCTGACCAAGGCGCAGATCGCCGAACTCACCGCTCATGTCGATGCCGAGGGTCGTGCACGCGACGGCACCGACGCGGTCTCGATCCGGCTCGCCACCGAATTCCACATCCTGCTCGCCCACATGACGAACAGCCCGATCCTGGTGCGCTATGTCAGCGAGGTCGCCTACCGCTGCTGCCTGACGCTGTCGCTCTACAGCCGGCCGCATTCGTCGGAATGCGCGATCAACGAGCACCGTGCGATCATCGCGGCGCTGGCGAAGGGCGACGTCGATAAAGTGATTGACCTGATGCACAGCCATCTGGATTCCGTGGCGACCCGTGCGCTGGTCGCGCCGAGCCCGCAGCGCGGACGGGATCTGCTGGATATTCTGGCGCCCTATGCGGACGAGGCGGGCGGCGATCGGGTGGTGAAGCTGCCGAAGGTGGTGCGGCGGTGATGCTCTTACCTCGCCCCGCTTGCGGGGAGAGGTCGAAATTCAAGCACAGCTTGAATTTCGGGTGAGGGGGATTCTCCGCGAGTCGAATGCGTGGATAGAGCCCCTCACCCCGCCCTCTCCCCGCAAGCGGGGGCGAGGGAGAACTGGCACCGCGCGCCCTTTACCCCTCGATCCCCCGCCGCACCAAAATCCGCTCGGCGCTGTCGTTCCAGACGTCCATCTTGACGATCTTCCCGCCCTTCACGACGAAGCGGTCGACATAGCGGTTGCCTTCGAACGGCGTGCCGTCGATCCATTCGCCGTAAAGCGTGCCGACGCTGTAGACGACGGTCTCGCCTGCGCCGGGGCAGACGTCGAAGCGGTCCATCCGCTTTTTTACCCAGCGGTAGCGCATGGCGTTGAAGCCGGCCGGCCCGCGCGGATGGTCGAATTCGCGCCCGCCGGTGAAGGTGATCACGGTGCCGGGCTTCATATGCGCGGCCGCCGCATCGGGATCGGGGATCATCGACGCGGTCAGATAGGCCTCCACGATCTCGGCGTCGGACAGCAGGCGGGCATCGGCTTTGACGGTGACGGACATGGCGGGCCTCCAGGGATCATCAAAACTCTACAGTTCGGCAACCGAAGTGCATGCACATTTTTTAGACAATCAGGCGGCAAAACTGCACACAATCTGGTGCTGCCCCTTCCCTGTCCTTCCGCTAGGCTGAAGCTAACCTGATGTCTCCTCTCCGATGATTGCGAAACCCGCCTTCGACCTGGTCTTCCGTCATGCCGCGACGCGCAGCTCTGCCGCCACGGTCGATATCGGCATCGCCGACGGCAGGATCGCCGCGATCGCGCCGCACCTTGCCTGCGAGGCAGTCGAGATCGATCTGGGCGGGCGGCTGGCGCTGCCTGGTTTCGTCGACACCCATATCCATCTCGACAAGGCCTGCCTGCTCGGCCGCTGCGGCCACGACCATGCCAGCGTCGCTGACGCTATCCGCGCGGTGGCGGCGATGAAGCGCGACTTCACGATCGAGGACGTTTATGCCCGTGGCGCCAAGGTGATCGAGCGCGCGATCACGGCAGGCACGACGCGGATGCGGACCCATGTCGAGATCGACCCGCGGATCGGGCTGCGCGGCTTCGAGGCGGTGAAGGCGCTGAAGCGCGACTATGCCTGGGCGATCGATCTCTCTCTTTGTGTCTTCCCGCAGGAGGGCCTGACCAATGATCCCGGCGCAGATGAGTTGCTGGTGGCGGCGCTCCGCGACGGCGCCGAGGCGATCGGCGGCTGCCCCTATGTCGATACCGATCCGAACGCGCATATCGCGCGCATCTTCGACCTCGCGCAGGGGTTCAACATCGATGTCGACCTCCATCTCGATTTCGACCTCGATCCCTCCTGGTGGCACATGGAGGAGGTCTGCCGGCAAACCGAGCAGCGCAACTATCACGGCCGCGTCGCGATCGGGCACGCCACAAAACTGTCCGCACTGCCCCCCGATAGCCTGAAGGCGGCGAGCGCGCGCCTCGCCGAAGCCGGCGTCGCGGTCACCGTGCTGCCCGCGACCGACCTCTATCTGATGGGCCGCGACGCGACGCACAACGCCCCGCGCGGGCTCACGGCCGCGCATCGGCTCGTCGCCAGTGGCGTGCTGTGCTCGGTTGCCACCAACAATGTGCAGAACCCGTTCACGCCGTTCGGCGACGCATCGCTGCTGCGGATGGCCAATCTCTATGCCAACGCGGCGCATGCCGGGATCGGCGAGTTCGATGTCTGCCTCGATCTCGTCACCGACCTGCCGGCGCAGCTGATGAATTTGAAGGACTACGGCATCGCAGTCGGCAACCCCGCCGACATCGTCGTGCTCGATACCGACAGCGGAATCAACGCGATCGCCGAACTGCCCGACATGCTCATGGGCTTCAGGCGCGGCCGCAAGACATTCGAACGTCAGCGGCCGACGCTGTTCCGGCCTTGATCGCGAGGCCCCAGCCATCCGCATTGTCGCCTTGCCCTGGCGCGAATTGACGCGTCCGTCGATCCGTTGTTGAACTTGCTCAACATCAACAAAAGCCGGGCGGGAAACCATGAGTAAATCAACCACGATCAAAAGCGTCGAGACGCTCGCCTGCGATGCCGGCTGGCGGAATTATCACTTCGTCAAGGTAACGACCACTGACGGGCTGGTCGGCTGGAGCGAATATGACGAGGGCTTTGGCGCGCCCGGCGTGACGGCCGCGATCGAGCGGCTGTCGGCGCGGGTGATCGGCAAGAACGCGTTCGAGCATGAGCGCATCCATGTCGAGCTGTTCGCCGCAACGCGCCCCGCCGCCGGCGGCGTGGTGGCGCTGGCGCTCGGGGCGATCGAGAACGCGCTGCTCGACGTCAAGGCCAAGGCGCTCGGCGTGCCCTGCTACGACCTGCTCGGCGGCAAGATCCGCGACCGCGTGCGGGTCTACTGGTCGCATTGCGCGACCTGGCGCATCAATCATCCCGACTGGTACAAGCCGGCCATCACCGATCTCGACGGCGTCAAGGCGATCGGGGCCGAGGTGCGCGAGAAGAAATTCTCGGCGATGAAGACCAATATCTTCGTCTACACCGACGGCAAGCCGGTGGGCTGGCGCCCCGGCTTCGGCTCGCCGTTCCAGCCCGAGATCAATGTCGACCGCACCGTGCTGCGCAATCTCTGCACGCATCTGGAGGCGATCCGCGACGGCGCGGGGCCGGATGTCGATCTGCTGCTCGACCTCAACTTCAACGCCAAGACCGAAGGCTATCTCAAGATCCTGCGCGCGATCGAGAAGATGGACATGTTCTGGGTCGAGATCGACACCTTCAACCCGCAGGCGCTCGGCTACATCCGCCGCCAGAGCCCGCACCCGATCTCGTCCTGCGAGACGCTGCTGGGCTTGCGCGAATTCCTGCCCTACTTCACCGAGCAGGCGATGGACGTCGCGATCATCGACACGCCGTGGAACGGGGTGTGGCAGTCGATGAAGATCGCCGCTGCCGCGGAGCATTTCGAGGTCAACGTCGCGCCGCATAATTTCTACGGCCATCTCTGCACCATGATGAATGCGCACTTCTGCGCGGCGGTGCCGAACCTGAGGATCATGGAGACCGACATCGATCGCCTGGCCTGGGACCACGAGCTGTTCACCCACGTGCCTGAGTTTATCGACGGCCATCTCGTGATCCCGGATCGTCCGGGCTGGGGCACCGAGCCGAACGAGGAAGGCCTGCGCGCGCATCCGCCGAAGAACAAGGGCGGGCTGCTGAATTACGGGCTGAAGAAGTAGCGGTTATTGCGACGACTGTCGTCCCGGCCTTCGCCGGGACGACGCATAACCCCTACCGTCGCACCCTCAATTATCGTCCCGCACCGACGTGAACGCGCTCTCGATCACGTCACCGATCGGCTGCCAGGCGTTGCCGTCGAACTGCACCAGCCGCATCTGCTTGATCGGGCGGAAATCCTTCGGCCCGGTGTTGATGACAATCCCCGGCAGCGCGATCGGGCTCTGGTAGTCCTTCAGCGAGGCAGCCTGCCGCATGATGTTCTCGCGCGACAGGTCGTCGCCGCACTGGCGCAGCACCTGCATCAGCGTATCCGCGGCGGCATAGCCGAACACGGCGTAGATGTCGTCCTTGTCGCCGTCGGGGTAATACTTGTCCATGAAAGCGAGCCACGCCTTGATCTGCGGGTCGTTCTTCCAGGCGGCATCGCCGGCGTCCTTCAGGAACGAGGTCGAGATCACGCCGAGCGAGTTCTGCAGGCCAGCCGGCCGCAACGCGCTGGCGATCGAGGCCGACGCATTGTCGAGGATGAACACCGGATGCCAGTCGAGGTCGGCGGCAACGCGGATCGCGCGCGCTGCGATCGCCGGCGCGCCGTCAAACACCAGGATGTCGGCGCCGGAGCCTTTCAGGATTCCGATCTGGTTCTGGATCGCGGTCTCCGACGCATCGAAAGCGAGATCGGCGACGATCATGCCGGCGGTATCGCCAAGCCCTTCCTGCAACCCCTTGAACAGGTCGCGGCCGAACTGATCGTTCTGCCAGAGCACCGCGATCTTGCGGGAGGGATAGGCAGCCTGGATGTAGTTGGCGTAGATCCGCCCCTCGGCGCGGAAGGTCGGCTGCCAGCCCATGGTCCAGGGAAAGGTTGTGGGATGCGCCCACGCCTCGTCGCCGGAAGCAACGAACAGCTGCGGGACCATCTTCTCGTTGAGGTATTTTCGCACGGCGAGGTTGCTCGGCGTGCCGAACGATCCGAACATCAGGAGCACGTCCTGCTTCTCGACGAGATCGCGGGTCTGCTCCATCGCGGTCTTCGGATTGGAGCTGTCGTCGACCGAAACGAACCTGACCTTGCGGCCGTTGATGCCGCCATGCTCATTGATCATATCGAAGTAGGCTGCCTCCGCTCGCCCGATGGTCGCGAACGCGGCGAGCGGTCCGGTGTACGGCATGACATTGCCGACGCGGATCTCGCCGTCGGTTGCTTCCGGCGCCTGCTGCGCGCGCAACGGCACCACCGCGAGCATCGCTGCAAGGACGAGGACGATCGAAAGCGCAGTTTGTCTTTTTGTTTGCATCAACATCGCCACAAACGCCGGCACGCAACCAGCGCTCCTCCCGAGCGACCCGACCTTACCGCCCAAGCCAACGCCGGAAAAATGAAATGTTGATGGCGGAGGCGGATCTCAGCGCAATGTTATGTCGAGCCAGCCCAGCGGGTTGACCGCGACGCGGTCGCCGCTATCGACCAGGACCGTCGTGGTCTCAGCCTCGATCACAGCGGGGCCGGCCAGTGAGTGCCCGGGCTTGAGATCGTCGAGCGCATAGACCGGCACCTCGCGCCAGGCGCCGAGCCAAGCCTGCCGCCTGCTGCGCGGCGCGCAGGGCGCGGCCGACGCGGCCTTGCCGGCATCACTGCCGCCAGGCGCGACCTTGCCGACCGCGGCGACGCGGGCGTTGACGAACACCACCTCCTGCCCGCGCGAGGCATAGGTGTAGAGTTCCTCGTGACGGCGATGGAAGCGCTCCTCGATCTGCGCGACCAGATCGGCGGCGCCGAGATCGAGGTCGCCGAGCGGCACATCGATCTCGAACACCTGTTCGCCATAGCGCATCTCGGCCGAGCGCTCGATCGCGATGTCGCCCTTGAACCAGTCGCGCAGCCGGCCGGCGGCCTGCTCTTCCAGGGCGGCGAACAGCGCCCGCACCTCGGCTGCGGAAATCCGGCCCGTGCCGTAATGGGTGCGGCTCACCTCGTAGCGCAAATCGCTGGTCAGCATGCCCCAGGCCGACAGCACGGAGGCAACCGTCGGCACGATGATGCGCCTGATCTCGAGTTCCCGCGCGACTTCGGCGGCATGCATGCCGGCCGCGCCACCAAAGCTGAGCAGTGCGAATTTGCGGGGATCGACGCCGCGGCGCAGCGTCATCAGGCGGATGCCGTCGGCCATCTTCAGATTGATCATCTTGTAGATGCCCGCCGCAGCCTCGATCCGCGACAGCTCGAGCGCTTCGGCGATCCGGTCGACGGCGGCTTCCGATGCCGCGCGATCGAGCGGCCGCGCACCGCCCATGAAGGCCGCGGCATCGAGATAGCCGAGCACGACATTGGCGTCGGTGACGGTGGCAGTAGAGCCGCCATTGCCGTAGCACGCCGGGCCCGGCACCGAGCCCGCGCTCTCCGGCCCGACCCGCAGCGTGCGGCTGCCGTCGACGCTTGCAATCGAGCCGCCGCCGGCCGCGATACTGGCGATGTCGAGGCTGCGCAACGCGATGCGCTGCCCGGCGAGCATGCCGTCGGCCGACAGCGAGGCCTGGCCATCGGAGATCAGCGAGATGTCGGTCGAGGTGCCGCCCATGTCGAATGGCACGAGATCGGGAATCCCCAGCATCTCGGCACAGCGGCGGCTGCCGGAGATGCCGCCGGCCGGGCCCGACAGCACCGTGCCCGCGGCGAGCCGCGAGGCTTCCTCCACCGGCGCCATGCCGCCATGCGACAGCACGACGAACAGCGAGCCCGCAAAGCCGTCCTCATGCAGGCTCCGCTCCAGATTGGTGAGATAGCGCCGCACAGTGGGCTCGACATAGGCGTTCACGATCGTGGTCGAGACGCGCTCGTATTCCTTGATCTGCGGCAACACGTCGCTCGAGCGCGACACGCTGACATCGGGCAGCTCTTTCGCGAGCCGCTCGACCGCGGCCAGTTCATGCGCCGGGTTGAGATAGGCGTGCAGGAAACACACCGCGACCGAGTTCGCGCCTGATCGTTTCACCTCGGCGACGATATCGCCGAGCGCGACGGCATCGAGCGCAACCGCGGCGCTGCCGTCGGCCTTCAGCCGCTCGCGCACGCCGAAGCGGCGCTCGCGCGGCACCAGCGGCTCGGGGGGCGGCGTGCGCAGATCGTAGCGATCCGGCTTCAGCCCTTCGCGCATCTCGACGACGTCGCGATGGCCCTCGGTGGTCAGCAGCGCAACCCTGGCGCCCTTGCGCTCCAGCAGCGCATTGGTCGCAACCGTCGTGCCATGCACCAGGCGATCGGTCGCGGCGAGCATCGCAGTGCGCGTCACCCCGAGGCGGCGTGCCAGCTCTTCCAGTCCCGCCATGACGCCGATCGACTGATCGGCCGGCGTGGACGGCGATTTCGCGAAAACGGTGCGCCCGGTTTGATCAGTCGCAACCAGGTCGGTGTAGGTGCCGCCGACGTCGACCCCAATCGTATACATCGCTTCCCTACACTGCTTTTGAAACCAAGCCCTGCGCGACGTCGCGCGCCCGCGCCTCCGCCGATCGCTTCTCGGGCGGCCCCCAGCCGCCGCCACCGGAGGAGCGGATCTCGAGGCAATCGCCAGGGCGAAGCTCGATGCCGACCTCCTTGGTCTTCAGGACGCGCGGCTCGCGGCCATCCGACAACAGCCGGTAATGATGCGGCTCGCCGTCCTTGCCGCCGAGCATGCCGCACGGGCCATGCCGCGCGCCGTCGCCAGCGGTGTTGCCCTTGGCGGGCTTTCGCGTCTCCAGCACCATGTCGAGCGCGACGCCGAGGCCGCCGCGATGCTGGCCGTCGCCGCCGGAATCCGGCCGGAACTCGTGCTGGCGGAAATCCAGCGGAAAGCGCACTTCGGCGACCTCGATGCTGCCGAATTTGAGCCCGCCGACCGTGTGCCATTCGCCGATCGAAGAATAGCCGTCGCCGCCGATCGAGGCGCCGCCGCCGGGCCGCGCCTGGAACATGTGCCAGATGAAGTTGCGCCCGTTGCGCGGATCCTCGCCCTGGATCGCGATCCGGAACCTGCGGCCCCATCCACCCATCACGCGGTCCGGGCAAGAGGCCGACATTGCCTTGATGATGGCTTCGACGATCTCGTTCGAGGGATGGCTGGTGCACAGCGTCACCGGACGGCCCGGGTCAGCCCACACGATGGTGCCCTGCTTCGCCACCACCTTCAGCGGTCGCAGCGCGCCGGAGTTCTTGGGGATATCGGCGTCGATCAGATAGGCAAAGGCCATCGCGACCGCGGCTTGCATATTGGCGTGCGAGGAATTGACGAAACTCGTCGACTGCGGATCGGAGCCGGTGAGATCGACCTCGATGTCACTGCCCTTTTTCGTCACCTTGGCGGCGATCTTGATGTCGGTGCGGCCGTGGCCGTCATCGTCGAGCAGGGCTTCGCCATGGAACACGCCGTCCTTCCAGGTCGACACCACCGCACGGGTCTGCTGCTCGGTGGCATCGAGGATCGCCTCGATCGCGGCTTCGACGGTCTCCGCACCGAACTCGCTGAACAGTTTTGCGACGCGCCGCTCGCCGAGATGCGCGGCGCCGAGCATCGCGGCGAGGTCGCCGCGGAATTCGCGGGGGTTGCGAATGTTCAAAGCCAGCAGGTCGAGCAGGTCCTCTCGCGGCTTGCCGGCCTCGTAAAGCTTGATCGGCGGAATGCGAATGCCTTCCTGAAAGATCTCCGTCGCGGCAGGATTGTAGGCGCCGTGGGTGGCGCCGCCGATGTCGCTCTGATGTGCGCGCACGATGGTCCAGAGCAGCCGCTTGCCGCCGTCGAATACCGGCACAAAGGCGGTAAGATCGGGCAGATGACTGCCGCCCTGATAGGGATCGTTGAGCAGGATGACGTCGCCCGGCGCGACATCCTTGAACCGTTCCTCGACCGCGAGCGTCGCCCACGGCAGGGCGCCGACATGAACCGGGATGTGATCGGCCTGTGCGATCAGCCGCCCGCTGGTGTCGCAGATCGCGAGCGAGAAATCGCGGCTGGAATTGAGGATCTGCGAATAGGAGGTGCGAAGCATGGCTTCGCCCATCTCCTTCACGATCGACGACAGACGGTGCTGGACGACGGAGCGGGTGATCGGATCGATCTTGGCGGACATCGTGGCCTTCTTGGCGCCCGGATGGCGCAGAGAGGATTGAGGAACCGGTCGACCGGAACCGGAATTCCTTCTTATAGCCAGAGGCTTGCCGATCGCAAAATCGGCGGGTTCGGCCAAACGGAGTATTCCGTCGATCAGCAAGTCGTGATCGACAGGAATCTTCGCCCCTGCGACGGAATAGAACTCACGCCGCTGCGTCCCACCCATGCAAGCCGGCCCCAAGGCCGGACCGTTCGGGCTTCCCCGACAACTCCCAGGGTGAACGCAAATGCGACCTCGATTCCCCAGACCCGGCCTCGCGCAAATCGGCGCGGCCTTCCTGCTCGCCTTTGCCGCCGCGGCGGCGGCGTACGCGCATGACGACCATCATCAGGCGCAGACCGTGCAGACGGCCGAAGAGAGCGCCTTCCTCGCGGAAAACGATGCCGCGATGACCAAGATGATGAACGACATGGCAGCCAAGCCGAGCGGCGATATCGATCGCGACTTCGTCGCGATGATGGCGCCGCATCATCAGGGCGCGATCGACATGGCCGTGATCGAACTCCGTTACGGCAAGAACGAGCAGCTGCGCCGGATCGCGCAGGAGATCATCGTCGAGCAGCGCCAGGAGATCGACGCCATGAAGCTCGCGATCGGAGAGCCGGTGACCGCATCCGCGCCCGCCCCGACGCAGCCGGGCCCGGCGCCCGCCGCGCACGATCATATGAACATGTCCCGCGGAATGAAGAACTAGGAGTCTCGAGCGATGCACCGTCATATCCTGAAGAGCCTGCTGGCCACGACCGTGCTGGCGCTGTCGAGTTCCGCCTTCGCCGGACAGGCGCCGGGCGCGGCATCCTCGCCCGACATTCCGATCAGCCATCACGACCGCGTCTACGCCGCCGAGCAGTTCTCGAACACGGTGTCGGTCACCGACCCGGTCGACAACAAGCTCCTCGGCGTGATCCGGCTCGGCGACCCGCAGCCCGGTAATTTCAGCCCGCTCTACAAGGGGCAGGTGCTGGTCCACGGCATGGGCTATTCGCCCGACCACCACACCTTGGCCATCGTCTCGATCGGCTCGAATTCGGTCAGCTTCATTGACACCGCGACCAACACCGTCAAGCACGTCACCTACGTCGGGCGCTCACCGCACGAAGCCTTCTTCACGCCCGACGGCAAGGAAGTATGAGTCACCGTGCGCGGCGAGAACTACATCTCGGTGATCGACGCACAGAGCTTCAAGGAAACCGCGCGCATCGAAGTGCCGCCGGGTCCCGGCATGCAGATCTTCTCGCCCGACGGCAAGTACGGCTACATCTGCTCGTCCTTCAATCCAGAGACCGACGTGGTCTCGGTGGCCGACCATCAGATCGTCGCCAAGGTGAAGCAGGAAAGCCCGTTCTGCCCGAACATCGCGGCCACGCCCGACGGCGAGCAGGTGTGGTTCACGCTGAAGGATGTCGGCAAGACCCAGGTCTTCAACGCAAAACCGCCGTTCAACCCGATCAAGACCATCGACACCGGCCCGATTACCAACCACGTTAATTTCGCCAGGACACCCAAGGGGATCTTCGCCTATGTGACGGTCGGCGGCACCAACGAGGTCAAGGTGTTTCGAACCGATGACTTCTCGCTGGTCGCGACCATTCCCGTCGGCAACCTCCCGCACGGCATCTGGCCGTCCGGCGACGGCACGCGGATCTATGTCGGCCTTGAAAACGCTGACGCGCTGACCGCGATCGACACCGCGACCAACAAGGTGATCGCCAACATCCCGATCGGCCAGGCGCCGCAGGCGATCGCGTATGTGCCGAACGCCGCGCCAAATGCTGATGACCATCAGAACCTGCAGGCTCTCGGCGTCGCCGGCCAGGCCGCCCACCTCGCGCTCGCGCCGAAGAACGATGCCAGGAGCGAGAAGCCGCCGACGACCAGCGTCTCGCTGTTCGACCAGGGGCTGATCCAGGTGATGCAGGCATCGGTGACCGGGCTCGAACCCAAGCAGCGCTACGTGCTAGGATTGGCCGAACATGCCGATGGGACGGGATCTGTGCAGCCTCTCGCGGCCTTCATGACCAATCCCGCCGGCTCCGCTATCGTCAACGCCGCCGGTCCGATCCGGCAGATCGTGCAGAGCGCGGCCAAGGCCGAACGACGCTATCTCGTCATCGCTCTTGGCGAACCGGCCAAGCTCGGCGCGGTCATGCAGGTGCAAACGCCATGAACGACATGCTGCGCCTGGTCGAGCCGCTGATACCGGCCTTGCGGCGATATGCGCGGGCCCTGGTCCGCGACCACGCGGCGGCCGACGACCTGGTGCAGGACTGCCTGGAACGTGCCGTGATTCACTGGGAGCAGCGACGGTCGGACAATCCGCGCCCGTGGCTGTTCGCGATCCTTCATAACCTCGCCATCAACCAGTTTCGCCGCGCAACGGTGCGCGGCGTCCATGTCGCGATCGACGAAACCAACGAGGATGCGTTCGGTCAGGAAGCGGCACAGGAGCAGAAGGTGATGTATCGCGACGTCATGGCGAAGCTCGCAAAGCTTCCGCATGACCAGCGTGCAGTGCTCCTGCTCATCGGCGTCGAGGATTTGTCCTATGCCGATGCCGCGAAGGTGCTCGGTGTGCCTGTTGGCACGGTGATGTCGCGCCTCGCGCGCGCCCGCGAGAGGCTCCATCACGAGTTGGAGAGGATTCCCGGCGATCTGGATGATAATATCGTGCAATTGCGGAACAGGACATGAGCAACCGACCCATTACCGAAGACGATCTGCATGCCTTTGTGGATCGCGCGCTCGAAGCGGAACGCGAGGCGGAAGTCAGCGCCTATTTGGAGAGGCATCCAGACGTGGCCAAGCGCATAGCCGCCTACGCCGATGAGCGTAGCCTTTTGCGATCGGCACTGCTGCCGATTACCGAGGAGCCACTGCCGTCGCAGCTCAACCTGGCCAGGATGATCGAGAGGCCACGCCGCCGGCCCTCGTCGTTGCGTTGGGCCATCGCGGCCATGCTGATGCTCTCGATCGGCGGCCTCGGCGGATGGATGATCCGCGGCGCAACATTGGCGCCGGCCGGCGGGCTTGCGGCCCTCGCCGAAGAAGCAAGCGATTCCTACAAGGTGTACGCCTCCGATCGCACACGGCCGGTCGAGTTGCGCGACAGCGCCGAGCTTGTGCAGTGGGTTTCCAACCGGTTGCAACAGCCGGTCAGGCTGCCCGACCTGACCAAGTCGGGCTATCGTTTGATGGGCGGACGCGTGGTGCCGACCGCGCACGGCCCTGCGGCCATGTTCATGTACGACGATGATCACGGCGACCGGCTCGTGGTCCTCACCCGTCCGATGACGTCAGACAAGAACGCACCGATGGCCCCGCATTCGGGCAGTGATGTGGCCGGCCTCTCCTGGGCTGACGGCGGCACCGGCTATAGCCTCGTGGGCCCACGCGGGCTTGATGCCCTGAAACCGCTTGCCGACGAAATCCGCAAGCAGGCGCGGACGATTTAAGGTCTGGTATAGATCAGGAACAGCACGATCCCGATCACCAGGGCGCCGGCGATGAACAGCAGCACCGCGGGCAAGCCGAACAGCGCCGCGACGCCGGCGGTGCTGGATTGCAGCAGAGCTGCGCCCAGGAAGAACGCAAGATTGACCGACGACAGCGCCTTGCCGGTGTTCTGGGCGTCAACCAGCTGCCGCGTCATGCCGTAGATCAGCGGCTGCGCCGACGTCGCGAGTCCGATCAGGATCAGCAGCACCAGGTCGTATTGCGACGGCATCACGGCAACGCCGAGCAAGTTCGAGACCGGGAAATGCGGCGCGCCGGCCGCCATCAGCACAAGCAGCAATGCGGCGATGGCGTGGGTCGCCGCCACCATGGTGCGGCGATGCCCGAACCTGCGATCGAAAGCGCCGATGCAGGCCGGGCCGACGATCATCGCCACCGTGAACAAGCCGAGCACATTGCCGGCCTCGATGCGGCTGAGGCCCTTCACATCCATCAGCCACGGCCCGCCCCACAAGCCGCGCAGCACCAGCGACGCGCCGAGCGACACCAGCGACAACGCGATCAATCCGCGCAGGCCGCGCGACAGGCCGAGCCGCAGCACCTCGACCATCTGCCGCAACGGCGAGGAATCATCGGCGTGCGCGGCAGGCTGCCGCGGCACCAGCGCGAACACCGCGATCAGCACAATGATGCCGAAGCCGGCCGAGACCCAGAAGCCGGCACGCCAGCCGAATTGGTCGACCACGAAGGCCAGCGGGCTCGCCGACAGCAGCATGCCGATATTGCCGATCGAGAGGATCAGGCCGGACCACAGGCCGAACTTCGCCGCCGACATCTGCTTGGCGGCCAGCGTCATCGGACACATCAGCATGCCCGAGGTCGCGATGCCGAGCATGAGTTGTCCGAGCAGAAAGCTCGCGGGACCCGCGGCGAGCGCCGAGACCAGCGTTCCGACCACCGTACCGGCGAGCAGGCTCAGCGATACCGGCCGCACGCCGAAGCGGTCCATCGCGGCGCCGACCGGGATTTGCGAGGCAGCAAAGGAAAAATGATAGATCGAGGTGAGGCTCGCCAGCGCCTGCGGCGAGGTGCCGAAATCGGACGCCATCAGATCGAGGCTGATCGCCGGAATGGTCCGCAGCAGCGTCGACAGCATGTGGCCAGAGGCCAATGCCAGAAGCGCAAGAACCAGGGCGCGGAAACCGATCCCCGCCTCTTCCTTCGTCACCACGCCGTCCACGAATCGCCTCTTCCCCGAGCGGTTTGAGGAGAGGGCGTAACATTAATGGGCTGGTGGTGCCAACTTGTGAGGCAGAGCGACCTTCTGCGCTCCATGCACCGTCATGGCCGGGCTTGTCCCGGCCATCCACGTCTTTCTTCACGCGGAGCCGAAGACGTGGATGCCCGGGACGAGCCCGGGCATGACGAATTTGTGGGGAGCGCGTCGCGGCTAATGCCTATGGAACACCAGCGTGCGCAGCTCGATGCTCTCGCGCGGCGTGGCGTCCGCCGGCGTGGTCGGATCGACGAACGCCGTGTGAGGGCCAAATCGCGTGCGGCCGTCGGTCGCCGAGTCGTAGCATTTGAGCAGGATCGCCTCGTCCGGCGTCATCTCGGGGATGTAGAACCAGCGATGGTTCGGATTGTACTTCACCGAATAGGTCTCGCCGCTGCGGTTCGGATAGATCAGGTCGGAGGCGATCAGATCCTCCGGCGCGACCGTGCTGCCGTCAGCCATCGCAAGCGGTGAATCGCGCAAGGGGCCGCGGATCGGGCGCCACAGATTGATCACCTGGACGCGGCCCTTGACGAGTTGCTCGGCTTCTTCAGGAAGGTGCTCGAACACGCGGTTATGGCCGGAGACGGCGGTCTGGTCGACATGGACGCGGGTCGCGGGCTGGCGCGGGCCGCCGCCGCGGATATCAGCCGCACCCTCGACGCGCTTGCGCACCGTATGGTCGAAGATGAAAACACGATCCGCCTTCAGCGTCGCCTTCAGGAAGGCTTCGACGGCCGGATAGTAGACGTTGCGGACTTCGTTGTCGTCGTAATAGTCCTTCACGCTGGTCGGATGCTTGACCAGCGCAAAGCCTTCGCGGTCGAGCGAGAAACTGTCGGCGATCAGGCGCCCGTCGAAGATCGGCACATTGTGGGCTTCGGGCAGCGCGGTGGATTTGGGTTCGCCGGGCGGCGGATCGAAAGCGTAAGTCCGGGGCTTGCCCGGCGTCGGCGCGAGATAGTTCAATTCAGCGGTCACAAACGGCAGCGACTCGATGCGAGTTTGTTGCAGGCCCATGGTGGTCTCCCGGACTCTTGTTCGTGCTTTCGATGTTGGCGGCGCCGGAGGGCGCGGCAAGGCTGCGGCGAAAATAGCAACGTTGCGGTTTTGGAATGCGCCAAACGGGGAAAATCCTTGCCGGTGGGCGCCCCGACGACGAACGGATGTTTCGGCGATCACGGATGCGTTAGCGGCGGGCCGCGTGCCTTCTCGTCGCCGCTTCACACGACTCGACATGCCCGGGCTTGTCCCGGGCATCCATGTCTTGGGCTTCAACGGTAAGAAAGACGTGGATGGCCGGGACAAGCCCGGCCATGACAGTGAGCGAGGTCCGTGTAGCCGAGTTCGCGAGTTACAGCCCGGCGCCCTTCTGCACGGCTCCGGCGAACGAGCGATCGACAATGTCGGCAGCGCTGATCTTCTGCCGGATCAGGCCCCAGCGGTCGTAGAGATCGATGGTCTTTTGCTCGTCGGCCACCACGCTGTCGTCGATCGGCGCGATGCGGATCTTGGCCCGCGTCAGCCAGTTCAGCGGCACCGCCGGCGGGATGTTCATCAATTTGCCCCAGGTCGCAGCGTAGCCCTCGACATTGTTCTGCGACCATGCGCGCGCGGCCGCGAGGCGACGCACGAAATCCTCGAGCTCGGCGCGCTTGTCCTTGATCGCGTCGGGCGTTGCGACCTGGAAGCCAAGGCCGGCCGTGATACCATCGGCCGTGATGATCCGGCGCGATTTGAACAGCACCTCCTCCTGGCTCACATAGGGCTCCCAGGTCGACCAGGCATCGACCGAGCCCTGCGTGTAGGCAACCTTCGCATCCGACGGTGCGAGGAACACGATCTGCACGTCGCTCGGCTGCCAGCCCTTCGATTCCAGCGCCGCCAGGATCAGCTGATGGCCGATCGAGCCGCGGCCGGTGGCGATCTTCTTGCCGCGCAGATCGTCGAAGCTCTTGATGGCGGAATGCTCCGGCACCACGATCGCAAGCCCCTCGCGCGACTGCCGCACGGCCGCGATCGCCTTGACCGGAATTTTGGCGGCGGCCGCGAACGTAAACGGCGCGTCGCCGACCAGACCGGTGTCGATCGCGCCTGCCCCAAGCGCCTCCAGCAGCGGCGCCGCCGCGGCGAATTCCTTCCATTCGATCTTGTACGGGACGTCCTTGAGCACGGCGGCCGCTTCCATCACGGCCTGCGAATTGCCCTTCTGGTCGCCGACGCGCAGCGTGGTCTGCGCGAAGGCTGCGTCGATGGCGGCGAGCGCAAGCGCCGCCGCAACGATGAGACGGATCATTCGGCGGCGATCCCGCGCTGCTGGTCGCGCGCTTCGATCAGCTTGCGCGTCAGCGGGATCAGCTCGCGGCCATAGTCGATGGCGTCGACCAGCGGATCGAAGCCGCGGATCAGGAAGTGGCTGACGCCGAGATCGTAGTAGTCAGCGAAAACCTCGGCAACCTGCTCGGGCGTACCGACCAGCGCCGTGGTGTTGCTGTTGGCGCCGGTGAGCTTTGCGATCTCGGTCCACAGCCGCTTGTCGATGCGCGTGCCCTGATCGGCGAGCGCCAGCAGCCGCTTGGCGCCATCGGTTGCGTGATTGGGCCGGCGATAGCCGGTCTGGTCCTGCAACGCGGTGGCGCGCTCGAGGATATCTTCCGCCTTTTTCCAGGCCTTCTCCTCGGTGTCGGCCAGGATCGGCCGCACCGACAGGCTGAAGCGCGGCGTCGGGCGCCCGTGCCTGGCCGCAGCGGCGCGCACCCGCGCGGTGACGTCGCGCACCTGCGCATAGGATTCACCCCACAGCGCAAAAGTATCCGCGTGCTTGCCCGCGACCTCGACCGCGGCGTCCGAGCCGCCGCCGACGAAGGTGTAGATGCCGCCCTTCTGCGGCTTCACCTGCGAGAAACCGTTCTCGACATTGTAATACTTGCCGCTGTAGTTGAACGGCTTCTCGCTGGTCCATTCCAGCCGCACCACGTCGAGGAATTCGCTGGTGCGCGCGTAACGCTCGTCCTTGTCGTCGAGCGTGTTGCCGTCCTGGCGCAGCTCGATCGCGTTGCCGCCGGTGATGACGTGCAGCGAGACGCGGCCGCCATAGAACTGATCCAGCGTCGCAAGCTGGCGCGCCAGCAGCGTCGGTGCGGTAAAGCCTGGCCGCTGCGCGATCATCACCTTGAGCTGCTTGGTGATGGTGAGGACGTGCTGCGCAACCTGCAATGCATCGGGCGTGGTCGAGTGGAACGCCAGCAGCGCCCGGTCGAAGCCGGCGAGCTCATGGGCCTTGGCGACGGTCTCGATATAGGGCGGATCGAGCACCGGGCCGGCGCGGACGATGATCTCGGAGGCATTATTGTTGGTGATGAAGCCGATGAACTCGACCGGCATGACTGATAACTCCGTTGTTGTTGGCTGTTGTTTTCAGACGCCCAGCACGGAACGTCCGGCGGAGACACGGGTGGCATCATCTTGCGGGGTATGGACGCGGCCGCACAGCACGTCGCGATAATGCCGCTCCAGCGGATTGGTTCGCGACAGGCCGTGATTGCTGGTCAGCGACAAGGCATCCTCCACCACTGCTGCGGCGTTATTGGTCACCGTCAGCTTGATGATGTTAGACTCGATCGCGGACAGCGGGAAGCCGTTATCGAAATCGGCGGCGAAGCTATCGATCAGGCGGGCGTTGACGGCAAGACGGGCCTCGATGCCGCCGACAACCTCCTGGATGCGCGGCAGCGTCGCCAGCGGCGCGCCGAGATTGGCGGGCACCCGCTCCTTCAGGAATTTGACCAGCCAGTCGCGGGCAGCGCGGGCAATGCCATCATAGATCGCGGCGACGAAGATCGCATGCACGGTCGCCTGGGTGACGTCAGGCACTTTCCAGTCGTCGGGCTTGCGGACGTCGATCTCGTAGTCCAGCGGAACCACGACGTCGTCGAAGATCACGTGTGGCTGCCGCTGGCGCGCAGGCCGAGATGATCCCAGGTCTCCTCGATCCGCGTTCCCGGCAGACCGGCGGGAACCAGAAACAATCCGACACGGCTCTCCGGCTCGTCGGTTTTCGCCCAGACCGAATACCATTTCAGGATCGGCGCGCCGGTCGAATAGATCTTGCGGCCGGTCAACCGCCAGCCGGTTTCGGTGCGACGTGCGGTTGTCGCCGGCAGGCCGCCGCGCGCGGGCGAGCCGAGCTCGGGCTCGACGCGCAACGCGTTGATCAGCGCCACGCCCTCGACCGTTTCCTTTGCGAGCTTGCGCGACAGCCGGGTGGGCCACCGCGTGCTGCGCGCCATCACCAGATGCTGGATGTAATGCATCGACAGCACCAGCGCGGTCGACGGGTCGGCCTTGCCGATGATGCCGAGCACGCGCGTGGCATCGCGCGCTCCCGCCCCGCCGCCGCCGAGCGCGGCGGGCACGGTCAGCGCCAGCAGGCCCTCGCGCGAAAGATCGGCGAAGTTCTCGAACGGAAAGCTGGCGTCGCGATCATGCGCGGGTGCACGCGCGGCAAATACCTCGGCGAGCCGTAACGCGCGCGCGATGTGCTCAGGCTCGTCCGCCCGCGGCAGCTCCCTCGCCGCGGTCGTCACCATGTCGCCTCCAGTCCAAGCAGGCCGAGGATCTGCTTGCGCAGCTCGGCGAGATAGGGATCGCCGCGATGCCGGGGATATGGCCGGGCGACGGCGATATCGGCCTTGATCCGCGCCGGACGATCGGACAGCACGATGACGCGGTTGGCGAGCACCAGCGCCTCCTCGACGTCATGGGTGACGAGCAGCGTGGTGAAGCCCTTGCGCTGCCACAGCGCCACGAGCTCGGACTGCATCGCAATCCGCGTCAGCGAGTCGAGCTTGCCGAGTGGCTCGTCGAGCACGAGAATCTTGGGATCGTTGACCAGCGCGCGCGCCAGCGCCACACGCTGCGCCATGCCGCCGGAGAGCTGGTGCGGATAGGCATTACGGAACGACGACAGGCCGACCAGCTCGATCACCGCATCGACCCGATGCCGCTGCGTCTTCAGGATGCCCTGCGCCTCCAGCCCGAGCGCGACATTGTCCCAGACCGAGCGCCAGGGAAACAGCGTCGGATCCTGGAACACGACGACGCGCGACGGATGCGGGCCACTGATGCGGACCTCATCCTCGCGCAGCGCGCCGGTGCGCGGCTTCTCCAGCCCCGCGACCAGCCGCAGCAGGGTCGACTTGCCGCAGCCGGACGGGCCGAGCAATGCGACGAACTCGCCCGGCGCGATCGCAAGGTTCACATTGTCGAGCACCGGCAGCACAGCGCCGTCGATATCAAAGGCGTGGCTGACGCCTTCGATGTCGAGCTCGGCGCCGGCGGCGGGATAGGTGATCGCCTCGGCGGCGGATTGCACTACCATTTGACGACACCCTTCTGCCAGACCAGCACGCGGTCGCGGGTGCGGAACAGCAGCGTGATCGCGCCGGAGCAGAGCAGCGACATCACGATCAGCGCCGCATACATGTTGGCATAGGCCGCCCAGCCCTGCGCCCATTGCAGGTACCAGCCGAGCCCGGCCTTGACCCCGATCATCTCGGCAACCACGAGCACGGCAAAGGACGAACCGAGCCCCATGAACAGGCCGACGAACACGTGCGGCAGCGCGGCGGGGATCGCGACCTTCAGCACCAGGAACGACGGCTTGGCGCCAAGCGTACGCGCGACGTCGTAATAGGCGGTGCTGACGCTCGCCACCCCCGACCAGGTCAAGACGGTCACCGGGAAGCCGGTGGCGAGCGCGATCAGGAAGGTCGAGGCGCTCCAGCTCGAGGGGAAGGTGAAGAAGGCGATCGGCAGCCAGGCGGTGGCCGGCAGCGGGCCGATGAAGCGCAGCACCGGATGCACCCAGTAGCCGATCTTCTGCGACCAGCCGATCGAGACGCCCGTGATGAAGCCGACAGTCGCGCCGATGATGTAGCCGCCAAGCTGCAGCTTGATCGAGGCGAACACACTGTCAAGCAGCTTTGGCAGATCGTCGGTATAGACCTCGAGGATCGACTGCGGCGGCGGAAAGAACGGCAGCGGCAGCCAGGCGAATTTCGCGGTGGCGACCTCCCACAGCGTCACGAACGCGCCGAACGCCACCAGCCACGGCGCGCGCTTGCGCAACGCCTGGCCTGCGCTTCCAAGATAATCGGCGCTGAACGTGCCGAACAGGATAAAGGCCGCGATGACGATCGCGCCGATGCCCAGCGATTCCGTCCGCGACCAATCGCCGACATCGGGCCAATAAAGGCACGACACTCCGAACGCGAGCCAGGCGAGGCTCGCCGCAAGCCCCACACCGTAGCTGCCGGAGAGGTTCGAGAACGTGACCGCGGCGCGCGGCGCGGCCGCGGCCGTCGTATCAGACACTGAATACGTCGACATAGATCCGCTCCGCGAATTTGGCCGTGTCGGTGCTCTGCTTGAACACCTGCACCGATTTCAGGTCGTCGGCGTAGCCCTTGAGCTCGCGCTTGAGCACCTCGCCGGTGGGGTGGTGATGATGGGTATGGTAGCGCGCCATCGCCTCGAGATCGGCGAGGCTCGCCGCCTTCGGCGCATAGGGCTGGAACGACTTTGCCGCCTTGTCGGGATTCTGCGAGGTGAACATCGCGGCGTCGAGCAGTGCTTGCGTGATGGCGCGCGCGACATGCGGCTCTTCCCGCACCAGGCTGCCGCGCAGGCCGACGATGCAGCAACTCTTGTCGCGATATTCGCCGTCGAGGTTGGAGGCGACCTCCTTGTACTGCGCATCCTTCAGCCAGAGATAGGCCAGCGGATCCGACGACAGGAAGGCCTGGACCTCGCCCTTCTCGACCGCGACATTGAGCAGGTTGCCGGGATAGGCGCGCCAGTCGACGTCCTTGACCGGGTCGATGCCGAGCTTGGAGAGCTGGATCGAGAAGAAGTTCTTGTCCGGCCCGCCGAGATCGCCGACCGCGACGATCTTGCCCTTGAGGTCGGCGAGCTTGTCGACGCCGGAATTGGTGCGTGTCAAGACGCGCATGCAGCCGCCATGGGTGCCGGCGGCGATCTTGACGTCAAAGCCCTGCTCGAGCGGCTTCAGCCAGCGCAGCGCCATGCCGAGCCCGGCGTCGCTCTTGCCGGTGGCGATCGCCTCCAACAGCTGGTCGGTCGAACCGGAATAGTTGACGAGCTCGACGTCGAGGTTCTGCTTCTGGAAGAAGCCGTGGTCGATCGCGACCGGCAACGGCGCAAGGCAGACCGCGCCGGCGTTCCAGGACAATTTCAGCTTGCGCGGCGCCCCCGTGAGCGGCGGCGCATCGGAGGCGGCCTTGCAGATCGGAAAGTCGGAGAAGTCGATCGCCGGCGTGATCGGGCGCGGCGCGAAGGCTTGCGCGCTATAGGCGCCGATCGGTGCGGCAAAGGCCGCGGCTGCGCCCGCACGCAGCAAAGTGCGGCGATCCATCACCGTCTTCTTGTAGTCCGTCGACATCATCACTCCTGCATTTCGGCGAGGCTCCGCCCCGCGCGCAAAACGTGTCCGTCTGCGCGCCTCGTCGTTCGAAGCTCATGGTTCAGAAAAAAGCGGATTTCTCCGGCGCTATTGCACTCAAAGCAACGCGCAAATGATGCGGCGCGACAAGTTCATCGTCAATGAAATGGAATTTCGAATGTGGTCGGCGCCGCAGCTGATCTCTCCACGATCGCAGCGCGCGACGATGAAAGGATTTTCGCTGTCGTCGCGGCGCAGACGTGCGACGCAGGGGCATTGATTGCACCAAATTTGAGCGAATGAGGGCAGCTTGCGCGATGTCTTCTACGCATGACGGCTCGGCGAGATCATCCTTGCTGCGCGCGGGCTGATTTCAGTTTTCCGTTTCGTTGACGGCGAACGGCTTACTCATAGACTTGATCGAACGCTGTCGCGCTTCCCGACGCGCAGCGCATGAATCAGAAAGAAAATTCATATGCGAAAACTGGCCCGCTCGGGTTCTCCCTATACTCTCACACGCCGCACGGCGGCCGCGCTGATCACGGCGGTGATCGCGCTGTCGACATCGGCCGCGGCTTTCGCGACGGATGCGATCGTGCTGCGGGTCGGCGACCAGAAGGGCGGCAACCGCTCGCTGCTCGAGATTTCCGGTCTCGCCAAGGATCTGCCGTACAAGATCGAATGGTCGGAATTTCCGGCCGCAGCGCCGATCCTGGAAGCGATCAATGCCGGCGCGCTCGACGTCGGCTACACCGGCGACCTGTCTTTCCTCACGGTCTATGGAGCGGGCGCGCCGATCAAGGCGATCGGCGGCACGCGCTCCGACGCACGGACCCAGACGATTCTAGTGCGCGGGGATTCGCCGATCAAGACGGCGGCCGATCTGAAGGGCAAGCGCCTTGCCGGCACGCGGGGCGGCTGGGGCCAGTTTCTGATCAATGCGACGCTGGAGAAGGCCGGCAGCAGGATCGAGGACGCGACCTTCGCCCCGCTCGGTCCGGTCGACGCCAAGATCGCGCTGCTCGCCGGCTCGATCGACGCCTGGGCGGTGTGGGAGCCTTACGTCTCCTATGCCAAGCTGAAGGACAACGCGCGCGTCGTCGCCGACGGCGAGGGCCTGACGCCGACCATCACCTTCATCGTTGCCTCCGACAACGCGATCGCGACCAAGCGCGCGGCGGTGCAAGACCTCGTGCAGCGGCTGAACAAGGCGCGGCTGTGGTCGCTCGACCATCTCGCCGAATACGCGAAGAACACGGCCGAACTGACAAAACTGCCGGAGGACGTGCTGCTCGCCGCGTACACCGCGCAGAAGACGACCCCGATCGCGATCGACGAGGCCGTGGTGAAGGAAGTGCAGGCCGCATCCGACCGCGCCACGCGCTACGGCATCCTCGGCAAGACGCTGGATGTCGGCAAGGCCGTCGACCGCAGTTTTACCGCTAGTGCGAGCTTGAACTAGGCCGCGCCTGATCTCGCGCTGTTACCTCACCTCCCCTTGAAAAGGGGAGGTGAAGTTGCAGAGCAAACCGGGTGGGATCCTGCCTCCGCGAACGCCCGCGTCCGCGGAGAGCAACCCCCACCCCGCCCTCCCCCTTTCAGGGGTAGGGAGCCAAGCGGCGGTGCTCACCTCACGGAGTGCCTGCCGCGCATCACAATGGAGATATCCGATGTCCGGCCCGCTCCATCTCGCGATAATTGTCACGGCACACCTGCTCTGCATGACCTTGTTGGTCGCGCTGTCGGTTTGATAGCGTTCTCTCCGGGCCAGCCCCAGGGAGAACAACAATGAACCTATCAATGAAGGACCGCGTCGCGGTGGTCACCGGCGGCAGCAAGGGCATCGGGATCGCGGTGGCGCGGCGGTTTGCCGAATCCGGCGCCAGGGTCGCGATCCTCGCCCGCGGCGCCGCCGACCTCGCAGCGGCGCGCGAGGCGCTCGCCAAGGATGGCCTCGTGGTGCGCGATTATGTCTGCGACGTCGCGAAGGCCGCCGATATCAGCAAGGCCCACGACCAGATCATCGCCGATGTCGGCAAGATCGACGTGCTGGTCAACAACGCGGGCACGGCGCGCACGCTGGCCTTCGAGAGCATCAGCGACGAGGCCTGGCAGGAGGACCTCGACCTGAAGCTGTTCGCCGCGATCCGCTTCAGCCGGCTGGTATGGCCGGGCATGAAGCAGCGCAAATGGGGCCGCATCATCAACGTGCTCAACACCTTTGCCAAGGCGCCGGCCGGCAATTCGGCGCCGACCTCGGTGTCGCGCGCCGCCGGCATGGCGCTGACCAAGGTCATGGCCAATGAAGGCGGCGAGCACAACATCCTGGTGAATGCGCTGCTGGTCGGCCTGATCATGAGCGATCAATGGGTCAAGCGGCACGCTTCTCAGGCGCCGAACACCGATTTCGCGGAATTCGCCAAGGGCCTTGCCAAGGGCACTCCGCTCGGCCGCATCGGTACGGCGGAGGAGTTCGCCAACCTCGCCTGCTTCCTGGCATCGGAGCAAGGCTCCTACGTCACCGGTACCGCCATCAATGTCGATGGTGGCCGATCGCCGGTGGTCTAGAACTCCGGTCCTGGTTCAATCAGAACCGGAGCTCTGGACTGTTGCTTTGGCGCGTTTCCGCATGCGAGCCGGTGTCCATTTCGCTCGAACACTCTCGCGGGCAGGCAACCTACTGCGGCAGGCTAACGGCTCAAAAGCAAAAGGCCTCCGTTACCGGAGGCCTCTCATCTCAAACCGCGTCCTTGGCGGCCTTGACCGGCCGTGCGCGGACGATCTTCCGGGCCGGCTTGGCCTTGAACATCATCTCTTCGCCGGTGAAGGGGTTGGTGCCCTTGCGCGCCTTGGTCGCAGGCTTCTTGACCACAACGAACTTCGCGAAGCCGGGGACGAGGAACACCCCGGCCTTCTTCAGCTCCTTGTGGCCGACATCGACGAGCGAGTCCAAAACGTTCTTGACGTCGCGCTTGGAGAGTTCGGTGGTGGTCGCGATCTTCTCGATCACTTGCGACTTCGACAGTTGGGTAGCCATGGTTGCTCCATTGATTCTGGAGTGGGCACGATATGGCGGAAAACGCCGAGAAAAACAGTGTTTTCTGTACTCCCCACAGCAATATCGCTGTGGACAGCCTCCGAATCAGGGATTTTTCCAGTGTTTTTTCAAGTCAAGTCGCTTCCGACCCCTAAAATTACAGGGTTTGTGCGGCTTCGGGGCTCCCGAAACGCCCCCTCGAGAGAATCACCTGACGCATCTCGCACCGCCGGCGTGCGACAAGACTGCTCACAATTCGGGTTGCGAAGCGCTGCGGCGCGCCACTTCAGGTTTCGGAAACGATCCTCCAAAAGGCCGAGGCATTAGAAAATGACTTGGGTTCCCATTCCAAGGTAACATCGGTACAGCACCGCCACGGCCGATCGGCCGGCCGCCCGATGCAAGCCTTTATGTAAGTTCTGGAGACCCCGCGTATGGATTTGAGCCGCCTCGAGATCAACCGCCGCACGGCCCTTCTGACCTCGGCCGCCATTGCGGCCAACGTCATCAATCCGATGCGGGCATTCGCGCAGGAAACCCCGCGCAAGGGCGGCGTATTCAACGTCCATTACGGCGCCGAGCAGCGCCAGCTCAACCCCAGCATCCAGGCCTCGACCGGCGTCTATATCATCGGCGGCAAGATCCAGGAGAATCTGGTCGACCTCGACGCCAGCGGCCAGCCGATCGGCGTGCTCGCCGAGAGCTGGGAGGCGACGCCGGACGGCAAGACCGTCACCTTCAAGCTGCGCAAGGGCGTCACCTGGCATGACGGCAAGCCGTTCACGTCGGAGGACGTCGCCTTCACCGCGATGAATATGTGGAAGAATATCCTCAACTACGGATCGACGCTGCAGCTCTTCCTCACAGCGGTCGATACGCCCGATCCGCAGACCGCGATCTTCCGCTACGAGCGGCCGATGCCGCTGAACCTCCTGCTCCGCGCCCTGCCCGACCTCGGCTACGTCTCCGCCAAGCATCTCTATGAGAGCGGCGACATCAGGCAGAACCCGACCAATCTGGCGCCGGTCGGCACCGGCCCGTTCAAGTTCGTCAAATATGAGCGCGGGCAATACATCATCGCCGACCGCAACCCGGACTACTGGCGGCCGAACGCGCCCTATCTCGACCGCATCGTCTGGAAGGTGATCACCGACCGCGCCGCCGCGGCCGCGCAGATGGAAGCCGGCGAGCTGCACTACAGCCCGTTCTCTGGGCTGACGATCTCGGACATGGCGCGGCTCGGCAAGGACAAGCGCTTCATCGTCTCGACCAAGGGCAATGAGGGCAACGCCCGCACCAACACCATCGAGTTCAACTTCCGCCGCAAGGAATTGTCCGACATCCGCGTTCGCCGCGCCATCGCGCATGCGATCAACGTGCCGTTCTTCATCGATAATTTCCTCGGCGATTTCGCCAAGCTCGGCACCGGCCCGATCCCCTCGACCTCGACCGACTTCTATCCCGGGCCGAACACGCCGCAATACGCCTACGACAAGGCCAAGGCGATCGCGCTGCTCGACGAGGCCGGCTTCAAGGCCGCCGGCGGCAACCGCTTCTCGCTAAAGCTGCTGCCGGCGCCGTGGGGCGAGGACATCTCGCTGTGGTCGACCTTCATCCAGCAGTCGCTGGGAGAAGTCGGCATCCAGGTCGACATCGTGCGCAACGACGGCGGCGGCTTCCTCAAGCAGGTCTATGACGAGCACGCTTTCGATCTCGCGACCGGCTGGCACCAGTATCGCAACGACCCCGCGGTCTCGACCACGGTGTGGTACCGCTCCGGCCAGCCCAAGGGCGCGCCGTGGACCAACCAGTGGGGCTGGGAGGACAAGACCGTCGACAAGACCATCGACGATGCCGCGACCGAAGTCGATCCGGCCAAGCGCAAGGCGCTCTATGCCGACTTCGTCAAGGAGGTGAACACGGAGCTGCCGGTCTGGATGCCGATCGAGCAGATCTTCGTCACTGTGATCACGGCAAAAGCGCGCAACCACTCCAACACCCCGCGCTGGGGCTCGGCGAGCTGGCACGATCTTTGGCTTTCGGCCTGACCCTTTATCCGTCAAGATAAAGGCATGCGTATCCTGAGCCTTGCGGGGCAGCGGCTCGCCGCCTCGATCCCGACCCTGTTCCTGATCCTGATCGGCGTGTTCCTGCTGTTGCAGCTCGCACCGGGCGACACCGTCGATGCGCTGATGGCGCAGATGGGCGGCGGCGATGCCGCGACTGCGCAAGAGCTGCGCAAGTTCTACGGGCTCGACCTGTCGGTTCCGGCCCAGCTCGCCAACTATCTGTGGCACCTGGTGCGGCTCGATCTCGGATTCTCCTCGATCTACGGCAAGCCGGTGGCGACCGTGATCCTGGAACGGCTGCCGCCGACCATCCTCCTGATGACCGCGTCGCTGTCGTTCGCGTTCTTCTTCGGCCTGGTGTTCGGCGTGATCGCCGCGCGCGGCGTCAACCGCTGGCCGGATACGATGATCTCGACCCTCGGCCTGATCTTCTACGCCACTCCCTCGTTCTGGTTCGGGCTGATGGCGATCGTGGTGTTCTCGGTCTATCTGCAATGGCTGCCGCCGGGCGGCTTCGAGGACATCGGCACGGTGCAGACCGGGATCTGGCGCGTGCTCGATATCGCAGCCCATCTGGTGCTGCCGACACTGACGCTCGGGCTGATCTTCCTTGCGATCTATTTGCGCATCATGCGCGCCTCGATGCTGGAGGTCTTGAACCTCGATTTCGTTCGCACCGCCCGCGCCAAGGGGCTGGACGAGACCCATGTCGTCACCCGCCACGTGCTGCGCAACGCGCTGCTGCCGATGGTGACGTTGATCGGATTGCAGGCCGGCTCCATGCTCGGCGGCTCGGTCGTGGTCGAGAGCGTGTTCTCGCTGCCCGGCCTCGGCCGCCTCGCCTACGAATCCGTGGTGCAGCGCGACCTCAACACCCTGCTCGGTATCGTGTTCGTGTCCGCGCTCCTTGTGATTCTCGTGAACTTCGTGGTCGACCTGCTCTACGCGCGGCTCGACCCGCGCATCGCGGCGGAGGGCTGACGATGGACGCGGTGAAACGCTACTTCCGCAGCCCGGCCGCCGTGATCGGCCTGATCCTGCTGCTGCTCGTGATCGCGATGGCTGTTAGCGCCGGCTTCCTGTATCCGCGCGATCCGCTCGCGCTGGCGGGCCGTCCGCTGATCTGGCCGTTCTCCAATCCGCGCTTTTTGCTCGGCACCGACAATTCCGGACGCGACATCGCCGCCCAGATTTTCTACGGCGCGCGGATTTCGCTCTTGATCGGCGGGGTCGCCACCGTGATCGCGATCCTGATCGGCATTCTGGTCGGCGCCTTTGCAGGCTTCTACGGCGGCTGGATCGACAATGTCTTGATGCGGGTCACCGAAGCGTTCCAGACGCTGCCGAACTTCGTGCTGCTGCTGGTGCTCGTTGCGGTGTTCGGCTCGACCCTGACCACGGTGACCATCGCGGTCGGCGTGGTATCGTGGCCGGCGCCTGCGCGGCTGACCCGCGCCGAGTTCCTGTCGCTGCGCAGCCGTGAATTCGTGCAGGCCGGCAGGACGCTCGGCATGAAGGACGTCCAGCTGATCCTCGGCGAGATCCTGCCTAACGCGCTGCCGCCGGTCATCGTCTATGCCAGCGTGGTGATGGCGGTCGCGATCCTGCTGGAAAGCGCGCTCGCCTTCCTGAGGCTGTCCGATCCCAACGTCGCCTCCTGGGGCAACCTGATCGGGCTCGGCCGCGACGTGCTCCGGGTGCAGTGGTACGTCTCGGCGATCCCCGGCATTGCGATCCTGGTCACCGTGCTTGCGGTGTCGCTGGTCGGCCAGGGCCTCAACGATGCGCTCAATCCAAGGCTGAAGCGCCGATGAGCGAGACCGTGCTTTCGCTCGACGGGCTGACGGTGCGCCTGCCCAAAGGCGCCGACCGGCCGCATGCGCTGTCCGACGTTTCCCTGTCGATCGCCTCCAACGAGATCCTCTGCGTGGTCGGCGAGTCCGGCTCCGGCAAATCGATGATGGCGAACGCCATCATGCGGCTGCTGCCGAACGAGGTTGCCATCGAACATGGCCGGATAATGTTCGACGGCCGCGACCTCTGCGCCGCCGATGCTGCCGCGATGCGCGAGGTGCGCGGCGCTGGGATCGCGATGATCTTCCAGGAGCCGATGACGGCGCTCAATCCGCTGCGCAGCATCGGCGACCAGATCGGCGAGATGTTCTCGATCCACACCGGTCTGTCGAAGGCCGCGATCAATGCGCGCGTTCTGGCGTTGCTCGAGGACGTGCGCATCCCCGATCCAAAGGCTGCTGCAAAGGCCTATCCGCACGAGCTCTCGGGGGGCCAGCGCCAGCGCGCCATGATCGCGATGGCGCTGGCGCTCGACCCGAAGCTCCTGATCGCCGACGAGCCGACCACCGCGCTCGACGTCACGACGCAGGCGCAGATCCTGAAGCTGATCCGCGATCTGCAGCAGCGCAAGAAGACCGCGGTGCTGTTCATCACCCATGATTTCGGCGTGGTCGCCGAGATCGCCGACCGCGTCGTGGTGATGCAACACGGCGTGATCGTCGAGCAGGGCTCGACCGATGAGGTTCTGCACGACCCGCAGCATGCCTATACGAAGCAGCTGATATCGGCCGTTCCGCCGCTGAACGCGCCGCCGCCGCGCATTCTCTCCAGCAAGGACATTCTCACCATCGACGGCGTCTCAAAAACCTACCGCACCGGCGGCTTCCTCGGCCGTGGCACGCGAGTGACGGAGGCAGTCAAGAACGTGTCGCTGCGCCTGCCGCGCGGCGCGACGCTCGGCATCGTCGGCGAGTCCGGTTCGGGCAAGTCGACGCTTGCGCGCTGCATCGTGCGGCTGATCGATCCCGACACCGGGTCGATCGTGCTCAATGGCAAGGACTGGGCCAGGCTCGACCGCGGCGAGATCAGACGCGAGACCCGCCACATCCAGATGGTATTCCAGGATCCGTTCGCCTCGCTCAACCCGCGCCGCAAGGCGGCCGAGCTGGTGGCGCAGGGACCGATCGTGCACGGCGCCGATCGCACCACCGCGATCGCCGAAGCGCGAAAGCTGTTCGAACTGGTCGGCCTCGACCCCTCCGCCGGCGATCGCTTCCCGCACGAATTCTCCGGCGGCCAACGGCAGCGCATTGGCCTCGCGCGTGCGCTGGCGCTGAAGCCGGATGTGCTTGTGGCCGATGAACCGGTCTCCGCGCTCGACGTCTCGGTGCAGGCGCAGGTGCTGAAGCTGCTCGCCGGGCTGCGGCAGCAGCTCGGCCTCTCCATCATCTTCATCACCCACGATCTGCGCGTCGCCGCCCAGATCTGCGATCTCGTCGCGGTGATGAAGGACGGCGCCGTGGTCGAGCAAGGGCTGACCACGGATGTGTTCGGCAAGCCGCAGCATCCCTATACGCAGGCGCTGCTGTCAGCGATCCCCGGCGGAGATTTCGCGCGAAAGCGCGATGCCTTGATTGCCTGATCAAGCCGTCGCGCGCGGGCGCGACATTGGGCAACATCTACCCTGATCGGCGCGAGGCGAGGAAGTACTCCGCCCAGCGCAGCAACTCGAAGCGATCGCCCTTGACCAGCTCCTGCGCATCGCGGCGCCTGTAGAGCACCAGCATCCAGGGCGCGAGCTTGCGCAACAATCCGTGCGCCATGTACTGCACCGGCTCGGTGAACGGCAGCGCCAGCTCGCTCTCCGGCACGCCCTGGACGGCTCGCGCCAATTCGCGGCCGAGCGGGATCGTCAGCGCGACGGCGCGGCCGTTGCAGCCGGTCCAGCCATAGGCGTTCGGTCCGAGGCGGTGCATGCGCGGCAGGAAATCCGCGGTCATCCCGACATAGCCGTTCCAGACATAGTCGAAGGAGACGTCGCCGATCTGCGGCCATATCAGCTGCAACCGCTCGGTCACCCGCGCCTTCAGCCGCCCGGTCTTGTCACCCGGGCCGAGCACGGCGCCGCCGGTGACGAGGCGGTTGCGCGCGTCATAGCGCGCGAAATACAGCTCGCCATGGGTATCCGACATCGCCTGCCGGCTGGGGATGATGGTCTTGCGGACATTGTCCGACAGCGGCTGGGTCGCCATCTGCCAGGACAGCACCGGCATCACCTCGGTTGCGATTTCAGGCACCAGCGATTTCGCGAACTCGCCGCTATAGGCATTGGTCGCGACCACCAGCGCGCGGCCGGAGATTTCTCCCTTCTCGCTCTTCACCACCCAGCGGTCGCCGCGGCGCTCGAAGCTCGTCGCGGGCGAACGGGCGTAGATGCGCGCGCCGAGGCCGAGCACGGTGCGCGCCAGGCCCCGCGCAAGCGCCAGCGGATTGACGTGACCGCCGCTCCTGTTCCAGAAGCCGCCGTACCACGCATCCGAGCCGAGCATGTCCCTGGTCTGATCGCGCGACAGCAATTCGACCGGTGCGCCGAATTTCGACCATTGCTGCACCCGCCGCTCCGCGATCTTGATGCGGCCCGGCGAATGCACCGGCTGCACCCAGCCCGCCTGCTCCTGCTCGGCCTCGATATTGTAGCGCCTGACGACATCGAACAGGTCAGCCGCGCTGTCGCGCAGCATCGCGACAAAGCGCTCGCCGGCCGCGCCGTGCCTTGCAATGATGTCATCGGGATCGGGACGCGACAGCGTCGGGATCACCTGGCCGTTGTTGCGGCCGGAGGCGCCCCAGCCCGGCTCGGCGGCCTCGACGATCGCGAGGTCGATATTGGCCTCGCGCAGATGCAGTGCGGTCGACAGGCCGGTGAAGCCGCCGCCGATGATCACGACATCGGCCTGCTGCGCGCCGGTCAGCTCGGGGCAATCAGGGCCTGATGGCGTCACCGCGGCCCAGAGCGAATTGGGCCACCGCACGGCATTGCTGTTCATCATGATCCTTCCTTGCGGGCGCCCGATCGTTCTGGTTAGCTTTACTCTACTCTCTCATTCCAGCCGGGAAGACAACAAGTGGCACTCAAGAACGTCATCGGAATCGATCACGCCGTGGTCATGGTGAAGGACCTCGACAAGGCCGCCGAGAATTACAGGCGGCTCGGCTTCACCGTGTCGCCGCGCGGCACCCACAGCGCGCATATGGGATCGGGCAACTACACCATCATGTTCGACCCCGATTACATGGAATTGCTCGGCGTGCTGACGCCGACGGAGCACAATGCTCCCGCGCGCGCCTTCTTGGAGAAGCGCGGCGAAGGCATCGAGCGCATCGCGTTCACCGCGGTGGATTCGGCAGCCGGCGCCGAGGAGATTCGCGCGCGCGGCTATACGCCGATCGGGCCGACCGATTTCGAACGCCCGGTGACGCTGCCGGATGGCACGGTCTCGGCCGCGAAATTCCGCACCTTCCAGTGGCCGACCACTGAGGCGCCCGGCGGCGTCCGCATCTTCGCCTGCCAGCACAAGACCCGCGAGACGGTGTGGATTCCCGAACTGATGACGCACGCCAACGGGGCAAAACGCCTCAAGCAGGTGCTGATCGTCTCGCCCGATCCCGCAACCGATGCCGCGCATCTCGCCAAGATGATCGATATCGCCGCGAGGCACGACGCTGACGGTGCCGTTGCGGTGCCGTCCGGCGGCGACCGCGCCGACTTCGTGTTCCTGACCAGGGATCAGCTCGGCAAGCGCTATGGCGGCGTGTCGCTGGATGGCCTGTCCGATCGCGGCGGCGCCGGCCTCGTGATCACGGCCGACCTTGCCGCCGCCGAGAAAGCGCTGGGCGCGACCGGCGTGACGAGCGGCGGCGGCATCACCGTGCCGCCGGCGGCTGCGAACGGCACCCTGCTCGCCTTCGTCAAGGCATAACTGTCATACCATGCGCGGCGCTACGCTATGCAGCGGCGCCGCGCATGTGGGGGCTAGGCACAGGAAGTTGAGACGCTAGTATCTCTCCAAATAAGAACCGTCCCTGGGAGAGAAACATGTCGCATCACCTGATCTCGCGCCGGCAGATGCTGGCCGGCACCGCTGCCGCCGGCGCGGTTGGATTGACCGGATTTCCGGCCCGCGCCGAGGTCAACTGGAAGAAATATTCCGGCACCACGCTCGAGGTGATCCTCGCCAAGGGACCGCGCGGCGACAATCTGCAAAAATACATCAAGGAATTCACCGAGCTGACCGGCATCAAGGTCGAGTCGGAGCAGATTCCCGAGCAGCAGCAGCGCCAGAAATGCGTGATCGAGCTGTCCTCGGGCAAGCCGAGCTTCGACGTCGTTCACCTCAGCTATCACGTGCAGAAGCGGCAATTCGAGAAAGCCGGCTGGCTCGCCGACATGTCAGGCTATCTCAAGGATCCGAGCATGACGCTGCCGGACCTCGTCGAGAGCGATTTCTCGGCGGCCGGCCTGCAATATGCGCGCAACGACAAGGGCCAGATGCTGTCGCTGCCGTGGTCGGTCGACTATTTCATCCTCTACTACAACAAGGAGTTGTTCCAGAAGAAGGGCGTCGAGGTCCCGAAGACGCTGGAGGAGATGGCGGTCGCCGCCGAAAAACTCACCGATCCCAAGGAAGGCATCTACGGCTTCGTCGGCCGCGGCCTGCGCAACGCCAACATGGCGATGTGGACCAACTTCTATCTGAACTATGGCGGCGAATTCCTCGATGCCAAGGGCAACATCCTGACCGACGGCCCGGAGGCGATCGAAGCCACCAAGCTCTATCAGCGGCTGCTGACGAAATGCGCGCCTCCCGGCGTCGCCGGCTTCAACTGGATGGAGTCGATGGCCTCCTTCACGCAAGGCAGGTCGGCGATGTGGATCGACGCCGACGGCTGGGCGCCGCCGCTGGAAGACCCCGCCGCCTCGCGCGTCGTCGGCAAGGTCGGCTACACGCTGGTACCCGCCGGCCCCAAGGGCAAGTTCTCGTCGACCTATGGCGACGGCGTCGGCATTCCCGCGGCGAGCAAGAACAAGGAAGCCGCGTACCTGCTCTGCCAATGGGTGGTCTCGAAGGGACAGGGCGCACGCCTGCTGCAGGCCGGCGGTGGCGTGCCGTTCCGCAACTCCATCGTCGACGATGCCGAGGTCGCCAAGGGCGTGAAGACCAAGGAATGGCTGCAATCGGTGGTCGATTCCGCGAAGATCTCGAAGCTCGGCCTGCCCGTCATCATCCCGGTGGCCGAATTCCGCGACATCGTCGGTGCGGCGCTGACCGCGACGCTGTCAGGCGCCGATCCCGCCACCGAGTTGAAGAAGGCGCACGAGCAATTCCGCCCGATCCTGGAGCGTAGCGAAAAAGCGTGAGCGCGGTGACACGGACTGAGCCGGCCGTGGCCGACAACGCCGCGCCGGCGCGCGAATGGCGTCCGCCGTCCTACTGGCCGTTCGTGATCCCGGCGCTCGTCGTGGTGCTGGCGGTGATCATCTTTCCGTGGGTGTTCACGATCTGGATGAGCATGCAGGAATGGAAGGTCGGCTCGCCCACCGTCTTCGTCGGGCTCGCCAACTACCTGCGGCTGCCGACCGATCCGCGCTTCGTCGAGGCGGTCGGGCACACGCTGTCCTACACCGCGTTGTCGGTGCTGCTGCCGCTGGTCCTCGGCACGCTGGCCGCAGTGGTGTTTCACCAGAAATTCGCCGCGCGCGGTTTCCTCCGTGGCATCTTCATCATGCCGATGATGGCCACTCCCGTGGCGATCGCGCTGGTGTGGACCATGATGTTTCACCCGCAGCTTGGCGTGCTGAACTATCTGCTCTCGCTGGTCGGCCTGCCGCCGCAGCTCTGGGTGTTCAACCCCGCGACGGTGATTCCGTCGCTGGTCTTGGTCGAGACCTGGCAATGGACGCCGCTGGTGATGCTGATCGTGCTCGGCGGCCTCGCCGCGATCCCGACCGAACCCTATGAGAGCGCGCAGATCGACGGCGCCAATTTCTGGCAGGTGTTCCGCTTCATCACGCTGCCCCTGATCATGCCGTTTCTGTTCATCGCCGGCATGATCCGCATGATCGACGCGGTGAAGAGCTTCGACATCATCTTCGCGATCACCCAAGGCGGACCCGGCTCGGCGTCGGAAACCATCAACGTCTATCTCTACAGCGTCGCCTTTGTCTATTACGACCTCGGCTACGGCTCGGCGATCGCGGTGGTGTTCTTCCTGCTGATCGTGGCGCTGGCAGCGCTGCTGCTCTATCTGCGCAAGCGCATGCTGTGGACGTCAGAGCTTGGGAGCGACGCATGAACCTGCGTCAAATAGCTTTGCGTCAGATTCTGGGCCGGATCGGGCTGTGGCTGTCGGTGTTCGTCATCGTCTCGCCGGCGATCCTGTTCTTCCTCTGGATGGCCTCGCTGTCGCTGAAGTTCGAGATCGACAACGCCTCCTATCCGCCGGTGTTCATCCCGGAGAATATCGCCTGGAAGAACTACGCCGACGTGTTCGCCTCGAACCGCTTCCTGACCTATTTCAGCAACAGCCTGATCGTCACCGGCTGCGCCACGGGGCTGGCGATGCTGGTCGGCGTGCCCGCCGGCTACGGCATTGCGCGGATGGCCGCGCATAAATCGGCGATCGTGATCCTGATCGCACGCATCACGCCGGGCTTGTCGTATCTGATCCCGCTGTTCCTGCTGTTCCAATGGCTCGGCCTGCTCGGCACGCTGGTGCCGCAGATCATCATCCATCTCGTGGTCACGGTGCCGATCGTGATCTGGATCATGATCGGGTATTTCGAGACCACGCCGCTCGAGCTGGAGGAAGCCGCGCTGATCGACGGCGCCACGCGCTGGCAGGTGTTCCGCCATGTCGCGCTGCCGATCGCCAAACCCGGGCTCGCGGTCGCCTTCATCCTCGCGGTGATCTTCTCCTGGAACAATTTTGTGTTCGGCATCGTGCTGGCCGGGCGCGAGACGCGCACGCTGCCGGTCGCGGTCTACAACATGATCTCGTTCGACCAGTTGAGCTGGGGCCCGCTCGCCGCCGCCGCGCTGATCGTGACGGCACCGGTGCTGCTGCTCACTGTGCTGGCGCAGCGGCAGATCGTCGCCGGGCTCACGGCAGGGGCGGTGAAAGGCGGTTAGAGCAATATGAAGTTATGGGGCCGTCGCAGGGGGCGCTGCCAAAATATCGAAAACAACCCCATGCAAAGTAGCCGGCGGCGTCCGGCGTTCGACCAGCAACTTGACACGTCGGGCAATTCAGGGATATTCTTCTAATATTCCGAAATTTTGCAGGTGCCCCCCCTCGCCCAAGGGCTATCGCATATTGCATTTGCGGGCTTCTGCGCGGCCGCAGCCTGATCTCATCTTGCTCTAAAGCGGGATGATGTCCGGTTGAATCGGTCTCGCGGCGGACTGGCTCACCTCTCCCGCTTGCGGGGTGGGGGCTCTCTCCGCGATGTGACTCGCGGAGGGAGCGAACCACCTTCGCGGGCGACCTAATCTCATCTTGCTCTAGGCGGCGAGCGCCTCCAGCACCGCAGCTGAATCGGTGACCCAGCCAAAAATGCCGCCCTGGGCTTTGATCATCTTGAGGCCCATCTCGTGGAATTCCGGGAAGTAGGACGCACAGCCGTCGCCGATCACGACGCAGCGGTAGCCGCGGTCGTTGGCCTCGCGCACCGTGGTGTTGACGCAGACTTCGGTGGTAACGCCGCAGACCAGCAGATTTTCGATACCGTAGTTCTGCAGGATGTCGCCGAACTCGGTAGCGTAGAACGCACCCTTGCCGGGCTTGTCGATCACGATCTCGCTGTCGAGCGGATAGAGCTCGGGGATGATGTCGTGGCCCGCCTCGCCGCGGATCAGGATTCGTCCCATCGGCCCGGGATCGCCGATCCGCAAGCGAGGCGCGCCGCGCTCGAGCTTCGCCGGCGGCGCGTCCGAGAGGTCGGGCAGATGGCCCTCGCGGGTATGCACCACGAGCAGCCCGGCGTCGCGCGCCGCCCCGAGCACCGCGGCGATCGGCTTCACGGCGCGGGCAAGCCGGCTGACGTCATTGCCGAGGGTCTCGCCGAAGCCGCCGGGCTCCATGAAATCGCGCTGCATGTCGATGATGACGAGCGCGGTCTTGCTCCAGTCGAGCGTGATCGGCTCCGGCTCCGCCGCGATTGTCCCGCTTGAATTCGCCATGACGCACGCCCTGAATGCGAGAAGATCCGCACCTGATTAAGCAAACCGCGTGCCATTACGCAATGATGCGGCTCGCGCCCTCGCCGGCCCGAAACGTCCGGCATCTCAATCTCTTGGGACAGGCGCGCCGCCGTTCTCCGCGCCATCTTCCCTCACCGGCACCTGATTTGCGGACCGTTCGATCTTGCTGGCATGATCGTTGCTAGCTGGGAGCCCGACCGAACGACGATGATCGTTCGCGAAATGACGGCGCATTTCAAACAAGCGGGAGGACAGGCATGAATGGACTTGGCGGTCTCAACAAATCACCCAACGGCGTGGTGATCGGACTGGTGCAACTGCAACTGCCCGTGGTGGCGACCAAGGCCGATCTGGCGCGACAGACCGAGCGCATCGTCTGGATGGTCGGCAAGGCGCGGCGCAATCTCGCGACCATGGATCTGGTCGTGTTCCCCGAATACGCGCTGCATGGGCTCTCGATGGACACCAATCCGGAGATCATGTGCCGGCTCGACGGGCCAGAAGTCGCGGCTTTCAAGCGAGCCTGCATCGACAACAAGATCTGGGGCTGCTTCTCCATCATGGAGTTCAACCCGCACGGCAATCCCTACAATTCCGGCCTGATCATCGACGATCACGGCGAGCTCAAGCTTTACTATCGGAAATTCCATCCCTGGATTCCGGTCGAGCCGTGGGAGCCGGGCGACATCGGCATTCCCGTGATCGACGGACCGAAAGGCGCCAGGATCGCGCTGATCATCTGTCACGACGGCATGTTCCCGGAAATGGCGCGCGAATGCGCCTACAAGGGCGCCGAGATCATGATCCGCACCGCAGGCTACACCGCGCCGATCCGCGACAGCTGGCACTTCACCAACCAGGCCAACGCGTTCCAGAACCTGATGGTGACGGCCAATGTCTGCATGTGCGGCTCGGATGGGTCGTTCGATTCGATGGGCGAAGGCATGATCGTCAATTTCGACGGCAGCATCATCGCGCACGGGACCACGGGACGGGCCGACGAGATCATCACCGCCGAGGTGCGGCCCGACCTCGTGCGCGAGGCGCGGATCAACTGGGGCGTCGAGAACAACATCTATCAGCTTTGGCACCGCGGCTATGTCGCGGTGAAGGGCGGCGCGATGGATTGCCCCTACACGTTCATGCAGGACATGGTGTCCGGCCGCTTCCGCCTGCCGTGGGAGGACCAGGTCAAGATCACGGACGGCACGTCCTGCGGCTTCCCCGCGCCGACACGCATGTTCGGCAAAACCGAGAAGGCAGCCGAATAGCCGGCCCCGAGGGCTAGAGCGGGATGACTATTCTTCGAATCGTCATCCCATTCTAAGGCCGTGAACTCATAAAGCCGGGCGGACAGTCCGCTATATCCCGATAGCGGCCCTCGACGGGGAGTGTTCGTAGTGGTTGCGATTACCTCAGACGCCTTGGCTCAGGATACCGTGCCCTTCACACACCACGCCGTTGCTGCATAGGAACGAGCGCCGTTAGCTTCACCGTCCAGATAGGCCGCTCGCACGGCTTCGCGCACTTTCTGCTTCAGGTCCGGCTCCAGGGTCCGTAGATAGTCCGCGAAAGGGCCGTCGCTTCCTTCGTGCGGCGTCCAGAAATCATCGAACGACGAGAAGTCCATTCGTATCGTTAGGGCATCAACCTCGACCTCTGCAAGCCCGGCATCCATCCAGGCGCGCAAAAGGCCTTCACGCTTTACCAGAGGGCGAGCACACGCCTTAGCACGGCGCTCGGCTGCATTGGGATCAAGCATTGATGCTGTATCGAAGAACATGCGCCAAGGTACGAAGCCGCCCCGCACGTCCCAGGTGGCCGCCGCAACTGTGCCGCCCCGGCGCGTGACGCGGCGCATCTCACGCACAGCCCGTCCGCCATCCGGGATGAATTGGATAACCAACGAGGAGATCGAATGATCGAACGAGCCGTCCGGGAACGGCATCGCACAGGCATCCCCAACCTCTAGCGCGACACGAGGATGATCTCGGTTCTGGGTCTTTGCATGCTCGACGTAGGGGGCTGAGAAATCAATTCCAGTGACGCTCGCAATAGCTGGATTTTGGGCGAGCGCGAAGGTCAAGCTGCCGATGCCACAGCCGACATCAACAACACTGCCTTCTCGGATACCCGAGAAATCGATCAGCAACGGCGCGAGGCGGCGGCTCCAGCGCCCCATCTGGGCTTCATAGCCGCTGCCGCTTGATGACAAGAATGTAGAAGAGAGCGCCATAAATGTCCTCCTCCGCGAAGGGCGCAACTATGACCGCGCCGCGCGGTCTCAAACCAACCAATAGTGGGAGTTCAGGCAGCTCCGGCGCTGCACCAAATTCAAACTGACCGGACCGTAGGGCAGGCTATTCGCGGCTGGTGCATGACCACGAAGGGGCACGCACACGCGTCTCAAAGTGCCAAAGGAGGCTTATGCAATGCAACCGGGCGCTCCCCCGGCTCGCGCAGGCGGGTCTTTCAAACTCTATTTCGTTTTTTCGAACACGAGGAGGCTCCTCTGCATCCCCTTATCCGCCCAGTTGGGCATTATTCGCCACGTCGAGGTGACCTGAAGGCGATCACCGTCTAATTTGAAGAAGCGTGTTTGTTCGGTACCCACCCATTCAGGGTTCCATGCAACATCGACCTTCGTAATCCATTTGTCACCTTCGAGACGATAGATGCCAGTGTAGGCGGCCATGCTGTTTAGCAGATCGGCGCGATCTTCGACCGTTTGTGGCGGTTTGCGCCCCTCTCCAGTCAGGACAAACATTACCCGGCCCTCGGCCGTGAAAATCGCGTATCCCGAAGGTGAACGTCCGAAGACGGGTTCTTTTTGCCCGGTGGCTTGAATTTCAATCTCTTGAGAAACCAATTTCCAGATGCCGATCACCTTTTCACGGTCTTCGGCGAAGCTCGGAGACGCTGCAATAAGCCACCCAACGAAGGCAACAAGGCATTTCAACTTAGACATAACAAGTTCCCTCCAATGCTCTACCGTTCTTGATAATCAGTGGCCTGAGACTAGCGCAGAGCTTGAGAAGCTGGAATGTCCGCTTCGGGTCAATCGCTACAGGGGGCGACCCAGCGGCAAGTCCGGCCATGTCGGCTATGCCGCCGAAAGCGGAAGTAAATTAGAGCATTAGCCGCTTGGCCACACGCTAGTGCCGGGTTGATGGCGCTACCCGAGACGTGATTCAAGCTCCGAAACCGGAGCCTCGAATCATGCGCTACAAACTCAGCGACTATGAATGGACCGCTATCAAACCAATGCTGCCGAACAAGTCGCGCGGCGTTCGGCGGGTACAAGCAGTGTCGGCGTGTCGCGACCCGATATGACAAACTCGCGGCCAACTATCTGGCGTTCGTCAAACTCGCATCAATCCGAATTTGGTTGCGCGCTAACGAGTTCACGGCCTAACTAGCCATTTGATTTGAGCATGATCCCCGCGCAAAACGCTGCGCGTTTGTCGCGCGGAAAACCGCTACACTTTTCCGGATCATGCTCTACTTGAAGAAATGCACGAGGCCGATGCTGAGCCCGAGCAGCAACAGCAGCGACAGGGTGACCGCCGCCGTCACCCGGCCGCCGACGGTCGAGAGCACGCGCACGTCGACGCCGAGCCCGAGCGCCGCCATCGAGACGACGGTGAGGATCGCCGCCGTCTTGGTCACCGGCGCAATCGCGATATCTGGCACGAGCTGGAACGAGCGCAGCGCGGCCAGCACCAGGAAGCCGATGATGAACCAGGGCACCAGCTTGAACGGGCTGATTGAAGCCGCCTTCGCCGTTCCAGTCTTGCGGCGCCGCGCCACGAACAGCGAGAGGCCGACCACGATCGGACCCAGCATCAGGACGCGCACCAGCTTCACCAGCGTGCCGATCTGGGTGGAGACGATGCCGGCCGGCACGGTCGCCGCCAGCACCTGCGGCACGGCGTAGACCGTGAGGCCGGCGAGGATGCCGTATTGCGTCGCGGTCAGCTTCAGCAGCGGAATCAGCAGCGGCAGGCCCAGCACCATCAGCACGCCGAGAATGGCGGTGAACGAGATCGACGAGGCGATGTCGTCACCGTCGGCCTCGATCACGGGCGCGACCGCCGCGATCGCCGAGTTGCCACAGATCGAATTGCCGCAGGCGATCAGGATCGCGAGCTTTGTCTTGAGGCCGAGCAGGCGGCTCAGCCCATAGCTCACCGCCAGCATGATCACGACCGTCAGGGCGATGGCGCCGATCAGGATATAGCCTGACGCCAGGATCGCGGCGAAGCTGATGGACGCGCCGAGCAGCATCACCGCGACCTCGAGCAGCTGCTTGGCGCTGAAGGCAATGCCCGAGCGCCAGCGCTCTGCTGGTTCCCAGGCGGTGCGTACCGCCATCCCGAGCAGGATCGCGACGACGAGGGCCTCGATGTAGGGGTGGTCGAAAACGCGCTCCTCGACGGCCTGGATGCCGAGCGAGATGGCCGTGACCACCCCGCAGAGGAGGATGCCCGGAATGAGCAGGATTATACGCTTCAGCGCCCCCTGCCTCGGCCCCCGGTCTTGTTCTCGTTCCGGCACGAAATCCCCTTTTCGGAGAAGATTTTATGCGCCAGAGCACACCACTTGGCTAATATATTTTCGGACTGCCCCGATAGAGAGAAGTTATGTCCCTCAACCTGCATCTGCTCCGCCTGTTCGCGGCCGTGGCGAGGACCGGAAGTTTCTCCCGCGCCGCCGACCTCCTGCACATCAGCCAGCCGGCGATCTCCAAAGGCGTGCGGGATTTCGAGCTGCAGGTCGGCTGCCGCCTGCTCGACCGCACGCCGAAGGGGGTGCGGCCGACCCGGGAGGGCGCGGCGCTGGCGCGGCATGCCGAGACGCTGTTCGCGGCCGAGCGTGCCGCGGAGGACGAGTTGTTGGCGCTGCGCAATCTCGACAGCGGCTCGCTGCGAATCGGCGCCAGCACGACGATCGCGACCTACATGATCCCGGAATATCTCGGCGTGTTCCACCGCGCCTTTCCCGGCATCGATCTGCATGTGGTGAGTGCCAACACCAGCGATATCGCCGCGCTGATGCTGGGCCATGAAATCGAAATCGCCCTGGTCGAGGGGCCGGTCGAGGACGAGAACCTGACCAGCGACGCCTGGCGCACCGACGTCATGGCGCTGATCGCGGGGCCGGATCACCGCTTCGCGGCGGTTCAAGCGCCGATCGACATCCGGTCGCTGAACGATGAGATTCTGATCGTGCGCGAGCCCGGCTCAGGCACGCGCGAGGTGGTCGCGCAGGCGCTGGCGGCCCACCGCGTCGAGCCGCAGCGGACGCTCGAGATCGGCAGCACCGAGGCGATCAAGCAGGCGGTAGCCGCCGGCGTCGGCGTTGCCATCGTATCGATCGCCACGATTGACGATCAGGTGAAGCTTGGAAAACTCAAGGTGATCCCGATCAAGGGCGTCCATATCGCGCGTACGCTGTGGCAGCTGAAATCGCCCGGCCGGCTCGATGTGCCGGCGGCGGTCGCGTTCGAGGGGATCATTCGGGAAGCGCAAGCCGCGAGGACGCCGCCGCGGATGCCGGCGGCTAGAGCGCGGCGAACAGACCCTGGGCCCAGGCAACGGCATGCTCGAAGCTGAATACCCCGGGCTCGAAATAGATGGCGCGTGCCAGCACGATGCCGACCACCAGCACCCAGAACACGCTGGTGCCCGCGGTCTTCAGCCATTTCGACACGCCCTCGCTCGCGGCCGAAGAATCGACCGCGGGGACCGGCTCGCCGAAGGGATCGAATGCGGATTGGCTCATCGTCGTACCATCAGGGAATACCATAACAATGTCGCGACGACGGGGGCATAAGCAAGGGTCGTGGAATGCCTTTTGCGGCTCCAGGCTGGAAGGACCTTTCGTTCGAGCAGGGGCGAGGAGAGTTTTCTTCTCCAGCAGCTAAAAGTAACCTCGCGGCTATCTTGCCGAGATCGCATGCCACAAACTCGGTGTCGTCCCTGCGAAAGCAGGGACCCATATGTGGACGGCCCCCGTGGCACAAGAGCTTTTTGAGTAGATCGGATCGCTTGCATCCATATGTC
>NZ_JBNDLA010000014.1:0-163739 GCF_050435825.1 Bradyrhizobium sp. I1.14.4 | reverse complement strand
TTGTCACCGCCTTCCCTGAGAAGCGTTAGCTTCTTTAGGAGAGGACACCTGCCACTAGGGCGTCAGGCCTGCACGACTTCACCGTCCGCCTTGCGCGCTCTCGTCAGTTGCACGCTCGACGTCCACCGCATCCCACACCGCGTTCGTGACGACCGCGATCCGCCCCTCGATCGGGTGAGACGAGCGAACCATACACTGAGTTGCGCTTCTGATAAAACGAATTATTTTTGCTGCGCGAGATTGACAGGTTTTGGCTGAGTTGCCCGTCGTGTCGAATGGGCAACACTGGTCCGAGCAACCGTACTTCGTACGACGGGTCTGGCCTCCGCCTCCGCTCCTGGAGCTATGGTGGACAGGCCGCTCACCCGGCGCTGCGAGTTCTTTTCCCTTTCACGTTTTCGTTGTTATGGTTCGCTGATCCATTCGCGCTAGTGACCCAATCCATGCAAAACCAACGTCCCGACCGTATCCGCAAGCTATTGGCCGACCTCGTCGCGTTCGACACGGTCAGCGACCGCAGCAATCTGCCGCTGATCGACTACATCGAGCGCTACCTCGCCTCGCTTGGCGTCGGCAGCCAGCGCATCGTCGATGAAACCGGACAGAAGTCCTCGCTGTGGGTCACGGTCGGCCCCGAGGACAGAGCGGGCCTGGTGCTGTCGGGGCATACCGACGTCGTGCCGGTTGCAGGACAGGACTGGACCCACAACCCGTTCGAACTCGTCGAGCATGACGGCCGGCTCTACGGCCGCGGCGCCACCGACATGAAGGGCTTTGTCGCCGTCTGTCTCGCGATGGTTCCGGAAATGCTCGCGGCCGATCTGAAGACGCCGATCCATCTGGCGATCTCCTATGACGAGGAGATCGGTTGCGTCGGCGTCCGCCCGATGCTGCGCGAGGTCGCGCGCAGGCCGGTAAAGCCGCTCGGTTGCTTCGTCGGCGAGCCGACCCAGATGCAGGTGATCATCGGGCACAAGGGCAAGCACGGCGTGCGCGCCACGTTCCGCGGGCTCGCCCGCCACTCCTCGATCGCGCCCGACGGCGTCAACGCCATCGAATACGCGGCCGACCTGATCACCGAAATCCGCCGCCGTGCCTCGCTACTGGCCGCGGATGCCGAGCGAGACGGCCTCTACGACGTTCCGCACTCGACCCTGCTCACCAGCATCGTGCATGGCGGCGCCGCGCTGAACATCGTGCCCGACAGTTGCGTGGTGGAATTCGAATGTCGCGGCATCGGCATCACCGAGTCCAGGCAGGTAACGGACGCGATCATCGCCTGGGCGAAGACCGAGATCGAGCCGGCGATGCGCAAGCGGCATCCGGAGTGCGGCATCGATTTCGAGGAGATCCTCGACTACCCCGCGCTCGATACCGCGGCGGACGCTGCCATCGTCACGCTCGCCAAGCAATTTGCCGGCCGCAACGACCACGCCAAGGTGGCCTTCGGCACCGAGGCCAGCCTGTTCGTCAGCATGGCGGATGTGCCGTCGGTGGTGATCGGCCCCGGCTCGATCGCGCAGGCCCACACGCCGGATGAGTTCGTCGAGATGTCGCAGCTCGAGGCTTGCGGAGGATTCATCGCGCGGCTGATCGCGCACTGCGCGAAGTGACGCCGCACAAATGGTCGCGTTAGCCCGCCCGAACCGGTCCTAGGAGAACGTGCCCTAGGCGCGCTCCGTCGCCCACCAGATGAGTTTGCTTCCTCCGACGATGGCGATGCCGAGGATGAGCCACGCCAGAATGTCATCAGACCGGATTACGAGGCCGATCACGAGCACCGGCACCATCATCGACAGATAGTAGGGCCCGGTGTAGCAGCAATGCGTCCTTGCGCATCGACGGGAGTTGAGGATACACGCCAGGCCCATCCGAACCAGTGCCGCAGTCCACACAGCCACACGGACCGGCACCGACGCCAGCAGGCCGGCGAGCAGGCCCGCGTGCGCTATTCACCAGGCCAGCGCGCTGCTGCGCCAGTTGCCAAGCCAGTCGCGGGACACCGGGGTCGACGAGAAACCCACCGCGCTCAGCAGCGGCAGCATGAGGCCGCGTCCGCCGCGCCCGAGCGCTCGGCCTGGATCGGCGGACACGGCACCGAGCCATAGGAGCAAAACACGCAGCAATCACCCTGCTTCGGTCGCAGCCGCTCGGCGCAGCCCGTGCAGACATAGAAAAACTGGCAGGCGTCGGCGGGCATCGTCTCCGACTTCGCGGTACCACAATGCGGACAGGTGATGACGGATTGCAGAATCATGACGCTCAGCTCCCGGCCCCACTTTCCATTCAGCCTTTGGGAGCTGAAGGATAACCAGCATTCGTTGTGGCGGTCGTGAGTGCCTTCAGATCGGCCTTGCCGTCGTCATAGGTCACGACCGCGATTTTCTCCCGGAACGACACCGCGACTTTTGTGACGCCGGGCACGGCTTCAAGGCTGGCCTTCACGGTGTGAGGACACGCCGCGCAATCCATGTTCCTGACGGCGAGCGTCACCGTCCTCTCGGCGGCGAACGCCGACGGCGACGCCAGCAGGGAAAGCACGAATGCGGAGGAAGCAATCAGTTCGTTCATGTGAACTCCATTCAGGTGTCGAACAACAGCGGCGCCAGGAAGTCGAAGCCGAAGGCCGCGACGACGAGCAAGGTAGCCACGACAAGCGTCGTTTTCACCAGGCGGCTTGGCAGCCGCCGCGCGCAGGCTGCGCCTTCGGCGCAGGTGATCTTCGAGGCGCGATACGTCAGCCAATAGCCGCCGCCGAGAAATGCGATTGTCGCCGCGATGAAATAAGGCTGGTAGGGCGCAAGCCGCGTGAGGCTGCCGATCCACGCGCCGCTGATGCCGAGGCTGAACAGCAGCACCGGCACAATGCAGCACGACGACGCCGCCAATGCGGCCACCAGGCCGCCGGTCGCCAGCAGGGCCGACCCGCGGCTGGATTGCGTGGAAATCTCGTCTTCCTTGACCATCATGCCAGCCACGCTACATCCTGTAGTGACTACAGGATCAAGGGAACCGGGCATGCGCGGGATCACGGCTTCGCGAGCGGACGGCATGACGATCGGGCAGATTTCCGAACTGACCGGCGTCAACATTGAAACCATCAGATACTACGAGAAGATCAGGCTGCTGCCGCCTCCCCCGCGCGCAGCCAATGGCCGGCGCGTCTATGGCCCGCATGAATCGCGCGTGCTTGCCTTCGTTCGGCGATCACGCGAACTCGGCTTCTCACTCGATGAAATCCGGGCGCTGTTGCGGCTGGGAGGTCCCGACAAGGCGTCATGCCGGGAAGTGCGGGACATCGCGACGCTGCACCTCGACGACATCAGAGCGAAGATCAGCGATCTCCGCAAGCTCGAACGCCTGCTGGCAACGACGGTCGCGCGATGCTCGGGAACGACCGCGCCGGAATGCCCGGTCCTGGATATTCTCGACGTCCGGCGCGGCAAATGACGCCGTAGCCCGCATAGGCGACTTGTCCCGGCTTTCCCGCATGCGAGATCAAAAATCCCTTGGTGCTCATCCCCGCATGAATTGCAGCGCCAAGGTCGCTCCCACAGGCGGCGCCAACGAGGGTCGTTCGATAAACCAAGATCTGGCATCGCGCGGTACTAGCCCTGGTCGAACGAGCATACAAATCGCGCAGAATGGGTTGAGTTCTTCCGAAACCCATCGTCCTTCCGCGCGACACGATGCTGCCGGCTTGATGGGCATCGCTGCGCTCCAACCATCCTGCGGTCCGCGGATGGGTCATAGCCCATCCGGCGGCAGGCCCGGACCCGTCGCGGCCGGGCGGAGCTTGTCGCGCTTGCGCTCGCGGTAGAAGGCATAGAGGCCGGAGGCGACGATGATCGCGGCACCGGCGAGCATCGAGCCGTCGGGCTTGTGGCCGAAGGCGAGATAGCCTGTAAGCATCGCCCATGGCAGCGCGGTGTAGCGGAACGGCGCCACCGCCGAGATGTCGCCGGTGCGTAGCGATACGATGATGCATTGATAGCCGATCAGGATCAGGACCGCGGCGAACACAAGCAGGCCGAGGGCATGGCCGGACGGCGGCCGCCAGCCGCCAAGCGGCACCAGCACGGCAGCGCCCGCCGTCGTCACCGTCACGGTCGTGAGCAGCGTGATGAACACCGTCGGCAAATGCTTCGGGATCCGGCGCGTCGCGAGATCACGCACCGCGCAGAAGCCGACCGACGCCAGCGCGAGGAGCGCGGCCTGACTAAAGCCTTCCGCGCCCGGCCGAACGATGACGAGCACGCCAATGAAACCGGCGGCGATCGCGAGCCAGCGCCGCCAGCCGACCGGCTCGCCGAACACCAACGCCGCACCTAATGTGATGACGAGCGGCAGCGCCTGGAAGATCGCCGAGGCGTTGGCGAGCGGGATCTGCGAGATCGCCGAGAGGTAGGTCAGCGTGCCGCCGATCTCGCCCATGACGCGCAATCCGACCGGCCATATCAACAGCGCGGCAAAACTGCGCAGCGCGTCGCGGTACCAGGCGAGCACTGCCACCAGCACCATCGCGACCAGGCCGCGGACCAGCAGGATCTCGCCGATGTTGAGCTCCACCGACACCGCCTTGGTGATGGTGTCGTTGGCCGTGAAGCTGGCCATGGCCGCGGCCATGAACAGGCTGCCGCGAAGATTCGAGGAGAGGGTCAAGATGAGGGTGTCCGATCAGGACCAGGGCGGGCGTTGACCGGACTGGCTTGCCAAGGCGGCGCTTCGAACTCAAGTCACAGATGTCTACAATGCGGAAACATGCCGCACCTCGCAGAAACGGCGCGATTTTTCTCCCTCGCCCCGCTCTTGCGGGGTCGAGACGAGCGAAGCTCGCTCTTAGAGGGTTGGGGTGAGGGCTGTCTCGGCAAACTCGGTGAAAGACGGACTTGCCGAGAGTCCCCCTCACCCGGACCGCATCTACGATGCGACACCGCCGAGGCTCCGCTTCGGCGTTCTAGAAGACGGCCGCCGGAGGCGGCCTTTGCCTCTCCCCGCACGCGGGGCGAGGTTAAGAGAGAAGCTGCGCTAACCCGCAATATCAGATCGCGCCGGCCTTCTGCGCGTATTCCCATGACGCCTGCGACAGCGGCACGGTGCGCTTGGCCGACTCGAGGGCCTTGGCATTCGCGGCGGTGCCGTCGCGGACCCGCCCCGCGATGCCCTGCGTGATGCCGGCGAGGCGGAACAGGTTGTAGGAGAAGTACCAGTTCAGATCCGGCACAGCCATGCCGGTGACGTTGCAATAGATCTGCGCGGCCTCGTCCTGGCTCGGAATGTTCAGCGCCTTGAGGTCGGCGTTGGCGAGGCCCGGCATGGTCCACTGCATCAGGAGATAAGTGAAGTCGGCCATCGGATCGCCGAGCGTCGACAATTCCCAGTCGAGCACCGCCTGCACCCGCGGCTCGGTGGCATGGAAGATCATGTTGTCGAGGCGATAGTCGCCATGCACGACCGAGACGCGCTTCTGCTCCGGCACCGTCTTCGGCAGCCACTCCGCGAGCTTCTCGAACTCGGGAATATGCTGCGTCTCGGACGCACGGTACTGCTTGGTCCACCGGTCGACCTGACGCGCAAAATAATTGCCGGGCTTGCCGAAATCGCCAAGGCCGATCTTTTCGGGATCGAGCATGTGCAGCTTCGCCAGCGTCTCGATCTTGCTGGTGAATATCTTGCGGCGCGCGTCGGGCTGCTGGCTCGGCAGCGTCGGATCCCAGAACACCCGCCCCTCCTCCATCGACATGACGTAGAAGGCCGAGCCGATCACGGCATCGTCGGTGCACAGCGCGTAGGCCTTGGCGACCGGGAAATTCTGCTTGCCGAGCGCCGCGATCACGCGGAACTCGCGGTCCACCGCGTGGGCCGACGGCAACAATTTACCGAACGGACGGCGGCGCATCACGTAGTTGCGGCCGGGGGTCTCGAGCTTGTAGGTCGGGTTGGACTGGCCACCCTTGAACTGCAGGACCTTGAGCGGACCCTGATAGCCCTCGACGTGTTCCTTCATCCAGCCATCGAGGCTCGCCTCGTTGACGCGATGGCGTTCCTCGACTTCCCTTGTGCCGGAAAATTCTTCGTCTTTCCTGACGCCGTCCGCCACGATGACGCTCCCTACTGGTTCTTGGGGAGCGCCATCGCAGGCGCTCCCGTTAGCTGCTCTTGTTTGCATACTTCCGAAGTTCAAGTCTGGCAATGGCGCGATTGTGCACCTCGTCCGGACCGTCGGCGAGACGGAGCGTGCGGATGTGGGCGTAGTCCTTGGCGAGCCCGGCCTCGTCGGAGACGCCGCCGCCGCCATGGGCCTGGATCGCGTTGTCGATGATCTTCAGCGCCATGTTTGGTGCGGTGACCTTGATCATCGCAATCTCGGCCTGCGCGGTCTTGTTGCCGACCTTGTCCATCATGTCGGCCGCCTTGAGGCACAGCAGGCGATTCATCTCGATGTCGGCGCGGGCCTCGCCGATGCGCTGCTCCCAGACCGAATGCTCGATGATCTTCTTGCCGAACGCGGTGCGCGAGGCGAGCCGCTTCACCATCTTCTCCAGCGCCTCCTCGGCCTTGCCGATGGTGCGCATGCAGTGATGGATGCGGCCCGGACCGAGGCGGCCCTGCGCGATCTCGAAGCCGCGGCCCTCACCGAGCAGGATGTTTTCCTTCGGCACGCGAACGTTTTCGAGCAGCACCTGGGCGTGGCCGTGCGGCGCATCGTCGAAGCCGAATACCGGCAGCATCTTCTCGACCTTGATGCCGGGGGTGTCGAGCGGCACCAGGATCTGCGACTGCTGCTGATGCTTGGCGGCGTTGAAGTCGGTCTTGCCCATCAGGATCGCGACCTTGCAGCGGGGATCGCCGACGCCCGACGACCACCATTTGCGGCCGTTGATGACGTAGTGATCGCCGTCCTTCTCGATCCGGGTCTCGATGTTGGTGGCGTCAGACGACGCGACCGCCGGCTCGGTCATCAGGAAGGCGGAGCGGATCTCGCCGTCCATCAGCGGGCGCAGCCATTTGCGCTTCTGCTCCTTGGTGCCGTAGCGGATGAACACTTCCATATTACCGGTATCGGGGGCGGAGCAGTTGAACACTTCCGACGCCCAGGAAATGCGACCCATCTCTTCCGACAGCAGCGCGTATTCGAGGTTGCTCAATCCCGCGCCGTGGAATTCGTCGTCCTCATGCGAGGACGGCGGCATGAACATGTTCCAGAGGCCTTCGGCCTTCGCCTTCTTCTTCAGGTCCTCGAGGATCGGGATCACCTTCCAGCGCGGGCCTTCGGCGTCCTGCTTGTCATAGATCGGCACGGCGGGCCGGACATGCGTTTTCATGAAAGCCTGAACGCGTTCAAGCCATTCCTTCTGCCTGGCCGACATCGTGAAATCCATGGGACGCTCCTCGTTTCCTCTAGACTTGGGCCTTGGCCTTTTGGGCCGCACTTTCCACCTCGCGCCTGCGCACCGCAAGGGCGTTCGCGATACTGACGGTGGTGGTGTGCCAGAATGCCGCCCGCGTTGTTGCGGATTGACATTCCGGCTGTTCAAACGATAGTTTCATACAAATGTTTGAAATGCAACTCCCTGTCGTCTTCGTCATTCCGGCGCGCCGTGCCGCGCAATGATGGAAAGGCTCTAGGCCATGGCCAGCGATCAGACCCGATCCGCCATTCTCGCCGCCGCCGAGCGGCTCTATGCCGACCGCGGCTTCGGCGACGTCACGCTGCGCGACATCGTCGCGGAGGCGAACGTCAACCTCGCGGCGGTGAACTATCATTTCGGCTCCAAGGACGAATTGATCGCGGAGCTGTTCGTCACCCGCAGCATCCAGACCAACCGTGAACGCCTCAATGAATTGAAGGCGGCAGAGGACAAAGGCGGCGGCCGCGCCTCGATCGAGGACATCATGCGCGCCCTCGTCGGCCCGACCCTGCGCGGCTGCCTCGGACCCGATCGCGAAGGCTCGACCGCGGCGCGCTTCATGATCCGCGCCTCGATCGAATCCGTGCCGCCGATCCGCCGCATCAAGAACCGCGAAGTCGATCACTTACGCAAATTCGCCGCCGCGATGCGCCGCGCGATGCCGGGTCGCGACGACACCGAATTGTATTGGGGCCTGCACTTCGCGCTCGCGATGGCACACCACACCATCCGCGAAAAGGAGCGCCTGCTGCGGCTGTCGGAAGGCAAATGCGACCTCGACGACGTCCGCGCCATCATCGACCGCGTGGTCACGGTCTCGGTGATGGCGCTGACGATGGGCGACGTGCCGAGCAAGCCGGCGATGCGGCCGGTCATGGTGCACGGACGACTGACGCGCCAGGATCTGTAAGGCTTCGCGCTCTAAACCATCGCGATGCAGTCGATCTCGATGTCGAACGGCCCGGTCCATTCCGGGATGCAGACGAAGATCCGCGCCGGCAGATCGTCCTGGAAATATCTCCGGTAGATCGTGTTGAAGGTCGCGAAGTGCTTTGCCGAGGTGCAGAAGATGTTGCACTTCATCACGTTGTTAAAGGACGCGCCGGCGGCTTCGAGACATTGTTTGAGCTGCTGCATGACCAGCTCGCTCTGCCGCTCGATCGAGGCGCCGGCGGCGATCTCGCCGGTTGCCGGATCAAACGGCGGCAGGCCGGAGACAAAAATCATGTTGCCGGCGCGCGTGACCGCCGACGCCGGCGCCTTCCAGCGTTCCAGCCAGCTCGAGATCGGTTCGACGCGGACCACTTCCCGTTTCATGATTGGCACCTTCGATAAGGGATCGATGGCGCCAATCTAGCACGGCTGCGTCAACCATGTTTCGATACAGGCCGAAGTGTCGAAGCAGACAGCGAAGGTCTACACGATCCCCTGTGCCTTCAGTCCTTCAACCCTGGCGTCGTCATAGCCGATCGTCGCCAGCACGTCCCTGGTGTCGGCGCCGAGCAGCGGCGGGGCGCGGTATTCGGTGATCGGCGTGCCCGAGAAGGTCAGCGCGTTGCGGATGAGCGACAGATCCGGCTCGAACGGATGATCGACCTTCACCCGCATGCCGCGTGACTGCACATGCGGATCATTGAACACCTGTTCGAAATTGTTGATCGGGCCCGACGGCACGCCGGCCTCCTCGAGCTTCTCCAGCCAGTAGGCGACCGGATGCTTCAGGAACAGGCCGGCGAAGATCGCCATGATCTCCTTGCCGTGCACGACGCGGTCGTTGTTCTTGACGAAGCGCTTGTCGTTGGCGAGCTCGGGTTCGCCGAGCACGGCACAGGTGCGCTGGAACTGGCCGTCATTGCCGACCACCAGCATCAGTTCGCCGTCGGTGCAGCGGAACACACCGGCCGGCATGCCGCCATTGCCCCAGGTACCGCGGCGCGGCGGCATCTTGCCGTTGACGAGGTAGATCTGCAACCAGTGCGACAGCGAGGCGATCACCGTATCGAACAGGCAGACGTCGACATGCTGCCCTTGCCCGTTGTTGGCATCGCGATGGTAGAGCGCCGAAAGAATTCCGATCGAGGTGTTCATGCCGGTCATGTAGTCGACGATCGAGGGGCCGACCTTCATCGGGCCCGCGCCTGGCTCGCCGTCGATGTGGCCGGTGACGCTCATCAAGCCGCCCATCGCCTGCAGGATCGCGTCATAGCCGGCGCGCGTGGCGTAGGGGCCGGTCTGGCCGAAGCCGGTCACCGAGCAATAGATGATACCGGGGTTGAGCTGCTTGATGGTGTCGTAATCGAGGCCGTAGCGCTTGAGATCGCCGACCTTGTAGTTCTCCATCATCACGTCGACCGACTTGGCGAGCTCGCGGATGATCGCCTGCCCTTCGGGCTTGGCGATATTGACCGTGACCGACTTCTTGTTGCGGTTGGCGCAGAGGTAGAACGAGTTGTTGTTGTTCTGCTTGCCTTCGGGATCGGCGAGATAGGGCGGGCCGAAGGCGCGGGCGTCGTCGCCACCGCCGGGCCGCTCGATCTTGATCACCTCGGCGCCGAGATCCGCCAGCATCTGGGCCGACAGCGGGCCCGCGAGCACCCGCGTCAGGTCGAGAATCTTGATGCCCGAGAGTGGCAGAGCCGACATGAACGTTCCTCCAATATCTTGAAAATCTTGATTATGTGGCGCCGGACCGTGTCCCTGGCGCGCCAGAGCCTGCCGATACACCATTTTGGTGCCGCGAGCACTGCGTTGTCGGCATGAAGCCATCTCCGGACGGCCTATGTGCGGCGCACCGCTGGCGCCTCTACGGAACCGGCCGCGAGAATCGGGCCGATTGCCGCCACGCGAAATTGTGAAGATGGCCGACACCGATTTGCCTCAGCGTCAGCGGTATCTTGCCGCGACGAGGAGGACACCATGCGGACGATCACGACGGCTGGGCTGCTGCTCACCCTGCTTGCGGCCGCGATGCCGCCGGTGGACGCGCGCGGCGGCCACGGCCATGGCGGCGGCTTGCACGGCATGCATGCCGGCGGCGCCAATCGCGGCGGCGGATTTGCCGCCGACAAACGCCACGCCGACGACCCCTACACCAAGGCGGCCTCCGACGAGGAGGACCGCCTGCTCAACAGCAAGCTGAAGAGCATCTGCCGCGGCTGCTAGTTGGCTTGGCCCACCTTACGCGGATCCGGGGACTCAGGACGCGATCGCGTGCCGCGGCTGCGCGGTGGCGCCGATCAGCTTGCCGATCTCGGGCTTGCAGCCACCGCAATTGGTGCCGGCCTTCAGGCAGCGGCCGATCGCATCGACGCTGTCGGCGCCCTTCCTGATCTCGGCCGTGATCTGGTGCCGTCCGATGCTGAAGCAGGAGCAGACGATCGGACCGACATCCTCGCCCGCGCCGAACGGCCGTCCTGCGAGCAGCGCCATCCGCGCATTGGCCGACAATTGCTGTTCGGCAAACAACCCGATCAGCCAGGCCCGCGACGGCAGCGTGTGATCGGGCGCGATGAAGACGCAGCCCTCGAGCCGGCCGTCGTGCACCGCCGCGTAGCGGAAGCGTCCCGCGGACGGATCGCGATAGGCGATCCATTCGATCTCGACGCCGTCGAGGCCGAGCTGCGCCCTCGCCCAGTCGCGCCAGCTCTCCGGGCGGACGTCGAGCGCGAGCTCAAGCCGCGTGCAATCGCCGGCCTTGCCGTAAACCCAATAGCCGCTCGCCGGACGCCTGATCGCGTCGCGGCTCAGGACGAAGGCGTGCCATTTCGGCGCGTAAGGATCGGCCTTCACCGGCGTGTGCTTCGACTCCGGCTGACCGGACAGCGGGTCGACCGCCGGATTGACCACCGCGTTGACGCGTCCCTCGCCGGCGAACTCCTCGTTCCAGTGCATCGGCACGAACACGCAGCCGCGGCGCTGGTCGGTACTGACCACGACGCGCGCGATCATCTCGCCCCAGCTGCTGGTCAGCCGCGCCAACCCTTCGTTTTGCAGGCCCGCCTGCCGCGCATCCTCGGGATGAAACTCGGCATAGGGCTCGAAGATATGCGACAGCAGCCGTCCGGTCTTCCCGGTCCGCGTCATGGTGTGCCACTGATCGCGGACGCGACCGGTGTTGAGCACCAGCGGAAACTCGCGGCTGGTCGCATGCCGCGCCGCGCGCGGCGCGACCGGCACGAAGCGCGCCTTGCGGTCGGGCGTGAAGAATGTCTGGCCCTCGAACATCCGCGGCGTGCCGGCCGGATGGTCCGATGTCACCGGCCACTGCACCGGCGCCAGCGCGTCATAGCCGCCGTCGTCGAGCGCAGCCAGCGCCGAGATATCGAAATCTCGCTGGCCCTGGTTCTCGAAGCCCGACAGTTCGGCGTGTTCGCGGAAAACCTCTGCGGCAGAGGCGTAGTCGAAGCCGGAATATCCCATCCGGGTAGCGACGTCGCAGATGATCCGCCAGTCGGCGCGCGCTTCGCCTGGTGCTGCGAGGAACGGCCGCTGCCGCGAGATCCGGCGCTCGGAATTGGTGACGGTGCCGTCCTTCTCACCCCACGCCAAGGCCGGCAGCAGCACGTCGGCATGGCGCGTTGTGTCGGTGTCGCGCATGCAGTCGGTCACCACGACCAGCTCACAGGTGTCGAGCGCGGCCCGAGCGCGATCGGCATCGGGCAGGCTCACCACCGGATTGGTGGAGATGATCCACACCGCCTTGATGCGGCCACTGGCGATGGCGTCGAACATGTCGACTGCCTTCAGCCCGGCCTTCTCCGCAATCACTGGGGCGCGCCAGAACCGCTGCACCAGTTCGCGATGCGCCGGGTTCTCGATCTCCATATGCGCGGCAAGCTGGTTGGCGAGCCCGCCGACCTCGCGGCCGCCCATTGCATTGGGCTGCCCGGTCAGCGAGAACGGCCCCATGCCGGGACGCCCGATGCGCCCGGTCAGAAGATGGCAATTGATAATGGCGTTGACCTTGTCGACGCCGCTCGACGACTGGTTGATGCCCTGCGAATACAGCGTGACGACACGCTCGGTCCGCGTGAACCAGTCGAAGAACAGCCCGACCGCGCCCTCGGTCAGGCCGCAGGTCGCAGCCGTCTGCGCCAGGGTCTGGCCGGCCACCTGCTTGAGCGCGTCGACGATACCCGTCGTGCAATTGCCGACAAAGCCGCGATCGACCGCATTGCTGCCGGCCAGAAATGCGAACAGCCCGTTGAACAGCACGGAATCGCTGCCCGAGCGCAGCGGCAGATGCAGATCGGCACCCTCGCAGGTCGCGGTGCGGCGCGGATCGATCACCACGATCTTGCAGGCCGGGTTCTTCTCCTTTGCCGCCAGCATGCGCTGGTGCAGGATCGGATGGCACCAGGCGGCATTGGAGCCGACCAGCACCAGCAAGTCCGCCTGCTCGAGGTCCTCGTAACAGCCCGGCACGGTGTCGCTGCCGAAGGCGCGCTTGTGCCCCGCCACGCTCGAGGCCATGCACAGCCGCGAATTGGTGTCGATATTGGCGGTGCCGACGAAGCCCTTGGCGAGCTTGTTGATGACGTAATAGTCCTCGGTCAGCAGCTGGCCGGAGACATAGAACGCGACTGCGTCGGGCCCGTGCTCGCGGATGATCCGGCCAAAGCCGTCGGCGACGCGATCGAGCGCATCGTCCCACGCAGCCGGCGCGCCGTCGACGACAGGCTCGAGCAGACGTCCGTCGAGATCGATGGTCTCGGCGAGCGCCGAGCCCTTGCTGCAGAGCCGGCCGAAATTGGCCGGGTGCTGCCTGTCCCCCTCGACCCGGACGGCGCCTGCCGCATCCTTGGACGCGATGACGCCACAGCCGACGCCGCAGTAGGGACACGTGGTCTTGACGGGCATGCCTGGCCCTCAGCCCACCGCAGCCGCCTGGCGCACCGACAGCCAGACGACGCCGTTCTCGACCTTGGCCGGATGGGTATGGGTGCAGCCCTCGTCGGGCGCGACGGCCTGCCCGCTCGCAAGCTCGATGACGAAGTTATGCAGCGGACAGGTCACGCGCTTGTTGTGCACGATGCCCTGCGACAGCGGTCCGCCCTTGTGCGGGCAGCGGTCATCGAGCGCGAACACCTCGTCGCCCTCGGTCCGGAACACCGCGATATTGCCGCTCGGCGTCCGCACCACGCGCGAGCCGAGCCGCGGAATGTCGGTCAATGCGCCGATTTCGATCCACTGGGTCATGCGAGCTCCAATTCGGCGAGAGGCGCGAACTCGTTGCGGTCGACGCCGCGGCTGGCGCGCTCGGCCCACGGATCGGTCTGCGCGAACTGCTGCGAATGGGCAAAGCGGGCGAACAGCGCCTTGCGGTTCGTGACGTCGTCGACCACCCGCTTCCTGATCTGCTCGAGACCGACACGGTCGCACCATTTGTACATGCGCTCGAGATACCAGCCCTCCTCGCGATAGAGCTGGGTCAGCGCCACGATCACCTCGAGCGTCTCGTCCTCGGTCTCGACCTTGGTCAGGAACTCGGTGCCCTTAATATGCAGGCCAGCGGCGCCGGCGAAGTGGATCTCGTAGCCGGAATCGACGCAGACCACGCCGACGTCCTTGCAGGTCGCCTCCGCGCAGTTGCGCGGGCAGCCCGAGACGCCGAGCTTGACCTTGGCCGGGGTCCAGGAGCCCCACATGAACTTCTCGAGCTTGACGCCGAGGCCGGTGGAATCCTGGGTGCCGAAGCGGCACCATTCGGAGCCGACGCAGGTCTTCACCGTGCGCAGGCCCTTGGCATAGGCATGACCCGACACCATGCCGGCGTCGTTGAGATCGGCCCACACCGCCGGCAGGTCCTCCTTCTTGACGCCGAGCAGGTCGATGCGCTGGCCGCCGGTGACCTTCACCGTCGGGATGTTGAACTTCTCGGCGACGTCGGCGATGGCGCGCAGCTCGCTCGGCGTGGTGACGCCGCCCCACATCCGCGGCACCACCGAATAGGTGCCGTCTTTCTGGATGTTGGCGTGGACGCGCTCATTGATGAAGCGCGACTGCTGGTCGTCGCGATACTCGCCGGGCCAGGTCGCGAGCAGATAGTAATTGAGCGCCGGACGGCAAGAATGGCAGCCGTTCGGCGTCTTCCACTCCATGAAGCGCATGACGGCAGGAATGGTCTTGAGCTGCTGCTCGACGATGACGCGGCGGACATCGTCGTGGCTGTGATCGGTGCATTTGCACAGCGGCTTGACCTTCGGCGCCGCCGAATAGTCGCCGCCGAGCGTGAACGCCAGCACCTGCTCGACGAGGCCGGTGCAGGACCCGCAGGACGACGACGCCTTGGTATGGGCGCGGACGTCGTCGAGCGTGAACAGCTTCTTCTCGCTGATCGCCTTGACGATCGCGCCCTTGCAGACGCCGTTGCACCCGCAGATCTCGGTCGCGTCGCTCATCGCGGCAACCGAGTTCTGGCCGCTGACGCCGCCATCGCCGAGATTGGCGGCGCCGAACACCAGGCGCTCGCGCATATGCGAGACGTCGGTGCCGTCGCGCAGATGCTGGAAGTACCAGGGGCCGTCGATGGTGTCGCCATACAGCACGGCGCCGACGATCTTCTTGTCCTTCAGGATGATGCGCTTGTAGACGCCGCGATTGGCATCCTGCAGCACGATCTCCTCCTTGTCCGGCCCCGGCGCGAAGTCGCCGGCCGAGAACAGGTCGATGCCGGTGACCTTCAGCTTGGTCGAGGTGACCGAGCCGTCATAGGTGGCAAAGCCCTTCATCGCGAGGTGGTTGGCGCAGACCTTGGCCTGGTCGAACAACGGCGCGACGAGACCATAGGTCTGGCGGCGGTGCTGCACGCATTCGCCGACCGCATAGATGCGGCCGTCATAGGTCTGCATGGTGTCGGAGACCACGACGCCCCGCTCGCAGTGGAGGCCGGCCTTCTTCGCCAGCTCGAAATTCGGCCGGATGCCGACCGCCATCACCACGAGATCGGCCGGCAGTTCGGTGCCGTCGCCGAAGCGCACGCCGGTGACGCGGTCCTCGCCCAGGATGGCCTGGGTCTGCGCCGGCATCTTGAACACCATGCCGCGCTCTTCCAGCGACTTGCGCAGCAATCCACCGGCCACCGGATCGAGCTGACGCTCCATCAAGGTGTCGAGCAGATGCACCACCGTGACGTTCATGCCGCGCTTCATCAGGCCGTTGGCGGCCTCGAGGCCCAGCAGGCCGCCGCCGATCACGACTGCGTTGCGATAGTCGGTCGTGGCCTTGATCATGCGATCGACGTCATAGATGTCGCGGAAGCCGATCACGCCCGGCAGGTCCTTGCCCGGCAGCGGCAGCATGATCGGGTTTGAGCCGGTCGCGATCAGCAGGCGGTCATAGGGAACGCGATCCCCGGCATCGGTGACGACTTCGCAGGTACGACGGTCAATCATGCTGATCGTCTCGCCCTTGCGCAGCGTGATGTTGTTGTCCTCGTACCAGTCGACGGTGTTCAGCATGATGTCGTCGACTGTCTTCTCGCCGGCGAGCACCGGCGACAGCAGGATGCGGTTGTAATTGCCGTAGGGCTCGGAGCCGAACACTGTGATGTCGTAGAGATCGGGCGCGCGCTCGAGCAGCGCCTCCACCGTACGGATGCCGGCCATCCCGTTGCCGATCACCACCAGCTTTTGCTTGATCACCTTGTCGAGCATGGTCTGCCTTTCAAATCCGACGGCTGCCCGGCGACGCGTCGTGCGTCGTTGATTGGCACCGATAAAGGTTTGGAGTTGTAGGAAGCCCAGCCGCGGGCGCAGACCGTCCTCAATGACGATCGATGTTCCGTTATTGGTTGATATTCAAAACGCGTGCCAACTCGCGACTGGCTGATATCGCCGCAAAATCAATAGATTATCGACGAGATCGAAGCTGCAAGATGCCGCGCCGCGCGGACAACCGGCCGAATTTTTAGCCACGCCGATGATCTCTTGTGCATCACAGCATCAACAGCCGCGATGACGAACGCGAACCCGCGGTTGATCCGCCATCGCACGCCGGTGGCGCATCGCACAAAAAAGCACCAGCGTGCGCATTTGCGCGGCGGCACTTGCTGCAAGCCACGCCAGGCGCGGTCGCGGAACGCAGTTTGCGGACCGGCAGCAACATCTTGCGACTGCAAGGCAAAGCGACGCAATCGATTCGATGGCACGGTAATTGCTGACCTCAACTGTTGATGGAGTGCGTCTCAACGACGAGCGCGCTCACACATTCACCCACATTCGATTTGTCAGCGCCCGAGATCGCCGCATGTCAGCGGCGGTCTCCGCCGCATCACCGCGAGACGCTTGCGATGAAGCTAGCCGAGTTCAAGAAGGCCGGTCACTGGCCGACACTGCTCGCCGCGTTCCTGTACTTCGACATCAGTTTCATGGCGTGGGTCGCGCTCGGACCGCTGATCGTCTACATCGCGCGCGACATGAATCTGGCGGTGAACGAGAAGTTCACCCTGGTCGCCATTCCCGTGCTGGCCGGCGCGCTGTTGCGCGTGCCGATGGGCATTCTCGCCGACATCATCGGCGCCAAGCGCACCGGCATCATCGCCCAGCTCGTCGTGATCGCCGCGACCGCGTCGGTCTGGCAATTCGGGCTGACCAGCAAGCTCGCGATCGAGCTGTTCGGGCTTGCGCTCGGCGTCGGTGGCGCCTCGTTCGCGGTCGCCCTGCCCCAGGCGAGCCGCTGGTATCCGCCGCAATATCAGGGCGTGGTGATGGGGATCGCCGGTGCCGGCAATATGGGTGTCGTGCTCGACACGCTGCTCGCGCCGACCATTGCCGAACATTGGGGCTGGCAGGCCGTGTTCGGATGCCTGCTGATTCCGATGCTGATGGTGCTCGCCTATTACACGTTCGCAGCCAAGGACGCGCCGGGCGAGCGCAAGCCGATTTCGCTGAAGGCCTACGGCGCGCTGCTGAAGGATTCCGACAGCCGCTGGTTCATGTTCTTCTACTTCATCACCTTCGGCGGTTTCGTCGGCCTCGCCAACGCGCTACCACTCTATTTCACCGTGCAGTATCATGTGTCCGGCGTCGCAGCCGGCATGCTGGTCGCGCTGATCGTTGCCTTCGGCTCGGGATTCCGTCCCGTCGGCGGCATGATTGCCGACCGTATCGGCGGCATTCGTTCGCTGTCGATCCTGTTCGGCGTCGTTGTCGCGGCCTATGTCGTGATCGCCTTCATGCCGGAAGGGCCGGCGGCAGCGACGCAGGGCGGCTGGGCGCTGACCGAGCTGCCGCGCATCGCCTGGATCTCGGTGCTGCTGTTCTCGATCGGCGTGCTGGCGCTCGGCATGGGCAACGGCGCGGTGTTCCAGCTGATCCCGCTGCGTTTCCGTCACGAGATCGGCTTGATGACTGGGCTCGTCGGCTGCGCCGGCGGCGTCGGCGGCTTCTTCCTCGCCCAGACGCTCGGCGCCGCCAAGGGCATGACCGGCGGCTTCGGCGCCGGCTTCCTGTTCTTCGGCATGCTGGCGTTGCTTGGCTTCATCGGACTTGCCATGGTCAAGGTCCGCTGGCGCACCACCTGGGGCGCGGTGTCGGGAGCGCGCGTCTGACGGGCACAGCGTTTTCGAGCGAAGTGGACGCCGGTTCGCCGGAAGAAAACGCGTCAAAACAAAAGTCTAGAGCCCCGTTCCAATTCAATCGGAACGGGGCTCTAGTGCCGGAGAGGACGGGCTCGGACGTGGCGAACGGCTCGCAACGGAATTTGCAGCGCGACTTGCAAAGGGATCTGGGCGTTCGCGTCGGGTTCGCCAGCGAGACCGGCAAGCGCGCCGCCAATGAGGACTATGTCGCGGCCTGCCTCGGCAGGCCGGGCTCGCTTCATCGCGATGTCGTGGCCGCGGTCTCCGACGGCGTCGGTGGCCACAAGGGTGGACGCGAGGCCGCGGAGGTCGCCGTCCGCAGCTTCATCGACGCCTACTATTCGCTGCCCGAGACGCTCGGCGTCCGCCGCCGCGCCGCGCGGGCGCTGGAAGCCGCGAACAGCTGGATCTATGGCCAGGGCCGCGTCGATGCCGCGCGCAGCGGCATGGCCTGCGCTTTCTCCTCCATCATCCTGTCGCGGCGGCAATGCCATGTGATCCATATCGGCGACACCCGCGCCTATCGCCTGAGCGACGGACGGCTAGAACGCTTGACGCAGGACCATATCGCCGGCCGCGGCGACCTCGCCCATCTGCTCAACCGCGCCATCGGTTTCGAGGAGTTCGCCCGCTTCGATACCACCTCCGTCGGGCTCCGGCAGCATGATCGTCTCCTGATCTGCAGCGACGGAGTTCACGGCGCGCTGGGCGATTCCCGCCTTCAGCAACTGCTGGAGGAACGCACGCCGCCGGACGAGTCGGCGCACAGCATCGTCGATGCCGCGCTCGCGGCCGGCAGCAGCGACAATACGACCGCGCTGGTGCTCGACGTCGTCGACCTGCCGCCGGCAGATCGCGACGATCTCACCCACGCGATCGCGACGCTGCCGATCCTCGATTTGCCGGAAAGCGGCGACACGATCGACGATTTCGCGCTCGGCGACGTGCTGTCCGACGGACGCTACAGCCGCCTGTTCAAAGCGACCGACAAGCGCGCAGGCCGCGAGGTCGTGCTGAAATTTCCGCATCCGCGGGTCGCGAGCGAGGGCTCCTACCGCCTCGCCTTCGTGCGCGAGGCGTGGGTCGCCGCGCGCGTGCGCAGCCTCTGGATCGGCGAGATCATCGAAGTGCCGGCGGAGCGGCAGACCAGGCTCTATTCGGCGATGCCGCTCTACGAAGGCGAAACGCTGGAGCAGCGGCTCAACCACGCACCGCGGCTCTCGCTCACCGAGGGCATCGCGATTGCAACCAAGCTGGTGTGCGCGGTCACGGCGTTGCACCGCGCCGGCATCATCCATCGCGACATCAAGCCCGAGAACGTGATCCTCTCGAAGGACGGCGGATTGCGCCTCGTCGATCTCGGCGTCGCGCGCGTGCCGCTCTTGGAGGATTTTCCTGCCGAGGACATTCCGGGAACCGCGAGCTACATGGCGCCCGAACTGTTCGGCGGCAAGGCCGGCGATGAGGCCTCCGACCTGTTCGCGCTCGGCGTCACCGTCTACCGCATGTTCACCGCGAACTATCCGTTCGGCGAGATCGAGCCTTTCTCGCGGCCACGCTTCGGCAAGCCCGCGCCGCTGTCACGCTACCGGCCGGACCTGCCGGCCTGGCTCGATGCCGTGATCGGCAAGGCGCTCAGCATCGAGCCCGCGCAACGCTTCGGCGACGCCATCGAGTTCGCGCACGAACTGGAAAACGGCGCGACCTGGGCCGGCCCCGCCGTCACGACCCGCAAATCGCTGCACGACCGCGATCCCGTGACCTTCTGGAAGGTGCTGTGCGCCATCCTGGCCCTGATCATCGTGGTGCTTCTGGCGCGGCATTAGGCTGCTCCGTCACGCCGGCCCTGTGTCCGCCTTCGCTGAAGCTTCGGCGAGACTTGCAACAAAGCCCGGCGAAGCCTTGGTGTAGCCGGCTGCCGGACATCCACGTCTTTGCTGCGCGCAAGAAAGACGTGGATGGCCGGGACAAAGCCGTGAAAAAAATAGAGCCATATGAGTCGTTTAGAAGGCCGCCGAGAACGCTGTACCGCTCGGGCTCTCAAGACCCGGCGCGGCGGATCGTGATCCGGGTCTCGTCGGTCATATCCTTGAGCTCCTTGTTCGGCTCGCGAAAGAGATGCCGCTCGATCTCGATCGTTCGGCCATCGGTCGTCTTGCTGCATATCTGGTCGACAAAGCTGCCGCCGACGGGCTGCTTGTCGCCGCCCGGCTGCGCGTCCGAGCAACTCCAGCCGTCCTCGCCATAGCGCGATTTCGCCTGCAGGCCGAGCAGGAACGCCTTCTTGCGCAGATAGAGCCGCGCCTTCGGGTCGGTCTCGATCGTCAGCGCCGCGATCTTGGCGTCCTGGTCGATCATCACGGTCAGGATCGCCGGATGGCCGCCGACCATGGTGCCTTCCCGCGCGGTCTCGCGATCGTACTCGAAGCGAATGCCGCGCAGCTGGTCCGGCCCGGCCGGGCAACTCGGCCACTGCGCCCAGTCCGCCAATCTGTGCGTCTTCTCGCCGACACAGGTCAGGTTGATGTATCCGGCGTCCGGAACGCTGCTGATGGCCATTCCGACATTGATGTCGCGCAGGTCTCCCGCGGTGGCCAGCGCCGGGACGGTCGCGATGACGGTTGCAGCAAAAACCAAACCACGAATTGCCGATCGGTGCTTGCTCATGGCTTTGCCTTCTCGCTCTGGTCGGACGGCGCGGCCGCGTGCCCGGCCTCCTTGTAGATATTGCAGACGCGCGAGCCGTCGCCGAAGAAAGCGATGCATTCGTCATAGGTTGGCTCGCCCTTGCCCTTGACGTGGGCGAGCACGTAATCGGCGACCGCCTCGATCTCGTTCGGCCGCAGGAACACATTCGCCTCGGGCGGCATGCGGTCCGCGACATCCTGCCGGGTCATCTCGTAGCATTTCGTGGTGTCATAGGAGCCGCGCACGAAGAACGGCATGCCGGTGCCCGGCCGCCCGCACGTCACGGTCTCGATGATCTGTTCCCGCGTCAGCTCGGTCTTGCGCAGCGACAGCGCGTCGCCGCCATAGCCGCCGCCGCCATTGCCGTGCCATTTGTGGCAGCCGACGCAATTGCCGCGCTTGAACACCGCCTTGCCCGCATCGGTCGGATCGCCCGCCGACTGTGCCTGCGCCGTACTCACAAATCCCGTCACGAGCGCGTAGCCGAGCCACGCGCCAACCAGCCATACTTGTTTCATTTATTCTGTTTCTCTCGGCGAGATCGACGCGGGAGGCCTCTCGCTGAAGCCTCCCGCGCTTGCGATGTCAGAGCGCGAACACGTAGAGCATCGAGCCCGGCTGCATCCGCTTCAGCTCGGGCGTGGCATCGATGAACCACTTGTCCCAGGCACCGCCGAGGCCGACCAGGACCGCGACGTACTGCTTGCCGTCCACCGAGAACGTCATCGGAGGCGCGTTGACGCCACCGCCGGTGTTGAACTGCCAGAGCTGCTGCAGCGATTTCGCGTCATAGGCGATCACCTCGCCCGACGGCTGTCCAGAGAACACGAGGTCGGGCGTCGCCAGGATGCCGCCGAGGTTCGGGAATTGCGTCTCCGCCTTTCCCGCCACCTTGCCGGTGGTGACGTCGATCGCGGTCACGCTGCCGGTGATCTTGACCGGCTGGCTCGGTCCGCCGCCGGTGAAGAACTCGCGCGCCTTCACCTTGTCCGGCGTCATCTCCTCGACTTTGATCCGGTTGCAGCTCTCGATGACCGGGATGTACCAGAGCTTGAGGTTCGGATTATACGCGGTCGGCGGCCAGTTCTTGCCCCCCATGTTGCCCGGGCAGATGTCCGTCTCCTTGTTGGTGCGGCTCGGCGTGACCGACGCATTGTACTTCTGCACGCCCTGCTTCGGATCATACTCCACCGGCTTGCCGGACTCGGGATCGAGACCCTTGGTCCAGGTCACCTTCTTGACGAAGGGCAGACCCCAGATGAACTTGCCGGTGTTGCGATCGACCGCATAGGCAAAGCCGTTGCGGTCCGCCTCGAGCGCGAGCTTCAGCGTCGTGTTGTTCGGACCGGGAACGTCGACCAGCACGTTCTCCGCCACGCTGTCATAGTCGTAGGGATCGTTCGGCGTGTGCTGGTAGTGCCACTTGATCTTGCCGGTGTCGGCATCGAGACCAAGCGAAGAGTCGGTGTAGAGGTTGTCGCCGGGCCGGTACTCGTTGTCCCAGTCCGGTCCGGGATTGCCGACACCCCAGACGATGGTGTTGGTCGACGGGTCGTAGCTGCCGGTGACCCAGGTCGATCCGCCACCGCTTGCCTTGGCGTTCTTGTCGTCCTTCCAGGTCTCGTGACCCGGCTCGTCCTTGCCCGGGATGGTGTGGGTGCGCCAGATTTCCTTCTGACTCTTCAGGTCGGTCGCGGCGATCCAGCCGCGAATGCCGTATTCGGCGCCCGCCACACCGGTGACAGCCATGTCCTTGACGATCAATGGCGCGCCGGTGATCACCTCACCCTTGTCGGGATCGGCGACCTGACGCTGCCATGCGACCTGCCCGGTCTCCTTGTTGGTCGCAATCAGGCGGCCGTCAAGCGTGTGCGAGATGACGAGGTTGTTCCACAGCGCGACGCCGCGGTTGTCGACGCCGCAGCAGGCGACGGCGCCGGCCCAGTCGTGGTCGGTCTTGGGATCCATCTTCCAGACCAGCACGCCTTTGCCGCCGTGCGCATCGATCTTGTAGACCGAGCCCCAGCCGTCGGTGACGTACATGAATCCGTTCTCGACGATCGGAGTTCCTTCCAGGCCGCCATGCGCCCAGATGCCGCCGCCCTCAACGCCGCCCAGATGCATGGTCCAAGCGACCTTCAGGTTCTTGACGTTGTCCTTGTTGATATCCGTCAGCGACGAGAAGCGGGTCGCCGAATAGTTCTTGTGATGATGCAGCCAGTTGCCTGCTTCCTTGTCAGCATTGAGCAGACGCTCCTGGCTGACATCGTCGGCGAGCGCGAACGAGCCCGCGAAGGTCGCAGCGGATGCTACTGCCGCCGCAAGCACGTGCGATTTAACCCAATTCAACCTTGTCATCGGTTTATTTCCTCCGGATCTAGCATTCTTCATTGATCGAACCGCCCGTCACATACGGGCGACCGCGCGAGAAGCCTTGAGTCCCGGCGATCGGCTGTGCCGCCCGCCGCCTTCCTTAGTCACCTATATCTTGGGTCACTTCTGGACCTGTACCTCCGTCTCGATGGTGCCTGCTTTCTGAAAAACGATTGCGCATTTGAAGGTCTCGCCCGGTGCGAGTACCTGACGCAACTGCAGCAGCATCACGTGATAACCGTCACGCTTCAGCTCGAGCGTTGCCTTGGCCGCGACTGGTATATTGGATATCGAGCGCATCGCAGGCGCGCCTTCGCCACGGTCGACGATGTGACGCTCGGAAAAATTCGCGACCGGGCAGCGGACGCGGAGCAGCGCGTCGGCGCTGTCGGCCTCGTTCTTGATCGTCATCGTCAAGGGAAGGTCCCCGCCCGCTTTATCGACCGCCGGTACACGCGCATCCACAATCTGCAGGGATTCGTTCGCGACGGCGTTATGTATCACTCCGAACGTGCCGATCAGGCAGAATAATGGCAACGCGATCCATGATCTGCACTTGACGGTCTTGCACGCAACGGCGCAATGCAACCCCCGCTCGAACGACATCAATTTCTCTCCCATCTTGCCCATCTTGATTTTTGCGCCATTGTTTCATGCTTCGCCGCGCGCTGCCAGCGATTGAAGCTCGGGAACCGCGCTTCATTGCGATTTCGACATGCATAGCGGTCATGCTAACTTTTTGCGCATGCGTGATCTCGATGCACTTCCGCCGGCTGAGCGCGATGCAGCGCATGCCGCTTGGAAAGATGTTCCTGGCTTCGTTTTTCTCCGGCATCGCGACGCCCGGCTTCGACCTTTCGGTTTGACGCCCCATCAGGAGTCTCATGCCGGCGGATTGAACGTCCGCGTGAAAAACACCGGCGCCCTGGCCTTCTTCAATCGGTAGAGCTGTGCCGGCCGGTTCGGCCCCTTGCGCATCTTCGCGACCGGTTCGATCAGGTCGGCGGCGAGCATGCGAGTGCGGAATGCGCTCTTCTCCAGCGGGCGATCAAGCACGATCTCATAGGTGCGCTGCAACTCCGGCAGCGTGAATTCCGATGGCATCAGATAGGCGGGCAGCGAAGTGTACTCGACCTTGCTGCGCAGGCGCTGGATCGCGGTTTGCAGGATCTCGCCATGGTCGAAGGCAAGCTTTGGCCTCACCTTTTCGCCCTCGACCGCGAACCACTGCGCATCCGCGGCCAGCGCTCCGCTGGCTGCATGCTCCGGCAGCAATGCGAAGTAGGCGTGCGTCGCAGACCAGCCACGCGGATCCCTCGACGCGCTGCCCCAGCTGCCGAGTTGCTCAAGATAGGGACTGATCACGCCGGTCTTGTCCTTCAGCTTGCGCGCCGCGCAGGCTTCGAGGTCGCGATCGCCGGCGATATCGACGAAGCCGCCGGGCAACGCCCAAGATCCTGGAAACGGCTCGGTTTCCGCCTTCGGGCGTTGAACCAGCAGGACCTGGAGCGCGTCTGACCTGATGGCGAAAATGACGACGTCGACTGTCGTCAGCGGCCTCGGAAAGTCGGGTTCCGGCTTCTCGGGCATGCTCTCCCCCGCTCCTCCTGACGGCGTGAACCGTTTCACGTCCCGGCTTGACAATAGCATACTTAGTTGTACAGTCCAACTAACTTAGTTGTTCAGACACACTTACTCTGGAGTGCACGCCATGTTCGGTCTCCGCTTCATCAAGGTCCAGCCGACCACCTATCTCATGAAATACCGCCGCGGCGCGGTGACCCAGCAGGGCGCCGGCCTGTCCGGCTTCTATTATGGGCCGGTCATCTCGCTGGTTGCAGTCCCGATCGGCAGCCGCGACGCCGCCTTCATCTTCCAGCAGATCGCGCGCGACTTTCAGGCGCTGACCATCCAAGGCCATGTCACCTACCGGATCAGCGAGCCGCAGAAGGCCGCCGCGATGCTCAACTTCACCCTCAAGGCCGACGGCAAGACCTATGAGTCCGACGACCCGGAAAAGCTGCCGCAGCGGATTCTCGCGACCGTCGAGGTGCTGGCGCAGCGGGCGGTGAAGGAGCTGACATTGAAGGAAGCCCTGCAGGCCGCCGACCGCATCGCCGGCCTGATCGAGGGCGAGCTGCGCGGCCGCGCCGACATCACCTCCCTCGGTCTCGAAATCCTGGGGGTCTCGATCCGCGGTGTGAAGCCGACGCCCGACACTGCCAAGGCGCTGGAGGCCGAAGCGCGCGAAGCGATCCTCAAGAGCGCCGACGAGGCGATCTTCGCGCGGCGCAACTTTGCGGTGGAGCAGGAACGCGCCATCCGCGAGAGCGAGCTCGACACCGAGATCGCCGTCGAGCAGAAGAAGCGCTCGATCCGGGAGACCCAGATGGATGCCGAAGCGAGCGTCGCGGCCAAGCAGGCCGAGCTGCGCGAGGCCGGCATGGTCGCCGACATCACGCTGGAGAGCAAGCGCAAGGACTTTGTTAGCCTGAATGCGGAGAACACCCGCACGCTGGCCGATGCCGAGGCCTACCGGGTCGGCGCACTGATGAAGATCTTCGAGGGCGTCGACACCCGCGTGATCCAGGCGCTGGCCGCAGCCGGCATGCAGCCGGGACAGCTGATCGCGCAGGCCTTCAGCAGCATTGCCGAAAAGGCCGAGAAGATCGGCCAGCTCAACGTCTCGCCCGATCTGCTCAACACGCTGCTGGAAAGGCCCGCTGTGGAGGCTCCCCGTGCCCGCCGACAATGACCGCAAGATCGTCCTCGTCACCCGCAAGACCCGGCTCGAGGAGCTGATCGCAAAATATCTGACGGCGGCGCAGGCCCGCTTCTATGTCGAGCATCTCGGCGCTGACTTCTCCGACTACCAGCGCGAGCACGATGTCTACCAGGGCGAGCGCCGCGTCACCGTGCAGGCGCTGGAGCAATGGGGCCGCTACCAGATCATCGACCGGAGTTTTCTGCCGAACTTCATCTTCGGCCGCTCCGACATCGTGGTGGCGCTCGGCCAGGACGGCGTCGTCGCCAACACGATGAAGTATCTCGACCGACATCCGCTGATCGGACTCAATCCGGACGCCAGGCGCTACGACGGCGTCCTGCTACCCTTCGTGCCGCGCGATCTCCCGGCCCTGCTGCGCGAGGTCGCATCCGACAAGCGCGGCCACAAGGCGGTGACGATGGCCAGGGCCGAGCTCACCAACGGCCAAGTGCTGTACGCCGTCAACGACCTCTTCATCGGTGCGCGCACGCATACGTCGGCGATCTACGAGATCGCGCTCGCCGAACAGAAGGAACGGCAGTCGTCGAGCGGCCTGATCGTCGCGACCGGGCTTGGCTCGACCGCCTGGTTCAAGAGCATCGTCACCGGCTCGCTCGCAATCGCCGGCGCCTTCGGCGGCAGCGGCAGCCCGCCCTATCTGCCGCAGGCATGGGACGCCGGCGTGCTCCGCTTTGCCGTGCGTGAGCCGTTTCCGAGCCGCACCTCGCAGGTGACCCTCGTCTGCGGCAGCCTCGAACGCACCGGGCATCTCAGTGTGCGTTCGCTGATGCCGGAGAACGGCGTGATCTTCAGCGACGGCATTGAGGCCGATCGGCTCGACTTCAATTCGGGGACGGAAGCGCAGATCACGGTCGCCGATCGCGAAGGCCGGCTGGTGGTGTGAGACGGCCGCACGCGCGTGGACGGGCATTCATTCAGGAATCGGGTGCAATTTTGCCAGCTGGTCGAGCGAGAGATGGGCTTCTCGATCGGTCAAGGGAAAGCGGACAATCACGTCCTGACGGGCCAGCTGTCCGACGAGCCCTTCCGACGACCATTTCTGCGGCTCAGGTCCGCGCAGACCTTCAACCCAAATGAAGTACCATTGCGTCATGGCAAGCGTCCGACGACCGGCATAGCTCAAGTTTGGCGCCTCGCTGGCGTATCTGCAACGGCTGATCGAGGATTCTTGTTGCCGCCGGATGCTTCGGCCGGCCCGCGCTTCCTGGACGCGCGCGCACTAGATTTTGGATTCGGCGTTCGATTCCGGGCTGCCTTGCCCCAGGCGCGGCTCCGTCCCAACCAGTAGCCGCTGGATGTTGGCGCGATGGCGCACAATCACATAAATGCTGCCTGCAATCACCAGTATCCGGTAGGGCAACGGTTGCTCGAGGCCGCAGATCAGGGCGATCGCCGTCAACGCCGCGAGCATCGAACTCAGGGAAACAATCCGGAAGATTGCCAGCGTAACGCCAAAAACGGTCACAGCACCCAAAGCCGCGAGCCAGGACAGCGCCAGCAGCACGCCGAGCCCCGTCGCGGCGGATTTGCCCCCCTGTAAAATTCAGCCAGATCGAGCGACCATGCCCCAGCAACGCGGCCAGTCCGGCCAGACCAACCGCCCAGGGCACCCAGGTTTGCAGGTCGAGTGCTGCCGGTGGCATGACGGACGGCAGTGTATAAAGCCAAGGATAAAACCAGCGGGCAAAGGCGATCGCCCCAGCACCTTTCAGGACATCGACCAGAAGAACCACCAGCGCAGGCCACTTCCCCAAGGTCCGCAATACGTTCGTTGCGCCAGTGGATTTGGAGCCGTGCTCCCGGATATCGATGCCCTTGAGCAATTTCCCCGCCAGATAGCCCGTCGGCGTCGCCCCGAAAAGGTAGGCGATCGCCAATCCCGTCACACTCGCTATCCAGAAAATCACGGGATTCACCTCGACCTTCTCACTTCAGTACGGCGTGCCGTCCTTGTGCAGGAAGCGGCCGTCGGAGCTCGGGCTCATCATGTCGATGTCGGAGCAGGTGATGACGTCGGTGCGCGAGCGCGAGCCGACCTCGAGATAGGTGGCGGTGATCTGCGACCTGTTGATCATGTGATGCCCGTTGCCGGAGTTTTTCGGAAACGCCGCACAATCACCAGCCCGCAGCACCGTCTCGCCGCCGTCCTCGATCAGCACCACCTCACCCGCGAGCACATAGACGAACTCGTTCTCGTCCGAATGCCAGTGGCGCTGGCTTGACCAGTTGCCCGGCGGCAGCTGCATCAGATTGACGCCGAAGTCGGCGAGCCCGCCGGCGTCGCCGAGACGTTGCCGCACCCGCTCCGCACATGGCACGGCGAATTCAGCCGGATAGCCGGTCCCCTTGCGTTCCGGCACTTTTGTCAGGTCGATCTTCGGCATGGCGTTTCCCCAGGGCAATGGCGGCAAGCGAATGCGCAATGCGCGGATGCACCTATCGCAACGCCGCGCCGGAATTGTGTCGCTTGACCGAGCGCGCAGTCAGCTGCGCCCGGCCAGATCCTTCGCCATCAGGATGTCGTCATAGTAGCGGCCGCCGATCTTCAACGCGTGCGTCTCCAGCCCGTACTCCACAAAGCCCGTGCTCTCGTAGAGCCGAACGGCCGGCACGTTGTCCTTTACCACAGCCAGTTGCACCAGCTCGACCGACTGCGCGGCGAGTTCGAGTGCGGCTTCGACCAGGGCGGCGGCCGACACCCGCGCGCCGCGCCGCCTGGCGCACATACATGCCAACCAGCGCGCCCTTGTGCTGCCGCTTCGGCCCTTCCGCCGCGACGAAGCCAACGATGCCTGCGAGTTCGCCGCCCCGAAACGCCCCAAGCATCACGGCGCCGTGCGCGAGCCGCTCCGCAAACCAGCCGACGGGATGCACGCTCTCCGTCTCATACGCACTGCCGAACGCCTCAGGGCTCAAGCGCAGCGCCTCGAGACGGATGTCGCGATAGAGAGCAGCGTCGGCATGCACAAGGCGGCGGATCTCGGTGGAATGCACGTTCATTCCGTGTCTCAACTTGCAGCTGCAGCATGGCCGATCGGCCGGCACATCGATCGCGCCGTCTATCGTGAGGCCTGGCTGTTCTAGCGGAATTGGAGCGGGTGAAGCGCGCCGATTCAATTTCTTCGAGCCGATTTCCCCCATATATCAGCAACTTAGGAGGACGACAAATACTTGTGTTGGAACGCTTTGTTGGACGTTTCATGGGATGTTGGTGGGCCGCCAGACGACAAACGCTCGGGACAGTGTTCGGCGAACGCGGCTACGCTGGCTAGCGCGTGGTCTTGGCACGACTACCCGGACCTTAGCAGCACCGCCGGATCCAAACGCGCCGCCCGCTCAGCGGGCAGAAGACCGAAGAGAACACCGACGAGACTGGAGCAGGCGATCGCGATCAACGCCATCTGTCCGTTGAACTCGACAGGCCAACCTAGAGCGGAGGGGACCACGCGTGCGCATACGTAGCCAACAATGAGTCCCAACAGGCCACCGATGGTGCACAGGAGCACGCCTTCCAATAGAAACTGTTTCCGTATGTCTTGTGGGCGGGCGCCGAACGCCAGTCGGACTCCGATCTCGTTGATCCGTTCAGTGACCGATACGAGCATGATGTTCATCACGCCAATGCCGCCGACCAGCAGGGAAATTCCCGAGAGCGTGGACACCAGCAAGGTGAACTGGCGATAGGCCCGGTCGCCCGTCTGGGCGATCTGGATGAGGTTTTGAATGCGAAAATCGTCAGCCTTGCGCCCCGTGATCCTGTGACGCAGCCGCAGCACGCGAGCAATTGCCGTTTCCGCTGCTTGCATCGACTGAGCGGACTCCGTCTTCACGAGGATCGTATGCACCGCATCCGGGTTGGCTTGACTGCGTCCGATCGTGAAGATTTTGGCGGACGACAACGGAATGAACAAGACGTCGTCCTGGTCCCGACCCGTGAAATCCTGACCCTTCTCGGCCAGCACTCCGATCACGAGATAGGACGAGCGGTCAATGCGGACGAAACGGCCAAGCGGGTCGCTGCCCCTGAACAGTTCACGGGCCAAAGTACGGCCGACAACCGCGACCTTTGCGGCCGATGCGACATGGTCGTCGTTAAGGAGTTGGCCTTCCGCGAGCCTCCAGCCCCGCGCTTCAAAAAATTTCGGCGTGACACCGGCGACCAGCGTCGACCAGTTCAGGTCCCCTGATATCGTCGTCTTCTGCTCACCGACGAACGGTGCCGCAATGTCAACGTCGGGTACCTCGCGAGCGATCGCCAGCGCATCGGCTGTCGTAAGCGAGAGGATGGTGCCCGCCTGATGTCGCACGCCCTGCGCGAGTTGCGCGCCGGGTTGCACAAGCAACAGATTTGAGCCAAGCGAATTTATCTGCCTCGAGATCTCCGCACGCGCCCCTTCCGCCACAGCGACGACAATCACGACAGCAGCAATGCCGATGACAATGCCGGTCACAGCGAGAATAGACCGCAATATATGCGCGCGTACCGACCGAAACGCCAGATCAACATAGTTGAACGATCGCATGGGAATCCCGCATTGAGCAAGAGTTCATGAGGTGTCGTGACGTCCCGATTCGCCGACGATGACGCCGTCCCGTAACCTGATCGTGCGCCGCGCGCACCCTGCGACCTCGGGGTCGTGCGTCACCAGCACGACCGTGAGTGCGGCGCGCTGCAATTCGCAGAGGAGCGCGAGAATGGCATCGCGCGTGCTGGTATCCAGTGCGCCGGTCGGTTCATCCGCCAGCAGAAGGTCGGGACCGTTGACAATCGCGCGCGCGATCGCAACGCGCTGCTGCTCTCCCCCCGACAGTTGGGCGGGCACATGGTGCATCCGGGGGCCGAGACCGACCCGTTCGAGCACCGTGCGCGCACGCGCCACCGGATTCCGCAGCGGCTCGGCTCGGTAGAGCAGCGGTAACGCGACATTCTCGAGCGCGGAGAGGCGCGGCAACAGGTTGAAGTTTTGAAAGACGATGCCGATGCGCCGATTGCGCAGCTCGCTCAAGCGGCTCTTCGACTGCACAAACACATTCTCGCCGTGAAGAAGGTAACGCCCGCATGACGGCTGGTCGAGGCAGCCCAGGATCGAAAGCAAGGTCGATTTTCCCGATCCCGAGGGACCCACAACGGCGACGAATTCCCCGCGATCGATCTTAAGACAGACGTCCGAAAGCGCCTGAACGGTTTGGCTGCCGAGCCGGTGTTGCTTGTGGATCTGATCGAGGGTGACGAGCGAACTCATGCGCCAACTGCCGGGTGGCTCCACTAAGGTTTACTCCGATAACCGATGGCAACCCGTTCACCTATTTGGAGATCTGGCGAAAGGATCTGGGTCAGGGAATCTCCGCTAGCACCCAGTGACACCGCGGCGGACTTCAACGCGCCCGATTTCGTGCGGACCCAGATCACCCCCTTTCCGGGAGCGGGGTTGCTTGCGCCGTCCTGCTTTGGCCGAAAACTCAGCGCAGCGTTGGGAACGACCATCGCGTCTTGTTGCTCCTGAACCACGATGCGGACGTCCGCGGTCATGCCGGGAAGCAACAAGTCTTCGGGATTGGGTGCCGAAATCATCACGGTGTAGGTCACCACGTTTTGCACCATCCGTGCCGCCTTTCGGATCTCAAGCACGCGGCCTTCGAACGTGCGCCCGGGATATGAGTCGACGCCGAATAGAGCGCGCTGCCCGGTTCGCACCGCGCCGATGTCGGCCTCGCTGACGGATGCATCGACGCGCATATCCGAAAGATCGCGTGCGATCGTGAACAGTGTCGGCGCCTGCAGGCTCGCGGCCACGGTTTGACCAAGCTCGACGCTGCGCCGAATGACAACGCCGTCGATCGGCGATTTGATGATGCTTCGCTCGAGATCGAGCCGAACCCGTTCGAGAGAAGCGCGCGCAGCCATCACTCCGGCCGCGCGAATCTGCTCACGCGCCTTGGTCGCGGACAATTCGGAGGCGAGCGATCGAGCCGTCATCTGCGCGCGCTCGGCGTCACGCTGGGAAACACTGCCGTTCCTGCTGAGCGTGCTCTTGACCTGAAGATCGCGCAGGGCGTCATCGTGGCGTGCCTGTGCGCCCTCGACGGCTGACTTGGCCTCCTCGTGCTGTGCCAACGCGACCGCAAGGGCGGCATCCGCTTCCTTGACCTGGACTTCAAAGGTCGCGCTGTCGAGCGCCGCAAGCGGCTCACCGGCCCGGACGCGGGAATTGTGATCGGCCATCAATTTGGCGACCTGACCCGACAGCTGGGAGCTGACCTCGACCGTGTCGACCGCTTCGAGCGTTCCGGAGGCGGTGACATTCTGCACGACGTTGTCGCGGGCGATGCTGACATAGCGCAGCTCGTCGCGATCGTCCCCGATCGCGGAGACCGAGTTGTCCGGGACCCACAGCGGATAAGTGACGGCAATCGCCAAAGCTCCCAGCGCTACACGCACCAGAAGGCTTCGAGAGAAACTCGGCTGATTGTCCGTGCGAATGGTGATCTCGCCGCGCTAGCTGATGCGGTGCTCCATTTTAAGGATAGGCGCCTTTCGTTCTGCTGCCGCTGGCAGCGCAAGCGTCTCAGATAGATTGAGACATACGCGCGCCGCCGCGGAGTGCGATCGGAAGCGATCGCTGTCGGCTGGATCAGGGTATGATGACCGCGGTATGCGGACTGTTGGCTGAGGGCGCCGTCTTTCCGGCCGTGACCGGTGGTGGTGTCTTCAGGGTGCCGTTGCCGGGATTGGCATTGGTGTTGGGCTGCGTGAAGTGATGCGTGAGCAACGACCCTATTTCGGCCGCTGGGGTTGTGTGATCTGCACCGGACAGCGGGCTTCCCTGACCCGGCACGGTGTCGGCTGACCGTCCATTGGTTTTGACGAACGGGTTGCTGGAGGTCGTCAGGCCGCCGGCACCCACCGCCGTGAACAGATGGTCGGATGCCTGACCGGGGTAGGTCCCCGCAAGCAATGATACGCCTGCCGCAAGGATTGCGAATGTTCTCATCATCAACTCCTGTTTGGTTTGCGTACGCCGAGGCGCGCCAGGTTCGCTGACAGCGCCGAACGGTTGAATGCAGTTGACCGGCCGCGGTTCCTATTTCTCGCGGAATAACGTGCAATGTCCGCGATGACGAATGAGTTAGTTTCTGACAGAGGAGTCAGAATCATCGAAATCGTGGACGATCCCTTCTGAATGCCAGAATCCTTGGAGCGCGATGCCTACGCCAGACGCGACGGGTCGGCGTTGATACGTCGACCGTGAACTCGGGTGGCGTTACGTCCCGGAAGGTCTCTCACAAGGGCGTGCTCGGCGCGTTGGCGCCAGATCGGCAGCTCCGCTCCGCAAGATGAGAAGAGCAAGCCAGCCGTCGAGATCGGCCTGTGTCTCAAGGAGGTCAACTAGTGAGCGCGGCGTTCAAAAGCGAGCCAGATCGCAGAAAGGCGCAGGGCGGGTAGAAATCGTAGGATGGAGCGGGTGAAGGGAAGCAAACCTTCGTATCCAGCTTGGGAGGTCCAAAAAAACTATAGTGTTTCCAAAAGCCGCTTTGACATTTTCGGCGTTTTTGGCGCATTGAGATCGCTACAGAATTTCCCGTTGTCAGAACGGTGACGAACTGCCGACCAATCCGCTGCACGGACGATCCGCGGTGGGGCCGATCCGCGTATCCCTCGACGTGCTCAGAGTGCGCCCGGCTCCGGCAAGCTCTCCGGAGTCAGTTGCTGACGAGCCGCCCCGAGTTCTTGCTAGGCCGCCGACTGGCCTCGATCTGCTGCGTCTGGCTCACGTCGAACTGGCTCCGACCGCTTCGCCAGTCACCGTGAAATGCGCTTCGACCGGTCTTCCGGCCTTGCGGTTGATCGGCAGAATGTCCTGCGGACAGGCAGAGAAGGCGATCACCAGATCCATTTCGGCGCGCAGGCGCACGTAGCCGCCAGGCACCGGCCGCGGCGGCGCCGCAAAACCGAGTGCGCCGTCCGCGCTCCAGGGAATATTCATGAAAAGATTGAGCGGGCTCGGTACCTCCGGCGGCACGAGGCCGAGTTCCGCCATTCCCGCAAAGAGATTGTCAGTGCAATTGTCATGGTGACCGTCGACGCCGAGGAAGGTGTAACGATAGCGATCACACGCCGCAATCAGCGTGTCATGCACGCCGCCCGAAGTGTCTTCAGTCATGGTCAGGATCGGCCGGCGCTTGTTGGTGCGCAGCACATCTCCCGGTTTCGGTACCAGATGAAGCGTATGGGCCCGGGTGTGCTCGTTCGACATGAACTCGGCAAGATCGCCGCGGTTGAAGGCCCAGGTGTCGACGACTTGCTCGCCATGGGTGTTGATGACGGTGATCGTCTGTCCGGCAGCAACAAGGGCGGCCTTGCCGCGCCGAGCGGGAATTTCGATGCGCGTTTCCATCACACCGGCTCCTCACCGTTTGAAGGCGATCAAGTCGATCTCGATGATACCGCCGCGCGCCAGGTCGGTAACACCGACCGTGGTCCGCCCGGGCCGGCGATCTGCGTTGAAGTAGGTCGAGAAGATCGCATTCATGGCGGCGTAGTCGCGCTTGAAATCGGTCAGATAGATGCGGACGAAGACGACGTTGGCAAAGGCCAGCCCGCAGCCCCTGAGCACGCGGGCCAGATTATCCATCACCTTGCGCGTCTGCGCCTCGATGCCCGGCGGAATCGGAAGATCGTCATCATCGGGATCAGTGGCAAGCTGTCCCGTTACGAACACGAACGGTCCGGCCTCGACGGCGTGGCTATAGGGCGCAACCGGCTTCGGCGCATCGGGCAACAGATGGAAAATCGGATCCATGGCATTCCTCCTTGATCAAGGTTCAGCGTCCGCCGTTCGCGACGTGTCCTGCGTAGCGCTGGATGAATTGGCGAGCGCGCTCGGTTTCGGGACTGGAGAAGAACGGCTCCGGGGCGGCCGTCTCGACCACCCGCCCACGGTCGAGGAACAGGATCCGCGTCGCCGCATCGCGCGCAAACCCCATCTCGTGGGTCACCACCACCATGGTTCTGCCCTCACGGGCCAGCTCACGCATCACCACCAACACCTCGCCGACAAGCTCGGGATCGAGCGCACTGGTGGGCTCGTCGAACAACAGAAGATCGGGCCGCATCGCGAGCGCGCGTGCGATTCCGACGCGCTGCTTCTGCCCTCCCGACAATTTGGCCGGGAAAGAATCGCGCTTGTCGCCGAGTCCGACCTTTGCGAGCAGTTCCAGCGCCTCGTCCCGCACCTCGGCCTTGGGCCGCTTCTGCACCTGCACCGGCGCCTCCATCAGGTTTTGCAGTACCGTGAGATGGGGCCAGAGCGCGAAATGCTGAAACACCATGCCGATCCGGGTCCTGATCCGCGACAGCTCGCGGTCGTTCATGACCAGCCCGGCGCCGTTGACCCCGATCTGCGCGCCGTTCAGATAGATCTGGCCGGCATCGGGCCGCTCGAGCCAGTTGATGCAGCGTAGCAGCGTCGATTTCCCCGAGCCGGAAGGACCGAGCACGCAGACCGTCTCGCCCTTCGCGACCTGAAAGCTGATGTCCGAGAGCACCTCGAGCGCGCCAAAGCGCTTCGACACCCCGGCCACGTCGAGAACCCTGCTCCCCACTGTCATCTCGGATACCTAGCGTCTCGCCGCGGCCAGGCGATCGATCGAGCCGACGCCCGCCTCGATCACGAGGCACAGGCCCCAATAGAGAAACACCGCGGTGATGAATGCCGCGAACGGCACGTAATGCCGGGACTGGATCGAGCTTGCGGCGTGGGTCAGCTCCGGCAAAGCGATGATGGTCAGGAATGCGCTATCCTTGATGATCTGGATCATCTGATTACCGATCACGGGCCCGGCGGCAAGCAGCAGCGGCGGCAGCACGATGCGGCGGAACAGCGCGATGTTGGAGAAGCCGAAGGCGACCCCGGCCTCGATCGGCTCGCGCGGCTGCGTCATCCAGGCACCGCGCAATATCTCAGCCATGTAAGCGGCGTTATAGATCGTCAGGGCAACGAGACCGGAGGTCCAGTTGTCCAGCCTGATGCCGAGCGACGGCAGCCCGTAATAGACGATATAGGCGAACAGCAGGAACGGGACACAGCGCATGCCGTCGACGAAGCCGCGCACGACGCCGGCAAGCCGGCGCCGTTTCGACATCAACGCCGGAGTCAGGACGAATCCGATCAGGAGTGCGGCCACAGCCGACAGTACCGACAGGATCGTGGTGTTGCCCAGCCCGTTCAGCAGAAGGCCGCGCTCGCTCCATACAATGCCGAAATCGTGGATCATGCCGCCGCCTCGGCCGTGATCTGGCGCCGCTCGATCCAGCGCTGCAGGGACACAAGCGCAAACACGATCGGCGCATAGAGCGCCACCGCGACCAGAAACGGCGGCAGCGGTTCGTAGGTCTCTGCGCCGATCCGCACCGCCGCCCGCGTGATATCGACGACGCCGACCACCGCGAGCACCGGGGTCACCTTGATCAAGAGCGACATCTCGTTGACGAGGCCCGGCAGACTGACGCGGGCGATCTGCGGCAGCACGATACGGCGGAAGCGCAGGCCGGCACTCATGCCGACCGATTGCGCAGCTTCATATTGATCCTTGGGGAAATTCATCAGCGACGCGCGCCAGACCTCGCAGTTGAACGCCGCCGTGTTCATGACGAGCGCAAGGATGGCGGCCGAGATCGGGCCGATGGCGATTCCGATATTGGGTAGCGCGAAGAACAGGAGCAGCAGCAAGGTCACGAGCGGGGTTGCGCGCAGGATGCTGACATAGACGGCAACGATGCGCGCAACGACCGGCACGTCGGCCCAGCGCAGTACTGCAAGGCCAAGGCCGATCGGCAGCCCAATCAGGATGCCGACCAGCGACAGCGTCACTGTCACCACGGCACCCCCAAGAATGGCCAATATGTCACCACCGCTCATGACCGATCAGCTCGCACCGGCCAAGTCAGAACTCGGGTTCGAACGAAACCGGCAGATCGGGGAAGGATTGCCCGAACCACTTCTTCTGCAGCTCGGCAAACCGACCGCTCTCCTTTTCCTTGGCGATGAAGCCGTTCAGGAATTCCACGAGCTCGGTATTGCCCTTGGCCACGGCCCAGGCCGGAAACGACTTTCCCGACACGGCCTGTCCCAATTCGAAGACGCCCGGCTTCTCGGTGACCAGCGTCTGCAGATTGATGACCGTGTTGACGACATAGTCGACGCGGCCGAGCGCCAGATCCTGATAGGCTTCCGGATAGGATGTATACTCGACGATCTTGCCGAGCTTGCCGCCGTCCTTCTCCAGCATCGTGCCGAGTTCAGGCAGCCGCCCCAGCAGGGCGCTGCCGGCCTGCACGCCGACCGTCTTGCCGTTCAGGTCCTTGATCGACGAGATGCTCTTGTCGTCCTTGCGCTTGACGTAATAGTGCGTGGCGTCCGCGATCGGGCTCGTGAAATCCAGCGATTGCCTGCGCTCCTTGGTGATGATCGCGGCCGTGATGGCGACGTCATATTTGCCGGTGCTCACGCCGGCGAGAATGCCGGTCCACGGCAGGACCTGCTGTTTGATCTCGAAGGGAGCGTATTTGCGCAGATCCTCGATCAGCTCGTTGTCGAAGCCGGTCGGCTTGCCGTCCTTCACGAACTCGAAGGGACGGAAATCGTCCTCGGTCGCGGCGATCAGTCCGCGCTTCTTGATCTCATCGAGGCTGCCAGCCCGCACACTGCCAGCGAGCAACGGCATTGCCGTGAGCGCGGCCACGAGGCCCAGCGCCAGGCGTCGTGAGATCGGACTGAAGCGAGCGAGCGAACAGGTCTTCATAATGAGTCTCCTTTTCGTTGGCGTATCGGTCGAAGATCAATCGAAGCTAAATCCGTGGGCACGCAGATAGGGTGGAAACGCCGCGCCTTCGGCCTTCGCTGCCTGGCGCGCCTTGTCCTCGGACCAGCCATAGAAGGCTGCCTCGCCGAACTCGGCGTTGGAGCGCTGCTGCTCCTTCGCGATCGCGTGCAGCGCGTCCCGCCGCCGGTCGTAATCGTCGATACCGGCTTCGAGCCCATTGTCGTCGTAGCGGTCGTTATGGGCCGTCACGCTGCGCGGCAGCCGCAGGCTCACATGGCCCTCGCCCTGCGGATAGCCGAGGCACAGTCCGGTGACGGGAAAGACGAGGTCGGGCAAGCCGAGAATAGCGGCGACGCTATCGACCTCGTTGCGGATCACGCTGATTGGACAGGCCCCGAGGCCGACCGATTCCGCCGACAGGATCATGGTCTGCATGGCGAGCGCCGCGTCGATGCTGGCGTTGAAGAAGCCTTCCAGCGTTCCGTTCTCGACTGGCTTGCCGCGCATCTCGCCGATGCGTTGCAACCGCCTGGCGTCGCCGAGGAAGACGAAGAAGACCGGCGCGATCCCGATCCATGGCATCGCTGGAAACAGCTTGCCGATGGCGGCGCGCCTTTCAGGATCGCGCACGCGCAGGATCGAGGCCTGCTGGAAATCGGATTTCGCAGAGGCACTGAGTGCGCAGGCGACGAGCAGGTCGAGAAGCGCCTCGGCCGGCATCCTGTCGCTGTAGCGCCGCACAGTTTTCCTCGACAGGACGCGGCGGATCAGATCACCCTCCTCGGCCCCCTCGCCCAAGGGACCACCATCGCCAAAACGCCGCGCAACCGCCTCCGAACAGGCCGACATCAGCTGGTCCTCCCGGTAGAGCGACGAATGATCGATGGGCCCGGCCGCGATGCCGTGATGGCCAGTGTTGCAAGTTGTGGTTCTAGACGGTCCATCGCCAACTCCACACCGGCCTTCCAAAACCCTGGGCTTGGCACCGACCGGACTTGCCAGGCCTGGCTACCCGGGATTTCGTCCGGCCAACTCATGGCCAAGAATTGGAGCAAGGGACATGCCAGATGGGTCTCTGCGCGTCCGGCGACTGCGAGCGTGAACTTCCAGGCCAATCATCCTGCGAAACACACCGGACAATAAGATAAATCGCTCGCATCGGTCGATTGTGGCCAAGCCAGAATGCGAAGCATGCTTCGCAATTGTCCGCATGCAGTCTCGTCGGCGCGGTCTCGCCAAGGTCCGCACTGCCGTTTTTGAGGCAGATTGCACAGATAATAGTCGCGAGACCGCGACGGAGATCGGATCAATCAACCGCACCTGGAGCGCCGGCTGTTCCCGAGTGCGCCGCCACGATCTTCTGCATCATGGCAATGAAGCGCTTCTGGTCCACCTTGCCGAGACCGGCCACGGTTTCGAGATGGGCCGCTCTCACCGATCTCTCCATCTTGCGCAGCAACGCAGCGCCGGCTGGCGTCAAGCGGCAGAGCTGCGACCGACGATCATGGTGTGCGGTTGCGCGATCAACAAAGCAACGCGATTGCAACCGCTTGAGTGCCCCCGTGGTCGTCGTGCGATCGAGCGCGATGTCGGCGGCCAACGTCGTCTGATCAGCGGTTCCACGCTTCGCGAGCGCGGTGAGGAGGCTGTACTGCAGCGGCGTGATCTCGAACGCTGCGCATCTTTCCTGGAACAAGGCGACGTGAATCTGATGCAGCCGCCGGATCAGGTAACCCGGCCGTTCCTCGAGCGGCCACAGGCCCTTGGTCTTCCCGCTTCTTGCTGCCATCAGGTTCGTTCCCCGGCGCGGTGCCGTGCCGTCTGCATGAATTTGAAGCTGTCTATGCCACGGAAACTGGTGTAAGAAAATACGAAGTATACTTCGCAATTGCATGGCGGCAGGCACCGCCGGGCGGGAGAGGAGATCGGCGATGTCGATGATTACCAGCTTCGACCTGCTTCTGCGCGGAGGCCGCGTCATCGATCCCGCCTCGGCCGTCGATGGCGTGAAGGACGTCGCCATCCGCAACGGAAAGATCGCCGCTGTGCAATCGGACATCCTGCCGAGCAGCGCGCAGGAAGTTGTCGATGTGAGCGGCACGATCGTGCTGCCAGGGCTGATCGACACCCACGCCCATGTCTATCAGTATGTCACAGGCCGCTTCGGCATGAACGCCGACATGGTAGGCGTCCAGTCCGGCGTCACGACGCTGGTCGACCAGGGCGGGCCCTCCTGCATGACCCTTCCTGGCTTCCGGCACTTCATCGCCGAGAAATCGTCGTCACGCACCTATGCCTTCCTCTCGGCCTATCTCGTCGGTGGACTGGAAGGACATTATTATCCGAACCTCTACCGGCCCGACTGCGTCGATATCGACGCCACCGTGAAGGCCGCGACCGCGAACCGCGACCTCGTCCGCGGCATCAAGGCCCATGCCGAGATCGGCGGCTTCGCACGCTGGGGCATTCGCGTCATCGAGATGGCGGCGGAGATCGGGCGCCGCGCCGATCTCCCGGTCTATGTGCACTTTGGACAATTGTGGGGCCTGCCGGAGAGCGGCACCAACGGCGAGCATGTCGACACCATCCTGGAGCGCGTGATTCCGCTGCTGCGCTCCGGCGACATTCTGGCCCATCCCTTCACGCGGCATCCCGGCGGCTTCGTCAATCGCGAGGGCGAGGTGCATCCGGTAATCCAGGCCGCGCTCGACCGCGGGCTGCGCGTCGATGTCGGCCACGGCAGCCACTTCTCCTATCGCCTTGCCAGCAAGGCGATTGCGTCCGGAATCGTGCCGACCACGCTCGGTGCCGACATTCACGGCTACAACACCCACGTGCCGGCGCCGGCCGGCACACCCGAAGAGCACGCAGATGACGAAAACCATCCTTTCGCGGGTCAGGCGAAATTCAGCCTGGTGCAGGCGATGAGCTCGATGATGGCGCTCGGCCTCACGCTGGAGCAGGTAGTGCCTATGGTGACCTCGAATCCGGCCGAGATGCTCGGCCTTTCCGACCAGATCGGCGCGCTCAAGCCCGGCATGGATGCCGATATCAGCGTGCTCGCCGAGAAGCCCGGCCGGCATGTCCTGCGCGACAATGACAAAACCGAAGTGATCGCAGACCGGCTGCTGCAGCCGGTGTTTTGCCTGCGCGCCGGCGTCCGCCACGATGCGGTCGCTCCCATCCTTCCGCAGGCCGTGGCGGCCTGACCGCTTCGTGCGGGCTCAAGCAGGGGCGAGCGCAAATGTCTGACGTCGAATGCGTTTCCGTCTCGGGCGTGACCGCTGCTGGCGGTCAGGGCGTCGGTGCGCGATTGCCGCGCAAGGAGGACGATCGCTTCCTGCGCGGGCGCGGCCAGTATGTGGCTGATATCCGCATTGCCGGGCTGAAGGACGTCGCGTTCGTTCGCAGTCCGCTGGCACATGCGCGCATCAAGGCCATTCACGTGCCGGAGCGGTTCTCCGATGTTGTGTTCACGGCGGTGGATCTCACCGGCGTCGAGCCGATCCGTGCCGTGTCGGGGCTGCCGGGATTCAGGATCTCGGAACAGCCGGTGCTTGCGAATGGAAAGGTTCGGCATGTTGGTGAGCTTGTCGCCATGTGCGTGGCGCCGACACGGGCGGAAGCCGAAGATATCGCGGCCTCCGTCAGCCTCGAGCTCGAACCGTTGCCGGCGGTGCACGACATGCGCAAGGCGCGCGACGCCGGAACCGCGCTCGTTCACGAGCATTGGGGCGACAATGTCTTCCTCGAAACCGTGTTCGAGGTCGACATCGCCCCTGCGCTCGACGCCCCCATCAAGGTGACGCGCGAAATATCGACGGCACGGCAATGCATGTCCCCGCTCGAAGGACGCGGCGTGGTCGCCACTTTCGATCACCGCCTCGACCAGCTCACGATCTACACCGGCGCACAGATGCCGCATATCGTGCGCAACGGCCTGTCGGATTGTCTCGGCATCGAGCAAGGACGCATTCGCATCGTTTCACCCGATATCGGTGGCGGATTCGGGCACAAGGGAATCTTGTTGCCCGAGGAAGTATGCCTGGCATGGCTTGCAATGCAAAAGGGCCTTGCCGTCCGCTGGATCGAGGATCGACGCGAGCATTTGACCGCTAGCGCCAACTGCCGCGAACACCACTACAACATCACCGTCTATGCCGACCGCGACGGCATGTTGCGCGGCATCGATTGCGAGGCGATCGTCGATTCCGGAGCCTACTCCTCCTATCCCTTCTCCGCCTGTCTCGAAGCCGCGCAAGTCGCGAGTATCCTGCCGGGGCCTTATCGCATGCCGGCCTATCGCTGCCGGACATATTCGGTCGCAACCAACAAGTGCCCGATCCTGCCCTATCGCGGGGTGGCGCGGACCGGGGTCTGCTTCGCGCTGGAGCTGATGCTCGACGCGGTGGCACGAGAAGCTGGGCTGGAGCCCGCAGAAGTGCGGCTGCGCAATCTGGTCCGGCCCGAGGAAATGCCGTTCGACAATATCACCAGGAAGCACTTCGACAGCGGCGATTATCCGCAAGCCGTCAAGCGCGCCGTCGCGACAATCGACGTCACCTCGTGGCGCAGGCGCCAGCGCCTCGGGGAGGCGGACGGGCGGCTGATCGGCTTGGGTCTTTCGGTCTATTGCGAGCAGGCCGCGCACGGCACCTCCGTCTATGCCGGTTGGGGTATTCCGATGGTGCCGGGCCACGAGCAGGCCACCGCGCGCATGACGCCGGACGGCGGGCTGGAGATCCGGGTCGGCGTGCATTCGCACGGCCAGGGCCTCGAGACCACTCTGGCGCAGGTCGCACACGAAATTCTCGGCATCGACACCGCCAAGGTGCGGGTTATCCATGGCGACACCGCACTGACCCCCTATTCCACCGGCACATGGGGCTCACGCTCGATGGTGATGGCCGGCGGCGCGGTTGGGACGGCCTGCGCCGAAATCGCCGAGCGTGCGAAACGCATCGGCGCCAAGCTCTTGCAGCTTGATCCCGCCTCGGTCTCGTTGCGCGACGGCCGCGTGTGCGGACCGAACAGCAGCATCGCGTTTTCCGAGATCGCGCATACCTGGTACCGGCGGCCGCAAGACCTGCCGCCTGATGTCGATCCGGCGGGCCTGGAATCGACCAGCGGCTACAAGCCGCGGCGCGACAGCGGTACCTTCAGCTATGCCGTGCATGCGGTCGCCGTTGCGGTGGACCCCGATCTCGGTGATGTCGAGCTGCTCGACTATGTCATCGTTGAGGACGGCGGCGTACTGGTCAATCCGATGATCGTCGACGGCCAGATCTTTGGCGGGCTCGCACAGGGCATCGGCACTGCGCTCTACGAGGAAATGCCGTTCGACGGCGCAGGCCAGCCGCTCGCGACAACGCTGGCGGACTATCTGCTCCCCGGGGCGACGGAAGTGCCGGAACCGCGGCTCGATCACATGGAGACCCCCTCGCCCTACACCATGTTCGGCGTCAAGGGCATCGGTGAAGGCGGCGCCATCGCGCCGCCGGCCGCGATCGCCAACGCCGTCAACGACGCGTTGCGGCCGCTCGGCGTCGAGCTTCTGCACTCACCAATCTCACCACGGCGGATCGTGGAAGCCGTTCTTGCGGCGCACGAGGCGGAAAGACCGGCCGCATGAAGGCAGCTCCCTTTGCCTACGAACGTCCCGCCGACCTGAAAGCGGCAATCGCGCTCGTGGCAGAGGCAGGCGAATCGACGAAAATCATGGCGGGTGGCCAGTCGCTCGGCCCGATGCTGAACCTCCGCCTTGTCCAGCCGGAGCTGATCATCGACATCTCGGGGCTTGCCGAGTTGAAACAGGCGGAGCGCCGCGGCGACGAACTCGTGATTGGCGCCTGCGTGACCCACGGCGACATCGAGGACGGGCGCATCCCCGACGTCACGCGCGGCGCCATGCAACGCGTGGCCAGCGCCATCGCCTACCGCGCCGTACGCAACCGCGGCACGATCGGCGGCTCGCTCAGCCATGCCGATCCGGCCGCGGACTGGGTTTCCGCCCTGCCCGCACTCGGTGCCAGCGTAACGCTGCGCAGTTCAAACGGTGTCCGCGACCTTGCAATCGAGGATTTTATCGCCGGCGCGCTCGAATCGGCGCTGCAGGCCGGCGAGATCGTCGAGGCCGTGCGCGTGCCGGTGATGCGCGTGTCAGCCCGCTGGGGCTACGTCAAGGCTTGCCGCAAGCCGGGTGAGTTTGCGCACGCGATTGCCGCTGTGATGATCGACCCGGAGCTGGGTACGGCGCGTGCCGTGATTGGCGCTATCGAGGCCGCCCCGATCGTCCTTGGCGACGCGACGCAGCTGTTCGGCGGTCGCATCACCTGCAATTTCAAGCACCAGTTCGACGCCCACGCCGCTGATGTGCTCTTGACTCAGGCCGGGATGACAAGCCCTGCCGACCGCCACATCCATGTCACGGTGCTGCGCCGGGCGATCGGCGAGGCGGCGGCGTGACGACGATCGACCTCAACGTCAATGCGCGTGCCGTGAAAGCATCCGCCGCGCCGCGCACGCATCTCGCCGACTTCCTGCGCGATCATCTCGACCTCACCGGCACGCATCTCGGCTGCGAGCATGGTGTCTGCGGGGCGTGTACGCTGCTGATCGACGACATGCCGGCACGGTCTTGCATCACCTTTGCGGCCGCCTGCGCCGGCGCGCGCATCACGACCATCGAAGGCCTCGACAAGGATGAGATCGCAACCGAACTTCGCGCTGCGTTCACCCGCGAGCACGCCTTGCAATGTGGCTACTGCACGCCGGGGATGCTGATCTCGGCGCGCGATCTCGTGCTGCGCCTCGAAGCCGCCGACGACCGCGCAATCCGCGTTGGATTGAGCGGCAATCTCTGCCGCTGCACCGGCTACGTCGGGATCGTCCGCGCCGTGCGCTCTGTCATCGAGGACAGGCGCAAGCGCGGCATCCGGCCTGTGTCGGGCGCGGGCCGCGAGCAGCTTGGACCCGTGGGTTCCGGCAACGGCGCAGCCAGTGGAGATTCGCAAACGATCCAACAAGTGGCCCGCGGCGAATTGCCGGAACGCGTGAACCGCGAGATTGCAATTCCGGAGTTCGCGCCTGACAAGGCTTTCGATGAGAGTTTCACCATTGCCGCTCCGATCGGGAAAGTGTTTGCGATGTTCGCCGACATCAAGCAGGTTGCCGCCTGCCTTCCCGGCGTTTCGCTGACCGGCAACCCAGCAGCTGAGCATGTCGAAGGCCAGATTCGCGTTAAGCTCGGTCCGATTTCCGCGACTTTCCGCGGAGCCGCCCGGATCGAGCGTGATCCCGATACAATGTCGGGTCGGATCGTCGGAACGGGAGACGACCAGCGCAGCCGCTCCTCGACCACAGGTGAAATCCGCTACCGCCTCGCGCCGATCGACGCCGGTGTCGCAACCCGCGTCGAACTATCGATCGGCTACAGCCTGCAAGGCATCCTGGCTCAAATCGCGCGCGACGGACTGGTGCGGGACCTCGCAGCGCGCCCGACCGCAGACTTTGCACGCAATCTGGAGCGACAGCTTTCGGGTACGGCCGGGCGCGAGACCGCGCGGCCAATCGACGGCCTTGCGTTCCTGTTTCACCGATTGTGGAAACGGGCAAAGGGGATTAGTCAGCGCACTTGGCATCGCCGACGATGATGCCATCGTAGCGCTTTGTGCCAGAGAACAGGCCGGCTCACAGACCTGCTCCCCTGGCTTGGCGATCGGTTTGCGGCGGCAAGGAGATGTTTCATGACAGAGACGGACCACTCCAACCATGCGCAGGACGACGAGCGTTTTCTCAGACACGCATTCACGATTGCGCGCCGGGCGGTCAGCCACGGCAATCATCCGTTCGCAGCCGTTCTCGTCGATCAGACCGGCAGCGTCCTGCTCGAGGCCGAGAACGGCTTCATGCCGTCGCGCGACGGCACGGCCCATGCTGAGCGACTGCTGGCGACCATGGCATGCACGACGCTGTCAGCGGAAGTGCTGGCGGCTGCGACGCTCTATTCATCCGCCGAGCCCTGCGCGATGTGCGCCGGCGCGATCTATTGGGCGGGCATCGGCCGCGTGGTCTACGGACTGGGCGAACAACGACTGCGCGAGCTGACCGGCAATCACCCCGACAATCCGACGCTCGATCTGCCCTGTCGCAACGTGTTCGACAGCGGTCAACGCAAGACCGAGGTCGTCGGCCCGTTGCTTGAAGACGAGGCCGCGGTCGTGCACGAGGGCATCTGGACCCGATAGTCGCGCAGCGACCCCGTCGGCCGGAAACCCGCCGTGCAGGAACGTGGAAGGTGGCGCCGCGGTGTGTCGCGGCGCCACCGGGATCCACCGATGGAACGGATCAGGTGGATCAGAACTTCACCGAGATGCCGGAGTAGAGCGATTCTTCGGTGCAGGAATTGTTGCTGACGCCAGGCGAGACATTGCAGACGACGCTCTTGGCGTGATCGAGGCCGAACTTGTTCTGCCAGTAGCGATAGGCGACCCAGACGTCCACGAAATGCGAATATTTCGGACCCCAGAGCGCCTTGCTCGCGTCGAAGGTCAGACGGATCGGTTCGGAGTTGAGCTCGACGGCCGTGCTGATGTTGGTGACCGGATTGAACGCCATCGGTTCGTTCTCGGTGCCCTTCTTGCCGTACCAGCCGGCGCGGCCACTGATCGAGAAGTACTGCATGCTCTCGGGCAGGAAGCCGAGATCCATGTAGTAGTTTACTTCGACGGCCCAGGTCGGGTTGAACTTTGTATTGCCGTCGGTGAGGCAGGTCACGCCGGGCACACCCGGGCCGAACAGGCCGCACTGGTCGAACGCGTTGTGATTGGAGAACTCGTAGTACATCAACGGTGACACGTTGATGTAACCCTTGTAGGGAAGGTTGAACTCGAACTGGAGACCGGCGACGACGTCACGCTTGGCGGGCGCCAGGAAATTGTTCTCCGTGTTGGCGTCCATGCCGACTTCGAACGAGATATTGTTCAGCGGCCCCATGCTGAACGCCTTGGTGTTGAAGATCTGATTCCAGCCGAAGGTCGAGCGGAACAGGCCGTAGATCTCGGTCGCGCCGGCGCAGGTTGCCGGAGCTCCCGTGATGGTCACACCGACATTCGAGCACGGTGACGCCGGGTCATTATGATCCGACTTGTACATCGAGATCGTGAAGAAGTTCTGGCCATAGGCCCAGATGTCGAAGTGGGTGAACGAATAAACCTGCTTGGCGGTCTTTCCGTTGATGCTGCCGTCGGGACGTACGGAAAATACGCCCGGATCGGTGCCGGAGAAAATGTAGGAGTAGGTCACGCGATCGTCGATGACCAGAAAAAATGGCAGGTCGGCGGCCGGCTTGGGCGCCTTGACCGGCAGATCAGCGGCGCTCGCGAGATTGGCCGCCGGTATCAATCCCAATGATAGTACGGCGGCCGACAAGGTTCGGCGAATGTTGAACATCGTGAAAAGACCCCCAGAGTGAAGCGCAAGGAATTCATGCTCCCGCAAGAGGGTTGCGCAGCTTCGGGGCGAACGGAAAGCCTGAAGTTTTTCCACGTGCTGACGCGCGTTTGATCAACGGCCTCCGCAAGATCAACCGAGCCCGACCAGTCTTCCATGTGTTGATCGCTGCGAGATTCGGTTTCGATGAAATTCGGAAATTTTCAAATTGTGCCCATCATTGCTCGATTTCCGCGACATTTCCGCGCACTGCGGAGAGCGCTGCTGGAGCGCGAAAAATCCGTCCGGAATACTGCAAATGCGCTCTGCTCAACTTCGCGTCATCGTTGACTACCCCCCATTCGAATTGGATCGACAGTTGCAGTTCCGCAACAACACTCCCCGAAGTGAATGGCGGGTCGAGCGACGGATGTCCCCGCAAATCTACGGAAAAGGCTCAATTGTGCCGAAGGCTTAAGCAAGCAATGGCGCTTTTTCCCTACTTACGCGTGCGTCAAAACTGGCTCACTATTGCTGCCTGCTCTCCTCACGCATGCGATATCCCGGGATGCTAGACACGACATCTGCCGCGCAGCACACAGGTGCCACGCCGCTTCTGCAGACGGTCGGCTTGACCAAGCGCTACGGCACGTTTCCCGCCAACGACAAGATCGATCTCGATATTCGGCCGCAAGAGATCCATGCATTGCTCGGCGAGAACGGCGCCGGAAAGTCGACGCTGGTCAAAACCATCTACGGCCTGATTCAGCCGAGCGAGGGCGAGATTCGCTGGCAGGGCCGGATAATCGTGCTGTCGGGACCGTCGGATGCGCGCGCACACGGCATCGGCATGGTGTTCCAGCATTTCTCGCTGTTCGACAACCTGACGGTCGCCGAGAATGTCGCACTCGGCCTCGACGGCAAGGAGGCCTTCAAGGACATCTCGGCGCGGCTTGAGCAGGTGTCCCGCACCTACGGGCTTCCACTCGATCCGAAGCGGGAGGTCTGGCAGCTCTCGGTCGGAGAGCGGCAGCGTATCGAGATCGTGCGCGCATTGATGCAGAATCCGCAATTCCTGATCCTCGACGAGCCGACCGCCGTGCTGACGCCGCAGGAGGCCGATCAGCTCTTCATTGTGCTGGACCGGCTCAAGGCCGAAGGCCGTGCGATTCTCTACATCAGCCACAAGCTCGAAGAGGTGAAACGGCTCTGTGACACCGCAACGATTCTGCGCGGCGGGCGGAAAGTTGAGACCTGCAATCCCAAGGCCGAGACGGCGGCATCGCTCGCACGCATGATGGTCGGCGGCGAGATCAAGGAGGTGAAGGCGGCGGCGAGCCGGCAGATCACCGTGCCTCGCCTGCTGGTCAATGATCTCAGCCTTCCACCCGACGATCCGCACGGTGTGCGGCTCGAGCACATCTCGTTCGAGCTCCGAGGTGGTGAAATACTAGGCATTGCCGGTGTTGCCGGTAACGGACAGGACGAGTTGTTCGCAGCCCTTTCAGGCGAACGGCTGGCGAAAGACCCCGGCACAATCGTGATCGACGGACACGCGGCGGGACACCTGTCGATCACCAGGCGCCGCAGGCTGGGAGCCGCCTTCATCCCGGAGGAAAGGCTCGGCCACGGCACAGCACCGCGCATGCGGCTCTCGGAAAACGCCCTCCTCACCGGCCATGCCATCGGCAACATGGTGCTTCATGGTTTCGTCAACACCGCCGCAACCTTGAAGACCGTCGACCGCACCACCGAGACCTTCGACGTGCGCAAGGCCAAGCGCGACCCGGAGGCAGCGAGCCTGTCGGGCGGCAACCTGCAGAAATTCATCGTCGGCCGCGAAATCCTCCGCAATCCCCTCGTGCTCGTCGTCAACCAACCGACCTGGGGCGTCGACGCGGGTGCGGCCGCCGTGATCCGGCAGGCCCTGCTCGATCTTGCCGCCGGCGGCGCCGCGGTGCTGGTGACGAGCCAGGACCTCGATGAACTTGCCGAAATCACCGACCGCATCGCCGTGATGTTCCATGGCCGCTTGTCGGTCCCCGTGCCAACCTCCGAAGCCAGCCGCGAGACGCTTGGCCTGCTGATGGGCGGCAGCAGCATTGAAGCACCGGAGACATCTCATGCAACTCGTGCTTGAGAAGCGGGCTGAGCGCTCGACCACGATCGCGCTCATCTCGCCGCTGATCGCAATCGGGCTGACGATCGTCACCTTGTGCATCGTGTTCGCAGTGCTCGGCAAGAATCCGATTTCCGCGCTCGCCGTCTACTTCATCGATCCTCTGACCGACGGCTATTCCCTGCAGGAAATCGCGGTTAAGGCGACGCCGCTGGTCATGATCGCGATCGGCCTGTCGTTGTGCTATCTCGCCAACGCCTGGAATATCGGCGCCGAAGGCCAATTCCTGATCGGCGCGGTTGCCGGGAGCTGGCTTGCGGTGAAGACCCAGGGCACCGATGCCAGCCATTGGGTGTTGCCGGCGATGCTCGTGCTCGGCGCGATCGCGGGCGCGCTCTACGCGCTGATTCCGGCGATCTGCAAGGTGCGGTTCGGCGCCAGCGAGATCCTGACCTCGCTGATGCTGGTCTATGTTGCCGACCTCCTGCTGGACTATCTCGTGCGCGGTCCCTGGCGTGATCCGCAAGGCTTCAACTTCCCGACCACGGCCGAGTTCGATCCGGTGGCAACCGTGCCGACGCTGATCGAAGGCGGCCGGCTGCATCTTGGCTCGATCATCGCACTGTTCGTGGTGGCCGCCGGCGCGGTGCTGCTCGGCAGGACCATCAAGGGCTTCGAGATCCGGGTCGTCGGCGCCGCGCCGCGGGCAGCGCGGTTCGGCGGGTTTAACGCCAACCAGCTGGTGCTGCTGACCTTTGCAATTTCCGGCGCGCTGGCCGGGCTTGCCGGCATCATCGAGGTGGCCGGCCCGGTCGGCCATCTGCAGCCCGGCATTTCGCCAGGTTATGGCTTCACTGCGATCATCGTCGCCTTCCTCGGGCGGCTGAACCCAATTGGAATATTAATTGCAGGATTGTTCCTCGCATTGACCTTTATCGGCGGCGAGCAGGCCCAGATCGCGATGAAAATCCCGTTGGACGTCACCAAGGTGTTCCAGGGCATCCTGCTGTTCTACGTGCTCGCCTGCGATTCTCTGATCCTCTACCGCTTTCGGCTTATTTCCACATCGCCAAAGGTGCAAAGTGGGGCTCATTGAGGCTATCATCCTGTCGGTGCTGGCGGCTTCCACGCCGCTGTTGCTCGCAGCTACCGGCGAGCTCGTGACCGAGCGCTCGGGTGTGCTCAACCTCGGCGTCGAAGGCATGATGATCGTCGGCGCCGCTTGCGGCTTCGGCGGCGCCTGGCTCTCCGGTTCGATCATCGTCGGCGCACTTTGCGGCATGGTTGCCGGAATCCTGATGTCGCTGATCTTTGCGCTGATGGCGCTCGGGCTCGCGGTCAATCAGGTTGCAACCGGCCTCGCGCTGACCATCCTTGGAATCGGGTTATCCGGCCTGATCGGCGCGGGCTTCGTCGGCGAACGCATCACACCTGCACCGCACCTCCACATTCCGGGCCTCAGCGACATTCCGCTGGCTGGGCGCATCCTGTTTGGAGAGGATGGATTTGTCTATCTTTCGATCTCCCTGGTGGTCGGCGTCTGGTGGTTCCTGTATCGGACGCGGGCCGGACTGATCTTGCGCGCTTGCGGCGACAACCACATCTCCGCCCATGCTCTGGGTTATCCGGTATTGCGGATCCGGCTCTATGCGGTGATGTTCGGAGGCGCCTGCGCCGGGCTTGCCGGAGCTTATCTGCCGCTCGCCTATACGCCCTTCTTCATTCCCGGCATGACGGCAGGACGCGGCTGGATCGCACTGGCGCTGACCGTTTTCGCGAGCTGGCGGCCGGCCCGGCTGGTCGTCGGAGCCTACCTGTTTGGCGCCGTCACCATTCTTCAGCTCCACGCGCAAGGCGCCGGCATCGGAATTCCATCGCAGTTCATGTCGTCGCTCCCCTATCTCGCGACCATCATCGTTCTTGTTCTGCTCTCTCGCGCGCGCACCGGCGGCTCGACGGCGCCCGCTGCGCTCGGAACCGTATTCGTGCCGGACCGCTAGCTTGATGTCGGTACGTGCCGCGATGGGGCGCCCACGTTCCGAACTATGGTTTCCCCGTTTGGAGATTGAAATGAAGAGAGCATTATTTGCGGCAGCGGTTCTCCTGGCCGCATGCATCAACAGCGGCGCCTGGGCCGCCGACAAGCTGAAGGTCGGCTTTATCTATCTCGGACCGGTCGGCGACCTCGGCTGGACCTATCAGCACGAACTGGCACGCCAGGCTCTTGTGAAGGAACTTGGCGACAAGATCGAAACGACATTCCTCGAGAACGTGCCGGAAGGACCGGACGCCGAACGCGCGATTGAACAGCTCGTGCGCGCCGGCAACAAGCTGATCTTCACCACCTCGTTCGGCTACATGGACCCGACGCTGAAGGTTGCCAAGAAATATCCCAATGTGCATTTCGAGCATTGCTCGGGATACAAGCGTGACAAGAACATGTCGACCTATTCGGCGCGCTGGTACCAGGGCCGCTACATCCAGGGTCAGATCGCGGCCAAGATGTCGAAGGCCGGCGTCCTCGGCTATATCGGCTCGTTCCCAATTCCGGAGGTCGTGTCAGGCATCAACGCGACGATGCTGGGCGCTCAGACCATCAACCCGAGCATCAAGGTCAAGATCATCTGGGTGAACTCCTGGTTCGATCCAGGCAAGGAAGCCGATGCAGCCAAGGCGCTGCTCGACCAAGGGGCCGATGTGATCATGCAGCACACCGACAGCCCAGCGGCAATGCAGGTCTCCGGCGAACGCGGCAAGCTCGCATTCGGCCAAGACTCCGAAATGGTCAAGTTTGGTCCCAAGGCGCAGCTCACCTCGATCCTCGACACCTGGGCGCCCTACTACATCGAGCGCGTCAAGGCCGAACTCGCCGGCACCTGGAAATCCGAAGACACCTGGGGAGGCCTCGAAAGCAAGATGTTCGAGATGGCTCCCTACACCAACATGCCTGACGACGTGAAGAAGATGGCGGAGGACACCCAGGCCGCCATCACCGCCGGCAAGCTGCATCCATTCAAATGTCCCGTCGTCGCGCAGGACGGCAAGGAAGTCGCATGCAAGGGCGGCGATCATCTTGAGGATACCCAGATCCTCGGCATGAACTTCTACGTCAAGGGGATCGACGGCAAGATTCCCGGCAAGTAGGTCTGACACGCTTCGGCTCGGGCAATACCGCCCGAGCCTGCCGCCTTGTGCACTATCCCGCGCGCATCGCAGCGGCGGCCGCGCTGTGGCGGCGGATCAGGTCCGGGACATCGAGCCCGGGAATGGCTCCGTCGATCACGGCCCATCTGCCGCCGACCATCACACGATCGGCACGGTGCGCGCCGCAGAGCACCAGCGCGGCGAGCGGGTCGCCGGAACCGGAAAAGCGCAACTCGTCAAGCTTGAACAACGCGAGGTCGGCAGCCTTGCCGACCGCGATCTCGCCGAGTTCGGGACGGCCGACACAGGCGGCCGAGCCTCTGGTCGCCCATCGCAGTGCATCCCTGTGGCTGACATTCGTGACGCCATAGCGGGCGCGCTGTAGCAGGAACGCGGCACGGACTTCCTGCATCAGGTTCGACCCGTCGTTCGACGCAGAGCCGTCGACACCGAGCCCGATCGCGACGCCGGCCTTCTCCATCTCGCAGACCGGACAACACCCCGAGGCCAGGATCTGGTTGCTGCAGGCACAATGGCTGACGGTCGTTCCGGCCGCGGCGAGCCGTTTCATCTCTTCCGCCTCGAAGAAGATGCCGTGGGCCAGCCAGGTCCGAGCATTCAACCAGCCGCATTGCTCGAGGTAATCGAGCGGGCGACAGCCATACATCTGCTGGCAAAACCTGTTCTCGTCCTCGGTCTCGGCAAGATGCGTGTGCAGCCGGACGTCGAACTTGCGCGCGAGATCGGCGGTCGAGCGCATCAGCGACGACGTCACCGAGAACGGTGAACACGGCGCCAGGGCGATCTGCACCATCGCATCCTCGCCGCGCTCATGATGTTTCGACACCAGCCGCTCGCTGTCGGCAAGGATCGCATCCTCATCCTGCACCACACTGTCTGGCGGCAATCCGCCGTCGCGCTGCGAGAGGTTCATCGATCCGCGTGTGAGCAGCACGCGGATACCCAGCCGCCTGGCCACCTCGACCTCGATGTCGATCGCCTCTTCGAGGCCCGCCGGAAAGACGTAGTGGTGATCCGTGGTCGTGGTACAACCAGATAGCAGCAACTCGGACATCGCGACGCTGACGCCGAGTTCGAGCGACTGCGGGGTCAGTCGCGCCCATACCGGATACAGCGCCTGCAACCAGGGAAACAGCTCGCGATCCATCGCAGCGGGCAGCACCCGCGTCAGCGTCTGATAGAAATGATGGTGGGTATTGATCAGACCGGGCAGCACGACATGGGCGCTCGCGTCATAGACCGCAACATTCGCCATCGACGGCTCATGCCCTGCGCCCACGCATTCGACGACCTTGCCGCCACGGACCACAACGCCGCGTTCGGCTCCGTTGGCCAGAATCGACAGGGGATCCTTGATCCAGATTGTCTGCATTTGATCCATCATTTTCGTCTCCAGAGCCGGCGAACGCCATTCCTGGCCTGCAAGGACCATCCCAGTCCCGGAGACTTGGCGTTGCTCTTGCAAGACTTCATAGTCAATGATGCATCTGGTTGAAAGCGCTGGCGTATCCATGGACTTGAACACCATCACCGAGGTTGTCCATCCGCTCTCGCGGGCGCAACTGCCCGTTTGGACGGCAGGCGATGCCTGGCTCGCGGGCGGGACCTGGCTGTTCTCGGAGCCCCAGGTGCATCTCACCCGCCTGATCGATCTCGCTGACCTGCATTGGCCGGCTCTTACGATTGGTGACACGCATCTGAGCATTGCGGCGACCTGCACGGTCGCGCAGCTCGATGCCTTGGCCTGCCCGCCGGACTGGATGGCCGCGCCGCTGATCAACCAGTGCTGCCGTGCTTTTCTCGCTTCATTCAAGATCTGGAAGACCGCGACCGTTGGCGGCAACATCTGCATGTCGCTCCCGGCCGGACCGATGATTTCACTGACCTCGGCACTCGATGGCGTGTGCACGATCTGGCCAGCCCGCGGCGGCGAACGAACCATCCCGGTTGCGGAATTCGTGACTGGTGATCATGCAAACGTGCTGGCCCCCGGTGACCTGCTGCGGCAAATCGATATCCCGATCGCTGCCCTGAAGCGGCGTTCGGCGTTCCGCCAGATTTCGTTGACGCCGGTCGGCCGCTCAGCCGCGCTGCTGATCGGCAGCCTCGACAATGACGGCATCTTCACACTGACCGTCACCGCCTCGACCGTCCGGCCGGTGCAATTGTCGTTCCCAGCCATTCCTCCTGCCGACGAACTCCGTGACACGATCCAGCAGCGCATTGCGGATGGCCTCTACCACTCCGACGTCCACGGCAGACGGCTGTGGCGCAAGCACATGACGTTGCGGCTTGCCGAGGAGATCCGCGACGAATTGCAGGCACGCCCATGACGTTCGAGATCAACGGCAAGACGTTCTCAAATCTACCGCGTCCCGGACAATGCCTGCGCACGTTCCTGCGCGAGCTCGGTTATCTCGGCGTCAAGAAGGGCTGCGATGCCGGCGACTGCGGCGCCTGCACGGCGCTGCTCGACGGCGAGCCGGTCCATAGCTGCCTGATCCCGGCATTCCGCGCCGATGGCCATGCGGTGACTACCATCGAGGGTTTTTCCGGCATCGATGATACGCATCCGCTGCAGCGGGCGTTCGTCGATGCGCAAGGGTTTCAGTGCGGCTTCTGCACCGCCGGCATGATCCTGACCTGCGCCTCGCTCAATCAGGCACAAAGACAGGATCTGGACGCTGCGCTGAAGGGCAATATCTGTCGCTGCACCGGTTATCGTTCGATCCAGGACGCACTCGAGGGCAAGACCAACATCGAGGATGCGGCGGTCGGCCCGGCCTTTGGCCGCAGCCTCCCCGACCCGGCAGGTCCGCTCATCGTACGCGGTGCCGCGCCTTACACCTTCGATACAGCGATCGACGGCCTGCTCCACATCAAGCTCTTGCGTTCACCTCACGCCCACGCAAGAATCGTCGCGATCGACAAGACGGACGCAATGAAGGTCGCTGGCGTCCATGCGGTGCTGACGCATGAGGATGCGCCCGGCTGCCTGTTCTCGACTGCGCGGCACGAGCGCGACTGGATGGATCCCGACGACACCAGGGTGCTCGACACGATTGTTCGCTTTGTCGGTCAAAGAGTAGCCGCGGTGGTTGCGGAGAGCGAAGCTGCCGCAGAGGACGCATGCCGCCGCCTCAAGGTCGACTACGAGATCCTTCCCGCTGTATTCGATCCAATCGCGGCGATCGCTGACGGCGCCCCGCCGATTCACGGCGACAAGACGACCATGCACCGCGTCGCCAATGCCGCACGCAACATCGTCGCCGAAACGCACGGCGAATTTGGCGATGTCGCGCAAGGCCTCGCAGACGCGGCCGTCACTTATGAAGGCACCTTCACCACCCAGCGCGTCCAGCATGCGGCGCTGGAGACCCACGGCGGGCTGGCATGGCTTGACGCCTCGGGTGTTCTCAACGTCCGCTCCAGTACACAGGTCCCATTCCTCACCCGCCGCGCGCTCGCCGGTATTTTCAAGCTGCCGCCCGACAAGGTCCGGGTGTTCTGCGAGCGTGTCGGCGGCGGCTTTGGTGGAAAGCAGGAGATGCTCGTCGAGGATATCCTGGCGCTCGCCGCGCTGCGCACCGGCCGGCCGGTCAAGCTCGAGTTCACGCGCGAGGAGCAATTCATCGCCACCTCGACGCGGCACCCGATGCGCGTCACCGTAAAGGCCGGAGCAGACAGTGACGGCAGGCTGACCGCGTTGCAACTCGACGTGCTCTCAAACACCGGTGCCTACGGCAATCATGCTGGTCCGGTGCTGTTCCATTCCGTCAGCGAATGCATCAGCGTTTACAATTGCCCGAACAAGAAGGTCGACGCCGTCGCCTGCTACACCAACACGCTGCCGGCAGGCGCCTTCCGCGGCTATGGACTGCCCCAGACGCTGATCGCCGTCGAGGCCGCGATTGACGAGTTAGCCAAGCAACTCGGCATCTCGCCGTACGATATGCGCCGTCGCAATATGGTAAGGCCAGGCGATCCCATGCTCTCGCCGCCTGGCTCCAAATATCATGACGTGACGTACGGCTCCTATGGTCTCGACCAGTGTCTCGATCTGGTCGAGCGCGCGATGACGGCGGATGCACCCCAGCCCCAACTCTCCACCGACTGGCTGATCGGCGATGGCATCGCACTGACCATGATCGACACCGTGCCACCGGCTGGCCACATCGCGGACTGCGGGATCAGGCTATGCGACGACGGGCGCTTCGAGCTGACCGTCGGCACCGCCGAATTCGGCAACGGCACCAGTACGGTCCATCGTCAGATCGCTGCGACCGCGCTCGCAACGTCGGTCGACCACATCCTCCTGCGACAGTCCGACACCGCGCATGGCGGCCACGACACTGGTGCCTACGGCAGCGCCGGAATCTTCGTCGCCGGCAGTGCAACGCAAGCGGCTGCCGAAAACCTGGCGCGCGATCTGAGGGCGCTGGCCTGCCAGATGACCGGAAGTGATCCGGACGTCTGCGTGCTGGAGGCCGATCACGCCGTTTGCGGCAGGCGACGACTGCCCTACGCCGAGCTTGCGCGATCGGCGCGTGCCGGTGGTCGGATCCTGCAAGCAAGCGGTACGTCGGGCGGAACGCCGCGTTCGGTTGCCTTCAACGTGCAGGGGTTTCGCGTCGCCGTGAACAAGGGCACCGGCGCGCTGAAGATCCTGAAGAGCGTGCAGGCCGCGGACGCAGGCCGCGTCGCCAACCCGATGCAGTGCCGCGGTCAGGTGGAGGGCGGCGTCGCACAATCGCTCGGCGCGGCGCTCTACGAGGAACTGGTGATTGACGAAAGCGGCCACGTGATCAACCCAAGGTTCCGGGATTATCACGTACCGTCCCTCGCAGACGTGCCGCGCACCGAAGTCTATTTCGCCGACACATCAGACAGTGTCGGCCCGATGGGGGCGAAATCGATGAGCGAGAGCCCCTACAACCCCGTCGCCGCCGCGCTCGGCAACGCCATCGCCGACGCGACCGGTATCCGCTTTACTGACGTTCCCTTCAAGCCCGACCGGCTGTTTCCGGCGCTGCTTAGGAAATTTGGCTAGCGTCTCATGCCGCCGGGATCGATCCCGCACCGGCGGGAGCGCGATCGGCCTACCCCCGCCCCACCGTACACTCGATCTGCCCATGGGGCTCGTCGGTCGGCAGGAACACGTCGTTGTTGTTGTCCAGTCCGAAGGCCGAGAGATTGATCGGGATGAAGTGCATGTTGGGGCAGGCCATGCTGATCTCCGATATCTCAGGGATCTCGGCAAGCGCCGCCTCGCCCATGCGGTAAAGACTGTCTTGCACGCTCTTGCTGTAGGTCGTCGAAAACACCCTCAGCAAGGTATCGAGGATCTTTGCATTCGTCGCCGGATAGCTCATGGGCTTTGCGGACCATGCCCACGACGCGACCATGCTGGTCGCACATATGCGATCCGCGGTCTCCGGGATCGTCGTGTAGCGATCCTTGACATAGCTCTCCCAGCCCGACTGGGTCGACTTCATGAATGCGAACCCGTCGACGCCCGAAGCCAGCGTCGACGCGCCGTCCCGCGTCATCGTGACCTCGACCGTCGGACGGCCGTTGCCGTCGAGCACAAAGCTGTGTGGATGCGGCTTGCCGTCGAAACTCAGGCGAGCCCATTTGGTCTCGTGCGAAGTGAGTGCGACGGATGATATCTGCGGATAAGTGTCGAGATATTTCATCGCCAACGCCTGGCAGAACTCCTCGGCACAAAGTCCGGAGTTTTCGCGCGCGACGACATTGACGATGTTCTTGATGGTGTCGGTCGAGACCGTCATCGCATTGTCGGCATCGGTATAGGTGCGGGCGAAGTCACCTTCGACCATCGCCTTGATGTTGAGCTGACTGACCTCCTGCCATTCCCCGTCGCGGTGAATCCGCATCACGCGCACGCGGCCCTTTCCATATCGGTTCTTGATCAGCGGCACGTCAAAGCCTCCAGCTATGGCCCCGGGACTGGCATGGCCCGACGCCCGTCGTGGCCAGTATTGAGCAACGTTTGTGCCATCGGCAAGCTCGCGCCGCCCACCGCCTCATGGATAGGCCAGGTTCGATCACCGGAAGCGGCACTCACGGTAGGGCCTCGCTGCCGGAATCTTCACCACTCCTGCCGCACCTTTCAGCAGTCATCAGCCGCTTGCGACTCCATACCTAGCTTCCGCGATAGGTCGCGTAGCTCCATGGCGTCACGAGGAGCGGTACATGCAAATGGCCTTCGGGTTCGCTGACCGAAAAGCGCAACGGTATCTTGTCCAGGAACGGCGGATTGGACAAGGGCACGCCACGCTTGGCGAAGTAATCGCCGACCTCGAACAGCAACTCGTATTGTCCCGCGGGAACGGGACGTCCACCGATCAAGGGGTGATCGGTGCGTCCGTCGGCGTTCGTCGCGGTACGCGTCACCGTGCGGCTCGCGCCGAGTTCAGCGAGTTCGATCAGTTCGACCGTAACCCCCGCCGCGGGCTTGCCGCTGTGAGTATCCAGCACATGGGTCGAAAGACGCCCATGCACGGCAAGCCTGTCGTCAGCCGTCACCGTCTGGTCGAGCCTCAGCGCGGCGATGCGGCAGATCTCTTCCACGGAGGTTTGCATCTCGACGGCGGCGTCGTTCGGCAGTCGGCGCGCGAAGTCACGCAGGATGGAATCCTTGGTGTGGCGGCGCACGCAGACGATGTAGGGGAAGCCGAACTTGGCGCGATAGGCACTATTGACGCGTTGAAACGCATCGTACTCCGCCTCGGACAGCCGATCGAGCCCCACGCTGTTTTGCTCGGCATCGGACTCGATGGTGAGGCCCGCCGCACGCTGCGTCTTGTCCGCGAGATCGGGATGCGCCTTGATCAGTGCCAATCGTAGTTCAGCCGGCGCCCGCTCGACGGCGGCTTTCATCGCCATGAACAATTGAGTGATGCCGGCATACGGCCGCTTCATCGAAACTTGCTCCGCAACCCAGGGCGAATGTTCGAAGACGTTGGCGAGAGCCGCGACAAAATCATCTCGGCTGGCGTTGTTGAGATCGGGCAATGTCGTCATGGGTGGTCCGATTGTCCATTCGATGGATGACACTTCGACCTGGAGTGCGCCGGACTGTCGTTCAAGGTGATACGCGCCGCTGTAGCGTGCCGGTCCCCCTGCTACCGCCGATCGTAGGACCAGCCGAACAATCCAGTCCGCTGCGTTTCCGGCTCGGGCGGCGGCGCCGCTTGCTTGGCCTCGGCCGCCGGCGCGGCGGGCGGTGGCGGCGGCAAATCCTCGCATTTCATCGAGTAGACCAGGTCGCCTCTCGCGGTGCGGCCAATCGGAGCGCAAACGTCCGCCGGTACGGCCGCGGCTTTTGGGAGGGTCTTGGGCGTCGGCCGCGTCTCTGCCGATGCCGGCGAAACCGCCAACAGCATGACCAGAAGGATTTTCGTTCGCATCGGCTGCCTTCTTGGATGGTACGTCCGAGGATTGTTACTGAATGGTGTCGACCGACGATAAACCCTGCCAAAAATTTAGTCGCGCCCAATTATTTTGCGCACCGCTTCGTGATCGTACCCGCCCTGAGGAACGCCCTTGCAAGCACTATTTGCTCAGGAACGAGCCGCCTACCACCGGCTAAAAAAGCGCAAGGGAGATGTCCCAATGAGGAAGAACGTTTACGCTTTCGCGGCAGGTCTACTGCTTGCATTGACGCTGCAGAGCGCTGCAGCCACAGAGCGTCACCGCAAGCCCCAGGCTGCACCGACACATCAATCGCAGGCACGTCCCGCCGACGCCTATGCGGCATGGCGGCTTTCCAGGATGAGCAGTCCCGCTCCGTCCTACTATACCGGCGGGTATTCGGCGCCGGCCGGACACTAGGCTGGTCCCTGGCTTCGTTCGTCCTGAGGACTTGACTCAGGAATATCGAAAACAACCCCATGCACAGTAGCCGACGACGGTCAGGCTGAACGTTACGCATTTTCCGAAACCGCTTGACACGTCGGGCAAATCAGCAGCAGGATTCCATGGTCGGGAAATCGGCTGCCCAACCAACCTGCACGCCACCCTTCCCGGCGTAATTCCGGGTCACATTGGAAAACTCGCCCTCGAAGTTGGCAAACAACGCCGCGTTGCGCGTCAGTGCGAGCTGCGCGCCGGCACCTGATCCGCGCGGCGTCGCTCGCCGGCCGAGCGCCATCGACAATGAAGCTTGCGCCGGGTAACGACACCACCGCTGCCGCCAGATTCTCGCGGCCGAGCTGACGCGCGAGGGGGGCCGGCTCATGATTGCCGGATGTCACCAGGACGGGCCGCGACAGGTGAACATGCGGCTCTGGGATTGGCTGTGATCAACGCGCATGAGCGCGATCCGCAAATCTGCGTCCAAGGCATTCGAGACGCGGTGGATGCCGTCGCCTCAGGCTGGCTCGATGCCACGCGCGCTCATTCTGACGGAGCGAAGTGGACGCCGGTTCGCGAGAAGAAAACGCGAAAATGCTCCAGGAAGTTGGCTATTGACTGTTTTTCGCGCCTATTTGATGCTGGGCACGCGATAACAAGGTTGGACGAATTGCGCGATAGAAAATGGGATGAGCGGTTCATGCTCCTGGCGCATCATTTGGCGCATTGGAGTATTGAAAAGGGACGCCGTGTAGGCGCCGTCGTGGTCGGACCCGATAGTGAGATACGCTCGACCGGATATAACGGCTTGCCACGCGGGGTCAACGATGCGGTAGAAGAGCGACACTCCCGCATAACCGGCGCAAAGTACATCTGGAGCTGCCACGCCGAGCAGAATGCTATTTTCAGTGCTGCACGCGTTGGGATAGCGCTCAAGGGCTGCACGATCTACGTTCCCTGGTTCCCCTGCGTGGAATGCACGAAGGCGATTATTCAATCGGGCATATCGGAGGTCGTTGGTTATGAACCCGACCAGCCCAACTCCAATTGGGCTCAGGATTTTGCGATTGCCGGCACGATGCTGAAGGAAGCAAACGTCGTGGTCCGATTCATACCGAGGCTCGCAGAGCTGCCGGATGTATCCGAAGAAGACGATTGATCACTCAGCCTTCCGATATGACCACCAGCCTCGACTATCGAGTCCCGTAGGCACGGTCACCCGCATCGCCAAGGCCCGGCAGGATGAAGGCGTTTTCGTCCAACCCTTCGTCGATCGCCGCAAGCCAGATCGGAACATCCGGGTGAATGCCACGCATGCGCTCGATCCCTTCGGGGGCGGCGATCAGACTGACCAACCGGACGTCATTGGCACCGCGCTCCTTCAGCCGATCGACCGCCGCGACCGACAGATTGGCTGTCGCCAGCACCGGGGAAATCACGATCACGAGCCTCTCGTGCAGATCGCTCGGGGCTTTGAAAAAATACTCCACGGCCACGAATGTCTCGGGTTCGCGATAAAGGCCGATATGGGCGACACGCGCTGTCGGCACGAGGTCAAGCATGCCCTCCGCAAAGGTAACGCCGGCACGCAGCACCGGTGCGAACACCAGCTTTTTGCCAGATATCTCCGGCGATTTCATTTTCGCCAGCGGCGTCTCGATATCGACATCGGCCAGCGGCAGATCGCGGGTCACCTCGTAACATAGCAGCATCCCGATCTCCTTGAGGAGTTCGCGAAACGACTTGGTCGAGGTGTCCTTCTTGCGCAACAATGTCAGCTTGTGCTGCACCAGCGGATGGCCAACGATCGTGACGCCTTCCATGCCGAGTCTCCGCCCTAAAATACCGTGCCGTCGCTGATAATTTTGACCGGAGGCGACGCGTCGGCGCGGCGTTCACGCGCCAGCCGCCGGCCCGCGGCCCAGGTTCCACCTTCGAGGATTTTCGCCAGCGGCAGTGCGGTTGCGTCGAGTCCGAGGCGGTGCCGCACATTCTCCGCGACGCCGTCGAGCAGCGCCACCGTCAGCCCCCGCCACTCCACGACAAGCGGCGAAGCAACGTCATGCTCCTGGAACGCATCGCCGTCGTCGCGGAACGTCAGCACACCATTGTCGATGAAGAGACCGCCGTTTCGATACTCGGCAAGGCCGGTCAGCCCGTCGATGTCGGTCACAGCAATGCCGGAATTCTGCAGCGGCTCGATCAGCGAATAAGCCAGCCATTGCGAGAGCTTGTGCAATGGCATGAGGTGGCTGGTCGCCTCCCCGGTCGTCAGCATCGGATGCTTCCAGCAATCACCGAGTGCGATTCCGCCAAGCGTCAGCCGCGACGGCCAGATCGGGCCGAGCTCCCTTAGCAGCTCCGACAATATCGTGGGGGCCTGGAGCCTGCGATCATCAGCAAGCGATGCCAGCCGGTCGAATAGCCCGCCGGGCCGCGGTGTATCGAAGCGTCCGAAGACAGCCGGCTTCGAGGCCACCAGCCGGCCGACGCTGCGCAACAAATTCACCCGGCCTTCAATGCCGACCAGCGGATTGGTATCCGAAACCTGCATGCCGCGTATAAGCTCCGTCGCAGACAAATTCGCCAGCACATCTGCATCGGCTCGAAGCGGCTGTCGCGGATCCGACGAGAATGCGCCGCCGGCGAACATCGCAAGGCTGGCCAGTCCCAATCCCTCCGAACGGCCAATGGCCGATCCGGTCTCCGGGTCGCTGTAACGCCATGACGGCCCGGCGCCGGCGTCCAGAAAGACGCTCACCATGGCCAGATCGAATTCGGCACGCGCCCGTGTCGCGCGATCCGGCCATGCGATCCGGCTGGCCAGGCCCGCCCAGCGATCGACACCATTCATGGAGAAATGCCGCCACCGCGAATGAAACGGCACGGCCAGCGAGGGATACGCCTCTCGCGTGGTCTGCACCACCAGTTCGGCCGTCGCGTCCATGCGGTCGAGGTGGACGCGGAAGTTCGGGAGCTGGTCCTCAAGGCCGATGGCAAGAAGCCGGTGCGCGCGCTCCCGCACCGCCCCGGCATTGAGCAATGACAGGGCCGCCGCCGTCTCGGACCTCACGGAGGACATGGCCGCGCTCAATATTTGTCGAGCGAACGGCCGACGAAGTCGCGCTGGGCGGGCTCCTCCGGCGAGTAGTAGCCGGCAGCCTTCTTGGCTGCGATCTCGACCAGGGCGTCGGCCGGCACCAGATCGTCGGGGATCGGTACGCGTTCGACGATGTCGATGCCCTGGCTCACCAGCGCGTCATACTTCATGTCGCTCATTGAGACGAAGCGGTCGATGCGTTTCAGTCCGAGCCAGTGCACGACGTCCGGCATCAACTGCTGGAATCGGGCATCCTGGACACCCGCAACGCATTCGGTGCGCTCAAAATACTGGGCGGCGGCATCGCCGCCTTCCTGCCGCTTGCGCGCATTGTAGACCAGGAATTTGGTCACCTCACCGAGGGCGCGGCCTTCCTTGCGGTTATAGATGATGATGCCGAGCCCGCCGGTCTGTCCGGCGCGCACGCATTCCTCGATACCGTGCAGCAGGTATGGCCGGCAGGTGCAGATGTCCGAGCCGAACACGTCGGAGCCGTTGCATTCGTCATGCACGCGGCAAGTGATACTGGTGCGATGATCCGGCAGTTTGGCGACATCGCCGAACAGATAGGCCGTGGTGCCGCCAATCGGCGGCAGGAAGACATGGAGGTCAGGCCGTGTCACCAGCTCCGGAAACATTCCGGCCGTCTGGTCGAACAACTGCCTGCGCAGATTGCTTTCAGTCGTGGCGAAGCGCGCTGCGATTCCCGGGAGATACCAGACCGGGTCGATCGCGATCTTGACGACGGAGATGCTTCCCCCCTCGTGAACGACAGCTCCGTCGCGCTTGAGTCGACCGGCTGATATCGCAGCTTGCAATTCGGGCAAATCGAGCCGGGCGCGGGTGATCGCAATGCTCGGACGGATATCGACACCCTCCGCGATCTCTTTCGAGAATGCCTCCGCAGCCAGGTGCCCCCACGGATCAAGCGAGACGATCCGGTTCGGATCCGCCCATTGCGGGAACGGCCCAATCGTGGCCGCAGGTTGCGTGTTGGTCAGGTCCGGACGCCGGATCGGATCGAGCGCGCCCGACGAGACCGCCAGCGCGCGATAGATCGAATAGGAGCCGCTATGGGTGCCGATGACATTGCGCTGCTGGGGGCGCGAAACCGTCCCGATCACCGGCCCGCGTTCGCGCGCCGTGGCCGCCCCCCAGTGAATTGGGAAATCAATCTTGGCGCCCGGCGCCGGATGGGAGGTAATCCGAATATGATCGGTTCGATTAGAACGAGTCATCACGCACCAATAAATGTCGACTGCCGGCCGGGCGGGCGGACAAACCCCGTTGCCGGCAATCGAAGGATTCTCCAGTATGGCCGAATTGCGGCTGAACACAACGGCCGTTTCGAACGGTCGGCGCATTAACCTTAGGGTTTACGACGCGATCATGACCCGTGCACAGCCGAGCCGCCTCTATTGGCCCGCCGAGTGAACGAAGCGGCGCTCGCGGCATGGGGCACGCTGCTTGCAACGTCCCACGCGCCACCCCCGGATAGAGCGATCGCATGACCAAGCAAAGCGTGAATCTCGTCAGCCATCCCCTGGTCCAGCACAAGCTCTCCCTGATGCGCGACAAGGATCGCTCAACCAAGGGGTTTCGCGAGCTTCTGAGCGAGATCGGAATGCTCCTCTGCTATGAGGTCACCCGGGACCTGCCATTGGAGATGGTCGACATCAAGACGCCGGTCGCAGCAATGAAGGCACCAAAAATCGCAGGCAAGAAGCTCACGCTCGCTCCGATCTTGCGGGCGGGTGTCGGCTTCCTCGACGGAATGCTGGCGCTCGTTCCGTCAGCGCGCGTTGCGCATATCGGCCTGTACCGCGACCCGGAAACGCTTCGAGCCGTGGAGTATTTCTTCAAAGCACCGCAGGATGTCTCGGATCGCATCGTGATCCTGTTGGACCCGATGCTGGCCACCGGAAATTCGGCCTGCGCCGCGGTCAGTCTGCTCAAATCGCGAGGTGCGCGAGACATTCGGTTCGTCTGCCTGCTTGCGGCCCCCGAGGGGATTGCCCGGTTTCAGGATGAGTGTCCTGACGTCCCGATCTGGACCGCCGCTATCGACGAGAGACTGAATGATCACGGCTATATCGTGCCAGGCTTGGGCGATGCCGGAGACAGAATGTTCGGCACCAGGTAAGTGTGCGGCGGCGCCTTCGCATTGAGGCGACCATGAATCGAAGCCATGAATCGAAGTTGACGCGCATAGCGGCAAGAGCAGCCCGCTCCTCAGCCGGATTAGTTGTCCAACAGTCGAGCGATCACAGCCACCGGTCCACCGCCAGGCGGGCCCTGATGTTCGGCTCCGCCGGAAACATAGACGGCGCCGGTCCCCGACAAGCCACCGATCAATCCGCCGACGGCAGCACGGGCGTGCCGGGTTGAACTGATGTCGGTGTCTTCGAGCATGATGTGACGAAATCCGCGGATGCTGCCGCTTGGCGAGGCTTCCGCCTTGGCAAAGATGTTGACCAACTCGCGGGCCGCCGTCGGCGGCGTGGAGCCGTACTCGGTGTGCAGTCCCACGCTCTTCAATGCATCGATCACGGCTGCGGAATCAATGGCGTCGTGCATCACGGCGTGCCCGATCTCGAACGGGGCGGCCGATGACGCCGAATTGCCCAGCACAATGACCACGTTATGCATCAGCTCGATGCCCGCCGACGTGGACGCGACCGACGAAAACAGATCGAACCGCCGAAGCACGTCTTTGTCCTCAATTTTGCCTTTAATCTCGCCGAGCGCGACGCCCACGCCCAATGCCGATGCGCCACGCGAATACGCCATCGAGCCGTATGCGCTGTTGGTCACGGTCTCGGTGCCCCGTGCCGTCGCTGCCTCGATACGGTCGCTTGTCAGAAGCGGACACTTGATCTGTACAAAATGGACGTCCTGTGGATCGACGATAGCAGCCTCGGCCATGGCGGCGGCCACCGCCCTTGCCGTTTCCCTGATCTGCACACCGCGCCCGATCTCCTCGGGCAAGAAATCCCGGGTGTGCGCCATCCCAATGCTGAGGCGCTTCCCGGAAATGTCTGCGGAAGCCCGATCGCCAGCGGCGCTGTGTGTGAAGACGGTGATGTGTGGACTGAGCACACCCTCCGTACCACCCGACATCACGAACGCTATCCGTTGCTCAACGCGCTGCGGCGGCAGATCGACGTAAGGCGCCAGGGCGACGCTGAGAGCCGAAACGGCGTATTCGCGCGTGAAATCGTTGACGCCACCATTGCCCTCGGTTTTGCCCAAGATCGCGACGATCGACCTTGGATCGATTTTGCCTTGCTGGATCAGACTCAGCAGGCCCGAGACATCACCGGGCCCTTTGGTGGAAATGCGAACGACATTGACCGATTTTGTGCGCATGCTCTCCCCTCACATATCTTCGGGCCGACGAAAAAATCGGACAGGCCATAGCGACTGCCGGCGCCTGCGGGCGCGGAAAGACTTTGATTGCATCAGATGGCTTTGGCGATGGGACAATTTCTAACACCGTCTGATCACTTCCGTTCAGGCTTAAAGCTGAGGAAGCCGGGTAACGGGGGCAACTGAACTCCGACTTTGGTCGGAATGGCGCCGTCGACCTCGTCGAACGGCGGGATTTGCCCACTTTTGTCTCAGCTGTCGCAATTTTTGGCACATCTGTTGCATCCAACTGCGGATGACGTCCCAGGGCGACAAGGTTGCCCAGGGGGCTCGGTAGCCTATGCGGAATGGTGCGAATGACAACGACGGCGGCGCTCGAACTCGTGCAATTGACGAAGATGTACGGCGGTGTCACCGCCGTTGACGCCATCAACCTCAAGATTCCCGCCGGCACCTACTGTTGCCTGCTCGGGCCGTCTGGCTGCGGCAAGACATCCACGCTGCGCATGGTTGCCGGCCATGAATCGGCGACTTCAGGCGATATCCTTGTCGGTCCGAAGAATGTGACCGACCTACCCCCTGCCGATCGAAGCACGGCGATGATGTTTCAGTCTTACGCGCTGTTCCCGCACCTCTCCGTTATCGACAACGTTGGTTTCGCCTTGAAAATGAAGGGCGTCGCCAAGGCTGCACGCTATGCCGAAGCGAACAAGTTGCTGGAGCTCGTCGATATGCAGCCCTATGCGGCGAGGCTGCCAGCCCAGCTTTCCGGAGGCCAGCAGCAGCGCGTCGCCCTCGCGCGCGCGCTGATCACCTCGCCCCAAATCCTGCTGCTGGACGAGCCGCTTTCGGCGCTCGATCCGTTCTTGCGGCTGCGGATGCGGGCGGAATTGAAGAAGCTGCAGCGCGAGCTCGGGCTTACCTTTATCCATGTGACGCATGGCCAGGACGAGGCGATGGCCCTGGCCGATATCGTGGTCCTTATGAATGGCGGCCGGATCGAACAGCAGGGTTCGCCGCGCGAAATCTTCAACCACCCCCGAACGGAGTTCACGGCGAGATTCATCGGCGGCCACAACGTCATTGCCGTAGGCCCCGAAACTTTCGCCGTTCGGGTTGACCGGCTGATGCTGAAAAGACCGAACGAACCCGTCGCCGGTCCATCGATTGCAGGCACCATCAGCGAGGTCGAATACCAGGGAACCTATGTCCGGGTCGTCATTGCCGTCGAGGATCGATCCGAGATCTCGGCCCAAATCACGGAAACCCAATTCGACGCGGCCAACTACGCTGTCGGCGAGCGCATTCTCGCCACGTGGGACCCGACGCATGCCCACCTCCTCAAGACCACCAGTTCAGTAACCGCGCGTTCGCCTGAAAAGGCGGCGTGACACCCGAGGGAGATCAACATGAGCAAATCTTCGAAATTGAATAGTCGCGTCAGCCGTCGCGCTGTGCTGAAGGGCGCGGCCGGAGTCGCCGGCCTCGCGGCAGGTTCAGGCGCAATTACCGGATTTCCCTATGTCCATGCAGCCGATCCGAAAGTGCTGCGTTATCTCGGAACAGCAGTGAACGAAGGTGACGAGATCTCGAAGAAATGTCTGGCGGATACCGGGATCAAGATCGAATACATCACGGCAACCACCGACGACGTGACCAAACGTGTGATCACCCAGCCGAACTCGTTCGATGTGCTGGACACGGAGTATTTCTCGCTGAAGAAGCTTGTGCCGTCGGGTAATATCTTTGCCCTCGACGCCAGGAAGATCAAGGAATTCGACAACATCACGCCGGTGTTCACCAAGGGTCAATTGCCGAACGGCAAGAAGATCGGCGACCAGGGCACCGCGCCGTGGAAGGTGCTCTATCTTGAGGGAGCAAACTCCAAGACGTTCTCCAGGACGCCGACCGAATTCGTGACGTTGATCCCCACGGTCTACAACGCCGACACGCTCGGCATCCGGCCCGATCTGATCAAGCGACCCATTTCATCGTGGACCGAACTGCTCAATCCCGAGTTCAAGGGCAAGGCCTCGATCCTCAACATTCCGTCGATCGGAATCATGGATGCCGCGATGGTGGTCGAAGCCGGCGGTCAGCACAAATATGCCGACAAGGGCAACATGACGAAGGCCGAAATTGATCTCACCATGAAGATCATGACGGAGGCCAAAAAGGCCGGCCAGTTCCGCGCATTCTGGAAGGATTTCAACGAATCCGTCAACCTGATGGCATCGGGTGAAACCGTCATCCAGTCGATGTGGTCGCCCGCGGTCACCAAGGTGCGCTCGATGGGAATCGCCTGCACGTTCCAGCCGCTCAAGGAAGGCTATCGCTCCTGGGCGTCAGGGTTCTGCGTATCCAAGGCGGTCTCGGGACCGAAGCTCGACTGGGCCTATGAATTCGTGAACTGGTACCTGTCGGGCTGGGCCGGCGCCTATCTCAATCGGCAGGGCTATTATTCGGCAGTGCTGTCCACTGCCAAGGCCAACATGACGGCGGACGAGTGGGGCTACTGGATGGAAGGCAAGGCCGCTGTCGGCGACATCAAGGCGCCCGACGGCACGATCCTCGAGAAGGCCGGCGCCACGCGCGACGGGGGTTCCTACGATGACCGCATGGGCGCCGTCGCCTGCTGGAACGCCGTTATGGACGAAAACGACTACATGGTGCGCAAGTGGAATGCATTTATCGCCGCTTGAAGCAATCCAAAGGACCTGCCGGCCAAAAAAGCGCATCGCAGGTCCTTTTTCGCCACCACTGCGATCGGCCGTTCAATGATGCAAGACCGCAAGACCTTCGTTGCGTGGCTTCAGGCCACACCGATGATGCTCGTTTTCGCGCTGTTCTTTCTGCTGCCGTTGCTGTTTGTGACGATTGTCAGCGCGTGGGACTACAATGAATATGAAATGATCCCGGCGTTCAGCCTGCGTGGCTACAGCGATACGTTCGAGGGATGCATTGCCGAACTGCCCAATCTCTGCACCATTCTGAAGACCTATCTGAAGACCCTGAAATTATGTCTGCTGACCTGGGTCCTGACCCTTCTGATCGGGTTTACCGTCGCCTATTTTCTTGCGTTCCACGTCCGGTCGAAAACCTGGCAGATCGTGCTCACCCTGCTTTGCACCATCCCGTTCTGGACGTCGAACGTCATCCGCATGATTGCGTGGATTCCGCTTCTTGGCCGGAATGGATTGGTCAACAGAGGCCTCGAGGGCGCGGGGTTGATCCACCAACCGCTGGAGTGGCTGCTGTTCTCGGAGTTTTCCGTCGTACTTGCCCTCGTGCACCTCTTCACATTCTTTATGGTGGTGCCGATCTTCAACTCGATGATCCGCATCGACAAGCGGTTGATCGAAGCCGCCTATGATGCCGGTGCCACCGGGTGGCAGACCCTGGTGAACATCGTTATTCCCCTGGCAAAGCCCGGAATCGTGATCGGCTCGATCTTCGTGATCACGATCGTGATGGGTGATTTTGTCACGATAGGGGTGATGGGCGGCCAACAGATTGCATCTGCAGGCAAGATCATCGAGGCCCGCCTGAACGCGCTGCAATTCCCGGCAGCCGCAGCCAATGCGGTCATCCTGCTCGGCATCACAATCCTGATCATTTCGGCGCTGACCCGAATCGTCGATGTTCGCAGGGAATTATGAGATGGGCGAAAAGCGACCGCGATCCTTCTATCTCCTCGCTGCATTTTTCACCGCCTACGTCCTGTTTCTCTATGGGCCGATGTTCGCGATCTACATCTTGTCGTTTCAGGGACCCGATGGTGGCCTGACCTTTCCCATGAATGGCGTGTCCCTTGTGTGGTTCGGCAAGGTGTTCTCCGGCTCGGGCATCGTCGACATCGGGGCATCCTTCAAGCGATCGCTTCAGCTCGGTCTCGTCGTCATGGTGCTCACAGTCGTTCTCTCCGTGTCAGCGGGCATGGCCTTCCGCAGATCGTTCCGCGGCGCGACCCTCCTGTTTTATGTTGCCATCGCAAGCCTGATCATGCCGTCGATCATCACCTCCCTCGGCATCGCCCTGGAATTCCGCCTGCTTGACGATTTCATCATCAAGAGCGGGGTTGGGGATTGGACAACGGCCATGGGGCTGTTTACGTCGGGCCTTGGCGCGCATCTGACCTGGACCTTGCCATTTGGCCTTCTGATCATGTTTGCGATCTTCAACAGATTCGACGGCCGCCTCGAAGAGGCGGCACGCGACCTTGGCGCAACGCCATGGCAGACATTTCGTCACGTCGTGCTGCCGATCATATTGCCGTCTGTCGTCGGCATCGGTCTGTTTGGATTTACCTTGTCCTGGGATGAACTCGCACGCTCAAGCCAGACCATCGGCTCCGTCAACACGCTACCCCTTGATCTACAGGGCCTGACGACCACGGTTACGAAGCCAGACATTTATGCGCTTGGAACACTGACGAGCGCCGTTTCCTTTCTCGTCATTTTCCTGGCGCTGGGTGTCATTCTTGTGCTTCAGGCCCGGCAAAGACGTCACGGATCGGACGCAGGCAAGGGAATGGTGTAGAGCCGAGCTCATACCAGAAAGTCTCGCTTCTCAACCTGACAGGCTACGATGCCTGGGAGATCATGCTCCAGCAGCGCATCATCACCAGAGGTCCGGGTCGCGTATTTCGGCATTACCACCGTTCAGTCAGCAAAGCATTCGCTCGCGCTTGTAGGATGCGGCAGCACCGGCTCGATGAAGATATCCATGATTCCCTTGCCTGGGCACATGTTTGCGGCGAAGCGCACCCTGGCCCTGACTTTTGGTGCCCATTCGGGCGATGCCCGGTCGGATGGATGCGTATCTCGCAGAAAGCGATGGCGCACTACCTTCATCATGACGACGAGGCCAAGCAGGACGCACAGATAAAGCGCATCAAGCGGCGCAAGCAGGCGGCCAGAAAGCGAACATTTGTCGGAATGGATTCAGCCGCCTTGTCGGAATGAAAATCAGGAAGTCCGACAAGTGGTTGAAAGTATTGGAGCGGGTGAAGCGCGCCGGTTCAAGATTTCCGATCGAATTTTGCTCGGAGTATCCGTGGCCTAGAGAAATAGCGGATTTTTGTGTTGGACGCTTTGTTGGACGTTCTATTGGACTCCGATCGGATCGCTCAGCTCACTCCAACCAATGCCTTACAGACCTCGCGACTGGCCTGTTGAAATAACTGGACCGCACCTCCCGCCCGCCGTCCCTTCAAGGTGATCGAGGCTATCGGAGCGGAAGTATCGCCAAGGTCAACGTTCAGCGCACGCAGCCATGCGCTGCTCGATCGCATTCTGAGTATCTGCATGGGCAACAGGGTTATGAACCGGCTGCTCGCCAACAGATTCAGCCGCATGTAGATTGAAATCGTGGTAACGGTCGTTGGCGGAAGCGGCAGGTTATGTCGCCGAAAGAGCTCGACACCGGTACGCCCCAGAAAAGAATCGGGCGGCGAGAGCGTCCATTGCTCTTGCATAAGTTCTCCGAGCTTCAACTTCTTCCTCGATCGCAGGAGCGGATGTCGTCGCTCCGCCATCACCGCAAGAGAGGATCTGAACAGCACCTCCGCAGAAAAATCATCCGCGACCGGCAACGGCGCCCAACGCGTTATGGCCAGATCAAGCGTTCTCTGACGCAGAGCATGCTCCAGCGCATCCCGGTCGCCTATCGTGATATGATACCCGATGCCTGGATACCTGCGAACGAGATGACCGATGATTTCTGTAACGATCGCGGTGACCGGCTCGGTCGTACCGATCGTAACGAGCCCTTGCGCCGGATCTGACCTTTGCACAATGTCGGTAACACCCAGCTTTATTTCGTCGAAAACAACGCGCGTGCGATCGACAAGAATACGACCGCACTCAGTGAGTTCAACCCCACGCGACGTGCGATCCAGCAGCGCAGCCCCGACGGCGTGCTCCATGTCGGTGATGGCCTTGGAGATCGCCGGCTGCGACAACCCAAGACGGTGAGACGCTTTGGCCATGCTGCCGACCTCTGCGACGGTCTGGAGCGTATGCAGATCCTTGAGGCGCAGGCGTCGGCCGATGCGATCATACCACTCCATATGCATTCACCCCGCGTTATAGCCCGATAGCTAAATGCGATTTTGGGTTATAGCGCTCTCGCTGCAGGATAGCGAGGTGAAAGCCGGCCGGATCATGCGTTGCGTCCAAGAGCACCGGGAGAGCACCATGCAGCTTTGCTCGCGTCGCACCATATTGGGCGGACTTTCGGTTCTGGCTCTTCCGTTGCGCGCTGTTGCGTCCGACCGGCCGCTTAGAATCGTGTTTCCGTTCGCGCCAGGCGGATCGGGAGATTCGATCGCCCGGCTGTTTGCCGAACAGCTCCATACCAGGTTTGGCAGGGTGGCGATTGTTGAGAACCTTGCAGGCGCCGGCGGACGAATCGGCGCTCAGGCCGTCAAGAATGCCGCGCCGGGCGAGGAGACATTGCTGTTTGCGTCGGCCTCGCAGTTCACGCTTCAGCCGCACCTCTTCAGGAACGTGGGATACGATCCGGAGCTTGATTTTGTACCCCTCTCGCAGGTGATGGCGGTCGATCTGGCTCTGGCAGTCAGCGGAAAACTCCCCATCCATTCGGCGCAGGAACTGATCGACTGGATGAAGGCCAATCCCGCGCAGGCGGTGTACGGCTCACCCGGAGCAGGAACTGCACCTCATTTCATCTGTAACGAGTTTGGTCGGATCATAGGACTCAATCTGCGCCACGCGCCCTATAAGGGTACGCCTGCCGCTCTCCCGGACCTGCTGGCTGGCCGGGTCCCGATGTACATGGCATTTGTTTCCGAATTGTTGGAACAGCACCGGGACGGCGGCATACGGATCATCGCGACCGCAGGCAGCGCGCGATCTACTTTCCTACCCCAAACCGCGACCCTCAAAGAAATTGGGATCGATGTCGACGCGTCCGGATGGTTTGCATTCTATGCCCCCGCGCCTTCTTCCCGTCAGTTCGTTGAGCGCCTTGGAAAGGAGATCATTGCGATCGGAAGCGATCTCGAACTGCGCGCGAAGATTCGTGCCATGGGCTGCGAGCCGACAGGAACGACGTCAGAAGAGCTGAGAAGGATCGAACGCGCCGACTTCGAACGCTGGGGGTCGATCGTGAAGGCGTCAGGATTCCCGATCGAAGACTAGAGCGGCACATGACCACCGAAGCCCCCGAAAAATTGTTGGATCTTATTCAATCACACCGCGTGACGGCTGTGATCCATGTCGCCGCCAGGCTGGGCCTTGCGGAGCTCCTGCGCGACGGACCGCAAACCAGCGATGAGCTGGCGCAGGCTACTGGCGCCGATAGAGATGCACTGGATCGCTTGCTCGTCGCTCTTTCGACAGTCGGCATCTGCTCAGCGGTCAGCGAAGGCCGCTACTCGCTAACCGAACTGGGGTCGGGCCTCGACGGTGCTGCTGAACACTCGTTCAAGAACTGGGCCATCTTTGAAGGCTGCATGCTTACGAAGAGGTGGGATGGTCTGCTGGATTCGATCATATCTGGCAAGACCGCTGCCGAGCTTCAGAATGTCGATGACAATTTCGACCTGATGGCGCGCACACCAGAGCATGTGCATATGTTCAATGCTGCAATGACCGAGCTCACGCGGTTGGTCACCCCGGATGTGCTGCAGGCCTACGACTTTGGCGCCATCTCCCACTTGATGGATGTCGGAGGCGGCTCCGGTGAACTCATGGGCGCCGTGGCAAGAGGATGTTCAAACATAAGAGGAACGGTTTTCGATCTGCCGAGGTGCGCTGACGCTGCCAACCGGCACTTCGCCCGCCTAGGACTCTCCGACCGCGTTGCCTTTGTCGCAGGTGATTTCTTTCACTCGGTGCCTGCGATGGCCGATGCGATCATCTTGAAGAGCATTATTCACGACTGGGATGATGAGCGTAGCTGCATCATCTTGCGAAATTGCCGTCAAGCGCTTCTCCCAAATGGCAGGCTGCTGCTGGTCGAACGCTCGATGCCGGAATGGCCCGGTGTCAACGACGGGGACAAATCGTGTGCGATGAGCGATTTGAATATGTTGCGCGGTCCAGGCGGCCGGGAACGGACCGAAACGGAATACCGGCGGCTCCTGGCCGAATGTGGCTTCCGTACCATTGCCGCTCACCGCGCGGGACGTTTCAATCTGCTGGAGTCGTGCGTTCATTGAGCCAGGGTTGCCCGAGCGCGACCATCCAGGGGACGCGATCGCAAAAAATCGCAGGATGGCGTCAAAAATCGTGGAATGGAGCGGGTGAAGGGAATCGAACCCTCGTATTCAGCTTGGAAGGCTGCTGCTCTACCATTGAGCTACACCCGCGTCGATGATCCCCTAACACGGCCGGACGGCCGTCTCAACTGCCCCGGCGGGCGTCCTTCTTCTCCGGTAAACGAACATGTTTCCGCGCAATCCGGCCCGGTTCCTGGCCCGGAGGGGCCGGACGGCGGCCTTAACAGCAGCGGATCCGTCACCTATATTGTTGGTCCCATCAACAAAGAAAGGAGGTGATCCAGTGTCTTGTCTCAAGCGCTGTCACCTCGCTGGGATCGCCCGCTAGGCCTTGAGCAATCAGCCTGGCATCGGGGCGCTCTCAGCCCTGGACCAGCGAGACATCAAAATCGGGGGCGCGGCGGAAGCGATTCCGCCGCGCCTTTTTGCTGTTGCGGGCTGCGCTGCTCGCTGCCGTCATGCCACCGGCGGGATACCTTGTCGCAACACAAAAACGGTCCGATCCGCTACACATGAAATGTCGGCGAGGGTGGCCGCGAGACGTCCTTGGGCCTGCCGCATCAGAAATGAGGAGCACATCAGATGCTTTATGCCATCCTGGCCTATCACGTCGAAGCCGAGGTCAAATCGTGGAACGCCGAAGAGGACGCAGCCGTGATGACGGGTCTGCGCGAGGTCCATCAACGGCTGAAGGGTCGGCTCGGCCCGGCCGCACGGCTCGGCGACACCCGCAAGGCCAGCACCCTGCGTGGGCCGGGCCACGGCATGGTGATCGACGGCCCGTTTTCGGAAACCAAGGAGCAACTGCTCGGCTTCTACGTGATCGATTGCGCCGATGAAGCCGAGGCGATCGCCGCGGCGCGCGACCTGCGCAGCGTCAACCCGTCTGCGGTCTACGAGATCCGCGCGCTGAAGCTCTATATCCCCGGCGCGCCGTTTCCGGAGACCGCTGGCCCGAGCGACGCATAGCCCCCAGTCCAATGGAATCCGAGTGGGCCTCCGATGCTTTTTGACGCGTTGTCTTCGCGCGAACGGGCCCGCTTCGCTCGAAAACGCCTTAGCGGCTGGAGCGTTTCGGCAGCTTCGGCAGCCTGCTCGGATCGAACTTCGGCAGCGGCAGATCCGGCGGCGGTGTGGGCGCCACCTCGTTGCTTGGAATCAGCGTCACCTCGAAGGCGAGATCGGGCACGGCATCCGCCCTGCCCGCGGCGGTCGCGATCGCGCCGCTCCAGACGCCTTCGAGCCGCACCACGAGGTCGTCGGTGCCGAACACGGTCGCATGTCCCTCGGAGTGCCGCCTGGCGGTGAGCACGGCGGAGAAGCGCTCGCCGTCGACCTCATAGGTGCCGCTGTAAAGCATGATGGCGTCGCTGCCCCACAGCCTGCCGTCGACCATGTGCACGATGCCGGTGCCGTCCGCGAGCGACGTGCGAAACCACGCCGCATACGTACCGTTCTTGAGCATGGAGCCCGTCTCCACTTGCTCCGTTTCACAGCCAACGATCTGGGCACCGTTGCGTTAACAGGGGGTGAAGAAATCCGGCCGGAAATCCGGCCCCGAAATCCAGCCTTGGGCTCATTGGCCGTCGATCTGTCGTCCCATGATGGCGATCGCCTTCTGATAAACCTGCGCTCCGTTCCACGCCTCGATCGCGGCGAAGTTGGGTTCCCCGGGCTGATAGCCGGCGCCGGCGCGCCAGCCATGGGCGCGCAGGAAGTTTGCCGTCGAGCTCAGCGCGTTGGCGGCGACGTCGAGATTGCCGCTACCATAGGCGAGGACGTTCTTCGGCATGAACTGGGTCTGGCCGATCTCGCCATGCATCGAGCCGCGCGTGCTTCCCGAGAGCGAGCCGCGGTCGATCAGCTTCAATGCCGCATAGAGCTGGTCGGTGAAGAACTCCGGACGGCGGCAGTCATAGGCAAGCGTCGCGATCGACGACAGCATGTTCTGGTTGCCGCGCTGGCTGCCGAAGCCGCTCTCCATGCCCCAGATCGCGATCAGCGGTCCCGGCGGCACGCCGTAGCGTTGCTGGATCGAGGCGAACATTGCCGCTTGCGACTGCTTCAGCGAACGGCCGCGCGCCACGATGGTCGCAGATCCGCGCTTGGCCATGAACTGCTCGAGCGACAGGCCGAAGCTGCGCTGGCCGCGATCCGCGGCAATCGTCGCGCTGGCGTAATGCGCCTGCATCAGCGCGTCGATCGCCGTGGACCCGATGCCTTTGGCCCTCGCCTCGCCTGCGAATTGCTCCTTCCAGGCTTCGAAGCCGCCCGGCCCGTTGCCGCACTGCGCCGCCTTCGCCTCGGCGCCCAGCGTTGCAACCATCACGACGATGGCGAGCGCCGACGTCGCAATCTGCCAGCCCCTGATCATCCGAGACCTCCTCCGAAAAATGTGCCGCCGCCCCTGCGGGCGCGGCGCTGACGATGGCCGGATGCACATGACCCGGCGATGAACGATCCGCCTCAGATTCGGCCGCAGACCGTCACGATATGTCGCCAGCGGCTGATTGGCCATCCCGGCCACATCAGGCAGACCGGGACATTTGGCCCCGGCGCCCTGAAGGCGCATGACAACGAACACGATGTGCGACGATGCGGATCGCGCGCCAGAATCGCGAGATGCGGTGGGGTATCGCTTTGATGCCTGCAGATCAGCTGCCCGCTAGGGCACCTCGCCCCGCCTCACCGGACCAACGGTTTGCGGCCGGTTGAGGAAGAACTCGCGGTTGCCGAGTGCGGCCTCCGCATATTGGTCGATCGCCACGATGATCGCCTGCACGTGGTGAAAGCACCAGCCTTCCCGCGTCGCCATGTGCCGGACCTCGGCCAGCGCCTTGATCCAGGGCGCATGATCATCGCTGTCGTGGAAATACCGAAGCGGCTCTCTCATCTTTCCTCCGGCAGATCACGTCTTCCAGCCCGGCGCACTTACGCGACAGCAGCAGCTGTGCCGCCGCACTGTCGCGCCCGGTCCGCCTGAGCTGGTTCACCGCGGGAGCATTTCGATTCCGATTCAATCAGAACCGAAATGCTAGCGCGCGCAATTCGGCGCGCAGCCGCTGCATCCCGACCGCGTCATCACGCTCGCGCTTCGCCGGCGGCGAGCTCGCGCTTCGCCGCGCGAAGGAAGATGGGTGCCGTGGCGCGGCGGCGCGGAGCAACGCTCGCATGCACGATGATCGGCTCGCGGTCGCCCAGGACGCCCCGCTCCTCGACCAGGCGGCTCATGACGAGGCGCATCTTCAGGAGGTCCCCGGCGACGAAGGCGCAGTCCTCATCCCGGTTGATTTGCCCCCGCATGATGGCTTCGGCCTCGAGCATGCTGACGCGCAGCGCCCTGATCTGCCTTCGAATTTCGCTGATACGGTTATCCATGGCGGCTCCTATTCACGGTGGAAGGCAATTAGAACAAAACAAGAACACAGAGTCAAGCGGCCGAGCCCCCCGGTCATGCACTTTGTCGTCGAAACGCGATTGGGTAAGTTCCCGCCGCGGGAACCATTGGGGCAGCGGTTTTCACGATTCAACGTGGGGGTGCCGGATGAAGCAGGCTCAATCGAGCCGCGGGGCAAGCGCGTATCGCGAAGGATCACGGCGGACGCGAGCAAGCGTCAAGCCGAGTGAAGTCACAGCAGTCCGCCGCAGCTGTCCATGAGAGACAAACGGCCGACATATGACTGTGGAACAATACGCCCTTCAAACTTGTCTACTCGATTAGACAAGTTAAAATACGCACGATTCTGCCTTCGATTATTGCACAGTACATGCCCAAGTCTTCCAAGCTGGTCGCCGCGAAGCGCGGCAAGGTTCTTCTGGTTCGACGCCGATCTGACGGGTTGTGGATGTTTCCCGGCGGCCGCAGGCGCGCGCGAGAGACCGGGAAGGATTGTCTCAAGCGCGAGATCAAGGAAGAGCTGCCGAAGCTCAAGCTCGGCAGGCTCAGCCTCTGGAAGGAAGTGACGGCCAAGAACAAGCGTTCCGGCCGCAGGATGAGCGATGCGATCTTCATCGCCAAGAACGCCAAGGGAAGGCTGGCGATCGGCGACAAGAAGGAGATCGACCGCGCCGCCTGGCAGAAGCCTCGCGGACTTCGCCTGACGCCGACCTCGCGCTACATCCGCGATCGGCTGTTTCCGGGAAAGCAGCGACGCCGGAGATAGACGGACGGATATTCGCTGCTAGCGGAGAAGCGCAGACTTGCATCTTGCAAGCAAACTTGCACTTTGCAATTTGGCGTCTGCGTCGGCACACCTTGCCGATTTCTTGGGCTTCGCACACCATCGACGCGTGCCCGGCCAAGCGCTAAGAACGACGTGATCCGTCCGTATCGGACCATGACATCAGCCAGACTACCGCCAGAATGACCTTCCCTTCCAACCGCCAGCGGCGGCTGTTCAGAATTGTCTCCACACGTTGGCAACGTCGGGCCATCTTCCTGTTGGGCGGCATCGCCGTCGGTGCGGCAGCCGTCGCGCTCGCACAACTCGCCGATCTGGCGCAGATTGCCTTCTCCGCGCTGGTGTCGCATGTCCGTTATGCCTCTCTGGTGGTGACGCCCGTGGGCTTCGCCCTGTCGGTCTTCCTGACCAATCGCTTTTTCCAGAACGCGCAAGGCAGCGGCATCCCGCAGGCCATCGCTGCACGCCATCTGACCGACCAGACCGCCCGCGAAAGCCTGGTGTCGCTGCGCATTGCGGCCGGCAAGATTCTGCTGACCCTGTTCGGCCTGCTATGTGGCGCGTCGGTCGGGCGCGAGGGGCCGACGGTGCAGATCGGCGCGTCGATCATGTTTGCGCTCGGCCGCTTCTCGCCCCGCCGTCAACCGGGCTTGATCCTTGCCGGTGCAGCCGCGGGTGTCGCCGCAGCCTTCAACACCCCGCTAGCCGGGATCGTGTTCGGCATCGAGGAAATGAGCCGCGCCTTCGAGACGCGAACCAGCAGCCTGATCATCGGCGCAGTGATCGCCGCTGGTCTCACCTCGCTCGCTTTGATGGGCAACTACACTTATTTCGGCACCAGCGCGACGTCCCTGCGCAACGGGACCGACTGGCTCGCGGTCCCGCTCTGCGGCGTTGCCGGAGGTCTGGCGGGTGGTTTGTTCAGTCGCATTCTGATCGCAATGGCGCGCGGATTTGCCAATCCGGTCGGACGCACGATCAAGCGCTATCCGGTCGGCTTTGCGGCGATCTGCGGGTTTGCCGCTGCGATCTGCGGGATTGCTTCCGACGGCGCGATCTACGGTACGGGATATCAGCAGGTCAAATCCGCGCTCGAAGCCGGATCACAACTGCCTGCGAGCTTCAGCGTGTGGAAATTCCTGGCGACCGCATTTGCCTCGATCAGCGGCATGCCGGGCGGCATTTTCGCGCCTTCGCTCGCGGTCGGCGCCGGGCTCGGCTCCAACATCGCGCCGCTGTTTCACGGCGCTCCGCTGCCGGCTATCATCCTGCTCGGCATGGTTTCGTATTTCGCCGGCGTAGTTCAGGCGCCGATCACGGCCTTCGTCATCGTCACCGAGATGACCGACAATCACGCGATGGTCGTGCCGCTGATGGCCGCGGCCCTGATCGCCCACGCGAGTTCGCGCCTGATCTGCAAGGAAGGCGTGTATCACGCCCTCGCCAAGGGATTCGTCGAGCGGGCTCCATCGACGCAGAAGACGCCGCCGGCCTGATATTTCCGACTGGTCATGCTTCAGCCGTTGTAGGCAAACAACTCGATCGGCTCGCTGAAACCGCGTACCGGATGCTCGCCGACATGTTCGAGGGCGAAATCGCGTTCGACCAGGTCTGCAAAGGCGCGGGACAGCAGCACCGTCTTTTTCAACTGCTTGGTGAGGGCTTCAAGGCGCGAGGCCATGTTCACCGCAGGGCCGATGACGGTGAAGTCGAGCCGGGTGCGCGATCCGATATTGCCGTACATGACGTCGCCGACATGGACGCCGATGCCGTAATTCATCGGCGCCTTGCCCATCATGCTGTTCTTTTCGCCCAGCGCCGCCATCGCCAGCCGCGCCTCGGACACGGCGTGCAGCAGGTTGGCGCAGGCCTTGGGCTCGCTGAGCGGGAAAATCGCCAGCAGGCCGTCGCCGATGAATTTCAGGATTTCCCCCCCATGCCGCGCAATCGGCTCCGACATGGCGTCGAAATAGTCGTTGAGGAGATCGATGACGTCATCGCGCGGCCAAGAGTCCGAGATCCGGGTGAAATCCCTGAGATCGCAGATCATGATCGCGGCGCTGACCGTGGTCCCGCTGCCCCGCCGCGTCGCACCCGCCAGGATGAGTTCGCCGGCATGGGAGCCGACATAGGTCTCGAGCAGCGTTCGCGCCAGCCGGTTCTTCATCCGGATCTCGCTGACCAGCGCCAGCACCGGCAACACCCTTGATAGCTCGGCGATATGCGCATCGTCGAAACCGCCGGGACGGTCGGTCGCAAAGGTCACGACGTGGCGCTTGCCGAGCGTATGCAGCAGCGGCCATGCCACGTAGTCGGTCAGGCCTTGCGCGCGCATCTCGTCATAGAGCGCGTGCTTGCGGCCGGGCTCCCGTTCGAGCCGCTCGCGCACTTCGGCCGCGCCCTGATGGATTTCGTAGACCGGACTGCCGATATATTCCGAGCGCTCCCTGACCTCATAATCGACCCGCGTGATCTCGGCCTCGCGCTTGCCGTCGGCCCAGATGATCCGGGCGCCAAGCCATTGCGGATGCTGGATCAGAAGATTCATCGTCGCCCGCTTGAGCGGGATGCCCGTGCCCTGCAGCCGGATGCAGAGCTCGGCGAAGATATTGTCGATGAAGCGCTGGTCGCGGGTTTCGTTGGTCAGCCAGCTCACAATGTCGCCGTCGGACTGCGGCGTGACGCGATCGATGTTGGGCGGCGCGTTCATTTCTTGCTCCGGAGCAGCGAGTTGGATCGGGCAGCCGATATGTCGTGCTTCCGCCCGGCCGCGTCAACGCTGCCAGCAGCTATGTGATCGGGCAAATCGGCCCGGCCTGCCTCCGCGTGACGCCGTGAGGACGAGCGCTCTGCCCCCGACCGTGCTCAGGCGGCTAACCGCCCAGCCTGTCGACCTCGGCCTTGCCGGCCTTCATCACCAGCGGGATGTGCTCGCCCTGGCCGAGCAGGCACGCCACGTCGCGCAGCGGATTTCCCTCCACCACTAGGAGGTCGGCAAAAGCCTCCGGCGCGATCCGGCCGAGCTTGCCTTCCATGCCGAGCACCTCGGCGCCGACAATGGTCGCGCTCGCGATCACCGGCTGCGGGCCCAACAATTCGGCACGGATCCGGAACTCCTCGCTCTGCAAGCGCTGCGATGGTCCAAGCAGGTCGGTACCGAATCCCATCTTGACGCCGGCCTCGCGATAGATCGCGAGCGAGCGCAGGCCGGCATCGCGCACGTCGGCGATCTTGGCGACGCTCGCCGCAGGCAGGCCGTATTTCGCGCCCTCATTGGCCAGCGCCTCATAGGTGACGAGCGTCGGCACCACATAGGCGCCCTGCTCGGCCATCAGCCGCGCGGTTGGAAGATCAACCAGATTGCCGTGCTCGATGGTGCGCACGCCGCAGCGCACCGCGCGTTCGATCGCCTCGGCGGTGTAGGCATGGGCCAGCACGTAGGTGTGCCGCGCCTTCGCCTCGGCGACGATGGCGCGGATCTCGTCCTCGGAGTAGCCGAACGTGCCGATCGGATCGGTGGGCGACGCGACGCCGCCTGAGGCCATGATCTTGATCTGGTCGGCGCCCATCTGCAGCTCCTCGCGCACCGCCTTGCGCACGGCATCAACGCCGTCGACGACGCGCGCGATCGCGCCGACCCGCACGCAGCAGGAGCAGGTCGGATCGCTCAGATAATCCGAGCGAGCACGCCCGTCACCGTGACCGCCGGTCTGGCTCAGCGCGCGGCCGGAGACGAACAGCCTCGGGCCGTCGGTGAGGCCGGTGTCGATCGCCTGCTTCAGCGCGTAACCCGCGCCGCCGGCATCACGGACGGTGGTGAAGCCGCGCTTCAGCATGCCGCGCAGCAGCATGGTCGAGCGCAGCGTCACCAGCACGTTCGCCATCCTCGCCTGCTGCGACAGGTCGAGCTCGACGGCAACCGCATGGACATGCAGGTCGATCAGGCCGGGCATCAGGGTCTTGCCCCTGAGATCGATGACCCGGTCGGCTGAAGCCTCGATCGGCCGATCGGACACCTCCTTGATCAGGCGATCCTCGACCAGCACGTGATGCCCTTCGAGGAGATCGGCTCGCAGCGGATCAAGCAGCGCGGCATTCTTGAAGAGGATGGTGGACATGATGGTCTCCTGTCGGGATGCAGCGGGGTGATTACGCGGCTTCGCTTGCGATGTCTTCCAGCGAACGTCCGCGCGTCGGCACGCCCATCAGGACGACGGTAAGAGCGCCGATCAACAGCACTGACGTGGTGACGCCGAACACGCCGGCAAAACCGAACTTGGGATAGAGATAGCCGACCAGGATCGGCGCTGCGATCGCACCGATGCGGCCGATTGCGGACGCAAGCCCTGCCCCCGTGGTCCGGATCGCCGTCGGAAACACCTCCGCAGTGTAGGCATAGACACCCGCATAGGTGCCGTTCATGAAGAAGGACAGCAGCAGGCCAGCCGCCATGATCTCTCCGTCACTCTTGGCGAAGGCGAGCCCCAGCGCGCTGGCTCCCCCGAGCACCATGTAGGAGGCGATCGTGGCTTGCCTTCCGATCTGCTCGTTGAACCAGGCAGCGGTGAAATAGCCCGGGACCTGCGCGCAATACATCGCTAGCGAATAGCCAAAACTCTTGGTGATGCTCATGCCGTTCTGCACCAGCAGGCCGGGAATCCAGACGAAGAAGGAATAGTAGCTGAACGTGATCGACAGCCACATGATCCAGGTCATGGTGGTGATCCGCGCCTGTCGTCCCGCCAGCAGCGCGGCAAAATTGCTCGCTAGCGTTCCCGTCGAGACAGCGGGCGCAGCTGGCTCGGCGATTGGAGCCGGCAGCACGCGGCCCTCGCGCGCGAAGCCGGCCTCGATCTTGTCGAGCACCGCTTCGGCCTCCTTGGATCTGCCCCGGCTTTCCAGCCAGCGCGGCGATTCCGGCAGCGACCGGCGCCACCACAGCAGCATCACGACCGGCACGGCGGTGATGACGAGCACGATACGCCAGCCGTTCTCGTAAGCGGGCACAATGAAATAGCCGAGCAGCGCGGCGGCGACGAAACCGAACGAAAAGAAGCCTGCGAGCGCGCCCGTGAACGCGCCGCGGTAACGCCGCGCCACGAACTCCGCGAGGTATGGCGCGATGATCGCGCTCTCCGCGCCAGTGCCCATGCCGGCGACGACGCGGGCGGCGAAGAACGACGGCCAGCTATCCACCGCCGCGCTCACCAGCGAGGCCGCACTGTAGAGCGCGAGCGCGGACATCATCACCGCGCGGCGGCCGATCAGGTCGCCCAGCGTCCCCGCGAGCAGCGCGCCAAAGAGATAACCGACGAAGGTGCTGCTGCCGAGCACGCCGGTCTCGACATTGGTAAGCCCCCAGGCAGTGCGCAGCACCGGCAGGATGAAGGCCAGCACGGCGGCATCCATTGCGTCGAACAGATAGCCCAGGCCGCCCATCAGCAGCAGGTGCGCATGGAAACGCGCGAAAGGCAGGCGCTCGATGCGCGCCGAGATCATTGACATGAAAAGCCCCCTCCGCCCCACGGTCGGCACGCGCCGCGAGGTCAGCCTGGGGAATGATAGACAAATCAATATTATGGGAATAATTTATAATCGTTATCTGGTACATCACCATTGTGAATATAGCTCGTGTCGTTCCGCACGCTCGACCTCAACCTGCTGAAAGTCTTCGAGGCGCTGATGACCGAGGGCAGCGTCACCCGCGCCGCGAGCGCGCTGACGATGACGCAGCCCGCCGTCAGCAACGCGCTCGCCCGCTTGCGCGACGCGCTCGGCGATCCCCTGTTCGTGCGATCAGCCAGCGGCATCCGGCCGACGCAGCGCGCCGTGGCACTGTGGCAGCCGATCGGCGATGCGCTGGAGCACGTGCGCCACGCACTCGACGAGGACACCTTCGATCTGCGGCGCACCGAGGCCGAATTCAGCCTGTCGATGTCGGACTACGTATCCTCGCTGGTGATGCCGCGGCTGCTCAACCGCTTCAGCGAAATGGCGCCCTCGGCGCGCATCCACACCGTGCCCAACACCATCCTGGAGATCGGCGACCGGCTCGAGGACAACCGGGTCGATTGCGTGCTGAGCGTCTATGTCAATGAGGCGCAGCAGCCGCCGGCCGCAATCCGCTCACGCTCGTTATGGACCGTGGAGTATGCCTGCATGATGCGGCGGGATCATCCGCTCGCCGCCAGAAAGCGGCTCAACACCCGCAGCTTCCTCAACGCCAAGCACGTCGATGTCAGCCTCGCCGGCAAGACGCTGCCGACCTACGACCAGTTTCTCGCCTCGCGCGGGCTGTCGCGCAATCTGGTCGCGACCGTCAATCATTACAACGCCGCCTACGAGATCGTGCGGCAGTCCGACCTGATCGCGGTGCTGCCGCGCGATCTCAGCGCACAGTCTCGCCACGCACCGTTCCTACACATGATGCCCGTCCCGCTGCCGGCGCCGCCGCGCATCGTCAGCCTGTTCTGGCACCAGCGTAATGACACCGTCCCCGCGCAACGCTGGCTGCGCGACACGCTGGTGGAGATGTTTGCGCGGATGGAGTGAACAGGCGCACGGCGCGTCCCTGTCAGGTCGACGTGGGCGCGGGTTCGATCGACGCCGTGTCCGCGCTCGACGGCTGACCGCTCCGCGCCAGCGGACGTCCAAATAGCCGATGCAGCGCAAGGTAGCTCGTCATCGCAACACCGATGCCGGTGAGCCACGACAGGTCAACCCCGCCGGTCGCCAATGCAAGCGGACCTTGCATGGCCTTGATCGTGCCCATCTGGAAGGCCCACGCCGCTGCGAAACCGGCAGCAAATGCGATCAGCCCCGCCCAGTTGAAATCACGATCTCGACCCGGCTCCTCGTACAGCGACGGGATGTCGATCCGGCCGCGTCTGACGAGGAAGAAATCGGCGAGCGTGACTCCGGCCCATGGGCTGATCCAGACGATCAAGGCGACCATGAAATTGTCGAAGGCATGGGCAAAATCGCCCGATTGCAGGAACCCGTAGAGGATCGCGGTGGCGATCAGGCCGGACACCACCGAGATCACCCAACGCGGCCGCCGCAGATCGAGCGCGAGCGACGACAGCGCCGCCGAATAGATCACGACGATGTTGGTCGCGATCGGGCCATGGAGCAGCACCAGCAGCACCGGCAGCGCCATCGCACCAAAAGCTGCGATGATCAGCTTCGACGGATCGGAACCGGCGCCGGCGGATGCAATGGCCGCACCGAGAAAAGCGAGCCAGACCGTCGGCAGGAACATGCCGAGGAATGTCGCCCGAAACACCTTTGCGGCGCCGAGCGAGGGCCGGGTGAAGCGGGTATAGTCGGAGGCATAGGTGAGCCATGAAATGCCCCAGCCGATCCCGATCGCGGTCATCAGTTGCGTCGCCGCGGCGAATGCCGGCATGCCGGTGACGGTCGCGGACTGCCACCTGATATCGACGCGCAAGAAAGCGAGCGCGGTCATGACAGCCATGATCAGCAGGATGAACGGCATGGTGTAGCGCTCGAACACCTTGATGGCATTGAAGCCCCAGGCCGCGATGCCGACCTGGAACAGCATCACCAGCACCGCGATCGCGTATTTGAGCTCGACACCGCCGCCAACTCCCATCCGTTCGAGCGCCGCCATACAGAGGTCGAGCACGATCCAGGTGTTGACCGCAACCCATCCCATCGGCATCAGCACCTGCGCCAGCGCCGGCAGATAGGCACCGCGGCGGCCGAACGCCAGCCGGCCCAGCACCATCTGCGGCACGCCGGTGCGATGACCCATCAGGCAGAAGGCGGCAAACAACGCCGCGCCGAACAGGTTCCCGACAACGATGACGGCAAGCGTTTGCAGCAGGCTGAGGCCGAGCTGGATTCCGAGCGCGCCCAGCACCCAATTGATCGGCGCGATGTTCGCGCCGGTCCAGATCCAGAACTGATCGAACGATGACGACGTGCGGTGTGCCGCCGGTACCGGTTCAATTCCGTGGGCATCGAAGCCGGCCTCATCCTGCGCCGGAAGCTGTGTCTGCTTGAGCAACATGTTTCCCCCGTTGTCCGGCGCATTGGCTTGGGCCGGGATGGGGCATCTGAGCAGCAGGCAGCTGCGAGGCGATAATGAGAAATCCTCAAGCCGGGTTGAGACGACTTCGAGAGTGAAGTTTGCGCGCCGAAAATCGACAGATCGTGCCGCGACCAGGCTCCCAAGCCGCACCACCAGGGCGCGCCGCTTCACTATTGAGATTTTCTCAACTCACCTGCCGGATTCGTCAATCACGCCGGCCCGGGCACTGGGTCATTGTGCGGCCGACGCACTGCTCCCCAATCAGCCGAGGTCAGGGATGACGACACTTCTGCATATCGATGCCAGTCCGCGCGGCGACCGTTCGGTCAGCCGGAAGCTCTCCAAGTCGTTTGTCGAGCACTGGCTCACGCACGAGCCCGGCGCCACGGTGATCTCGCGTGACGTCGGCTGCAACCCGCCGCCCCTTATATCAGAGGCGTGGGTAGCCGCTGCCTTCACCGCGCCCGGCGACCGCACGGCCGAGCAGCACGACGAGCTTTGTCTCTCCGACGAATTGATCGACGAGCTTGAACGCGCCAACGTGATCGTCATCGGGGCGCCGATGCACAATTACGGCATGCCGGCTGCGTTGAAGTCATGGTTCGACAAGGTGATCCGCATCGACAAGACCTTCACCTTCGATCTCGCGCGCGGCGACTTTCCGCTCGAGCCGATCATGCGCGGCAAGACGCTGGTGGTGCTGAGTTCGCGCGGCGAATTCGGCTTTGGCCCCGGCGGGGTGCGAGAGGCCATGAACCATTTGGAGACCCACATCTTCACCTGCGCCCACTATCTCGGGGTGCAGGAGAGCCATCTGATCGCGGTCGACTACCAGGAGTTCAACGATGAACGCTATCAGCGGTCGGTCGCGGACGCCTTCGCCGCAATTCCAGTGCTGGTCCGGCAGTGTCTTGGGATCGACGGGCCTGTTAATGTGGCGGCGGAATGATGCGCAGCCGCCTGCTAGCTGTGCGAGGAAAGTCCGATGATACGCAATCCCATCCCCTGGCCGAACGGGGCGCGTTGCGCCTGTGCGATCACGTTCGACGTCGACGCCGACAGTCTCATTCACATCGCCCGGCCGAAGGATTCGTTCGACCGGCTCTATCCGATCACGATGGGACGTTACGGACCGACCGTCGGCGTGCCGCGCATCCTTCAGACCTATCGGCGCCTCGGGCTGAAACAGTCGTTCTTCATGCCGGCCTGGACCATGCAGCGCTATCCGGATGCGGTGGAAGCCATCCTCAGGGATGGCCACGAGATCGGCCATCACGGCTACATCCACGAAGATCCGACGGAGATTTCCTCGGCGGAGCAGCGCGAGGCGTTCGAACGCGCCCTCGACATTCACGTCGCGATGACCGGGCGCAAGCCGCGCGGCTACCGCGCGCCGGTCTACAACGCCAACCAGGCCACGATCGACCTCTTGATCGAGCACGGTTTTGTCTACGATTCGTCGCTGATGGCCGACGACATCCCGTACCAGATGCGCACCGCGCGCGGGTCGCTCTACGAGATGCCGCCGCATTGGGGATCGGACGATTGGCCGCCCTTCGCCCATTACGCGGAGATCGGCTACATGATGCCGGTCAAATCGCCGAGCGAAGGCCTTGCGGCCTCCTTCGAGGAGTTCGAGGCCGCCTATGAGGCCGGCGGATTCTGGATGGGAATCTGGCATCCGTTCCTGACCGGCCGGCTTGCCCGCTGGCGCGTGGTGGAGCACTGGCTCGAGCGGGTCGTCGCCGAACGCAAGGTCTGGTTCGCGCCGCTCGAGGCGATCGCCGCCCATGTTGACGGCCTGGTCAAGGCAGGCACCTACCAGGTCCGCGTCGAGACCCTGCCCTACTTCACGCAGCCCGTGTTATGACCCGTTCGGGAGTTGCACGAAATGTGGCCGCCTCTCCCCGCAGCCAATCGATGAATGCCGTCGCTGATTTGCGCCGGGCAGCGCTTGGCCCATCCACCAGACGATAGGCGAAGCCGGCAAGCGCGGGACCGTCGAGCCGACGCAGCGTGCCCTGGCGCAATTGCTCGTCCACCAGCGCATCGCTGCACAGCAGAGGTCCCAGCCCGCGTTCGGCGGCATGCAACGCCAACGGCTCCTCGCTGTACCATGAGATGCGGAAGTCCCCGCCGGGATCATGATCGGCCCCCGCGAGCCAGGCCGACCATGCCGGCGAATCCAGCGTGGCGTTCTTCCAGCGGAAGGCCAGCAGCGATCGCGAACGGACGTCGTCGATGGTGAGACGCGAACCGGGCGGACAGATCGCGCTCGCCGCAACCGCAATGTAGCGATCGCTGAACAGCACCGATTTCTCGCCGGCGCGGTCAGCGCGACCGTACCGGATGGCCAGATCGACGCCGTCGGCGCCCGGCGTCCTCACCTCTTCGGTCGCGTCGATGTGGACGACGAGTTGAGGAAACGCCGCGTTGAAGCGCGCGAGCCGCGGCATCAGCCAGCGCTCGGCGAAGGCGCGTGTGGTCGATACAGTGATCGCATCGCCATCGGCCGGCGGCCGGATCGCGGTGAAGGCGCTCGCCATACGGTCGAAGCCGTCGCGCAGCATCGGGAACACCGCATGGCCCTCCGCGGTCAACACGACCGCGCGGCCGGAGCGCTCGAACAGCTTGCGTCCGAGTATCGCCTCGAGTTGCCGGACCTGGTGACTGATCGCCGTCACCGTGACGCAGAGTTCATTGGCGGCGGCGGTAAAGCTCTCGTGACGCGCCGCCGCTTCGAACGCGCGGACGGCATTGAGGGGCGGCAGCTTGCGCATGGTCGGTTCTCCGCGCTGCCCGTATCAGGCGATGAGAAAGTGAGCGTCGGTCGGCCGCATGTCGTTCACCGGCACCATGTCCTGCGGACAGGCGGAGAACACGATGACCAGGTCCATCTCGGCGCGCAGCGCCACATACTGCCCGGCCTCGCTGACGGGAGACTTGAAGTCCAGCTTTCCATTGTCGGTGACGGGTACATTCATGAACAGATTGAGCGGAGCCGGTGTCACTGCAGCCGACAGGCCGACCGCCTCGAGCGCATGCGCCAGATTCTGCGTGCAATTGTCGTGATGGCCGACGGCACCGAGCTGACGATAGCGGTGAATGTCGCAAGCCGCGATCAACGTGTCGTGGATTCCCGGCGTCGTGTCGGCGACGAAGGTGAGGATCGCGCGGCGCCTGTTGGTGGTGAGCGTGTCGCCCACGCGGGGGACGAGGCGCAGCATCGATGCACGGCTGTGCTCCATCGACATGAACTCGCCGGTGTCGCGGGCATTGAAGGCCCAGGTATCGACCACCTGCTTGCCATGGGTGTTGACGACCGTGACCGTCTCTCCCGCATCGAGGCGAGCCGCCACGCCGTTGCGGGCTGGAATCAGGCGGGCGCGGGTCAGATCGATGGTTGCTGCGGTCACGTGGTGCCTCCTCAATGGCTCGTTGCGCCATTGGAGCACCGCTCGTCATGTAGTTCTAATAATATTAGTTGTGCCCATTATAGCAGATTCGTATAGTCACTCATGCGCCTCAGACAGCTCGAATGTTTCCGCGCCCTGATGCTCCACGGCACCATGACCAGGGCGGCCGAACTGCTCGGCATGTCGCAGCCCGGCATCAGCACGATGATCGCGGGCCTCGAGCACGAGACCGGGCTCAGCCTCTTCCTGCGTCGAGGCGGCCGCCTGCAACCGACCCCGGAAGCCAAGCTGTTCTATGTCGAGGCGGCGCGCGCCCTCGAAGCTGCCGACAACGCGTCGCGCGTTGCGGCCGAGATCAGGTCCGGGCGGCGCGGTCACCTCGCGATCGCGGCCTATCCGAGCATTTCGATCAATCTGCTGCCGCGCCTGCTGTCGCAATTCGCCAGGAATAAGCCCGAGCTGCAGATCAAGATCATCACGCGGAATTCCGCGACCGTCCGGGAGCTGATCTCGACGCAGCAATTCGATCTCGCGGTCGCCGAGCTACCGCTCGATTATCCGACGTCGCACATGGAGATGTTCTCGTATGAGTGCGTGTGCATGCTGCCGCATGCGCATCCGCTTGCGAAGCTCACGCAAATTACCCCGAACGACCTCGACGGCGTTCCCTTCGTCACGCTGTTTCGCGGCGACCCGATCTACCAGCAGCTGGCATCCGCCTTCTCCGAATATCGCGCGCGCTGGAACGTGGTCGCGGAGACCGAATTCTTCTCGACCGCGTGCCAGCTCGTCGCCGAGGGCCGCGGCGTCGGCATCGTCGATCCGGTGGTGAGCAAGCCCTTCACCGAAGGCCTCGCCATCCGCCCGTTCAAGCCAAAGATCCAGTACCAGATCGCGATCCTCTCCCCGACGCACGAGGCGCCGTCCCAGATCGCGCAGGATTTTGCGAAACTGCTGCGGCGCGGTTTGCGGGGGTGAGTTGCCGGCGGCGCATCGCTGGTTGCGCAGGGGCTGGTGGAGATGTTCGCGCAGATGGCGCGAGGAGTTGGTGCGCGTCACATACAGCCCGCCTTCGCCCTCCGGGCTTCGGCGCGGCAGCCTTCGCTCATTTCGCTACGATGGAGTTTTGCTGGCTTGCCCAGCCGAAGCTCGCGAAGCGAGCGAAGGCTGGTGGGGGAGGCAGGACTCGAACCTGCGAAGCCATGAGGCGGCTGATTTACAGTCAGCTCCCTTTGCCACTCGGGACACTCCCCCGTCCAACAGCATCAGACCGGCCGCGCGAGTGGCGGCGGACCGGTCATCGAAATGACGCTGATAACCGGCCGACCCGAAGCGGGTGCGCGGTCGGGCGCGTTTATGGGGGAAGGCGGTCCCCAAAGTCAACCAAGCCAGCCGGCTATTTGCCGGTTAAATTGCCAATATTCGGGAGCCGTGACACAAGCCTCACATGAGCGATCGCGACCGCAGACCCAATTTCCGAAGCAAGGGCGGTAAACCCTTCCAAAAACGGCCGAAATTCGGCCGCCCGGCGGCCCGGCGGGAGCGCGAATCCGGTTCCGACGGGCCGGTGATTCTGTATGGCTGGCACACGGTGGCGGCCGCGCTTGCCAACCCGGACCGCCAGATCCGCAAGCTTTACCTCACCGAGAACGCGGCCCGGCGGCTCGCCGAGGAAAACATCGCAACCCGCGTCACCCCGGAGCTCGTCCGGCCCGGCGACATCGACCGGCGCCTCACCCCCGATGCGGTGCATCAGGGCCTGCTGGCGGAAGCCGATCCCCTACCCTCGCCCGGCATCGACGCGCTGGCGCTGGAAGGCATCGTGCTGGTGCTCGACCAGATCACCGATCCGCATAATGTCGGCGCCATCCTGCGCTCGGCGGCGGCGTTCGCGGTGAAAGCGATCGTCACCACCGCCCGCCACAGCCCGGAGGCGACCGGCGTGCTGGCGAAATCCGCCTCCGGCGCGCTCGAGCTGGTGCCTGTTGTCACCGTGCAGAATCTGGCGCGCGCGCTGAACGAACTGAACGACCACGGCTTCCAGACCGTCGGCCTCGACAGCGAAGGCACGGAGGATCTCGGCAAGGTGCAGCTGCAGCAGCCGCTCGCGCTGGTGCTCGGCGCCGAAGGCAAGGGCCTGCGGCAATTGACGCGCGAGACCTGCCGCGTCGTCGCCCGCCTCGACATGCCCGGCGAGATCAAGAGCCTGAATGTGTCGAACGCCGCCGTGCTCGCGCTCTATATCGGCGCCAGCCGGCTCGGGCTGATGTAGCACGAACGCCCGCTCGCTTCACGCGAACGGGCGTTGATGTTTTCAACCGATCGTCGGATCAGTAGTAGCGGCGCAGCACGCGGTGGCCGTAATAGGCCGGCGCGTAGGCGCGACGCGGCGCATAGCCATAGCGATAGCCGTAGTGCGGGCGGTGGTACCAGGACCGATAGTGATGGCGATAGCCGTAGTGGCGATAGCCATAGCCGTAGGACGGGCGGCCATAACCTTCGCGGTAGTACGGACGCGGTGCCCAATTCCCCGGACCGGTGTAGGTCGGTCCCTGGTTGGCGTAATAGTACTGCTGCGCCGCGTCGGGATAGGCCGCATCCGGGTCGGGCAGACGTTCGACCGCACCGTAACCGCCATAGTAGCCACCGCAGCCGCCGCAGCCCGAATAGCCGTAGCCGTACCCGTAAGTCACCGCGGGCGCGGAATAGCCGCAAGGGTTGAAGCCGCACGCCATTGCGGGCGCGGTCACCATGACGGCCACGGCCGCAATCAGTCCTTTGATCATTTGACGCATTACTCTCTCCTGTAGGTCTTTGTCGTCGCGTAGCTCTTGATGGCTATGAAGGTCCCCGTTCGAGGGGCTCTTGATTTAGGGGTAGTCGATTTAAGGTCCTCGTGGACGCGGTCGCGGGACCGGACCCGGCAGCGGACGCGGCCCGTTGAACTGCGGCGCGTAGATCACCGGCGGCGGATCGACCGGCACGTTGGACTGTGCCGGGAGTGGCGCGGATTGCGCCCCCCAGGATTGATGATAGCTCTCGGCCGGCTTGGGCAGGCGGCGATTGGCCGGCGGCTCGATCTCGAGGCGGCCGTAACCCGGCATGTGACCGAGGCTCGGATAATAGTGGCCGACATTCGGCTCGGGGTCGATCGGGCGGCCGCCATAGACGGTCGGCACCATCGACTCGTTGCGGTTCAGCCCCATCGCGCTTTCGACCACCGCGTAGGAAGCGTCGACGCCGTTGATGATGATGGGCACGCCGGGGCGCACGGGCACGACGATGTCGAAGCCGCCGCCGGCCAGCGCCGTCGAGGTCATCGCAGCCAATATCGCCAGCGCAAGACTTCCGCGCATATCACCCAGCGTCCCGAATTGTTCCATCCGCAGCCTAATCCAATGGCTTGCCGGAAGGGTTAAGGACGCGGGCCAAACTGCCGGTAAGCCTAACGCGTAAGCATCGGCATCCGGTCAATGCAGTCGTGCGGGATCAGAAATCGTTAACGGCCGCCCGGGAGCATGATCCGGAAAAGTGCGAAGCGGTTTTCCGGAAAGATCATGCTCAAACAAAGAGCTAAAGCGCGATGACAATTCGACCGTCTCATCGCGCTCTAGGGAGGCGCCTGTGCGTCAGGTGAAGGCGTTCTCGATGATCGCGTGGATGCCGATCGCAATGGTGACCGCGCCGACCGCCATTTGCAGGCCGCGATTGGCCCAGGTCAGCCAGCGCGCCGAGGCCGCGAGCGGCACCGCGATCACGCTGGACAGCACGCCCATACCGATCATCGAGCCGACGCCGAACAGCGCGACATAGCCCAGCCCGATCACCGGGCTCGGCGCCTGCGACACCGTCAGCACCAAGAGCGCCGCCGAGCCAGCCATGCCGTGCATCAGGCCGACCAGCAGCGTGCGCCAGCGGAAGCCGTGCGCATGGCCATGTGCGGCGCGGACATGCGGGACGGTCTCATCGGCATGGCTGTGGGCGTGGAAATGCGTCGTGCCGTCGCCGTGCGAATGGGTGTGGAAGTGCACGCGGTCGCGCCACAGCCGCCACCAAACGTGCGCGCCGAGCCCGACCAGCATGAGGCCGACCGCGGTCTCGATCGGCTGCGCCACCGTCTCGGGAATCGCGCGCCCGAGCAGGATCGCCGCACCGGCAAAGATGAACAAGGTGAGCGTGTGGCCGAGGCCCCAGGTCAGGCCGTGCTTGACGATGTCACCAACATGGGTGCGCCGCGCCGCGATGCTCGATACCGCCGCGATGTGATCCGGCTCCAGCGCATGCTGCATGCCGAGCAGAAAGCCAAGACTCAAGATTCCGAACATCCATCCTCCTCGCCCGCGCGTGACGGCAGATCAAGCACCACATTGCCGATCTTGTCAGGCCAGCACCTCGTCAAACAAGCACCTCGTCAAACAGGCCTTGCATCGGCGCCCAGGAGCGGCGGTCGGCCCGTGCATCGTAGAGGGCTGACTTCATGATCGAGCCGTCGGCGGTCGGGTTGGCAAAACCATGCAGCGTGTTGCCGTAGCTGATCACCTGCCAGTCGGCAACCTTGGCGGCGCGCATCTCGTTCTCGAAGGCCGCAACCTGGTCGGGCGGCGCCAGCGGATCGTCGGCGCCGGTCAGCACAAGCACGCTCGCTTTCACCGCATTCGCCGCCGCCGGCTGCGCAGTCGAGAGCACGCCGTAAAAGCTGACGGCGGCCCTGAGATCGGCGCCGTCACGCGCGAGCTCGAGCGCGACGGTGCCGCCGAAGCAGAAGCCGATCGCGGCGCATCTGGTGGCATCGACCTCGGGCAGTACCGTGAGTGTCGCGAGCGCCGCGCGGGCCCGCGCGCGCAGTATAGCGGGGCTTGTGCGCAAGCCGCCGATCAGCGTCATCGCCTGCTGCAAATCGGCGGCCTGCCGCCGCTCGCCGAACATGTCGGCCGCGAGCGCGACGTAGCCATGCTCGGCACGCCCGCGCGCTGCTCGAACGCCACTCCGGACGCCCGATGCCAGACGATGGCACCCGGCACGACCGCTACCGCCTATCATCATCGCACCAACCGGCGTGATCGCGACTGGCAGGGCAGCTACAACCGGTATGACCCCGGCCCGTTCGGACCCGTCGACGCTGCGGCCGGTGTGGTCGGCGGCGCGGTCGGCACGGCGGCTGCGATCGCCACTGCCCCGTTTGGCGGTCCCGACTACACCCGCCGCCCAATCGGCGGCGAGGAATATGCGCGGCAGAACGGCTTCGTCTGCACCCCCGGCACCTGGTTCCGCGGCAGCGACGGCCGCCAGCACCCCTGCCAGTAGCTCAGGCGAAATGCTGACGGCGCAAAAGGCGGCTTTCGGGCCATCTTTCTGCTGCCAGGCCGATGCAGGCTGAGTGATCGATCCGGACAGTGCAAGTTCTGGCTCTCGCCCGCCAAGTCTGCTATGCGAGCGCGTAAATCATTCCCATTTCGCCGGCTTAGCTCAGCGGTAGAGCAGCAGTTTTGTAAACTGAAGGTCGGGGGTTCAATCCCCTCAGCCGGCACCAATTGGTTTGGATTTCAGCTTACCGAGATCGACCGTCGACCACGGCAGCCCCGCCAGCTCGCAGGCGAGTACGGCAACTCCGAGCATGGCGACGAAGCCTTTGTCGCCGCAGAACTGGCCGGACCGTGTTTCTTCGATGCCGACGCAGTCCGCTCCTGCAAATCCCTTGATGATCCCGTGTAGTCCGACCGTCCTGCCGCCAATGTTGCTTTCAAACCGAAATGCCTGGGCATCGCGTCCTCCATCCAGATCGACACGGCTTGCGCCGCGCGCTGTTCTTGGGCGCTAGCCGAGCACGTATTTGCGGCTCAATCAAAGAGCCTCTCTTGGCTTACCCACAACGTGTCTGCACGCAGCGCCGGGCAAATGATGTTCCGGACTGGCCCCGCGCTGCAGGACCGGTTCGGTGTCCGCCCGCTCCCTGGCAGAAATCGTGGGATCATTCCCGTAGGATCACCCATGCTTCGCCTTGTTTCTGTTCTTGCGGCCCGGAAAGGGGTATGCAGAATACGGGAGGGGACATAAGCCAATGACCTATTTGATCCTTGCCCGGGATGGCACCAGCCAAATCGTGCTGAAGCGCGACAGCGAAGACGCGGCCGAGAAGAAGGCGCGCGAGCTGAAGGAGATGGGCTGGTTCGAGGTCGAGGTCCGCGAGGACAAGGCCGGCGCAGTTCCCGATCGCTCACAGACCCTTCAGTGAACCTTTACCGGACGGCCCTTACACATGTGTGAGGAGCCACCATGTCCGACACGGCACATTACCGCTTCCAGTCCGATCAGGCGCGCAGGCTGGCCCGCCAGGTCACCGACGCCACGGTGCGCGAAAAGCTGCTCGAAATGGCCGAGGAGTATGGCCGCTACGCCGACCTGATCGAGGCGCGCAGCACTGAGCGAATGCCCGCCGAGGCCGCGGCCGCCCACTAGGCTCCCCCCCCCCCCTTAACATTTCGCCGCCGTGCCGGGGCCCGATCGCGGCCAGGAAGCTCGCGAGGGACACCCGCCTTGAACTGTCAGGTCCGCTCTTGACGCAGTGCCTTAAGCGCAGGCCAAATCGGCGCGAAAACGCCTGAGGATTTGTTCGGAACATTCTGCCGCCTCACGCGATTTTCCCCGCATGAGAGTACGCGAAGCCAACCGCAATTTACTGCTTCTGAGCAGCTTCACGCTGCTGTGCGTGGCCGCTGCCGGCGTCGTCGCCCTGCTCGATCCGGCGCCCGCGCCAGCCAACGCCGCGCCCCCGCCGGGCACGAATCACAGGTCGGACCTTGGTCAGACGCCGGTCCGGACCGTCGGTACCCCGTTCGTCCCGAACACCAATCCCCGCCAGCGCTGACCGTCCTCGCGCCCGGGGCGCGTCACAATTTTGTCACCGCGCCTGCAAAACAGGCGTCTTCGTCAACCATCATGATGACGAGTGCTTGATTCCGCGGGGTTGCTCTGCTGCAATCCGCGCGCTCAAGGTGCGCCATGAAGTGGATGAAGGAACGCGATCTCCTGATCGCGCAGACAATGGCTTTCGTACAGTCGGTGAAGGGCAAGCTGCCCGACGCCGAGTTGCCGAGGTCTGCCCAGCGGACGCCCGCATCACCTGCCGTTGAATCTGCACCTGCCCCGCCGCCTGCCATCCCGGCGGCCGTGACTGAGGCCAACGCCGCCTTGGAAATAAAGGCTGCCTTGGAGACAAGGGCTGCCTTTGAGATAATGGCTGCCTTGGAGATCACGCCTGCCGCCGAGACCCGAGTGGTCATGCCGCCCCCGCTTCCGGTGCCGACCGTCCTTGAGGGCCTGCCCCCCGCGCCCTTGCCTTTGACCGTAACGGTCGTCGAAGTCCCGCCGCCACCGGTCCAGCCGCCGCAATTTGCCAAGCTCGACATCAGCGGTGACTTCGGATCCGAGGTGCGGGAGCGGGTCGCGAATTTCCGCGCTCAGCAGCAGCGCTTCCTCAGGGAGCGCGAGGAATATTGCACCACGACCATGGCCAAGGTCCGCGCCGCAATCCGCGACAACAGCGAGCTGCCGCGTTCCGGCAAGTAACCGGCCCCCTTTATCTCCCGACCGTTTGCTGACCTTCAGCCGCGCGCGCCCGGTTTCACCGGCTCGCTCAGGAAGCGTCCGCGCGATCGCGCCGGCGTCGGCTCCTCCACCTCCACAGCGTCAACGGCGGGCTGCTTGCCTTCCACCATCGATCGGAGGCCGGCCACCGCCTGGGTCATCCGTTCGGCGAATTTGGCCGCGGCGCCATCGAGGAACGCCCTATCCTTCGGCTTCGGCTTGGCGATCCGTAGCTCGAAACGGGACGTTCCGTTTGCGCCGTCGAGAACGGCCCGGGTCATGATGATGCGCGGGGCTCCGGGCACCGGCAGCGTGATCCCGACCGTGAAGTAATCGACCGGACGCCAGTCGAGCGTCTCCTCGACGTTGGTATGGTTGCCGTGCGCGCAATGATTCTTGGTGCCGATACCGCGTCGCCCCTTGCCTGACTCCTCGACGATGTCGTCGGCGTCCCACCATTTCTGCCATTGCCCGGGCACGGTGATGAACTCCCACACCGTCTGCCGCGGCGCGGCGATGTCGAACTCCAGTATCGCGTAGGCGTCTTCGCGCGTCACCTCCAGCCGCGTTTGCGCGTCGTCCTGCTGCCACGCCGCCTCGAGATCGCGCACCCACAGCGTCACATCGCCGATGATGTCGATGGTTTCCTGATGCGGGATCAGACCTTGTGCCACCGGGTCGACGCCCATGGCACGGATCGCGGCGTCGCTGTAGAGCGCGTAGGCACGCCCGCCAACCTTCTCGCCAACCGTGTTCTTGAGCAGCCGGTGGACCAGAATGACGTCGCGCCCGGCGAGCTCTTCCCGGCCGCCCATCTTCTGCTTCACCATCTCGCCGTGATGGACGACGAATTTGAAATCGAGATCGCCCATCGCGACGCAGGCCTTGCACTCGCAGGTCGAGGCTTGGCGGACGTCGCGCAGGCGCCGGCGGAATTTGAAATAGGCGCCCTCGATCGCGTCCTGCAGCAGCGAGCCGTCGATTGTCCCGGTCGAGTAGACGAAGGCGGCGTCGCCCTCGAACTTGGCGAGGCGAAATGGCGGGCGCAGCCCTTTCACCACCACGTCCATGAAATCGGCGATGATATCCTGCGCGTGGTCGAGCTCGACCGCCGCGAGGAAGTTGGTATAGCCGGAAATATCGGCAATCGCGAAATATGCCGCTTCAGCCTTAGGAAGCATGGAGACCTCCCGCACAACCGGTCCACGCCAACCGCGTGGATGCGCAGTCTGTCATACCGCACCGTCCGCGGTCGAGGACCAAACCGCGGCTACGCTCGCGAGCACAAAAGCAGCTGCCTCTAGCGACCGCCGATCTTCTCCAGCACCGGCAACAGATGCTTCAAGAACTCGCCCGGGTTCTCGCTCATCGGGAAATGGCCGAGGCCTTTCATAATGGTGGCCTCGCTGCCGGCAACGCTGTTCGCGACCGCCAGCGTCTCCTCGGGTGTGCAGGAATAATCGTACTCGCCTGACAGCAGGAACAGCGGACAACGCTTGGTGTCGATCTCGGCGACGCGGGAGCGGATATCGCCGTCGATCTTGTAGAAATAGAGGTCGCCCTTGAACACGCCGGGCCCGCCCTGCATGTAGTGCCACAGTGTCTCCCACCTCTCCTTGTCGGGCGCGTCGGGCCCGACCAGGCCCGAGACGATGGCGGCGGCAACCTCGCCGCCATGCACATCCGGCCGGTGCAGGAAATTCAGGTCGTAATAGGGATCGACATGCGCGCCGGCCTGTAGGCCGATGATGGCGCGGAAGCGCTCGGGATGCTCGAGCGCGAGATGCAGCGCGATCCGGCCGCCGATCGAGCAGCCGATCACGATCGGCTGCTCGAGGCCGAGCGCGTCCATCACAGCCAGGATCGTCGCCGTGTATTGCGCCGAGGTGAGTTGATACTCCTCGTCGTGCCATCCCTGGGGCGGCGACGACTTGCCGTGCCAGGGCATGTCGAAGGCGATGACGCGGTGATTGTGCGTAACGCGGGGATCGTTCATCAGGCCGCGATATTGCCGCCCGTCGGCGCCCGCGGTGTGCAGGCAGAGCAGCGGCGTGCCCTCACCCGCCTCCTCGACATAGAGACGGTGCGCCCGACCGGACAGCTCGAGATGCATGTAACGGCCGATGATCGGTTCGAATTTTGCGCTCATGCGGCGGCTCCCTCGCGACGCAGCTTGCCGAGCGCCTCCTTGAAGTAACGCAGGTTCGCCATGAAGATTTGCAGCTCACCCTCGGCCTTCAGCACGCGGCGCTTGATCAGCGCCATCAGGTCGTTTGAGCCCGGCGGCGGCCGCCGCTCGCAGAACTTGTCCCACTCCTGCTCCGATGTGCGCAGCGCGAACGACGACGACGGCATCACGAACGGGCCCTTCGTCACCGCGACGATCCGGCCCTCATGGATCGCGATCAGCCAGTTGGTCTTTCCGATCTCGAGCAGGAAGGTCGTGGTGAGATAGCGGCCGCGCCGCACCAGGCCGGCGTCGCCGTTGACCCGTTCCTTCAGCGTTTCCATCATGTTCGCTCCCCCCTATAGCGACCCGTCCGCGCAGGCCGCAGCGGGCATTTGTCCTGCCGGCAATGATGGAAGGAATGGCTGGGCCGTCAATCGCTACAGGCGTCGCGCGGCCACGGCGTTTTCGCAGGCCGCTACATACGGATTTTGGCTGGAGCCAATGCCCCCAAGCCAAATTTCCCTATGAGCCAAATTTCCCTAAAGCCAAATTTTCCCTAAAGCCAGGACCAGACCAGCGCCACGTTCGCGGCGCAGGCTACGAGCAGCGCAACCGCAAGCGCGAGCTGCACGCGTTCGTAGGGGGGCTGGTGGATCGCTCTCATGCCTCGGAGCATCCGGCGATTCTATCCAACGAGTCCCGGGGATTCTTTTTTCCGGGGTTTACCGCCCATTAAGGACTCAGGCCCCTCCGGCGAAAGGTCCGAAATGACTCATGTTTTCAGATGCTTGCCCGGATCCCCGCTCACGGCTCCGTGATCCGGACGGCGATCTGCCCTGAAACCCGGGACAGGCCCTGGCGTTGTCGGTTGTTTGGGGAAACGACGAATGCCGTATGCGCTGTTCTATCAAGACGCCAAGCTCAGCAAGGCGTACCCGACCGAGGCTGACGTCTGGAAGCTCGCCAAGAAATCCGGCCTGGTGGTGGATGCCGTCTCTGACGCGGAAAAGTCTTCGCCCCGTCCGGTGCTGGATAATGAGTACGAGATCCGGCCGTGCCAGCCCGAGCCGAACGAGGATCCGGTCAAGAACAAAGCCGATGCCGACCGCGAAGCGCGTCTGGAGCCGCGATTGAACTAAAGACGGCAGGTCGGCCGGCGAGCGCAGGCGGGCCGGTTGCAGGTGCGGTCGTCCCACCCTACGGCGTCGCCGTCGCCAGCGAGGCCTGTTCGGCGGCGAGCGAGACGCAGATCTTCCGCCGATGCAGACCCCGGATCGCACCGGTCACCTTGAGCACCTTGCCGGCCGAGCAGGACGAGTCCTGCACGAACACGACCTCATAAGGCGCAAGGACCAAGGGTTCGGATTTGAGGATCGTCTGGGCAAGGCACGGCACGGAGACCGCAGAGAGAATCAGCCCTAACGCAAAGCTACGCATGTTCGTTTGTCCACCAGCCCGGCGATCGCATAATAACGCATCACGATGAAAGTTCCGTGCAACGCAGGAATTATTATTTGCATTGCACGATCAGGCGTGAATACCGGCTGAACAAGCAAACGTCGGGCCAACAAAAAAAGCCGACCCGAGGGCCGGCCTTTCGATCTCGATGAAACGAACGCGCGATCAGTAGCGGGAGCCGACCGGGCCGCCCCAACCGAAGCGGTAGTTGACCCCGAGTTTGACGGTATGCTCGTCGTTCCGGAAGCTCGCGCCGACAATGTCGGCCGGACCGCTGGTGACGTTGGTCTTGCCGAAATTGTAGTACTGGTATTCGGCCTTGGCCGACCAGTTCGGTGCGAACATGTATTCGAGGCCCGCACCGACCGTATAGCCGTCCTTGTGGTTGCTGTCGGTGGTGAACGCCGCCGGCACGCCGCCGACCGTTGCCGTGATGTTGTTGTTGTCGCGCCAGGCGTAACCGCCCTTGGCGTAGAGCAGCGCCGGACCCCAAGTGTAGCCGAGGCGGCCGGTCACCGAACCGAGCTGGTCGGTGTTGCCGGTCACCAGCGTTCCGCCGGGGAACAGCACGCCATTGTTCGAGGAACTGGGCAGCCAGGAGTATTGCGCCTCGACACCCATCACCCAGTTGGGGGCGAACTGATAGTCGAAGCCGCCCTGCACGCCGCCCATGAAGCGCGCATCGCTGCCCATCAAGTTGGTGCCGTCGGTGAACGCGCCGCCGACATGGCCGCCGATATAGAAACCGGTCCAGTTATAGACGACCGCGGGTGCGGTATAGGGCGGCGGTGCCTTGGTATAGGTGCGGGCCGGCATGTCAGCCGCGAACGCCGGGCCCGCAAAAGCAGCCAGCGCGACTGAGCCGAGCAAAAACTTCTTCATCTCTGATCCCCGTTACTAACGCTGCGCTGTTAAGCCAAACAACGTGACATCAATTAGGTTGCTTTGGGGCAATGCCCGACCTGTGATGTTTCCGAGCTGTGACAGGGTCGCAACAACGCCCGTTTGTTCCTTGGCACAGTAGGTTTTTTCACCGGTTAAACAGCCGCATTTCGGCTGTATGTAAGTCGCAAACGGCTAAGGTGAAGTTCAATGCTCCCCGAAAAGTGATCGGAGTTCGCTAAGGATTCGATCAGGTTGCGGCAAGCCGCCACGCGCTTCAGCGCGACATCTTTTCCAGATCCGGAAACGGCGCGTAGGACGCGCCGGCGCAGGGCTCGGCGGCGTTGTCGAGGACGCGGTCGAGCCGGCCGTCGACGAACAGGACACCGCGCTCCCGGGCCGGCCGGTAATTACCGTCTGTATCCTTCGCGCTGTAGCGCAGGCACACCACGTAGCGCAGCCGGCCGCCCACCGTGCGCTGCGCCGGCTCGGCGATCGCAGCCTCGCGGACCCCGACCGGGTTGTTCAGATAAGTCCGCATGAAGGCGAGGATCTGGTCTCGGTACCGGTCCGGAAACGGCTGGTTGGCGACGCCGCGATCATCCGTGAAGGTGGTCGGACCGCTGCTGTCATCGCTGGTGAGGCAGCCGGCGAGCGGAATCGAGAGCAGCAGGATCGCCGCCAGTTTCGCTGAAATCGCCAACCGTCGCTGTTCCATGAGTCCCCGGTCGCGTCTCATAGACCGCTCGGCGGGGAATTCGCAACTCGGTTATCCCAGCGAGGCCTGGGCGCCGGGGCGACCGGGTCCCAACTGAAGCCCGAACGCACTCCGGCCCGCCGCCATTGGGGAAGCAATGGACGGACGGGCCGGTTCTGCATCCCAAGGGCGCAGCGGGGCAATGTGGATCGAACTACGCCCCTCGGATCAGGTTCAGCCGCGCTTGGCCGGCGCGACGTGCTTGATCGCGACCTTCGCGTGGACGTGCTTGGTCGCATGCTTCGGCGCCTTCACCTTCAGCATGCCCATGTGCTTGTGGTGGCGGTGATGGCGATAGTGCTCTTGGTGACCCATCTTGGCATTGGCGTTGCGCGCCTTCGACGGCAGCTGCTCGCTCTTGATGACAGGCGCGGCCTTGCTGGCCGGGGCGGTCGTGGTCGCCGGCGCGGGCGTTGCGGCCTTGCCGGACTCAGTGGCGAGCGCGGGCGCCGCGATCACGGACACGGCGAGCAGCGCGGCGGAAATCGTCTTCAGCATGGTGGTCCTCCTCTGCGGGATCGAGAGGTCTCCGGCCGGATGGTCGGCCTCACCGATCAATGCACGTGACCTTAGGAGCCGCGCACTGAACCCGTTCTGAAGGACCCTGACGGAATTCATTCATGTGAATGACATCTTTGTCATGTTGCCCGCGCTGGCCGGCCGATTGCGGGGATCACGCAATCGTGGGATCGGCCGGGAATGTTCTACAGCCCTGGGTGTTCAAGTCAGCAGGCCTCGGTGTAGGATTGCCGAGCACGATCAGGAACGATCAGGAGCAACCAGGAATGAGCAAGACGCCGAAGTCTCTTTGGAAATTTTTGGGCCTCGCAGTGCTCTCGACGACGCTCGTCGCCGGGCCGGTCATCTCGGCCTACGCCGCAGGCAGCGACAATCCCTCGCCGCCGGCGTCCGACAGCGGCAGCAGCAAGGGCAAGAAGGCGAAGAAGGACAAGAGCTCCGCGATCGATGATCAGAAGTTCCTGGCCAGCTATCACGCCGCCTACGCCACGATCTACGACAAGCACGACTATACCGCCGCGATCGAGCAGCTGAAGGCGCTCGGTCAGGACGACCGCGCCGATGTCGCCAACCTGATCGGCTACTCCTATCGCAAGCTCGGCGACTACAAGGTCTCGCAGGTCTGGTACGAGCGCGCGCTCAAGGCCGACCCGGCCCATGTGCGCACCTGGCAGTATTACGGCCTCTGGCAGGTCGAACAGGGCAATCGCGATCAGGCGCAATACCATCTGAACCGCATCGCCCAGCTCGCCGGCACCAACAGCGACGAATACCGCTCGCTCGCCGCAGCGCTGGAAAAGCCCCCGGGCACCGGCCTCGTCTACTGAGTTAAGGCACGCGGCCTATCAAGCCGGCGCAGTCACGACGACTGCGCCGGCTTTTTGCTGCCGCAGGATGGGTGAGCCAACGGCTGCGAGCTACGGGTGTGACCGATCGGCCATTCTCGCAGCATATGCGTCGAGCACGTCGGCGGCGCTGTAGGTCTGGCGCGCCGCGAAATCATCGCGCAGGCCGAGCCGCGCCGATGTCCTGAGCCGCGCGGCGGTCGCTTCTGTCATGATGGGTTGCAGGCCGATCTCGCGCAGTCCTTCCGCAACGCCATCCATTTCGACCGCGCGGCGCTCGGCGTGCAGGACGTCGGTGCGCACGCACATGTCGACGAACGTGCTGTAGCGCGTCGCGTCCATCGGTTCGCAAATGCCGCGCAGCGCTTCGCTACGAACCCCCGCGAGCGAGGCGGCGGTCAGCGCCTCCACAATCAGCGCCTCCATGCCCTTCGTCACCACGCTGCGCAGCATCTTCACCGCGGCCGCCGTGCCCGCCTCGGGACCGGCATGCTCGATCGTGAAGCCCAAGGGCGCGAACAATGCGGCGAAGCGCTCAGCGCCATCGCCCGAGCAGTACAGCGGCACCGCCGCGCCGTAGATGCTGACTGCGCCCATCAGATTGGCATCGACGAAACTGCCACCGTTCGCCGAGACGGCATTGCCGACCAGGCGCTTGGCCCTCGGCGTGGAGGCGTTGACGTCGACCACCAGCATCCCCGGCCGGACCAGAGCGGCAATCGATTGACCGACCGATACCGCGGTTGCGACCACGACCGCCGAAAACACGACGTCGGCACGCGCCATAAGCTCCTGCAGGCTATCCGCCAGCTCGACGCCGTGCGTGGCGGCGAGACCCCGGAAAGCTTCCGAATAGGGTGGACGGTTGGTCTTTCCCTCGCAAAACACCAGCGGCGCCGGAACACCCTTGCCCGTCAGATGTGCAGCGAAGCACCGGGCCGCTTCTCCGAAGCCGACAAAGCCGATTGTCTGTTGGGTCATGGCAATCCCATGCGTCATGCGACTGCGCAGCTCGTGCGAAGCAAGATGCATGCCTGACATCGCTGCATGCAAGAAGGTCCAGGATGGGTGGAGCACACGGTCGACCCATCCTAGGTCCCGCGGTGATCGCGACCTCGCGCCGCGCCGCGACCACTAGAAGGAACGTCCCCCTGCCCGCCCGCGGCGGCGCGGCCGCGCCGGCCGACGAGGATGTTGCTTCGGCTTTGCCGGTTGCCCGGCGCGGCAGCCCGAACGTGTAGAGCGGCAGGCAGACGAGGATCATCGCCACGGCATAGACCAGACAGGTACCGCGCCAGCCCACGGCCTCGGCGAGGAATGCCGTCGTCGGCCAGAAGATGCTGCTGGAAAGTCCGGTGACCAGCATAAGCGCGCCGATCGCGCCCTTCGCGTTCCGCCCGGCCACCTCGTTCAGCATAATGTAGGCGGCCGTGCTCAGCGCGGCGCTTCCGGCGGCACCGAGGACCATCCAGGCGATGAAGTACAGCACTGCCTCAGGGGCGCAGGCCAGCATGACGAAGCCGAGCGCGGCGATCACGGTGCCAATCATCATGACGTGCCGGGCGCCGACGCGGCGGAACGGCCCCGCCAGCAGCGGCCCGCATAGGCCCATCGTCACATAGAGGATCGAGCTGCCCGCAAAGACGGTCGGAGGGGCGATCTGGAGGTCGGCTGCGATCCGGTTGCCGACGATCGCCGGCAGGCCGAGGCCCCCCACCCGAACAACTGCGCAATCGCAAGCACGAGCAGGACTCCGGCGATCTGCCTGTCCATTCCCAGGAACCGTGCCCGGTCCGCCACCGCCGTTGCCGCCCACCGCGTTTCAACCAAACGCTTTGGCTAACCGACGTGGCATGACGATATCATGACCGGCGCCGCCCGATCCGGGTTCGGGCGCGGCGAGATCCCCAGGAGGTCTCCAAGAGATCCCAGAGATAACCGATAGTTACGGATGGCGATTACGGGTAATGCTCGAGGCGCCGGTCGGGCTTTTGCGGACGGCTGGCGCCGACCGTGCTGCCCGGAGTGCCGGCATCCGGCTTCGCCGGGCGCGCAGCCTTCTCGATCGGCGGGCCGCTGTCTCCGGTCTTCTTGTTGTTGTTCAGCGACTGACCGGTAGTGGTCACGTTGGCGGCCTGCCCGGCCCCCGCTGAACCGGCCGAAGGACCGGAGCTCTGCGCCAACACGGTTCCAGACAGCACCAATGCCGCCATCAGTATTGCCGCGTTGACTGTCATGGAGGGCCCTTCTGCGCACGAATTATGCACAGCAACGCGCCGCTGCCACGGACGTTCCCCCGGGGCTATCTTTTAAGGTAAATGCAAGGCGAATTCTTGTGCCCTGCCCCGCCTCTGGCAGCTCAATCAGCCAGGCGCTGCCGTCGGACTGCGCAGCGCCGCCTCGCGATACTCGGTCCATGCCTGCCGCAGGATTTGCACCGACGAGGTGAGGAATATCACTGCCATCACGGCAGCGACCGCAAGATCGGGCCAGGCGGTGGCCGTTCCCCACACGCCGAGAGCGGCCATCATCACGATGAGATTTCCGATCGCATCGTTGCGCGAGCAGAGCCAGACCGAGCGGACATTGGCGTCGCCGTTCTTGTAAGGCAGCAGGAGCAGAACGGACGACAGATTCGCCGCGAGCGCCAAGGTGCCGATTGCGCCCATCACTTCGGCCTTTGGAACACCCAGCACCAAGGCCTGGTAGACGGTCGAGCCGAGTACCCACAGCGCCATCAGGCTTAGCGAAGTGCCCTTCAATAGCGCCGCGGCGGCGCGCGTGCGCAGGCCGGCGCCGATCACGGCAAGGCTCAATCCATAGGTGACCGTATCGGCAAGGAAGTCGAGCGCATCGGCCTTGAGCGCCTGCGATCCGGCAAGCTGACCCGCGATCATCTCGGTCAGGAACATCGCACCATTGATGCCGATGACTGTCCAGAGCACGCGTTTGTATCTGGGATCGAGACCGTCAAAGACCGGAACGCCACCCGAGCAGCATGCGTCAGCCGCGCGATTGCGGTCCATTGCCCGCATCCCAGCTTTCATTGGCAGGGTCAGCGGCGGCGGCCCGCAGCAATCGGGCGTCTTCTGCTCGCAGCAAGCGTTCATTGGTCGTCCTTCCAGACAACAGGATAAAGCCGCCCGCATAGCGCATTCAAGCCGATCCGTCTGGAACAGCTCTGTTCTGGCGATTATGCCGTGCGGTCCGAGGGGCTGCCAGCCGCGTGTCAGCCGGCAGCCCAACCAGGTCACGCGGGCCGGCGCCTCACTTCGCCTTCTGGATCGTGGTAACGGTGTAGCCGCCGTCGCCCTCCTGGGCTTCGAACTTGACCTTGTCGCCGACCTTGACCTGCTTGAGCAGCGCGGGATCCTTGACCCGGTAGACCATCGTCATCGGCTCATCCATGCCAAGGCTCTTGGCCGGGCCGTGCTTGAGCGTGATCTTGCCCGCGCCCTCGTCGATCTTCTTGACCTCGCCATTGATCGCCGCGCCCTGTGCAAACGCCGCTCCCAGGGTCATCGCCAGCATCGTGGCACCTGCAATCCGGATAATCCTGTTCATCATTGTTGTCCTTTCTCTCGTTGCGGTTTCATTTCACGATGACGCGGCCGGTCATCCCGTAGTCGCGGTGATCGGGGATCAGGCACGAATATTCGAACGTTCCGGCCTTGGTGAACTTCCAAACGATCTCCGCGCTCTTCTTGGGCGCGAGGCGGACGCCGTTCGGATCGGCATGCTCCATGTGCGGATGCTTCTTCATCACGTCGGCATGCTTCAAATTCTCTTCGGTGGTCGCGAGCAGGAATTCGTGATCCTCGGTGCCGGCGTTATGGATCACGAAGCGGATCTGTTCGCCGCGCTTGACCTCGATGCGGAACGGCGTGAACTCCATCTCCTTCATCTCGACCTCGACCGTGCGCGACGGCTTGCTGGGCTCGCCGGGCTCGCCGGCCGAATAGGATTCGTGACCGTGTTTTTCGTGACCACGCGACGGCGCCGCGGTGACCGACAGCGCAACGAGCGCGATGACGGCCTTTGTAAGGTGACTCATTGGATTCTCCATTCCGTATTTGATGCGCACTCTTCGTGGGATGACGCGTTGATCCGCTACATCTTCATTCCCTTCATCGATGGCTTGGCCTTTCGCTCGGGAGCGGCCGGCGGCGGACGCGCGGGCTCGGCGGCTGGCGCGTCGACCTCATAGGCAACGGAGCCCGGCGGATATTTGTAGGGACCGGGGTCGGCGTAATCGTCACGACCGAGCCCCTCGCGAATCCTCATCACCGTGAACATGCCGCCCATCTCGATCGGCCCGAATTGTCCGCTTCCGGTCATCATCGGCAGCGTGTTGTCGGGCGCGGGCATCTCCATGTTGCCCATTGCCATCCCGGTCGATCCCATCACCATGGCATCGGGCGCGAGCTTGCCGACCGCCTTCGCCAGATCGTTGCGCGACACGCCGATGAAATTGCGCATGTCGTGGCCCATCGCGTTCATGGTGTGGTGCGACTTGTGGCAGTGGAACGCCCAGTCGCCGGGATTGTCGGCGAGCATGTCGAACGCTCGGACGGCACCGACCGGCACGTCGGTGGTCGTCTCCGGATATTGCGCGCGCTCCGGCACCCAGCCGCCGTCGGTGCAGGTCACCGCGAAATTGTGCCCGTGCACATGGATCGGATGATTGGTCATCGTCAGATTGCCGATGCGCACGCGGATCCTGTCGCCGAGCCGGATCGCCATCGGATCGATGCCGGGATAGACGCGGCTGTTCCAGGTCCACATGTTGAAGTCGGTCATCTCGTTGACCTTCGGCAGATAGGTGCCGGGATCGATGAGATAGCTGCTCATGATGAAGACGAAGTCGCGATCGACCGGGCGGAACGCCGGATCGCGCGGGTGCACGATGAACATGCCCATCATGCCCATCGCCATCTGCACCATCTCGTCGGAATGCGGGTGGTACATGAAGGTTCCGCTGTTCTTCATCTCGAACTCGTAGACGAAGGTCTTGCCCGGCTTGATGTGCGGCTGGCTGAGGCCGCCGACGCCATCCATGCCGCTGGGCACGATCATGCCGTGCCAGTGCACCGTGGTGTGCTCCGGCAACTTGTTGGTGACGAAGATGCGGACCTTGTCGCCCTCGACCGCCTCGATGGTCGGCCCCGGCGCCTGGCCGTTGTAGCCCCAGAGATTGGCCTTCATGCCGTCAGCAAACTCGCGCAGCACCGGCTCTGCGACGAGATGGAATTCCTTCCAGTCGCCGTTCATCCGCCACGGCAGCGACCAGCCGTTGAGCGTGACGACGGGCCGGTAGTCGGGCCCGCTCGCCGGATGCAGCGGCGGCTGCATCACGGCCTTGTCCATGGTCGGCGCCTCAGGAATGCTGGCCGCCTGGACGCGGCCGCTGACCGCACTTGCCGTGACCAGCGCGGCGGTGCCTAGAAATCCACGTCGTGAGAACATTCGTTGTCTCCGTTCAATGATCGCCAGCCGCGGGCTGTGCGGTCGAGGCGATGGCGGATGGTGTCGATGGCGCACCCGCAGCGCCGCCGCCGTTGATCGCGGTCTGCAGATTGGATTGCGCCAGCCAGAAGTCGCGTTTGGCGTCGATCGCCGCGCGCAGCGAGGCGACGCGCTGCCGCGCTTCGGTGAGAAGCGCGAACACATCGACCTGCATGCTGGAGAAGCGCAGGCGCATCTCCTCGGTGATGATCTGCCGCAGCGGCAGTACCTCGCGCTGGTAGTGGCTCGCGATGTCGAAGCTGGAGCGGTAGACGCGGTAGGCATCGCGCGCCTCGGAGCGGACGTTGATGGCTTTCTCGGTCAGGCGGTTCATCGCCTGCCGGTAGGTCTCGGCCGCCTGTCGTACGCGCACCTCACCGCCGTCGAAGATCGGAATCTGGAACTGAACGTCGAAGCCGCGCTCCTTGAACGGCGGAGCTTCGGGGTCGTGGGTGCGCTTGTCGATGCCGGCAACGTCGAGCAGGGTGACGAAGCGCGTCGCCTCGGTGAGATCGAGCGCCCTGGCGAGCGTGACGATCTCCATCCGCGCAATCTGCAGATCGACGCGATGACCGACCGCGGCGGCCTCGATTGCTGGCTGCTCCAGCGGCCGCTTCGGCAGTGGCGGCAGCCCGCTCGGAATCCGGAAGCCGAGATCGCCGTCCCACACTCCCAGGAGGCGCGCCAGCCGCTCACGCGAGCTCGCCGCATTCTGTCGCGCGCCGGCGAGGTCGGCCGTGATCTCGGCGTAGAACACTTGCTCACGCGCCTGGTCGAGCTTGTTCATCGCGCCGGTCTCGCCGAGCTTTTTGGCGAGTTGCGCGGTCGACTCGGCGGTCGCCTTCGCGTCCGTCAGCAGCGCGACCGTCTCGTTCGCGGCGACCGCCCCGACATAGGCGCGCCGAACCTCGGCAGCGAGCCGCAAGGTGGCGAGCGCGACCTTCAGCTGCGCCTGCCGAAAACGCTCGCGCGCGATTTCGGAGCGGGCCGGAAGCGTTGCCAACGCTAGGATGTCGCCGACGACCTGCCGCTCGACCTCGCTGGCGCCGTTTCCTGCAATGTGAGAGGCTGAGAAGGTCGGGTTCGGCGGCAGGCTGTCGGCGACGAGGTCCGTCTCCGCCAGCGCCAGCTCGTTATAGGCGGCCTGCAGGCCCTTGTTGTTCAATAGTGCGAGCTGGACGGCGGCATCCGCCGTCAGGTTGCGCGCGAGCAGCCGCCTCACCGCGGCGTCCACGGTGGTGGCCTGGTCCGCGGAACGAACGAAGGCGACGTCCTTGCCGATCGCCTGCGCGGTCACCTCGGAGACGACGCCCATGCCGCTGTCCGGCGAGAACGACGCGCATCCAGCAAGAGCGGACGTCAGCAGCAGGATCGGCGCGATGGCCTGATGTCGCATGGCGCGCTCCTACCGATGCGACTTCGAGTTGGCCGGCGGCGTCACACCGTCGTTGCGCTCACGCCAGGGCAGCGGCGTCGACGGACGCATGCTGCTGTAGGGCGCGATCGTCGAGCGATAGCCGACGCTGGCCCTGCCCGCCGCCGGATTTGCAGGATCGCCTGCGACGGCGACCGGGCGGCCATCGGCCATGCAGCCGGCGAGCGACGCAGACGCGACCATGGCGGCGGCCATCCGCGGCAACAATATGGGTAGCGCGCGCCGGCCACACCTGGTGGCCACGGCGGCGAGCCTCGCCCCGAGATGCGAAAACATGGATCTGTCCCGATCATCAGATGAGTAACAGGCATGCGCACGCGAGCGCGCTGCGCAGCCACGATGTCAGCGATGATCAGGCGATGGGGGGACGATAGAGCCGCGCAGGCGCCTCGCTCCGCAGGCTCTGATAGGCCTCGGCGAGACGGGTCGCGATCAGATGCAGGGGACCGGCGACGAATGGAACATCGGCCGGAAGCGCCGACACGCACATCATCGCGCAGCAAGGCCCCGACGAATTCTTGCCGTCGTGGCTGTGCTTCGCAGGCGGTTCAGCGGCATCGGCCGCCTGATGCGTGTGCATGCCGTCGTGATCGCGGGCGGCATGATCGTGCGAGACACCTTCGGTATGCGCCATTGACATTGACACGGGCATCGACGCCTCGTGCACATCCGCCGCGGCGACCGGCTGGACCTCGTCGGTCAGGCACGGAAACGGTGCCCCGAACGCGAGCGCAAAGGACGGCGCGAGGACACAAAACAGATAGGCCAGGATGATGAAACATCCCGCCCGCACCCGTCCCGATCTCGTCAATCGCACCAACACCCGCCTGACCGCTCCGAACTCGCCTGGCCGCAACCTAACCGCAAATCAGCCCACCGCAAACCGCTACCGTATATACCCCCTCAGGGTATCATTCAATCCAGTTTGACGCTGCAAACACGCGCCTGTCCCGATCACGATTGCGCCTCCTTGCGCACCGCGACCTCCCATTCCGACACCCTCGCCCGAAGCTCGATGCCGTTCACGACGGCGAGGATCGCGGGAATCACGATCAGCGTCAGCAACGTCGACGAGATCATGCCGATCATCGGCACCGCGATGCGCCGCATGATCTCCGAGCCGGTGCCGGTGTAGCGGCGGTGGCGCGCAGCATTAGGGCGTCTTCTGCTCGCAGCAATCGTTCATTGGTCGTCCTTCCAGAAACAGGATACGGCGGCCGATGCAGCTGCTTCAAGCCCGTCCACGCGGAACTGCGCCAATCCGGGCCTTGCGCTCCGCGCCCACTGCAACGGTTCGAAAATCAGCACCGTCCTTCGATAGTCCTGTTGATCTCCTCGGGAGCCGCGAAGATCACGTTCGCACGGTCGCCCAACATTCCTGCGGGGACAATTGCTGGCGCTCCGCTCTGTGGGCCCTCCTGGCTGGAATCCGTCATCAGACGCAGATTGCGTTCCCAGAAATGGCGCGTCTTACCGTCGGCAGTGATCACGACATAGGTATCTCGGCAGTGCGTGATACCCGTCACGCGCTGTCCGGGCTCCAGGGTCTTCAGATTGCGAGCACGATTGCCGCCCATCATACCTCCCATCATGCCGCCCATCCCCTTCATGCGATTTTCGGCAGCTCGCTCCGGCGCGGCCCCCGGCTTGGTAGCCTTATCGAGGAACGCCAACAGATCCGAGCGAACGCGTGAATCCTTGATCCCTTCGAACGGCATCTCATTGTCCGGCACCATGCGTTGCGAATCGGTCAACCAGGCATCCAGCGAGCGGTTGTCCCAAATGATCCCCGAAGCTTTTAGCGCGTCGGAGTAGCGGTCGAAACTCGGCAGGCTTCCGGCCTTGCGCCCCCAGAGACTTGCAAGGCTCGGCCCGGTCATGTTGCGGTCGGGTTCAAGCGAATGACACGGCACGCAAGCCTGAAAATCCTGTTGCCCACGTGACGGATCGCCGCTCTGAGCCAACACCGGCGATACAAGAGCAAGAGTCGCGAGTACCGCAATTCGACAGGGCTTCATTATGGCCTCCTGGTCTTCAGGAACGGAGATATTTGACCAAAGCCGCGGCCGCCAGAATCAGGACCACGACAATGAGTACACCGATCAGGCCCATGCCCCACATCATTCCCGGCATCATGTCGTGCATCATGGATCACCTCATCCGGCTGGCTCTGGCTCTCTCACTTTCGCTACAATCGATTTCGCCTTTGCCGGCGGTCGTGGTTTTCCCGCAGGAGGCAAACGGAACCCCTTGACCAGCCCAAAGATCGCCGGGATCACGATCAGTGTGAGCAAGGTCGACGAGATCATGCCGCCGATCATCGGCACCGCGATGCGCTGCATGATCTCGGAGCCGGTCCCGGTGCTCCACATGATCGGCAGCAGTCCCGCCATGATGGCAACCACCGTCATCATTTTCGGCCGGACGCGCTCAACCGCACCCTCCATAATAGCCTCGCGGAGATCGGTCTGGTTCAACGCCTCCCCCTGGCCGGCGCGACGCTGCCTGACTTCCGCTAGCGCTTGATTGAGATAGATCAGCATCACGACGCCGGTCTCGGCGGCGACGCCGGCGAGCGCGATAAAGCCGACCGCGACCGCAACCGACAGGTTGAAGCCGAGCGCCCACATCAGCCAGAGCCCGCCGACCAGCGCGAACGGCAGCGACAGCATCACGATCATGGTCTCCGCCACCGAGCGGAAGTTGAGGTAAAGCAGCAGGAAGATGATCGAAAGCGTCACGGGCACCACGATCTTGAGTCGCGCGGCGGCGCGCTCGAGATATTCGTATTGCCCGCTCCAGACCAGATAGGTGCCCGGCGGAAACGGCACGCTGGCCTGCACCGCGCGCTGCGCGTCGGCGACGTAGCCACCGAGATCGCGATCGCGGATATCGACATAGATGTAGGTCGCGAGCTGCCCGTTCTCCGTCCGGATCGAGCTCGGCCCACGCGCCGGCGTGACGTTGGCGACCTCGCCGAGCGGCACGGCGCCACCGGCCGGCATCGGCACCAGGATGTCGCTTGCGATCGCGCCCGGATTGTCGCGCAGGTCGCGCGGATAGCGCATGTTGACGGTGAAGCGCTGCCGCCCCTCCACCGTCGTGGTCACGCTCTGGCCGCCGAGCGCGGTCGCGATCGTGTCCTGCACGTCCTGCACCGCGATGCCATAGCGCGACAGCGCCTCGCGGTTCGGCGTGATCTCGAGATAGTAGCCGCCGAGGCTGCGCTCGGCATAGGCCGACGAGGTGCCGGGCACCGTCTTGAGCACCTGCTCGACCTGGCGCGCCAGCTTGTCGATCACGGCAAGATCGGGACCGATCACCTTGACCCCGACAGGCGTGCGGATGCCGGTCGAGAGCATGTCGATGCGGGCCTTGATCGGCATCGTCCAGGCGTTCGAGACGCCGGGGAATTGCAGCGCCTTGTCCATCTCGGCGATCAGGCTCTCGATGGTGACGCCCTTGCGCCATTTCTCCTTCGGCTTGAGATTGACGACGGTCTCGAACATCTCCGACGGCGCCGGATCGGTTGCGGTGGCGGCGCGTCCGGCCTTGCCATAGACCGAGGCGACCTCCGGGAAGCGCTTGATGATCCGGTTCTGAGTCTGCATCAATTCCGACGCCTTGGTCACCGAGATGCCCGGAAGCGTTGTCGGCATATAAAGCAGCGTGCCCTCGTTGAGGTCAGGCATGAACTCGGTGCCGAGTTGCCGCGCCGGCCAGATCGAGACGGCGATGGCGCCGAGCGCGAGCAGGATCACCAGCGTTTTGGCCCGCAACACGCCGTGGATCACCGGACGGTAGATCCAGATCAGGAAACGGTTGATCGGATTCTTGTGCTCGGGAACGATCCTGCCGCGGACGAAGACCACCATCAGCGCCGGCACCAGCGTCACCGATAGCAGCGCCGCCGCCGCCATCGCAAACGTCTTGGTGAAGGCCAGCGGCGAGAACAGCCGCCCCTCCTGGGATTCCAGCGTGAAGATCGGCATGAACGACACGGTGATGATGAGCAGGCTGAAGAACAGCGCCGGTCCCACCTCGGCCGCGGCCTCGATCAGGATCGAGATCCGCGACTGATCGGGCTTAGCGCGTTCCAGATGCTTGTGCGCGTTCTCGATCATCACGATCGCCGCATCGATCATGGCGCCGATCGCGATCGCGATGCCGCCGAGGCTCATGATGTTGGAGCCGATCCCGAAAAACTTCATCGCGCCGAACGCCATCAGCACGCCGACCGGCAGCATCAGGATCGCGACCAGCGCGCTGCGCACATGCAGCAGGAACACGATGCAGACCAGCGCGACCACGACGCTCTCCTCGAACAGCGTGCGCTTCAGCGTCTCGATCGCCGCATAGATCAGGTTGGATCGGTCATAGACCGGCACGATCTCGACCGACTTCGGCAGGCTGGTCGCGATCTCCTTGAAGCGTCTCTTGACGTTCTCGATCACGTCGAGCGCGTTCACGCCGAAGCGTTGCAGCACGATGCCACTGGCCACCTCGCCCTCGCCGTTGAGCTCGGCGATGCCGCGCCGCTCGTCGGGGCCGAGCTCGACGCGGGCGATGTCGCGCAGCAGCACCGGCGTGCCGTTGTCGGTCTTCAGCACGATATTGCCGAGGTCGTTGATGTCCTTCAGATAGCCCTTGCCGCGGATGACGTATTCGAACTCGGAGAGCTCGACGGTGCGGCCACCGACATCGGCATTGCTGGCGCGGATCGCATCGCGCATCCGCTGCATGGTGATGCCGCGGTCGCGCATCCGCTGCGGATCGAGGATCACATTGTACTGCTTGACGAAACCGCCGACGCTCGCCACCTCGGCCACGCCTTCGGCCCTGGCGAGCGCAAATTTCAGGTTCCAGTCCTGGATAGTCCGGGTGTCGGCGAGGTTCAGCTCCTTCGACATCACGGCATATTGGTAGACCCAGCCGACCCCGGTCGCATCGGGACCGATGGTCGGCGACACGCCTGCCGGGAGCCGAGACGCTGCGCTGTTGAGGAATTCGAGCACGCGCGAGCGCGCCCAGTAGATGTCGGTGCCGTCCTCGAAGATGACATAGACGAAGGAGACGCCGAAGAACGAAAAGCCGCGGACGACCTTGGACTTCGGCACCGTCAGCATCGCCGTGGTCAGGGGATAGGTGACCTGGTCCTCGATCACCTGCGGCGCCTGGCCGGGATATTCGGTGTAGACGATGACCTGGGTGTCGGAGAGATCGGGGATCGCGTCGAGGGGCAGATGCAGCAGCGCGTAGAGACCCGCGGCCGCCGCGAAGCCGGTGCCGAACAACACCAGCAGCAGATTGCGCGCCGACCAGGCGATGACGCGGGCAATCATGGCTTGCCTCCATCCATCATCTCGCCCTCGCCCGCCGCCTGCTTGGCGCCGGCTTCGGCAAAGCCCTTGATCGCCGCCTTCAGATTGCTTTCGGCATCAATCAGGAAGGTCGCTGATGTCACCACCGCGTCGCCCTCGGCAATTCCGTCGCGGATCTCGACATAGCCGTCACCGCGCCGCCCGAGCTTGACCTCGCGCGGTTCGAACCGTCCATTGCCGCGGTCGAGCAGCACGGTCTGACGGCTCCCGGTGTCGAGGATGGAATTGTCGGCCACCGTGAGCACCGGCGCTGCGCTGCCGGTGTCGATCTCGGCGTCGACATACATATCGGGAAGCAGCGCGAGATCGGGATTCTCCAGTTCGATCCGTACCCGCGCAGTGCGCGTCTCCTTGTTGACCTGGGGATAGATCATGCTGATCTGGCCCGCGAACGTCCGGCCGGGATAGCTGCGCGCCCGCACGGTGACCTTCTGGCCGAGCACGATATTGCCGAGATCGCGCTCGGCGACATCGACCAGTGCCCACACCATCGACACATCTGCGACCCGGAACAGCACGTCACCCGGCTGCGCGCGCATGCCCTCGATGGCGGCACGCTGCAGCACGATGCCGTCGCGCGGCGACGACCACGGGATCGCGATCGGGACCGTGCGGCTCTTCTCCATCTCGGCGATGACCGCCTCGGGAACGTCGAGATTGGTCAGCCGCTGTTTGGAGCCGCGCCCGTAGGGCTCGATATTTGCGATCGCCTTCGAGGTCATGGTCGCGACATATTCGGCCGCCGCGGACGACACCGCCGGGCTGTAGACCTCCATCAACGGCTGCCCCTTTGTCACCCGGCTGCCGGTCGTGACGTCGGCGACTTTCTGCACATAACTCTCGGCGCGCATCGCGATCACGGAGACGCGACGTTCGTCGAGCTGGACCGTGCCGGGTGCGCGGACCAGCGTGCGGATGCGGCGCAGCTGCGCCACCTCCGATTTGACACCGGTGCGCTGGATTTTTCCTGGCGACAGCGTGATCGACCCGTCGTCGCTGTCTTCGCCGTCGTAGACCGCGATGTAGTCCATCCCCATGGAATCCTTCTTCGGCACCGGCGAGGTGTCGGGAAGGCCCATCGGGTTGCGATAGTATTTGACCTTGCGCTCGGGCTTGGCGTCGGACGCCGGCATCGCCATTGGTGATTCCGGCTCGTCAAAGCTGATATCGGCGCCGGCAGCGACGGGGCGGTAGTCGCGGCCGTCAGACGTCTTCTTCGGCGTCAGCGAGTAAGATGGCTTGCCGTCCGGATCGCGGAAATAGATCGGCGCGCCGGCTTCCGCAGCTTGCGCGGCAGAGGCAGCGAGATTTGCGCCCGGCCATGGCGGCAGACCGCGACCGACATATGCGACGCTTGCCGCTGCGACGATCGCAGCGGCAGCGCCTGCCAGAGCGAGCCGGTTCATTTCCCGGCCGTGACGACGAGCTTGCTTTCGACCGTGCCGGTCTCGCCCTGCACCTTCGCACCGAGCGAGAGCTGCCAGCGCCCGGCCATGCCGAAGGTCGCCTTGAACCGATAGGTCCCAGGTTCGGTCCCCGGCATCGGCGTGACCTTGGTGGCCATCTCCTGCATGCCGTCGGGCGCCATGTCGAGCCGGGTCGAGAAGATGACCGCGTCAGGCACGGCTTTGCCGGTCTTCCTGTTTATGAGCCGGACGGTGACAACTTTGTCCGGACCAGCCTGAACGGTCTGGTCGACGAGCTGGAATTCGTAGTCCTTGATGTCGGCGAGCGCGACGTTAGCGGTGCCTGTCAGCGCCAGGCCGATGAGCGCGGCCCCTACGGCACGCGACGTACTGAACGACGTCATTCGTTTCATTCCTCGATTGGATTTGGTCTGCCGCTTGCGCGGCATGGGACGTCCGCGCGCCCAAGGTCGCGCGGCAGCAACTTGCGCCCTGCGGCGCCAGTCAGACCAAATGTCGAGGAGGATGGTCGGGAGGCGGACGGACCAGCCCGTCAGCGGCCAGATCGTCATGCGGCTGCAATTGCAGGTGCGTCGACGGCCGCACGGCGAGGCCAAGGGCCGATGGTCCCGAATGCAGGACCTTCAACATGCAAATCGCAACCAGCGGACAATCCCGGCAATCATTGCTCTTCTGCTTGTCGGGGCAGCACGGCATATCAGCCGCCATATCCGACGTGTCCGCCATCTGGCTCATACCGGTCATCGAAGATCCGGCCGCCGCGGGCGTAGCCAGCGGCGCAATTGTCAGGCTTGCCGTCACAAGGACGGCGAGCAGCAATCTGAACAATTGGCGAACATTCATCTTGCGACAGTCTCACAAAGGACGGGTGCTGAAAAGGGCACCCTGTTCACAAGTGCACCAGCGAGAGATTGGGTGGTTAATCGTTCATCCCGGCCTGGCGCCCGCACGTGGCGCCTATTGAGACTTCGGACCGCCGTGATAGCGCCACGGCGTCCCGGCAGCAGCAGCAGCATGCGGAACATTCATCGGCTCCAAGCGCACCGCTCCCTGATCATAGCCGAACGCAGACATCGGGTCGCGCTGCGCGGCAACCCCACCCGCCGGTGCCGTTTCTGCGACCTCATTGGGCAAGTATCTCCTGTCGGAGGCTGTCAGGCCCGCTTGCGCGGTTGCCGATGCCACCACAAGCGGCGCGAGGATTGAGAAGGCAAGAAGGCATTTGTTGACCGACATCATCGGCTCCATCATTTTCCTGAAGCGCATTCATTTGCGCTTCTGATCATGAGTTCGGAGCCAACATTTCCCCGGTTACAGGCTCACGCCGACGTGAAGGTCTGATCTCTGCCTTTCACCAGCGCAGCAGCCGTGGTCCCAGTGCCGCGCCTGCGAGTGTGCACAGCACGATCGTGCCGCCGTACCACAGCGCGACAAAGGGCAACGAGTCATCGGTGCAGTGGAGTGCATAGCCGACAGCGCTCACACCACCTGCGACGAGGCCGGCGAATGCCCCCGCCCGCACCAGATTGGTCGGCGCCGCCCTTCTGACTGCCCAGATGACCACGGCAAACGGCACGATCGCGATGATCGGAACGGAGATGAGGCACTCGAGCCATTGGTCTCCCATGACCATCCTGTCCCAGTGGGAGCTGGGCGCCTGTCCGAGGCTGATGGCGGCGAGCAGCATGATCGCCGCGAACGGTAGTGCAGCAAGTCCAAGCGAGACCTTTCGCTCACCGCCCGGCCGCACCAGCCGGGTCAGATGGATCGACGCCGCGCCGACAGTGCCGAACGCAAATGCGAGCTTCAGGAAGAGAAAGGTCACGGCACGCGGCGTGGTCAGGTCGGCGCGGACACCAAGCCCCACGAGCACGAGGCCAAGTGCGACCACCAGCCCCAGCCCAAGCGCGATAGCGACGCTCCGGCCGACCAGCCGGCGATCGACCGGCTCGACATGGTTGCTGAGAACCGCGATCAGTTCGTCCGTCTTCATGGCTCCGTCCTCCGAGCGATCAACGCGGCCAGGGCCTTCAGCCCGCGATGAATGCTGACCTTCACACCGGATGCCGACATGCCACACCGCTGCGCCGCTTCGGCGATGCTCAATCCATCGAGCTTGACGGCCGCGATGGCGCACTGCATGTTCGCCGGCAATTGCTTGAGCAACCGCCTGACGTCAAAGCTGCTCTCGGCGCCGATGTGATCGTCATGCGCCGTGATGTCGTCGGCCTCATCGATCGGCACGTCGGCGCGCGAGGCCCGTGTTCGACGCAGGAAATCGATCAGCTTGTAGCGCGCGACCGCGTGCACCCAGGGTGTCAACGGCTGTGCAGGGTCGTAGGTGTGCCGCTGGAGATGAATCGCCAACACAGCCTCCTGCACCAGGTCCTCAGCCTCCGCCGCGCTGCGGCCGGTCCTCGCAAGCTTACTCTTGTAATAGGCGCGCAAATGCCGGCTCAGGCGCTCCAGCAACGCCCGGTGAGCCGCCGCATCGCCGTCCTGGCTGGCAAGCATCAGTGCCTTGAGTTCATTCTCCACGATCGTCATGCAGCGTTCTATAGTCTGGTTCGCTCACGCAGCTGGTTTGGTTACACCGCGATCGGCCGGACGACGAATATCTGCGATGCCGCTACGGGTTCGGCTCGATTCGCCTGTCGGCGGCGGTTTGCGGGTTCACCAGTCTGGAACAGCTCGTTTTCGGCAACTGCCTGCCGGCGCGATCCCTGAGGGCGGACTTGAGGGCAGACCTCGGGTGCATCACGCCGCGAGAACGCGAAGCCTGCGCGTGCCAAAGCTCCCCGCGATGCGGGGAGCGCAGCCCTGGCACCTTTCAATCGGTCATGTCTGTTTCAACAGTGCAGCATCGACCGGCATCTTTCGCAGCCGCTTGCCGGTCGCCGCGAAGATCGCATTGCTGATCGCAGGCACGATTCCCGATGTCCCCGTCTCGCCCATGCCGCCGGGCGACTCCGTGCTCGGAACGATATGGACCTCGATGGCCGGGGCCTGATCGATGCGCAGCATTTGGTAGCTGTCGAAATTGCTCTGCTCGATGCGTCCGTCCTTGAGCGTGATCTCGCCATACAGCGCCGCGGTGACGCCGAAATTGATGCCGCTTTGAAGCTGAGCCTGCACCGTGTCGGGATTGACGACGGTGCCGCAGTCCATTGCGCAGACGACGCGGTGGACGCGGACTGAACCGTCCTTGGCTACCTCCACCTCGGCAATTTGCGCGAGGTAGCTGCCGAACACGAATTGCAGCGACACGCCGCGGCCCTGCCCCGCCGGCAGCTTCCCGCCCCAGCCGGCCTTGGCTGCCGCAAGCTCGAGTGCCGCCTTGGCGCGCGGCGACTTGCCGAGCAGCGCCTTGCGGTAGTCGACCGGATCCTGCTTCGCAGCCGCAGCCAGTTCGTCGATCACGCTTTCGGTGACGAACACGTTGTGCGAGGGCCCGACGCTGCGCCAGAACGCGGTCGGAATACCGGGCGGCTCGACCCGGACATATTCCACGTGGAAGTTCGGAATGTCATAGACGAGATTGATCGCGCCCTCTGTGGTGTCGGGGTCGAGACCATTGCGGAACGCCGGCGGCGCCCACCGCGCGAGCACCGACGAGCCGGCGAAACGGTTGTTCCAGGCTACCGGCTTGCCGGCTGCATCGAGTCCGACCGAAATCCGGTCGAACCAGTACGGCCGGTACATGTCGTGCTGGATGTCCTCTTCGCGAGTCCACACCACCTTGACCGGCGCATCGACCTGCTTCGCGATCTGCACGGCGCGAATCACACCATCGACCTCGAGCCTGCGGCCAAATCCGCCGCCGAGCAGGTGATTGTGCACCACCACCCTCTCCGGCGGCAGGTCCAGCACCTTCGCGGCCACCGCCTGGGCACGCGAGAGCACCTGGCTGCCGACCCAGATCTCGCAACCATCGGGGCGCATGTGCACGGTGCAGTTCATCGGCTCCATCGTGGCGTGGGCGAGGAACGGCAGCTGATAGGTCGCTTCGACTTTCGTCGCTGCGCCCGCCATCGCCTTGTCGGCGTCGCCGATATTTTGCGCGACCGTGCCGGGCTTCGCGGTGGCGGCTTCGAGCTCGCGCGCGATGTCTGCCGTGGCGAGCTTGGCATGGGGCCCCTCGTCCCATTCGATCGTGAGCGCCGCGAGACCTTTCTTGGCCGCTCCCATGTGATCGGCCACCACGGCGACTGCATCATCGAGCGTCACGATCTGGCGCACGCCCTTGACGGCTCTTGCCGCCGTATCATCCACACGCTTCACCCGGCCGCCGAACACCGGCGACTGCGCCAGCGTCGCGACCTTCACGCCCGGCGGCCGCGCGTCGATGCCGTAGAGCGCCGAGCCGTTGATCTTGGAGGGCGTATCGAGCCGCTTGGCCGGCGTGCCGATCAGCTTGAAATCGGCCGGGCTCTTCAGCGTGACATCCGCCGGGATCGGCATGCCCGCTGCATCAGCCGCAAGCGCGCCGTAGCCGAGGCTGCGTCCCGAGGCGACGTGATGCACCTCGCCGTTCTCGGCGCGACAGGAGGCAGCATCGACGGTCCAGCGCTTCGCCGCGGCTGCGACCAGCATCGCTTTCGCGGTGGCGCCGGCTTTCCGCATCGGCTGCCAGGCGCCGCGCATCGCATTCGAATTGCCGGTGGCCTGCACTCCGAGCAGCGGGTTGGCATAGAGCTTATCGCTCGGCGGCGCGTGCTCGAGCTGCACCTGCTTCAGGCCGATCTCGAGCTCCTCGGCGATCAGCATCGGGATCGAGGTGTAGGTGCCCTGCCCCATCTCGACATAGGGCATGGTCAGCACGACCTTGCCGTCGCCGCCGATCCGGATGAAGGCATTCGGCGCGAACTGACCGGAAGCCGCAGCCTCGCTCTCGCCGCTGGCAAACGGTAGGCTCACGCTGAGCAGCAGGCCGCCGCCTGCGATCGCGCTGGCGCGGAGGAAGTTGCGCCGCGACAGATCGGCGGCGGGGCGTTCGGTAATGTTGTGCGTCAGCCTCATGGCTCAACCTCCCGACTGCGCGGCTTGCTTGATGGCTTCGCGAATGCGGACATACGTCCCGCAGCGGCAGATGTTGCCCGACATCGCGTCATCGATATCGGCGTCGGTCGGCTTCGGCTTGCTCACGAGCAAAGCGGAGGCCGACATGATCTGACCGGATTGGCAGTAGCCGCATTGCGGCACCTCATGCGCGAGCCAGGCGTCCTGGATCTTCTTGCCCGCCGGCGTCTTGCCGACCGCCTCGATGGTCGTAATCCTGGAGTCGCCGATGCTGTCGATCGTCGTGATGCAGGAGCGCACCGCGGTATCATCGAGATGCACCGTGCAGGCGCCGCACAGCGCCATGCCGCAGCCGAACTTGGTGCCGGTCATGCCGAGCACGTCGCGCAGCACCCACAGCAGCGGCGTATCGCCGTCGGCGTCGACCGAATGACTGGTCCCATTGATGGTGATCTGGAAAGGCATCCTGACACTCCTGTCCTGGTTCGAGGCCACAGGGTCCCGCCCCTCCGGGCACAACCGGCCAAATTTCAAAGCAATCGCGCGCACCATCGCGCCGATTGCTCACTTATGGTAATAAATACAATTCCAAGGCCCTATAAGCGGCGGATCGATCCGTAGTGAAATAACCATTGGTTTATAATCATGGACCGACTGACCAGCATGTCCGTGTTCGCCCGCGTCGCCGATCTCGGCTCCTTCACCGCGGCGGCCAAAGAGCTGCGGATGTCACCGACCATGATCGGCAAGCATATCCGTTTTCTCGAGGACCGGCTCGGCTCACAATTGATCAACCGGTCCACCCGGCGGCAGGGCCTCACCGAACTCGGCCGCAGCTATCTCGATCATTGCAAGCAATTGCTGGAGCAGGCCGAGGCTGGCGATGCGCTGGTCGAGGAGGCCCTCAGCGCGCCGCGCGGCAAGCTGCGGGTCGCGACCTCGGTCGCCTTCGGGTCGTACAGCCTGGCGCCCGCGCTCGTCCGCTTCATGAAGAGATATCCGGAAGTCTCGGTCGACCTCATCCTCAGCGACAGGATGGTCGACCTGCTCGAGGAAGGACTGGATGCCGCGATCCGGGTCGGCACCCTGACCGACTCCACCATGATGTCGCGCTCGCTGTCGCCGTATACTGGCGTGGTTTGCGCCGCGCCGAGCTATCTCGCCGAACGCGGCGCGCCGATCCATCCAGCGGATCTCACCGGCCATGAGTGCCTGCGTTATCCCGGCTGGTCGGACGGGCAGCGATGGACCTTCGTCGGGCCGGAGGGCGAAGTGCATGTCGATGTCGCGAGCCGCCTCTTCATCAACAGCGCGTTCGGTATCCGCTATGCGGCGCTGGCGGGCGCGGGCATCGTGCTGATGCGCGACGAGCTGCTTGCCGACGATATCGCCGCCGGACGGCTACAGGTCCTGCTGCCGAACTACACGACGCAAGCCCGCGCGCGCCAGATCCTGTGGCCGAAGAACCGCAAGATGACACCGAAGCTCCGCGCCCTGATCGACTTCATCGTGGAGACCTATGGCTGAGACAAATTGACCCGACGGGCAATTCAGCAAAACCTGTCAACCACCTTGCCGGGCGTGCGACTGACGAGCGCACGCGAGGCGGACGGTGAAGTCGTGTGGTCCCGACGCCCTGGTGGCTGGTGCCCGCTCGCAAAACGCGAAAGCGTCTTGCGAAGGGGGCGAAGAAAAACCCAGTCTCGCCGGGGAGAGTTCGAGGTAAGCCGTACGGCTGTCGATTCGAATGCGTCCGGTTAGCATCGAATGCGTCCAGTTAGCGGGACTGAGCGTAGGGTGCAGCATCCATCAGCAGCACGCCAAAAAGAAGGACCAGATAGAGCATCGAAAACACGAACAGGCGACGAGCAGGCCGCCTTTCCTTGTCGTGGCTCCGCCGCACTTGCCAAGCGAGAAAAATCATGATCGCTCCCAGCATCGCCGCGGCCGCGCCATAGATGGCCCCCGCGAATCCCAGTGCACAAGGCAGCAGCGAGATCGGAGCCAAAAGCACGCTATAGAGAAGAATCTGGCGCTTTGTTTCGGTCTTGCCGGCCACGACCGGTAACATCGGCACACCGGCGCGGGCATATTCTCCAGCAAGATTGAGCGACAGTGCCCAGAAGTGGGGTGGCGTCCAAAGGAAGATGATTAGAAACAGGGTCAGCGGCTCGAGCCCAACATTTCCGGTGACCGCAACCCAGCCGATCACCGGAGGGAGTGCACCGGCGGCACCGCCAATGACGATATTTTGCGCTGTTCGGCGTTTGAGCCACATCGTGTAGACGACGACGTAGAAGAAAATTGTGAAGGCAAGCAGTGCGGCAGCGGCCATGTTCAGCAAAGTGCCCAGGGCCACGACGGCGCACGTGCCGAGCGTCAATCCGAACACCAATGCTTCCGAGCGCGATACACGGCCGCTAGGAATTGGACGGATGGCGGTACGCGCCATCACCGCATCGATGTCGGCGTCGTACCACATGTTGAGCGCACCTGCGGCGCCAGCTCCCGCAGCTATGCAAAAAAGAGCAACGACGCCGGTGACGGGATCGATGCCGCCTGGTGCGACCATAAGACCGACTAGTGCGGTAAAGACGACCAGCGACATAACGCGCGGTTTCGTCAGTGCGACGTAGTCTCCGATGTTGGTGTAGCTCCGGCGAAGAATTGAACGGTTGATTTGCACGAGATTGATTCCTCGTCAGTTCGATACTCAAATGCCTTCGGTTGAAGGCCTTCTTCGCAGAGTCCTAGACGACGTGGCAAGTCCTTGGCCTCCAGGAGGTCTTGCATGGTGCAATTTGGAAGCCTGACCAATTTGGAAGCATGACCTATGTGGTCATCGCCGTCCTACTTCTAGTTCGCTGACGCGAAAAACATGACCCGAAGCAGATGCGTGTAGTCGGATTCGAACACCATGATCCCTACAAAAACCAGCACGAGTACCGGCGGCAACAGGATGGCGTAGGCCAACGCCAACCGCTCCCAGGCCATGTGCATGAACACAGCAACGATCAAGCCGGCCTTCAGCACCATGAACAGCAGGATCAGTGACCAACGGAGATGGCCATGGATGCCAAAGAAGTCGACAAGGTATGAGCAGGTGCTGAGCACGAACAGCCATCCCCAGACCACGAGATAAAGCTTGATCGGATGCTGCTGGCCCTTTGCGTGCGTGGCTCCTGATGCGACTGCGTCATGCACATAAGTGTGTAGCGCATGCTGTGTTGCCTGCCCTTCCACATGTACCGCTGCGTTTGTCATGCGCTTACCTCACCAAAGATAGAAAAAGGCAAAGATGAACACCCACACCAGATCGACGAAATGCCAGTACAGGCCGGTGATCTCGACGATCTCGTAATACCCCCTCCGGCTCGTGAAGAAGCCGCGTCTTTCGACGTCGAAGTCTCCCCGCAAAACCTTTCGCGCGATGGCGATCAGGAAGATCACGCCGATGGTCACGTGGGTGCCGTGGAAGCCGGTGATCATGAAGAAGCAGGCGCCAAATTGCGGCGCGCCCCACGGGTTGCCCCAGGGCCGGACGCCCTCCATGATCAGCTTGGTCCATTCGAAGGCCTGCATTCCGACGAAGGTTGCGCCGAAGGCCGCGGTGGCCAGCATCAACGCTGCCGTTCTGACGCGGTCGCGGCGGTAACCGAAATTGACGGCCATCGCCATCGTCCCGCTGCTGCTGATCAGGATGAAGGTCATGATGGCGATCAGGATCAGCGGGATGTGCCTGCCCCCGATGTTGAGCGCAAAGACTTCGCTGGGGTTGGGCCACGGCACGGTCGTCGACGTCCGCGCCGTCATGTACGACAGCAGAAAACAGCTGAAGATGAAGGTATCGCTCAGGAGGAAGATCCACATCATGGCCTTCCCCCAGGAAACATTCTTGAAAGCGCGCTGGTCGGAAGCCCAGTCGGCGGCAATGCCTTGCCATCCGGGAGCTATCCCGGGCGCGGCCTTTGGGTGTGTCAGTGCCGTCTCTGCCATCGGTTCTTGCCCTCGCCTAGGTGAGCAGCTGGCGACAGATGTTCACGAAATTGTCGGTCCAGCCCGTCAGCAGACCGAGCAGGACCAGCCAGACCAACAACAGGAAATGCCAATAGATGGCGCAGAGCTCGACGCTCAGGCGCAGCTGAATCATCGGCGCGCCGCGCCACACCTTGGCGGTGGTCCTGCCGAGGGCCACCAGGCCGCCCGTCAGATGCAGCCCGTGTACCGCAGTGATCAGGTAGAAGAACGAATTGGCCGGATTGGACGCTACGAAATATCCGGCGACGTTCAGTTGCTGCCACACCAAGAGTTGCCCGGCCAGGAACGTTACGGCCGATGCTCCGCCGACGAGCAGGCCGACGATCAAGCCGTCGGTGTCGTCGCGGCGCGCGGCCATGAGCGCCCATTGCAGCGCCAGGCTGCTCATCACCAGGACGCCGGTGTTGAACCACAACAGCCTGGGCAGCGGCAGCTCACGCCAGTCCACAAAACCGTTGCGCATCGAGTAGGCGCTGATCAGGAGCGCAAACAACGAGCCGACAACCGCGAGGAACACACCCAATCCGATCTTCGCCGCCGGCACCGACGAACCGCCCTCGCCGCGAAAATCGACGTCCACGCCCTCCTCCAGCCAGGGCTTGGCCGCAAGCCGCTGCTGCGAGAGCCACCATCCTGCGATGGCCGCGACGGCTGCCATGAACAAGACAATGGCACTCACGCGCGGGCTCCCTGCGTCACCAATCCGGCCGGCGGCTCATTTTGCGGCACGAAGTCCCTGGCGGCGCCGGGCACGCTGTAATCGTAGGCCCAGCGATAGACGATGGGGAGTTCCTTGCCCCAGTTGCCATGTCCCGGCGGCGTCTCCGGCGTCTGCCATTCCAGCGAGGTAGCTCCCCAGGGATTGCCGCCGGCCTCCTTTCCCTTGAACAGACTCCAGATCAAATTGAACAGAAAGACAAGCTGGGCGAAGCCGACAATCAGCGCCGCCACACTCATGAACGCGTTGAGGTCATGGGCGGATGCCGGGACAAAGGCCGTTTCGCCGATGTCGTGATAGCGGCGAGGCATCCCAAGCAGGCCAAGATAGTGCATCGGGAAGAAAACTGCATAAGCCCCGATGAACGTCACCCAGAAGTGGAAGCGTCCAAGCGCCTCATTGAGCATGCGCCCGGTCACTTTCGGGTACCAGTGATAGATCCCGCCAAACACGGCCATGATCGGCGCGATACCCATCACCATGTGGAAGTGCGCGACAACGAACATCGTGTCGGACAGCGGAACGTCCACCACCACGTTGCCGAGAAACAGTCCGGTGAGGCCACCGTTCACGAACGTGATGATGAACGCGAGGGCGAACAGCATCGGTATCGTGAGATGAATGTCGCCGCGCCACAGGGTCAGCACCCAGTTGTAGACCTTGATGGCGGTCGGGATCGCGATGATGAGCGTCGTGGTGGCGAAGAAGTATCCGAAATATGGATTCATGCCGCTCACATACATGTGGTGCGCCCACACCACGAAGCTGAGCGCGCCGATCGCCACGATCGCCCAAACCATCATGCGATAGCCGAATATGTTCTTCCGCGCGTGGGTGCTGATCAGATCGGAAATGATGCCGAAGGCCGGCAAGGCGACGATGTAGACTTCGGGATGGCCGAAGAACCAGAACAGGTGCTGGAACAGGATCGGGCTGCCGCCGCCATACTTGGTCAACTGGCCCATCTCGACCAGCGTCGGCATGAAGAAACTGGTTCCCAGGAGGCGGTCGAGCAGCAGCATCACCGAGGCGACGAACAGCGCCGGGAAGGCCAGCAGCGCCATCACGGTGGCCGTGAAGATGCCCCAAACCGTCAAGGGCATACGCATCAACGTCATGCCGCGCGTGCGGGCCTGCAGCACCGTCACCACGTAATTAAGCCCGCCCATCGTGAAGCCGATGATGAACAGGATCAGCGATGCGAGCATGAGAACGATGCCCCAGTCCTGCCCGGGGGTCCCGGAGAGAATCGCCTGGGGTGGATAAAGCGTCCAGCCGGCGCCGGTCGGGCCGCCCGGCACGAAGAAGGTTGCGGCCAGCACCAGCACGGCGAGCAGGTAGACCCAATAGCTCAGCATGTTCACGTAGGGGAAAACCATGTCCCGCGCGCCAACCATCAGCGGGATGAGATAGTTGCCGAAGCCGCCGAGGAACAATGCCGTGAGCAGATAGATCACCATGATCATGCCGTGCATGGTGATGAACTGAAGGTACTGGTTGGCGTCGATAAAGGAGAATGTGCCGGGAAATCCCAGTTGCAGTCGCATCATCCACGACAGCACCAGCGCAACCATTCCGATGGACATCGCCGTGATCGAATACTGGACGGCGATAACCTTGGCGTCTTGCGAAAAGACGTACCTCGTCCACCAGCTCTTCGGGTGATAGAGCTCAACCTCACTTACTTCGGCGGGCGGTATGCCTGCGACCTCATCGAACGGGATATCGACCATCGGAATACCCTCCTTGGTCTTCTGTTCAGCGACGAGTTCGGCTCATATCCGGCCGATCCCCGTCGGCATGTTCATTCGCTACCGGTCTTGTATGCTGCCTTCGCGACGTCGCGCTGGCCTGACAACTCCGCGAACGTGCGCTGCTGCTCGAGCCACGCGTGATATTCCTTCTCTTCCTGCACGATGACCCTGCTCCGCATCTGCGCGTGCGCGGCGCCGCACAGCTCCGCACAGAGCACGTCGAATGTTCCGGTACGGGTGGGCGTGAGCCAGTAATACGTCACCGAGCCCGGTATCATGTCCATCTTCGCCCGGAACTCGGGCACGTAGAAATCATGCAGAACGTCAATTGAGCGGAGCAGCACCTTCACCGGCTTCCCGATCGGCAGATGCAGATCGTCGTTTTGAATGACGACGTCGTCCTGTCCGTTCGGATCGTTGGGGTTCAACCCCAGAGGATTCTCGGAACTGACGAGGCGAGCATCTGACGTGCCGAGCCGGCCGTCCTTTCCGGGAAGCCGATAGCTCCACATCCATTGCTGCCCGACGACCTCGACGTCGGTCGCATCGGCGGGAACCGTGACGAACTGGTGCCAGACGACGAGGCCGGGCGCCAACATGGCGACGACGCCGACGGCCGTCACGATGCTGAGCCACCATTCGAGCTTCTTGTTTTCGGGATTATAGGCGGCCCGCCGTCCCTCCTTGTGGTGGAAGCGGAAGACGCAGTAAGCCATGAACGCGATCACCGCGCAGAAAACCGCCCCGGTGATCCAGAACGTCAGATTGATCGTATCGTCGATGTAACGCCAGTTCGAGGCGATCGGCGTCCACCACCACGGGCTGTAGATGTGAAACAGCACCGAGGCGACCGCAACCAGGAGCAGCACGAGCGCGACAGCCATCCCTCATCCCTCCTTGCCATTGAAGGCTGCGGAGACGAACGAAAGGGCGGAGCACACGTCAGAGGGATGGTGACACGTTCACCATCACTGTGCCTCTTGCCTCGCCCATTCTGCCGGTCGCGACGCTGGGACAGGACAAATACTCAACGTCACGGCCGCAATCTCATCGGAGCTGGGGGCGTTTAGTCTTTCAACATGATACCCGTCGAGCCCGGCGTCAATAGGCGTCAATAGATGCCTGCCTCTGTCCGGCGCGTGTTGGTGGGAATGCATTGGATGCCGCGAACACTGATTGGCCCTCCCTGTCACATGGTGCATCGCAAAACTCTTTGCGCAACTGCACAGTTCTCCCGACCGCGTTCGCCATCTTGCTTCTGCCGCGCATCGGACTAGTTTCATTGGACCGGTTGCGACAGATGTCGTCCGGCAAACTCCTTCTGGTTGAACCTGATTTGCCGGACTCAGTCGCGATTTTCGCGCATGAGGCGGATGTGCGTGTTTTGATGGCGCTCCGTTCCCCTGCGGCCACCGAGCAAGGAGACCGGAACCATGACCACAGTATTCGCACGGCCCAAACTGCAATTGTTTGGCGTCTCTACCGCCTTTGTCGTTCGCAAGATCAGCCTTTCCGACTTGGGCGACGCGCTGCGCCTCGGCTGGGAAGACTTCAAAGCCATCCCGACCCACGCAATCGTCCTGTGCGTGATGTATCCCGTCCTCGGACTTGTCCTGTTCAGACTTGTGCTTGGCTATTCGGTGCTGCCGCTGCTGTTTCCGCTCGCCGCTGGCTTCGCCCTGATCGGTCCTTTCGCCGCACTCGGCCTCTACGAACTGAGCCGACGCCGCGAGCGGGGAGAGGAGCCAGGAGCCTGGGATGCAATGCAGGTGCTGCGCGCGCCGTCGTTCGGCGCCATGCTCGAACTTGGCATTCTCCTGTTCGTTCTGTTCGGGGTCTGGATCGCCGCCGCGAACGCGATCTACGTTGCGACTTTCGGCTACGCTCCGGCTGCAAGCATCCCTGACTTCGCAAAGCGCGTGTTGACGACGCCCGAAGGCTGGTCGCTCATCATCGTCGGATGCGGCGTCGGCTTCCTTTTCGCCTTGGTTGCCCTGTGCGTCAGCGTCGTCTCGTTTCCGCTGATGCTCGACCGCCATGCGACAGCGATCGATGCGATCCGCACCTCCATACGGGCCGTGATGATGAATCCGATTGAGATGGCCGCTTGGGGATTGATCGTTGCGGTATTGCTGGCCGTGGGCTCACTGCCATTCTTCGTCGGTCTCTGCGTCGCTCTGCCGGTGCTTGGTCATGCGACTTGGCACCTTTACAGGAAGGTGGTCGAGCCTGACCGGAATCCCCCGCAAGAAGAGCCCCGCCCACCGATCGGTCACCGCTACGCGGCCGATTTCCCGGCCTCTCTCTTCCCGTGGAGCCGTGAGCGTTAGCGACACCGGCGCCAGCTTGATCGCTAACGGGGCAAAGCGGCCGTAGTTTATTGTCGCGCCAAGCCGGTTACACCTGTGGTCCTACCCCCCGTGCTTTCTACCTTTGCACAGGGCCCATGGGTGCGATCGGCTCCCGGCTTTCCCTGCGCCCTCTGTTCGAAGGGGCGAAACGAAGAGCAAGACTCGGGCAAATCATGTCGCGAGAATGCGAAGCCGTGTCCCTATCCACGACTGTCATCGCCCGCGAAGGCGGGCGATCCAGTACGCCGCGGCCTCTCGGCTCAACAACCGGCGGCTCTGGAATACTGGATCACCCGCATGCGCGGGTGATGACACCAACATCACCCGTCATTGCATCACCACGTGGCAACGGCCTGCCCCCTCACCTCATCAGCGCCTCGACCTCCTTGCGGAACGCCTGGCGCGAGCCGTCGCGGGAGTAGAACATGTGGCCGCCGGGATAGACCACGAGCCTGGTGCGGCTCGGACCCGCGAAGGCCGGCAGCTGGTCGAGGATGATCTTCGAGGCGAAGTACGGCGTGGCGAGATCGAACAGGCCGTGGCCGATCAGGAGCCTCAGCTTGGGGTCGAGCGCCAGCGCCTGGCGGAGCTGGGTCACCGACTCGGCCGGATTGATGCCGTGACCGAACTCCCACGCCTTGTTCACGCTTTCGCTGAGCAGATGATAGGAGCCGTCCGGCCGCCAGTTCAGCTTGCGCGTGGTGAGATCGACCGCGGCGCTGGTCAGGGGCGCCAGCAGGGGATCGCCCGACGGATCGTTGAAGCGGAAGTAGCTGGAGTCCGGATAAGGATCGAAGCCCTCGACCGAGGCGTCGTAGCGGCCCGTCACCTTGCCGTTCTTGCGATCGAACTCGCGGCGGAATTCGCCGATGTCGAAACGCCCGGCGAGCCTGCGGCTCACCGCCTGATCGATGCCGGTCAGGCTCGCGACCTTGTCGGTGAGCCGCGTGGTGGCCTCGGCGTCGGCCTGCCCTCTCACGAGGTCGAGCAGGAAATCGCCCCGCGCATAGCTCTCGACGTCGGCGAGGTCCTCGCGCGTTACCGCTCCCTTCGCCTGCCGCGCGACTGCCGTCATGGTCGGCAGGCTTGCGACATATTGCAGGAGGCTGGAGCCGGTGTATTCACGGAAATCGAGCACCGGCGAGATCAGCACCAGGCCGCGCACGCCGACGCCCTGCTGCATTTGCAGATTGCGCACCACCTTGGGTCCGCGAATGCCGCCATAGCTTTCGCCGACGAGATATTTCGGCGAGGTCAGCCGGTCGTATTTCTCCAGCCAGCGCCGGATCACCAGCGCGACCGAATTGGCGTCGCCGTCGACGGAGAAGAAGCGCTTGCGCGCATCCTCGGAGCTGGTGACGAAGCGGCTGTAGCCGGTGCCGACGGGATCGATGAACACGAGATCGGTGAAATCGAGCCAGGTGTCGGCGTTAGCTTGCAGCTCGGGCGCGGCCGAGGACACCGCGCCGTCGCCGTCGAACGGCAGCCGCCACGGCCCGACATTGCCGAGTTGCAGCCAGGCCGACGCGGAGCCCGGCCCGCCATTGAACAGGAACGTCACCGGGCGGTTCGTCTTCTCGGCGCCGTCGAGCTGGTAGGAGGTGTAGGCGATGTCGGCAAGCGGCTCGCCCTTATCGTCGAATACGCGGATCGAACCCGCGGTCGCGCTGAAGTTCAGCGTGCGGTTGGGCAGCGCGACCGATTGCTTGGTCGTGGAGTCCGGCGGCAGGCGATGCTGCTCGGCGGCAGGCGTGGTGGCCGCAGCGTTGGCACCGGAGCCCACCTCGCCGCGTCCTCCGCGCCCCTTCTGGCCGCTTGGGTTCTGACCGCTTGGGGCCTGCGCGCTCGGCGATGGCGATGGCTGCGGGGTCTCGTCGTCGGCCCGCGCCGCGGTTGCGAGGCAGGCCACCAGCAACGCCGCGGCGAGCCGTGTCGCAAAACTGTTAGCCATGTCGCTCACTCCCTGGGCCGACGTTTACGCATTCCACCCGTAAACTGCGATAGCCTGACGGCGCCGTTGTGGCATGCGGTCCGTTCCCGGACCATCTCGACAAGGCCGTCCGGGATGTATAGACGAGCGCGGCGTATTCCGTGCCAAACGAGTTCGTGAGCGATGGCTAGCCCCAAGCGGTATGACAAGATCGCCTTCGTCGCCAGCGCAAGCGCGGAAGCGCAGGCGGCGCTCGAGCAGCTGACCGCGATGTACGGCAACTATCCGCCCGCCGATGCCGACGTCGTGGTTGCGCTGGGCGGCGACGGCTTGATGCTTCAGACGCTGCACGCCAACATGCGCAGCGGCAAGCCGATCTACGGCATGCATCGCGGCACCGTCGGCTTCCTGATGAATGAATATTCGACGCACGATCTGCGCACGCGGCTTGCCGCCGCGCGGGAGTCGCTGATCAATCCGCTGTTGATGCGCGCGACCGACATCCACGGCGCCGTGCATCTGCATCACGCCATCAACGAGGTCGCGCTGTTCCGGCAGACCTATCAGGTCGCCAAGCTGCGCATCCTGATCGACGAGCATGAGCGGATGCCCGAGCTGATGGCCGACGGCATCCTGGTGTCGACGCCGGCCGGCTCGACCGCCTACAACCTCTCGGCCCAGGGTCCGATCCTGCCGATCAACGCGGCGCTGCTCGCGCTCACCCCGATCAGCGCGTTCCGGCCGCGGCGCTGGCGCGGCGCGCTGCTGCCGAACTCCGCCTTCGTGGTGATCGAGGTGATCGAGGGCGAGAAGCGCCCGGTCGCAGCAGTCGCCGACCATGACGAGGTCCGCGACGTCCGCCGCGTCGAGGTGCTTTCGGACAAGACGATTGCGATGCGGATGCTGTTCGACCCCGGCCACTCGCTGGAGGAGCGCATCCTGCGCGAGCAGTTCGGCTACTGACGGCGGACCGCCTTCCCCTGCCCGGCAACCAATCATTAACCCCGGGCAGGATATGGTTAACGTCGGGTAATACCGCGCCAATCCGGTATGCCCTTTCGGGACCGGACCATGTATCGCATCGATTTCAACAAGCTGCGATTTTTGATTTGCGACGACAATCCGCACATGCGCCGCATCCTGCGGACGCTGCTGCATTCGTTCGGCGCACGCGAGGTCTATGAGGCCGAGGACGGCGCCACCGCGCTTGAAATGTATACGCATTACGTGCCCGACATCGTCATCACCGACTGGTCGATGCCGATCTTTGACGGGCTCGAGCTTGCACAGATGATCCGGCAGCCGGAATCCAAGGGCAATCCCTACGCGCCGATCATCATGCTGACCGGGCATTCCGAGAAGCGCCGCGTCACGGTGGCACGCGATGCCGGCGTCACCGAATTCCTGGCCAAGCCGATCTCGGCCAAGGGCCTCTACCAGCGGATCATGAACGTGGTCGCCAACCCGCGTCCGTTCATCAAGACCAAGACCTATTTCGGCCCCGACCGCCGCCGCAACACCACCAATACCTATATCGGCCCCGAGCGCCGCGGCAGCGGCGAGGTCGAGGTGCTGCAACAGCCGTCGCTGCTCGAAAAGGCGCGCTCGACCATTTAGGATATCGCCATGGCGAACGACAAACCCGGCACGATCGAGGTCAAGAGTTTCGGCTCCCACCATGTGATCACGCAGCCGAATCCGCTGCGCCAGGTGCTGTTGCGCGTGCCCGAGAGCGATCTCGACGATCCCGTTGGCCGCGGGGAAAAGGCGCTCGCCGGGCTGTCGGGCGAATTCAAGGAATGGATGACGATCGAGGCCGACCGCCTCTCCGCCGCGCACGCCGCGGTGCTGCGCGACGGCTTCAGCGACAAGACGCGCGAGGAGCTGTTTCGCGCCGCGCATGACATCAAGGGCGATGCCGCAACATTCGGTTATCCGTCGGCGGCTGCAGCGGCCGAGAGCCTGTGCCGCATCATCGAGCACGCGCCTGACCTCGGCACGGTGCCACCCCAGCTGATCGCCCACCACATCAACGCCGTGCAGGCGATCGTGCGCGAGCGTACCAAGCTCGACACCGCCGTCGTGGCCGGCGTGCTGAGCAAGCAACTCCGCGGCATCACCGATGAATTCCTGACCCACGCCAACCGCGATCGCCCCGAGCATCTCGAGGCGATCCTCGCACCGAGCATCGCACCAAGCGAATAGCCGCGCGGCCGGCTGCCGCGTTCAGGCAGCCTCTCAAGCACCGATCAATCGCTGGAAAGGCGGCCTAGGCCGCGACGAGATCGTCGTGAGGCAACACCGCGATCACGTCTTCCGCGGCAAGCTCCTCGCAGAACATGCGCGCATCCTCGCGGGCCGATTCCGTCGCAAAGCGGCGCAGCAGAATCAGCAGCGGCTCGGTGGCCGAACGGTCGGTCTCGCAATGGGTCAGCACGCGCTCCACCATGCGGCGATGCAGCCGCGCTGCACCGTCGCCGCTGTCGACATAACCGACCTCATGGCTGGCCTCGAGTGCGACGCGGAACGCTGAGTAGGTGGATTCCGGAAGGCCGGCGCGCCGCAGCAGCGCCTGCAGGCCGTTGCCGCCGCGGTCGTTCAACAGCGAGGAGACGCGGCCATAGGGCAGTCCGGACAGTTCGGCGAGCGCAGCTCCGAACAGGTCGAGATTGCCCGATAGCAGCGCACGCAGGATCAGCCCGGCGGTAAGCTGGCCGGTGGCGCGCAGATGCGTGATCAGGTTCTGCATATCGTCGCCGAAGGCGCGCGCGGCGATGTTCACCGTGGAACGCTCTTTCGCGTCGCCGGCGATCCGGTCGGCCCGGTCGGCACCGAGCCAGTTTCGCGCGACGACGAATTGCGCCAGCGTGTCGGAGAGCTTTGCGACCAGCGCCAACCGCGTCGCGGACGGCAGGTCTTGCAGCTGCAGCATCGATTCCCGGATCGCCGCGAGATGGCCGTGGCGCTCCACGATGCGGTCCCAGGAGAACGGCGCGAGCCCCGCATAAGGGTTCTCAATCAGCTCAAGTGCGGCCGCTGCCGAGCCGACCTCGGCAATCGCCGCGGCGACGGAGGCCGGCAGATTGACGCGGCGCGCGATCGCACACTGCATCTCGTCGGAGGCGGTCGCGACGATGTCGACGAGGTCGGCATCGATCAGAAGCGGCGAATGCTCCAGCACCGGCAGCGCGATCGCCGGCTGGTCGGCCGACAGCGCCTGCACGATCGCAGCCGGTGCCTCCGCACTGTGTGCAAACACCTCGGCCATCGCCTGGCGCACCAGCGGCGACGGGTCGTCTAGCAGCATCAGCAGCGCGCCTTCGGCTGCGATGCGATCGTCCTCGGTGAGATCTGAAATGAGCCAGGCCCGGGCCAACGCCCGTGTCGCCTCTGCCCGCTCGCCTGCTGGAGCGGTCCTAATCCAACTAATGAACTGCCGAACGATCATGGTCCTGCCGGCTTACGCAACGAGACGGCATCGACATACGACGCCACTACAAGGAAAAATAAACCATGACGCTTAACAAAGGGTTCACCATAAACGTTTGGGATTATTGACGTTTCGTTAAGACGGCCACGACGCGCGGCCTCTCGGGCGCAGCACGGCAGCGCTAGCTGTTGCTGTAGGTGCCGTTCGGATCGCTGAACAAATCAAGCCGCCCGGGCGCGCGGACCTTTGGCGTCGCCGACGCAGTCAGCGAAGAGGAATTGCCCCACAGCTCCTGCACCGCCGGCGAGATCGGCTCCGAACGATCGCCGGCCTGGTAGAGCGAGCGGAAGGCTGGCGCCGGCTGTACCAATGCGACGGCCGAGGTCGCACCGACTGACGTTGCCGCGCGGGCATTCGGGAAGGTCGAGAGAAAGGACGCGGTGTCCATCGTCGGCGCTTGTGTCGGCGCCACGCTTGCGATCGCGTAAGGCGACATGGTGTCGCCGCCCGCCGCGGCAAAGGCGGTCCGCGTGTCCTTCGAATTCGCGGCTGCGGCGTAGCGTGTGGTCAACACCGAATAGACCTGCGAGACGCTGCGCGCGCTGCCCGATTTGTCGTAGAAGATCGACTGGTTGGCGGCCGCGGCCTTCGGAAACATCGCGGCCGCGTTGGCACTTGGGCTATCCTCGGCGCTCGAGATCAGCTTGCCGGCGCCGCCGACGCCCATGAAGTGGGCCAAATAGAGTTCGGCATCGGTCGGGCGACGGCCGAGGTTGCCGGTGAGCTTGAAGCTGTTGGATTGCGTCAGCACCGCCGCCATCGACGACGCCGCATCGGGATCGTCGCGCAACTTCATGACCGCGTTGCGCGCGGAGGGATCGCTGACCGAATAGCTGCCGTCGGAATTCCTGGTGATGGCGTCGGCATATTGGCCGTAGCCGAGCTGGCTTCCCGCCTCCTTGACCGTGCCGAGCCAGGTCTGGTCGATGAACTGATAGAGTCCATGCGCCGAGGAGGTCGTGGCGCCGGCCCGCGGATTGAAATCGGATTCCATCTTCGCGGTCGTGAGCAGATATTCGAAGCTCGTGCCGGTGGTCGCGGCCGCTTGCTTGATCGAGCTCGCGACCTTCAGGCGCGAAGCGTCGACACCTGCCGAAGCCGTCGCATTGAAGAGGTCGACCGCCATCTGTCCGGGTGCCTTGCCGGGCGCCGGCAATCGGCACCCATGTCCTTTCAACCTGACGCAATTATGGTTAACGGCGCGTTAAGGCCCGCAGGATCGGCGGGATGCCGCTATTTGCGATAGACCTGCGCCGGATCGAACAGCCGCTCGGCGTCGACGAATGACAGGCTGACATCGCCGCCCTCGCCCTTCACTGCGCGATAGAAACAGGAGCGCCGTCCGGTGTGGCAGGCGGCGCCGATCTGCTCGACCTTGATCCATACCGCGTCCTGATCGCAGTCCATCCGGATCTCGACCACGCGCTGGGTCTGGCCCGAGCTCTCGCCCTTGCGCCACAGCGCATTGCGCGCGCGGCTGAAGTACCAGCCTTCGCCGGTCGCGATTGTCTTGCGCAGGGCTTCGTCGTTCATGTGCGCGACCATCAGCACATCGCCGGTCGCGGCATCGGTCGCGACGCAGGTCACAAGACCTGTCGCGTCGAATTTGGGCTGGAAGGCCAGCCCCTCTTCGCGGTCGTGATCGTGGGTCGATGCAGACACGGGAAACCTCGCTTGGAAAAATGCGAGGTTACCGGTTCGGTCCTCGCACCAGGGACAGGAAACGCTGCTGCTCCGCCGGATTGTCGCGGAACATGCCGGTGAAGCGGCTGGTGAAAGTCGATGCGCCATGCTTGGCGACGCCGCGCACCGACATGCAGGTATGCTCCGCCTCGATCAGCACTGCAACGCCGCGCGGCTTCAGGACCTCGTCGATCGCGGCCGCGATCTGCGCGGTGAGATGCTCCTGGGTCTGCAGACGGCGGGCGAAGATGTCGGTCAGCCGCGCCAGCTTGGAAAGGCCCACGACGCGCTCCACCGGCGTATAGGCGATGTGCGCCTTGCCGTAGAACGGCATCATGTGGTGCTCGCACTGCGAGGTGAATTCGATGTCGCGGACCAGGACGAAATCGTCGTAACCGGCGGTCTCGCCGAAGGTGCGGTTCAGCACTTCGGCCGGGCACTGATGATAGCCCTGATAAAGCTCGTCATAAGCCTCGACGACGCGGCGCGGCGTATCGAGCAGGCCCTCGCGGCCAGTGTTCTCGCCGATATAGGCGAGCAGCGTCTTCACGGCCACCTCGGCTTCCGCCCGCGATGGGCGCAGCTGGTCGGCACGGACGGCCGCCGCCATGAATTCTGAGGGGTCGAGCTCGCTGGCCCTCTCACTCGTCTTGGCGTCGGCTGGCTTGTTGGGGCGAATCGATTTGATCAAGGCGTCCATGTCTTCTCCGTTCGACCGGCCCTGGCATTGCCGTTGGGCCGGATGTGTCACCGGGCAGACGGGGCGGATCATCGAACCGCCGGGCGCCTGAGTCCCATTCTTGTAGCACCACCGCGGCGTATGTGGCCCGCGGTGGCCGCATGGCCGGGCTATGTTTCCGGCGATGCCGTCCATATATAGGACGGTGAAACCCAGCCGCCAAGAGCGCCCGGCACGGCCGGAACCAGGCATCTGTCCCCATGCTGAACGACATTTACAACAAGCGGATCATCGAGTTGGCCGGCAATATTCCGCGCCTCGGACGGCTGGCCGACCCGGACGCCAGCGCCACCGCCCACTCCAAATTGTGCGGATCGACCGTCAAGGTCGACCTCAAGATGGACGGCCCCGTGGTGACGGACTTCGCCCATGACGTGAAGGCCTGCGCGCTCGGCCAGGCGTCCTCCTCGATCATGGCGAGCCATGTGGTGGGTTCGAGCGCGGACGAGCTGCGCGAATTGCGTGAGACCGTGCGCAAGATGCTGAAGGAAAATGGCCAACCCCCGCAGGGCGGCAAATGGGCCGACATCGCGCTGCTCGAACCGGTGCGCGACTACAAGGCCCGCCATGCCTCGACTCTGTTGACCTTCGACGCCGTGGTCGATGCGATCGGCCAGATCGAGGCCAAGGCAAAGCAGCCCGCCTAGGTCTTACTGCCAGCGGAAGCTCTACTGGGACGGCTGGACCGGCGCCGGCGCTGCGGTGCCGCCGGTCGGCGCCACGGCCGCCTCGGCGGTCTTGGTCGCCTTCGCGGCCTGCGGCCGCGCCTCCCCCTCCGTTACGCTGCTCACGAAGCGATCGCCGTTCTTCGGCTTCGCCTCGGCGACGGGAATTGCATTGTCCTGCCGCGGCAACACGTCGGTGACCACATCCGTGGTGACGAGATTGGTCAGCCGCAATTCGGTCGCCGACAATTCGTGCAGGTCTTCCCACGGCGGCACGCTGAGTGCGAGCGACAGCAGCTCACCCGCCCCTCCCATGTCGAAGGTGTACTTGGCAAGGCGGCCGATATCGCGCTCGACGATCATCAGGTCCTGCGCGGTGTAGCTGGCAGCCTTGGCGTCGTCGGCGCGGTCACCCATCCAGATCTGATGCACGCGGACGTGGGCGGCCGGCGGAACGTAGCGCGTCTTGCCCGACAACAGCAGGAACACGCACATCGACTCGCAATAGGCATCCGGCAGCACGCTCGCGCGGTCGCTCTGCGCGGCCTGATTGACGACGCTGACGCCGACGGTGGTCAGCGCGCCGAGACCGCGGAAGCGGCGGCCGAGCGCGATTGCGTCGTTGACCGAGCCGCCGCTGGAGTCGAGCACGATGGTGGCGCCGTTGAGCTGGCGGCTGCGCGCGAACTCGTCGAATTCCTTGGGGCTGTCGGCCGTGATGATGCCGACAGCCGACACCCAGCCCCGGCAATTCGGCTGGCAGGCGACCCAGCTGAACTTCATCGGCAGCTTGCGCTCTTCGAGGGTCGAGGTGGCCTGCGCCGAATGACCCGGTGTCGTCACGGCACCGGAAACTGCAAAGCAAAGGGCAACGGCGCCGACAAGCGCCCAACTGCGCGACGAAAGCGAGTTCACGAGCCTCAATTTGGTTCCTTCCCCCAAGCCCTTGGTGATGCGAGCGGTGGCAATGGCCCCATGGCAATGCGCCACGATTCTGTCATCGGCGCGTTATGGGAACGGTAGCGTTGCTGACCCGGACCGTCCATAGAGCCCTTGCTGCAGCGCCATCGGTGCTGTGCAATAATAACGAACTGTGGCGTAAATATCTGCAAAAGAACAGTTCCTTGGCTTGGAACCCCCGCAAGACCACGTACATACTTGCGTATGCCGTCGAGAGATCAATCAATGTCACACCATGCGCGATGCATGGACTGTGCCACCACCATGCGCCGCCTGCCGCGGAACTTGGGACGCGCCCTGATCTGGATTTACCGGCACACGCTGTCGCCGCTGGTCGGCTACAACTGCCGGCATCTGCCGACCTGCTCAGTCTACGGCGACGAGGCGATCGAGCGCTTCGGACTATGGGCCGGCGGGTGGATGACGCTGGCGCGGCTGCTGCGCTGCCAGCCCTGGGGCACATCTGGAATCGACAACGTGCCCACGGTAAAGCCGCCAGGCGCCCATTGGTACTTGCCCTGGCGCTACGCCCGCTGGCGCGGCGTCAACGAGAATTGATGAATTGCTGCAGGGCTTCCAAGCGCGATGCGCATTGCTGTCCGGTGGAACTGTGGCGACACTTGGCGCATTGTTTCATTGCCCCGCTTGGGGAGGAAACAACAATGCGCTGGAAAATCAGCCACAACGGTCACGATCCCCGGCAGATCGATTTGCTGGCGGTGCTTGCCTTGCTGGTCGTGATCGTTGCCGCCTACGGCTATTTCACCCACAATTCGAACAAGCCGAGCACGACGGCATTCATCGTGCCCAGCCAGAGCGTGAAGTGGTGACCGCAGCGTGGCGAGTTCCAAGGCGTTCCTGACGCCGATTAGGGCGCTTCCGCGAAACCATGTGTAGAAACCAGCAATTCACTCGGCCGCAGCAGTGCGCGCCGTCCGTTGCGGCCGCGTGATGACCACGACCGCAAGGGCCGCTGCAACGAAGGCCGTGGCCACATAGCCCGCACCGTGGAGCCATTCGCGCGCGAACAGCAATCCGCCGATCGCGGAACCGATCGCCTGGCCGACATAAAGCACCGAGGTATTGAGCGAGACGGACGCCGACGCGAGCGCCGGCGCCGCGCCGACCAGACGCACCTGCTGCATCGAATTGGTCGACGCAAAGCCTAAACCCCACACCGCAACGGACGCGGCCATCAATGCATAGGCGCCGGCGCTCATTGCCCAGCCGGCCACACCGGCGAGCAGCAGTCCGGTGAACAGCACCGACGTCTTCCAGGCGCCCCAGGAATCCACGATGCGCGTCGCGATCGCGATGCCGACGAACCCGAAGATGCCGTACAGCGCGAACACGATGCCTACGGCGTCCGCATTGGCGCCGGTCAGCTTGGCGAGTAGCGGCCCCATGAAGGTGAACACCACGAACTGGCCGGACATCTGCAATGTCGTGATCGACAGCAGCAAGATGACGGTCGGATTGCGGCCGAGATCGGCCCATGTCCTCAGGTCGACCGGCGCGCCATGCAATCCGCCGGGCAGCCGCCACCACAACAGCAGCGAGCTCATGAGCCCGGTCAGCGCGATCACGCCATAGGTTGCGCGAAAGCCGTATCGGCTTGCGATGAAGGTGATCAATGGCAGGCCGATCGCGGCGGCGAGCGACCAGCCGAGAAAGGTGTAGGCGATCGTGCTGCCGCGCCTCTCCACCGGCACGATCAGCGCCGCGGTGCCGGCCGCCTGCGGCGTGTAGAGGACGCCGACCGCGAGCATTATCAGGCGGATGATCAACAGACTGTCGTAGTCCGGCGCGAAGGCGGATGCCGCATTGGTCAGCGTCAGCACCAGAAGCGTCGCTGTCAGCAGGGCCCGCCGTTCGAACCGGCTGGTCAGCCACGCCGTCACCGGCGAGCCCACGCACAGCACGATCGCGCCGAAGGTGATCAGGAGTCCCGCGGTGTGGATCGTGACGCCGAGCCCATCGGACAATTCCGCAAGCATGCCGGCCGGCGCCAGCACCGAGCAGCCGGTGACGAAATTGCCGAGCATCAATGCGGTGGGAGCGAAGCGTTTCACGCTGCGTTGGTAGCAGACTCCGAGATCAATGCAACTGCATCTAAATGCATGACACTTGATCGATTTGCGCGACTTGCGCTCACGGCGACGGCGATGCTGCGGGTACCGCATTGACGCTCGGCGACACAGCGGCCGGCAATGGGCTCGCAGGCTTCGGGCCAGCGGTCACCGCCGGGCACGACGCCAGCAGCTGCGTCCACCCCTGCTCCAGCCCGGTCGTATCGATATCGAAACTCGCCAAGCCGGGCTGAGGGCCGGGCTTGGGGTCGGGCTTGGGGTCGGGCTTGGGGTCGGGCTTGGCGTTGGACTTGCCGTCGGGCGATGGCGTGCTTTCGCCGACCTGCAGGTGCGGCGTCGCCAGCATCGCCTTGACGGTGTCCGACGTCACTGGATCGCTCCAGACCTCGTATTTGCCGAACCGCGCCGGCAACCTGCCGAACGCGACGGTCTTGGTGGCGCCGGCCATCATCACCATCGTGCTCTTGCCGGCGGCGCCCTCGTCAAACTCGCGCACGAACATCAGCCGCCCGCGATCCTTGTTCTCGCAGAACAGCCGCCACTCCATCATGCGGAACGAGCTGCCGTCACCCTTTTTCTGCTGCGCGATCTTGCGGACATAGGGTCGCATTTCCTTCTCCACCGCCCACAGGGTTTCCGGCAAGGGCCGCGTATCGATTCCAAAGCGATAGAGTTCCGGCCGCGTCAGCACGTGCAGGTTCTCGAACTTCACGGTCCGGATGAGGTCGCTGAGCTCACGGCTGATTCCCATCGCCGCGAGGAATGCGTTGCGGTCGCGATCGGCACTCACCATCTCGCGCCGCCTGAAGTCCGCGACAACCTGCGGCGGCGGATGCCCGTGGACCACGAACATCAGCCTGGAGTTATGCACCGCGAGCACCGAATCGGGCGCGACTTCGCGGTCGGTCGCGCCCAGGAACAGATAGGCGCAGGCCGAAACGCACATCGCGTTGCGCGTGGTGAGCTCGGCCTCGACCTCACCCTTCGCAGCCTTGATCTTTAGGCAGGCCGCGTCGGTCTGCGTGCCCGTGGAACAGGCCGGCACGTTGGTGCGGCCGACCCGGGCAATTGCCTTGTGCGCGCGCAGAAACCGCGCGATCGCGTAGGACTGCTCGACGTTTCCGCCCGGCGAATGGAGGTAGATCGGAAGCTGCCTGTCCTTGACGGCAAAAAGGAAGGTGCGAATCCGCTGCGCGGCTTCCCGATCGATTTCGCCTTCGATCGCGATCCAGCGATCGCAACCCGCGCCGCAGGCGTTCGCCGGCCCCTTGGCGAGATAGATGGTCAGCCGTTTTGCAAATCCGGCCTTCTCGACCGGTGTTTCTTCCGCCCGCAAGATGCCCGGGATCAGAAGCAACGCCACGAAAAACAGGAGACGGGAAAACATGAACCTTGCGGATCGCGCGATGGCGGAAAAATGGACGGCGGACGTTAGACGATGATCGGCAGCGTCGCAACGATCAGTGGCGTCAGATGCGGGCGAGCTTCCCTCAATTCCGTGCGGCCGGAGGCCCATTTTCTTGATATTGCCGGATTGCAGGCGTCAAATCCCCTGCTATACCGCTGCTTTCCGCTTACCTGCGCTCGTTCGCAGGAGTGAGCTGCAGGAGACATCGATGACAGACACGCCCAAATCCGAATCCGGATTCCAGTACAGCCTCTCCAACCTCAAGCCCGCAGAACCCGTGAACAAGATCGCCCTCACCTTCCCTGATGGAGCGAGGCGCGATTTCCCGAAAGGGACCACCGGCCTCGACATCGCCAAAGGCATTTCGCCCTCGCTCGCCAAGCGCACCGTCGCGATGGCGCTCGACGGCACGCTCGCCGACCTCAACGATCCGATCGAGGCCGACGCCAGAATCGAGCTGATCGGCCGCGAAGACCCGCGCGCGCTGGAACTGATCCGGCACGATGCCGCGCATGTGCTGGCCGAAGCCGTGCAGTCGCTGTGGCCGGGTACCCAGGTCACGATCGGCCCGGTAATCGAGAACGGCTTCTACTACGACTTCTTCCGCAACGAGCCGTTCACGCCAGAAGATTTTGCCGCGATCGAGAAGCGGATGCGCGAGATCATCGCGCGCGACAAGCCGTTCACCAAGGAAGTCTGGGATCGCGAGAAGACCAAGCAGGTGTTCCGCGACAAGGGCGAGGCTTTCAAGGTCGAGCTGGTGGACGCGATTCCCGGCAACGAGCCGATCAAGATCTACATCCAGGGCGACTGGTTCGATCTCTGCCGCGGCCCGCACATGACCTCGACCGGCAAGGTCGGCAACGCCTTCAAGCTGATGAAGGTGGCCGGCGCCTATTGGCGCGGCGATTCCAACAATCCGATGCTGACCCGCATCTACGGCACGGCATTCGCCAGACAGGAAGACCTCGACGCTTACCTCAAGCAGATCGAGGAAGCCGAGAAGCGCGACCATCGCAAGCTCGGCCGCGAGCTCGACCTGTTCCACTTCCAGGAGGAAGGCCCCGGCGTGGTGTTCTGGCACCCGAAGGGCTGGACCATCTTCCAACAGCTGATCGCCTATATGCGGCGCCGGCTGCTCGGCGACTACAACGAGGTCAACGCCCCGCAGATCCTCGACAAGGCGCTGTGGGAGACCTCGGGCCACTGGGACTGGTATCGCGAGAACATGTTCGCGGCGCAATCAGCCGGCGACGAGGCCGAGGACAAGCGCTGGTTCGCGCTGAAGCCGATGAACTGCCCCGGCCACGTGCAGATCTTCAAGCACGGGCTGAAGAGCTACCGCGACCTGCCGCTGCGGCTCGCCGAGTTCGGCGTCGTGCATCGCTACGAGCCGTCGGGCGCGATGCACGGCCTGATGCGGGTGCGCGGCTTCACCCAGGACGACGCCCATGTGTTCTGCACCGAACAGCAGCTCGCCGAGGAGTGTCTCAAGATCAACGAGCTGATCCTGTCGACCTACGCCGATTTCGGCTTTGACGGCGAGCTCACGGTCAAGCTCTCGACGCGGCCGGAGAAGCGGGTGGGCACCGACGAGATGTGGGATCACGCCGAGCGCGTGATGGCGACCGTGCTGTCGGAGATCAAGGCACAGGGCAGCAACCGCATCCGGACCGAGATCAATCCGGGCGAAGGCGCGTTCTACGGGCCGAAGTTCGAGTACGTTCTGCGCGACGCCATCGGCCGCGACTGGCAGTGCGGCACGACCCAGGTCGACTTCAACCTGCCGGAACGATTTGGCGCGTTCTACATCGATCACGACGGCTCGAAGAAGGTGCCGGTGATGGTGCACCGCGCGATCTGTGGCTCGATGGAGCGGTTCATCGGCATCCTGATCGAGCACTATGCCGGCAACTTCCCGCTCTGGCTGGCGCCGACGCAGCTCGTGGTCACGACCATCACCTCCGAAGGCGACGAGTACGCCAAGGTGGTGGCGGCAGCGGCGCGCCGGGCCGGGCTGCGCGTCGAGATCGATCTGCGCAACGAGAAGATCAATTACAAGGTCCGCGAGCATTCGCTGGCCAAGATCCCGGCGCTGCTCGTCGTCGGCAAGAAGGAAGCCGAGACGCATTCGGTCTCGATTCGCCGCCTCGGCAGCGAGCGGCAGACCGTGGTGCCGACCGATGAGGCAATCGCCGCGCTGGTCGATGAAGCGACGCCGCCGGACGTGAAACGGGCGCGATCCGTCGCCTGATCTTCACAATCGGTCTAAACTGGCTTTCGTTGGCTTGGTCGTGCCCCCATCTTGGGGGCACGACTCCACCTGAAGGACATTTCCGTGCCCGATGCCATTGAACTCCTGAAGACGCGACGCTCGATGAAACCGCGCGAGATGACCGGCCCGGGCCCGTCCGCGGCCGAGCTCGAGACCATTTTGACGATCGGCGCGCGCGTGCCCGACCACGGCAAGCTGGCACCGTGGCGCTTCATCGTGTTCGAGGGCGACGCCCGGGCGCGGGCCGGCGACGTGATCGCGAAGGTCTTCGCCCGCAAGAATCCCGGCGCGCCGGCCTCCGATATCGAGGTCGAGAAGAAGCGCCTGACCGATGCGCCGCTGGTGATCGGCGTGGTCTCCTTCACCAAGCCGCACCCGAAGGTGCCGCCGTGGGAGCAGGAATTGTCGGCGGGCGCGAGCGCGATGAACATCGTCAACGCGGCGACGGCGCTCGGTTACGGCGCCTGCTGGCTGACCGGCTGGTTTGTCTTCGACCGCGACGTGCTCGACGGTCTCGGCCTGAAGCCGGACGAGAAGCTCGCCGGCCTGATTCATATCGGCACGCCGACCAGGCCGAGCGAGGATCGCCCGCGCCCGGCGCTGTCGGATATCGTGACGCGGTTTTGAGATGGGTTCATTTGCGTCATTGCCCGGGCTTGACCCGGCAATCCATCAACCAAAAGAGTCTCTCTGAAGAACGATGGATGCCCGGGTCAAGCCCGGGCACGACGTCCAAAAAAGGCGCCTAAGCCGCCTTCGCCGCGCGCTCCGCAAAGCCACTCAGCAAGGCCGCGATCTCGTGCCCGGGCCTGGCGGCGCTGAACAGGAAGCCCTGCACCTCGTTGCAACCTTCGGCGCGCAGCCAGTCGAGCTGATCGACGGTCTCCACCCCCTCCGCGGTCGTGGTGATGTTGAGGCTGCGGCCGAGGCCGGAGATCGCGCGCACGATCGCGAGGCAGTCGGAGCGCCGTGCCAGATCCTTCACGAAGGAGCGGTCGATCTTGATCTTGTCGAACGGAAAGCTGCGCAGATAGCTCAGGCTGGAATAGCCGGTGCCGAAATCGTCCATCGAGATGCTGACGCCGAGCTCACGCAGCTGATGCAGGATCGCGAGATTGGCTTCGGTCTCCGCCAGGAACACCGACTCGGTGATCTCGAGCTCGAGCCGCCGCGCCGGCAGGCCGGAATGCGCCAGCGCCGAGATCACGGCCTGGACCAGATTGCGGCTGCGGAACTGCACCGGCGACAGATTGACCGCAACCTTCACGTCGGCCGGCCATTTGATCGCCTCGGAGCAGGCCTCGCGCAGCACCCATTCGCCGAGCGCAACGATCAGGCCGATGTCTTCGGCAACCGGGATGAACTCCGCAGGCGAGACCATGCCCTTCTGCGGATGCTGCCAGCGCAGCAGCGACTCGAAGCCGCTGATACGGTCGGCCACGATATTGACCAGCGGCTGGTAGTGCAGCTCGAACTCGCCGTTGCTGAACGCGGCACGCAGGTCGCGCTCCATGTCGCGGCGCTTCTGCGCCTGCTGATCCATCTCCGGTTCGAAGAAATGGTGCACACGGCCACCCTCCGACTTGGCGCGGTACAGCGCCATGTCGGCGTTGCGCATCAATTCTTCCCAGGTGGTGCCGTCGCCCGGCGACAGCGCGATTCCGATGCTGGCGCCGACCACGACTTCGAGCCCGTCGATCTTGTAGGGCGCACTCAACACATCGATCAGCCGTTCGGCGAAAGTGCTCGCTTCGTTCGGCGAGACGTCGGCGGCAAGCACGATCGCGAACTCGTCGCCGCCGAGGCGGGCTGCCACGTTGTCGCCGTTGACCTCTGACCTCAACCGCTCCGCGACCAGCTTGAGCAGCCGGTCGCCCATCGGATGCCCGAAGGAATCGTTGACGTTCTTGAACAGATCGAGGTCGACGCACAGCACCGCGACGCGCTTGTTGCCGTTTTGGCCGCGCTCCAATGCCTCACGCAGGCGCTCCTGGTAGAAGTCGCGGTTCGGCAGGTTGGTGAGGCCGTCATGATGCGCCATGTGCGCGATCCGCGCTTCGGCGGCGCGACGTTCGGTGATGTCGACCACAGCGACCAGATAGCCGTCGCGGCCCTCGAACGCCACCTTGCGTCCGAATGTCAGCACATGGATCTCGCTGCCGTCGGCCCTGATGTGCCGCCAGTCGCGGCTCGATTGATAGACGTTTCCGATCTCCCGCAAAGCGGCGCTGTGCACGCTCCACTCATCCACCGGCCAGATCTCGCGCAGCGTCATGCCGAGAAACTTCTCCCGGCTGTATCCGTAGTGCTGAACGGCAGCGTCGTTGACGCTGAGGAATTCCATCGTGCCGGCGTCGAACACCCACATCGGCATCGGGTTGTTCTCGAACAGCAGGCGGAACGACACCTCGCGCTGCTTCAGCGCGGTGACGTCGGAGACGGTCAGCGACAGCATGTCGCCGAACGCCGTGACGCCGAGCCGCAGGCAGCGATCGCCGCTGTCGATCTCGAACTGGCTGCCAGGGCCGCTTCCGACGAACCCACGCAGGCGGTTCATCACCGCCGGCGCCGCAAGCGGGTTGCCGCCGGCGCTGAGCCGGCGCCATAGCAATTCGGTCGCGGGCTGCATCAGGAGCCTTGCGGCGCCGTGGTTGAGATGCACGATCTGGAAGTCGGCCGGCTCGCCCCGCGCATCGCGGATCGCGGCGAGCGACAGCACGCCCTCGTCGGTGGCCGAGAAAATCGTGTCGAGAAGATTGTACTGCGTGTTGCGCTCGTTGACATAGACACCGACCAGGATACCGCCCCAGCGCGATCGCGTCGGCAGCGCCAGCACGTCAAAGGTCCGCACCAGACCATCGCGCACGCAATGCGCCGATGCGAGATAGGGCCGGCAGTTCTCGCGTGCGTTTGCGGCGGCTTCGGTCAGCGCGGTGGCGCAGTCCGGCGACAGCGCGCTGAGCGGAATGTCCCAACGCTCGTCGTTCAACCACGTCTGGACGTAGCGGCCGGTGTGCGAGACGCTGAGCACACCGTCGACTTTCCGCAGCAGCACGATATGATCCGCGAGCCGGCCGAGACTGCCGAGCATCACGTCTTCATAGTGCGGCAGCTGTTCACCGGGACGAACCGCGGCCTGCCACTTGCGTTGCAGAACCGGAACGTCGGCGAACATCACCGAATTGAACTTGGCCGATGTCGTTGCTGATTTCTTGTTGGCCATGACCATGGCACGCCCCGTTCACGCAAACGCCAGAGCGCGATCCGGAAAAGTGCGAAACGGCTTTCCGGGAAGATCCTGCTCAAGCAAAAAGCTTAAGCGCGATGACCTTCCATCCTGGTCTCGCCGCGCTTAAATCCCCGCGGCATCCAAGTCATGCCGCGGCTTAACGTCATGTAAAAATAGCGATGACGTCCATCGTCGCGAGCGATTATGACGGCTCAAATTCGCGCGATGGTTAGTTGGCGTTAGAGACTATGACAGCTGCATGAAAATGCGGCTCGGCCGGGCGCGTCAGCGCGCCACGACCTCGACTTCGCCGTCGACGCCGTTGACGACGTTGAAGGGACGCTCGAATACCTTGCCCTCGTTCTTGGCGATCGCGCGATACTCGCCTTCGGAGAGCACGACGCGCGGGAACGCACCGATCGATTCCTTGATCACGTCGCCGCCCGGCGTAATCACCGACCATGCGGTGTTGGCAAGCGCCTCGCCACCCTTCTCGCTGACCAGCTTGAGGGTGATGACAGCCGCGCGATGCGTGACGGTGACGTCGGTCAGCTTGCCCGCCGCGACGCGAATGTCGGAACGCACCACCGAGTTGGCGTCACCATAGTTGGAGACGATGTAGTAGGTGCCCTCGGGCAGCAGTGCGACGTCACCGGCAGAGACGTTGGGCACCAACGGGCCACGGTCAGAGCCGTCGAACTGGCTGCCCTTGTAGATCGCGAACGAAATCTGGTTGGCCGGGATCTTGCTGGAGCCGACCCGGCCCTCGATCCGCAGGCCTCCGGCGGGCAACACGAAGGACTCGCGGTCGGTCTCCGATTTCAGGCTGACGGCGCGCACCGCGCTGACAAGACCAAGCGCGACGTGGACGACGTAATTGCCGGGCGGCAACACGACGTTGGGCGTCGCCCCGCGTTCTTCGCGGATCAGCTTGTAGGTGCCGTTGTCATCCGGCTTGTCGGCGAACACCCGCCACACCAGCCCGGCATTGATGACCGGCAGATCCTTGCCGTACCGCGCCGTCAGCGACAGCACCGCCTGCCCCGCGGTCGGCGAGCCGGCCGGCGGCGGCACCGGAGGGACGGTCGCAATCGAGGGCTGCACGATGGTCGGCTGGTTCAGCGGACCGGGCAGAACGGGCCCCGAACCGGAGCCGGAGGGCGGTGCCAGATTGAGTGCCGGGCCGGACGGCACCTCCGGGACCAAGGCGGGCGGGATCGGCGGTGGCCGATCGCTGAAGAACTGCGCCGACACGGAACCGGGGATCAGGACGAGCAAAAATGTCGCAAGCGCCAATAGCGGAAGGAGCCGCATGCCCCGCCCGCATCCGCCGATGCCGTTGCCCCTCGAAGTCATCACCATGCTTTTCAACGAAAACGCGGCAAATTCAAGCCTTCGTCCAAGGGTTGGTCACAGTCCAGACGGAGCCGTCCCGCATTTGGAACCGCTCGATCAAGCCGATGTTAGCAATATCGTCGCGGTCCAGTCACATTCCCTGCCTACCGCGGTCCACCCGGGGCATGAATCGTGCCTGTGGGGAATAACCATGAAGACGGACGACGCTGGCGCGGCCATGCTGTGCGGCCTAGTCTCGTGCTGGCAGGAGATTTGTCGTGTTGGATAGCTGGATGGGCCGAGGCCACAAGAGCTCCGACGGCCCCGACAAGGTGGGACTGGGACCGGTCCGCCGGCCGGTGATCGGGCTTGCGCTGGGCGGCGGCGCCGCGCGCGGCTTTGCCCATATCGGCATCATCAAGACCCTGCTCGCCCATGGCATCGTCCCCAATGTCGTGGTCGGCACCTCGATCGGCTCCGTGGTCGGCGGCGCCTATGCGGCCGGCCATATCGACACCCTGGAGCAATGGGCCCGCAGTCTGCAGCCGCGCAGCGTGCTCGGCTACCTCGACATCCGCCTCAACGGCTCCGGCCTGATCGGCGGCTCCAAGCTGGCTGCCGAGATCGAAGCGGCGCTAGGCCAAGTCATGATCGAGGACCTCACGGTCAAGTTCGCCAGCGTCGCGACCGAAGTCCGCACCGGGCACGAGATCTGGCTGACCCACGGTCGTGTGGTCGATGCCATGCGCGCCTCCTACGCCCTGCCCGGCATCTTCGCGCCGGTGCTGATCGGCGACCGCTGGCTGGTCGACGGCGCGCTGGTCAATCCGGTACCGGTCTCGGCCGCCCGCGCGCTCGGCGCCGAGATCGTCATCGCGGCGAATCTGTCCAGCGACGTGTTCGCGCACTCGACCACGATCTACAATCACGGCGCCGCCGCGCCGGAGGTGACGGTCGCGGTGACCGCCGAGGCAGAGGCCGAGCCGGAGCCTCCGAAGCGCCGGTTTGGCCGCTTCTTCTCGGCCGAGCGCACCGTGAAGCGGGAATTTTTCGGCAGCGCGAGCCGGCCCGGGATCTCGAGCGTCATGGTCGACGCCTTCAACATCATGCAGGACCGCATCACCCGTGCGCGCCTCGCCGGCGATCCGCCGGACATGCTGATCTCGCCGCGGGTCGGCCAGATCGGCTGGTTCGACTTCCACCGCGCCGACGACCTGATCGCACACGGCATCCGCGCCGCCGAACGCGCGATCGGCGCGATCGAGGAAGCGATCGATATCCTGGTGCCGCCGTCGACCGGCGCGGGCACGACCGGGAAATAGCGCTCAGGCGGTCTTGATATAGTCGCGCAGCGCCTCCTGCTCGAGCTCATATTCCTGCACGCGGCGCTTGACGACGTCGCCGATCGAGATCAGCCCGACCACCTTGCCGTCATCGACCACAGGGAGATGCCGGAATTTGCCCGTGGTCATCATCTCCATGAGGCCGCTGACGGTATCGGACTGGCGGCAGCTCACGACCTTCTTGGTCATGACCGCGCTCACCGGCTCGTCCAGCACGCCCGCGCCGCGCTCGCTGAGCACGCGCACGATGTCGCGCTCCGACAAGATGCCCTCCATGCGGCCCTGCTCCATCACCAGCACCGCGCCGATCTTGCGCTCGCCGAGCAGCTTGATCGCGGCCGACAGCTTCGCGCCGGGCGCGACGCTCATGACCTGATGGCCCTTTGCATCGAGAATGGAACGTACCGTCATTGTCGCCTCCTGAATCCCTCGTGCCCCGCTTGAGCGGGTCGAGCCTGTTCGCCAGAGTCTTCAATCAACAGTTCCGCGCCGATTTCGGTTCCGGGGCGCGGTCGGTAGCAGGGCTCGATTTGTCGGCCCGCTTTGTTTCTGCGTCGCGAAGATGATGGAGGAATTCGAACCGAGCCGCAAGCGGCGATCAGACGCGCCCCGACTGATCCACCGATGACGCATCTGCAGCATGTTCTCGCGTGCGCGGAATCGGATCGAACAGCGAGAACAGCAGCAGCCCGGCGATGAAGCCGCCGATATGAGCCTGCCAGGCGACGCTCGCGCCCTCGCCACCGAGCGACAGCGAGGTGGCGCCGAACAGGATATTCACGCCGAACCAGATCGCCAGGAAGGCGAGCACCCGTCCATTGCGCAGCGCCCGCCACAGCGACAGCGCCGGCACCTTGGCCGCCGCCTCGGCGTCGCCGCGGCTGAACGACAGGAAGCTGCCCTTCACGAAGGCGAAGCGGATCGCCGCCGCCATCGTCCCCGACACAGAGGCCGACGCCCCGATCATCGGCGCGATCGCGTGCTCATGGGTCAACAGATGTGCGAGCGCGCCGGCGGCCGCCGTCACCGCCATGAAGACAAAGAAGCGCGCCGCGCCGAAGCGCCGCGCCAGCGCACTGCCGAACGGCAGCAGCCACAGCATGTTGAAGCCGATATGCGTCAGGTTGGCGTGCAGCAGAGAATAGGTGACGAAGGTCCAGACCTTGGCGCCTTCGCCACCCGGAAAGGTGATGTCGAGCAGCGTCGAATCGTAGCGCTTCGGGATGAAGCCGAAGACGTCGATGGTCCAGTTCTCCATCTCCGGCGGCAGCAGCACCCGCAGATGGATCACCGCGATCAGCAGGATGTAGGCGGTGAGCGCCGGCGGCAAGGTCAGGATCGGCTCGCGCGGCGCCTCCGGCGGCGGCTCGAGCGGGGATTCGGGATGGGAGTCCAAGGGGTCAAAGACCTCGCACGCGGCTGTGAATCCCAGATAGGCGGCTTTCCCGCGACTGTGCAAGTGCACAATCCCGAAATCGGACACCGGTGTCGCGCGGCGCCATATCGAGACAAACACATTGGGGCAAAAGAAAAGGGAGGGCGCTGAGAACGCCCTCCCTGATCGGCTGGTCTTCTCGTGCCCCAGGAGGATCGGGAGACCATCCCCACCCCTCCCCGCACCATGACCAAACTGTTTGAAGCCACCTGTGTACCAACCGCGCCGGCGCTTGGGGCAGCCGGCGTGAACGGGAACGCGAGGACCCTACGCGGCGTTCCCGGGGACGCCAAGGACATAGTTAAATTTACGTTAACAACACAAAGCTGCCGATAAGACGCCCAAAGCGCGGCCACGGCATGGACGCTGCACAGCCTTCCCTGCACAACAGAGAAGGGAAGGCGCCTGAGCAAAACCGGGACAGATGTGTCCCGCCGAGACAGGTGCCGGGCAAGGTTCTTTAGATGAAACACAGCTCCAGCCGCGAGTTCTTCGCCTATTGGAATGCGAAGCGCGGCAACGCGCGTGCACCTGACCGGAGCGAGTTTGAGCCGTCCGCGGTGCGCGAGCTGCTGTCCGACATCTTCGTGCTGTCCTATGACGGCGAGACCCGCTTTCCGTTCCGGGTCGCCGGCACCCGCACCTCCGCCCTGCTCGGCTGCGATCTCAAGAATCGGAGCTTTTCCGCCCTGTTCGCCGATGCAAGCCGCGGCGAGATTGAAGACATCATCACCTGCGTCGTCGAAGAGACGCTGCCGGCCATCGCCGGCGTCACCGCCACGTCCGAGTCCGGCTCCAAGGCGCATCTCGAATTGCTGCTGCTCCCCTTCACCGCCCGCGTCCATATGCCGGCGAGCCTCACCGGCCTGCTGGCCCCGTTTGAGGACGACGTCACCCGGCTGCACGACCTCGTCCTGACCTCGTGGCGCTACCTGCACCCCCAGGAGCGGCTTGTGCCGCGGACCCTGCGCAAGCTTGCCATCGCGCGTGGCCTGATGGTCTACGAGGGCCTGCGCTAACCGCGGCCCCCGTCCGGCCCGGCGTGGATAGCAGACGCCGGTCGCTTGCACCGCGGGCCGTGGAACTCTATTAGCTGTCTTGCCGCCACGGCGGGGTACCCCCGCTTATTGCAGCTGCGGCCGGGCTCGGCATGTTTCGGAATTCGATCAGGCAGAAGATTGTCGGCATTGCCGCAGGACTCATCGTCCTCGCGGTCATCACCTCGCTGCTGTCCATGGTGATGGCAGGCCAGGTCGGCCATCTGCTTGACGAGCTCACCAATCGCTACATCCCCGCCTACGCTCATCTCGCCCGCGTCAACGTCCGCTCGCTGGAGCGGTCGCTGGCGATGCGCCGGATGATGATGGCGAAGATGCAGGAGCCGGGCGAAGAGACCGGCTACGCAAGCGCACGCAAGACCTTCGACGAGATCGAGCCCACGATCAAGCGCGAGGCCGATGCCGCACGCGCGCTCATCGATGCGATTATCGCCGATCCCTCGACGCCCTCCGACAATTATGCGCTCGGACGCCTCGATGACCGCATCGACAACGCCGTCAACGACCTCTTGGCGCGCCTGAACGCAGAGAACAAGACGCTGCTCGATCAGCTCGACGCCAAGGACTTTGCAGCTGCGAGACAGACCACGCTCCGGGCGGACGCCTTGCGCGACGAATTCAACAACAGGATCGAGGGCATCCGCGCCGACATGCTGGCTCAGGTCGGCTCGGCCGCGGCCAAGGTGATGGGCGCCCAGCAGCGGGCGATCATCATCTCCGGTGTCGTGACCGCCATTGCCGCGATCCTCGGCTTCGTGTTCGCGATGCTGGTCGGCAGCGGCATTACCGGCCCGGTGATGCGGCTGCTGGAGGGCACCCGCGAGATCGAGGCGGGCCGCCTCGACGGCAGCATCGCCATCACGACCCAGGACGAGATCGGCCAGCTGTCGGCCGCCTTCAATCGCATGATCGAGACGCTGCGCCACAACCAGCGCATCCGCGAAACCTTTGGCCGCTACATCAATCCGCGGATCGCCGAGGGCCTGCTCGAACAGCCCGCGATCGCCGCCACCGAAGGACAGCGCCGCATCATGACGGTGATGTTCTGCGACATGAAGGGCTTCACCCGCCTGAGCGAAGGCGTGACGCCGCGCGGCCTCGTCAAGATCATGAACCTCTATCTGTCGACGATGTCGGCGCCGGTCCAGGCGCATCGCGGCATCATCGACAAATACATCGGCGACGCCATCATGGCCTATTGGGGTGCTCCCTTCGTCGAGGAAACCGAGCAGACCCATCTGGCCGCGCTGGCCGCAATCGACATGGTCGGCCAGGTCAGCCAGCTGCGCAAGGATCTGCCCGAACTGCTCGGCGTGCGCGCGATCCCGACCGACTGCGACATCCGCATCGGCATCGCCACCGGCGAGGTCTTGGTCGGCAGCATCGGCTCCGAATTCATGATGAGTTACACCGTGCTCGGCGATACCGTGAACCTCGCCTCGCGGCTGGAGGGCGCCAACAAGTTCTACGGCAGCCGCAGCCTGATCTCGGAGGCCACCGCGAGCGCCTGTGCCGCAACCATCGAGCTGCGCGAGATCGATCGGCTGGTCGTGGTCGGCCAGACCCAGCCGGTCGCCGTGTTCGAGATCATCGGCAAGAAGGACGAGCTGACGCCGGCACAGACCGAGTTGCGGCAGCGCTACGCGGATGGCCTCGCCGCCTATCGCGACCGCCGCTGGGGCGACGCCGAGCAAGCTTTCGCCGCCGCGCTCGTTGCGGTACCGGCCGACGGCCCATCGATCGCCATGAAGGCACGGGTCGAGAGTTTCCGGCGAAATTCGCCAGCAGCCGATTGGGACGGCGCGTGGCACCTGGAGCACAAGTAGCGCCGCATATATGCCGCCTGCATGAGCGCGGCGCTTTGTAGCATTGAATAACCTGGCCCTTCACGGTCCGCGTCCGAGCCGCTCTTTACAATTGAGCCTCGATCGCCGCCTTGTCGATCACCGACCAGACCTCCACGATCTTGCCGTCCCTGAATTCGTAGAACACGTTCTCGGCAAACGAGACGCGCCTGCCGCCGACATCGAGACCAAGAAATCTTCCCTTCGGCGTACAGTCGAACGCCAGACGGCTTGCGACATGGGACGCATCTGAGATCAACAGCGCGACGTTGAAGCGAAGGTCCGGGACGTCGCGAAAATCCCGCTCCAGCATCTCGCGATAGCCAGATAGCCCGATCCGCCGGCCGTTGTGGGAGACGTCGTCCGCGACGAACTGACCGAGCTGCGGCCAGTCCTGCCGGTTCAGACAGGCAATGTAGTTTCGGTAGATCTCGGAGAGGTCCGTCTGCATTATCGATCACCCTTGTCGCTGCGAGCCCAGATAGCCGAGGATTTGAACGCGATTCTAACACCGATGTTAGTTTCGACTTCGCACGCGTGCGCGAGGTCCTGAAGAGACAGTGCGGTTGCCGCATCGGCAAACAATTTTTCAGAACGCGCGGAATGCTCTCCTCGATCGGGAGTTATTGCTTCAGAGCAATGACTGTCCTTGTCGAATCGGGAGGTGTGCATGTTCAAGTCACCGACGAAACTCGCAATGCTTGCGACAGTTCTGACAGCGCCGATCGTCCTGTTCCCACCGCAGACCGCCATCGCGGCGGGCGGAGGTGGTGGCGGCGGCGGCGGCGGTGGAGCAGGCGGCGGAGACTTCTACGGGTCGAGCTACGGCACTCCGGTTCCTTCCTACCCTCAGGAGAAGGGCAGAAAGGCAACGCACAAGATCAAGAAACCCATCAAGCAATCCGGCTTCGACGATCCGGCATTCCGTGACGGCTATCGCGCGGTCTATGCGACGATCTACGAACGCAACGACTACGCCGCCGCGATCGATCAGCTCCACGCGCTCGGCCGCGACGATCATCCGAACGTCGCCAATCTGATCGGCTATTCCTATCGCAAGCTCGGCGACTACAAACAGTCGCAGGTCTGGTACGAACGCGCGCTGAAGGCTGATCCGAACCACGTGCTGACGTGGAACTACTACGGCCTGTGGCAGATCGAACAGGGCAACCGCGACCAGGCGCAGTATCATCTGCAGCGGATCGCCGAGATCTGTGGCACCGACTGCGAGGAGTATCGCACGCTGGCGGCGGCCTTGGAGAAGCCGCCGGGAACGAATCTCGTCTATTGAGCGCATCGGCTTGTAGCCGGTATGAGCGGAGCGGCATGCGAGGAAACACCGCCCCCGGATGTCGCTGGCGCACATCCGGGCTGCGCGTCCAAGCCGCGCCTGCGCCACCCGCGTGTCCGTTTTTGCGGGAATTTCGCCGTTTTGATCGATGCGATCGACGGGTAGTTTGCGCGCCGGGCGACGCAAGCGGATACGTTGAGATCGATCATCATGACCTGGCGGATTCTCGCGTGGAGCGGCATCGTCGTCGCCGCGCTGGTTCCAATCATCGGCGGCATCTGGCTCCTCACCCTGCCCGCCGCATCGGCATTCAGGGTTCAGCCTGCGATCGCAAAGCAGGAGCTCGACGCAACGCTTGCGGCGCTGAAGCCGCCGAAACGGGCGCGCCCCTTGATCGCGATCGTCGGCATCAACGACATGACCGAGACCACTGACTATCTGATGCCCTACGGCATCCTCAAGCGCGCGGATGTTGCCGATGTAGTCACGCTGGCGACGGGGCCCGGTCCGGTCACGCTGTTCCCGGTGCTGAAGGTCGAGCCGGATGCGACCACTGCTGAATTCGAGGCCGCGCATCCCGACGGCGCCGATTACGTCATCGTGCCGGCGATGAGCCGCGACGATGATCCGGCCGTCATGCAATGGACCCGGGGCCAGGCCGAGAAAGGCGCTGTGATCGTCGCCGTCTGCGCCGGCGCCAAGGTGCTCGCCTCGACCGGCCTGCTCGACGGCAGGCGCGCCACCACGCACTGGTTCTATCTGAAGAACTGGCGCAACAAGCATCCCGCCATCCAATACGTCGCCGACCGCCGCATCGTGGTCGATCGCGGCGTCGCGACGACGACGGGGATTTCGGCGTCGATGCCGATGTCGCTGACCCTGATCGAGGCGATCGCCGGCCGCGACAAGGCCGAGGCCGTCGCGCGCGAGATCGGCCTGCCCGGCTGGGACGCGCGACATGACAGCAACGCCTTCAAGTTCACGCGTCCCTTCGCGCTGACCGCCATCCGGAACACGCTGGCGTTCTGGAACCGGGAACAGTTCGGCCTCGCGCTGGCTCCCGGCGTCGACGAGGTCTCGCTGGCGCTGGTCGCCGACAGCTGGTCGCGCACCTATCGCTCGCATGCCGTGACGTTCGCCGCGACCGGCGACGCGGTGACGACCCGCAACGGCCTGCGTATTTATCCGCAAGTCGTGGCGCCGGCCTGGTCCGCAGATCGTCTGCTGCCCGCGGTCGGCACCGCGCCGCCCGCGCAGGCGCTCGACCGGGCGCTTGCCGGGATCGAAACACGCTATGGCCGTGATACGGCCGATTTCGTCGCCATGCAGCTCGAATATCCACGGGCTGACGCCGTGCAGTGAGAGATCGCCTCCCCAACAACGTATTCGATCCTCCATCCATCCCATTGTCATCTGCCTGTCATGAATTGTGCCGACACGTCAGCGCCGGACCAGTTCGGGGACACGCATGGACTATTTCAAACGCTTCAACTTCCTGTTTGCCGCGCCGGTGTTCGAGGCCGACGACCTCGAAGGCATCCGCTTCAACCAGATCATTGCCGAGATCGAGCGCTCCGGCTTCGAGGTGGTCCGCGCCCGCAAGCTGGAAGATGCCGAGATCGCGGTGCAGACCGATGCCGCGATCGGCTGCATGGTGGTCGACTGGGGCAAGAAGGGGCTTGAGGGCAAGACCGCCGCGTTGATCAATCTGATGCGCCGGCGCGGCCTCGATTTCCCGATCATCCTCCTGATCCGCCGCAAGCGCTTCGAGGATCTGCCGGTCGAGGTGCTCGATTTCATCGACGGTTACGTGTTCCTGTCCGAGGAGACCCCGCCCTTCATCGCCAAGAACCTGATCAGCCGGCTCAAGCAATATGCCGAGAATTTGAAGACGCCGTTCTTCGGGGCGCTGGTCGACTATGCCGAGGAAGGCAACCAGCTCTGGACCTGCCCGGGTCACAATGGCGGCGTGTTCTACAGCCGCAGCCCGATCGGCCGGGTGTTCGTGGAGCATCTCGGCGAGGCCGTGTTCCGCGACGACCTCGACAATTCCGTGCTCGACCTCGGCGACCTCCTCACCCATGAGGGACCGGCGCTGAAGGCGCAGAAGGAGGCGGCGCGAATCTTCGGCGCCGAGAAGACCTATTTCGTGCTCAACGGCACCTCGACCTCCAACAAGGTCGCGCTCGGCTCGCTGGTCACCGACGGTGACCTCGTGCTGTTCGACCGCAACAACCACAAGGCCGCGCATCACGGCGCGCTCCTGATCGGCGGCGGCATTCCGGTCTACGTGCCGACGGTGCGCAACGCCTGGGGCCTGATCGGGCCGATGCGCTGGGACCTGCTCGATGAGGGCGCCCTGCGCGACCAGATCCGCAAGCACCCACTGGTCAAGGACGAGAACGCCTGGAAGAAGGAACGTCCGTTCCGCGTCGCCGTGGTCGAGCAGTGCACCTATGACGGCACCATCCACTCGGCCGAGATGATCCTCAAGCGGATCGGCCATCTCTGCGATTACATCCTGTTCGACGAGGCCTGGGCCGGCTTCATGAAGTTCCACCCGATCTATTCCGGCCGTTTCGCGATGGGGCTCGCCAATCTCGGCCCCGAGGCGCCCGGCATCATCGCCACCCAATCGACCCACAAGCAGCTCGCGAGCTTCTCGCAGGCCTCGCAGATCCACATCCGCGACCGCCATATCAAGGGCCAGAAGCGCCGGGTCGAGCACCGCCGCTTCAACGAAAGCTTCATGCAGCACGCCTCGACCTCGCCGTTCTATCCGATCTTCGCCTCGCTCGACGTCGGCGCGCAGATGATGAAGGGGCGCTCCGGCGAAGTGCTGTGGGACGATACGATCCGGCTCGGCATCGAGCTGCGCAAGAAGATCCGCGCGGTGAAGCGCGAGTTCGAGGAGAAGGAGACGCGCGCGGAGCGGCGCTGGTTCTTCGAGCCGTTCGTGCCGGACCGCGTGATGATCCCGGACGTCGCGCGCGAAGGCGGCGTGCACAACGTCGCCTGGGAGACGATCTCGACCGATCAGCTCGCGACCAATCCGTCCTACTGGCAGCTCAGCCCGGGCGAAACCTGGCACGGCTTCCCCGAGCTGACCGCGGGCTTCGCCATGACCGACCCGAACAAGCTCACATTGCTGACGCCGGGCTTCGATCACGCCACCGGCGCCTATGCCGATCACGGCATCCCCGCCCCCGTGGTGGCGCAATATCTGCGCGAGAACCAGATCGTCGCCGAGAAGAACGACCTCAACTCCCTGCTCTTCCTGCTGACACCCGGCGTCGAGGCCAGCAAGGCCGGCACGCTGGTGTCCGGGCTCGTCGCCTTCAAGAAGCTGCACGACGACAATGCGCTGATCGAGGACGTCATCCCCGAATTCTTCCGCCGTTGCCCGCAACGCTACAGCGGGGTGCGGCTGCGCGACCTCTGCGGCGACATGCATCGCTTCTTCCGCGACGGCGGCGTCAGCACGCTTCAGGCCAGGCAATTCCTGCCCGAACATCTGCCCGAGATCGCGATGTCGCCGCGCCAGGCCGCGCAATATCTCATCCGCAACGACGTCGACTATTTGCCGATCGACCAGATCTTCGGCCGTATCGCAGCGACGCCGTTCGTGGTCTACCCGCCCGGTATCGCCACCATCGTGCCCGGTGAGCGGCTGTCGGAACGAAGCAAGCCGATGATCGATTATCTCAAGATGTTCGAGGCGAGCTTCAATGCGTTCCCCGGCTTCGAGGTCGAGGTCCAGGGCATCTACAAGGAGATCGACGAATCCGGCCGCGTCCGCTTCTACACCTATGTGGTCTCCGAATAAGTGAACGGTCAGCGCGCAATGGAGAATGATCACAAGATCGCCGTCCGTCCCTCCCGACGCGATGCTGTCGATCTACCGCTATCATATCCGCCACGGCATCGAGGAAAGTGTGGACGACTCGGGCACGCCCGAGCCTGACGACCTGCGCGACCGCCGCAAGAATTTGCGCAACACCCGGCTGCCGCACCTGGTCGCGCTGTGCGACGGCGAGGTGGTCGGCTACGCCTATGTCGTCCAGTTCCGCAAGCGCCCGGCCTATCGCTACACGGTGAAGCATTCGATCTATATTCACCACCGCTTTACCGGCAAGGGCGTCGGCGGGCTGCTGCTGCAGGAATTGGTCGACACCTGCGCCGCGGCCGGCTTCCGCCAGATGATCGGCTACATCGATAGCGACAACGCGGCGTCGCTCGCGCTGCACGACCGCTTCGGCTTCGCCCGCGTCGGTCACTTGCCAGGCGTCGCCTACCGCTACGGCCACTGGTCCGACACCGTGATGGTGCAGCGCTCGCTCGCCGCCGGCGCCACCGCCCCGCCGCCGCCCGCGCCGCTGTCGCGGCAGTGATGGGCAGCCCAGCCCACAAGCGTCGTCCCTGCGAAAGCAGGGACCCATACTCCGCGGCGGGTGTTGTGTGAGCGCGACTCGTCGTTCCAACATCGCTCAACATGACCAT